>NZ_CP023865.1:5283000-5977500 GCF_003711105.1 Actinoplanes teichomyceticus ATCC 31121
AACATGTCGACCGACGACATCGGCGGGGTCAAGGCCGAGGCCGGGCGGCGGCTGCTGGCCGGTCAGGCGCTGCCGTTCCCGGCCACCCCGGACGAGCCGGGGCAGGTGCCGGCCACCGTGCAGAAGTTCTTCGCCGCCGGGTACGGCTACGACGACGCGGTCAAGCTGGCCAAGCTGTGGCACCTGAAGACGCCGTACGACGCGAAGGTCGCCGCCGGCAAGCGGCTGCTCGCCGGACAGACCCTGCCGATCAAGCCGGAGCGGGAGAGCGCCGAGTCGAAGCAGGAGCTGCTGCGGGTCGAGGCGTTCGACCGAGCCGGGTACGACTACGACGACGCGGTCAAGCTGGCCAAGCTCTGGCACCTGAAGACGCCGTACGAGGCGAAGGTCGCCGCCGGCAAGCGGCTGCTCGCCGGACAGAGCCTGCCGATCGAGCCGTGACCGAGAGGCTGCGCCGGCGCACCGGGTTCGAGATCGAGCTGAGGGCCCCGCCCGGGGCCAGCCGGCGCACCCTCGCCCTGGACCTGGCCGGGCGCTGCGGGGGCAGCGTCCGGCCGGTGTGGCACTCCGACAGCGAGCCGTCCCTGGTCCCCGGGCTGGGCCGGTTCCTGCACCTCACCCAGGGGTTCCAGGTGCGCCGGCCGGACGGCGCGTGGCTGTGCACCCTGGTCGACGACATCACGCTGCTCGCCGGGCTGGACCCGAAGGCGCCCCCGCAGCCCGGCTGGTTCCGGGTGCTCACCGACGACGCGCGGCTGCTGCGCCTGCTGGCCCGGCCCGCCAGCTGGGTTTCACCGTGCCGTACGAGACGGCGGTGCACCTGCACGTGGACGGCGCGCCGTTCCGCGCGCCGCACGCGCTGGCGAACCTGGTGCGGCTGTTCGCGCACTGGCGGGAGCCGCTGCGGGAGGTGCTGCGCACCAACCCGGCCTGCCGGCGGCTGGCGACGCTGCCGGAGCCGCTGGTGGCGGCCACGAACGGCACACCGACGTACGCCGAGCTGCGGGCCGCCGCGGCCGAGGGCGAGCTGACGAAGTACTTCGACGTGAACCTCACCCAGCTGCTCACCGACACCCCGGTGCGGGACACGGTGGAGATCAGGATCCTGCCGGGCCGGATCGAGGCGGCCCCCGTCGTGGACCGGGCGGCCCTGGTGGAGCTGCTGCTCGACCGCTGCCTGGATCCGGCCCCGATCCCCCCGGCGGGCACGTCGAGACCCTGCTGGAACTGGCCGCCGAGGCGCTGGCCGGGCGCGGCTGACCGGCCCGCGGGTCATGCCGCCGCCGGCTGTCACCCGGAGCCGGCGGCGGCGCTCCCGGATCGGGTGACACCGGCACAACTGGCCGTTCGGCCCACTGTGGGCGGTGCCGGGGTCGGCTGAGATGGGGAGGGTGACGTACCCGCCCCAGCAGCCGTTTCCACCCCCCGAGGACCCGTACGTCAACCATCCGCCGACCCAGCCGTTCACCGGGCCGTACCCGCAGGCGGGTTTCCCTGCGGGCTATCCGCACCCGGCCGCGCCGCCGCGCCGCCCGCTCTGGCCCTGGCTCGCCGCCGTGGCGGCGCTGTCGCTGATGCTGCTCGCCGGGAGTGGCTGGCTGCTGTGGGACCGGGTGCTCCGGGAGGACTCCGGGGTGGCCGCCTGCAAGGCCCTCGCCGACCGGGACCGGGCCGCGGGCGGCGCCGACGAGACGCTGACCCGCGAGGAGTACCTCGCGATGCGCCGGGTCTTCGCCGACTCCCGGTACGCCGACCTGCGCGAGCACGGCACCAAGCTGATGGACGTGCTGTGGCAGGTCACCCAGCTGGGCACGGACGACCAGGTGGCGGCGCTGACCTATCTGGAACCGCTGACCCGGCACGTCAGCGGCCTGCAGTCCGCCTGCGCCGACCACGGCGTCGTCATCGACCTCAGGCTGACCGACTGAGCGCGCCGGTGCGGGTGACGCGGGCGGCCGCGTCACCCGCCGGTCTCAGTGGACGGTCGGCCAGCCGGACGAGCTCCACGAGAGCAGGTTGATGCCGAGCCGGGCGTCGCCCGCGGACGTGTAGTAGTGGTAGACCAGCACGTCGGCGTCGCTGTCGGCGAGCACCGCCGGGTGGCCGGGGCCGTGGATGGCGCCGTGCGAGGCCAGGATCTCGGTGCCGCCGCCGGCCGTGGTGAGCGTGCCGGCCCGGTCCCGGTACGGCCCGGTGATCGTCGTCGACCGGGCCACCACCGTGCGGTACGTGCTGGACGCCCCCTTGCAGCACAGGTCGAACGCCATGAACAGGTAGTAGTACCCGCCGCGGTGGTAGATGTGCGGCGCCTCGACGGACTTGCTGTTGACGAAGCGCTCGGCGATGTTGTGGATGGTGCGGTCGGCGCGCTTGCCGGTCGACGGGTTCAGCTTGACCATCTTGAGGCCGGACCAGAACGACCCGAAGCTCAGCCACCACTCGCCGGACGGGGTGACCGTCAGGTTCGGGTCGATCGCGTTCCAGCCGCTGGTAGCCGTCGACTCGATCACCTTGCCGTAGTCGGTCCAGGTCCCGGCCGCGCCGCTGGTGGAGCCGGCCAGGAAGATCGCCGACTTGCTGGAGCCGAAGCTGGACGCGGCGTAGTACATCAGGTACTTCCCGCCGTGGTAGGAGATGTCCGGCGCCCACAGGTTCGCGCTGCCGCCGGTGTACTCGTCGGCCCAGGCCGTGCCGTTCGGGAACGCCCGGCCGGCGTCGGTGAACCGGGTCCGGTCGGCCGAGGTCTTCAGCGTGATGCCGTCACCGGTGGCGGCCAGCAGGTAGCCACCGCCGGGCTTCTTCACCATCGTCGGGTCGTGCGCGCCGGTCGAGCCGGTCACCGCGCCGGGGTCGGGGTACGTCGCGGCGTCGGCCATCTTCAGGCCGTACACGCCGGCCGCGACGGCCACCACACCGGTGACGCCGGCGAGCAGCAGCTTGCGGAAGCGGGATGTCATGGATCGCCTTCCGGGTCGGGGATGTACCCGGTAGGTGGCGCGCCGGGCGGGAAAAGGTTGCCCGCGCGGCCGGAAAAGATCGCCTCGGCTCCGGTATCGACGTAGATCCTCTCCAGGGCCGGGGTGCGAGCACGGGACCGCGCCTCCCGGGCACGGGCGGATTGACCCGACCGTCTAGGGTGAGCGGCCGATACCTAGGGACGGGGAGACAACGAACGATGAAGATGGGACGTCTGGCCGTCACGGGGGTGACCCTGGTGGCCCTCGCCGGGCTCAGCGCCTGCGGCGACAAGGGCACGCCGGCCACCACCACCGGCGGCACGGGCTCCACCGCCGCCGCGGCGACCACGGCCCCGGCCAACCCGGCCGAGGAGCTGGTCGCGGCGGCCCGCAAGCTCACCGGCTCCAGCGGCAAGATTCACCTGACCTCGGTCGGCGGCATCACCGCGGACGGCTCCTTCGACGCGGAGAACAGGCTCATCGCGTTGACGCTGGACATGTCGTCGCTCGGCAGCACCGCTGAGATGCGCCAGATCGGCAACGACCTCTACGTCAAGTACGGCGGCGACGCGGCGAAGAGCTTCGCCGACGGCAAGTGGATGCACATCGACGCCAGCAAGATGCCGTCCACCAGCGCGCTGAGCCTGGAGAAGAACGACCCGCGCAACTCGGCGAAGATGCTGGAGGCGGCGATCGGCGTCACGAAGACCGGGGACGGCACCTTCACCGGCTCGGTCGACATGTCCAAGTCGCCGTCGGCCACCCCGGAGATGGTCAAGCTGCTCAAGGGCAAGACCGTGCCGTTCACCGCGGAGGTCGACGGGCAGGGGTACCTCAGCAAGATGGCGCTGGACATCGACTCGGTCATCTCCGGCGGCGGCCAGACCGTCGCCAGCTACTCGGACATGGGCACCAAGGTCAGCGTGTCGGCCCCGCCGGCGAGCCAGACCGTCGAGATGCCGAAGTCGGCCATCACGATGATGGGCGGCTGAGCCCTCCCGTCCCGAGCGCGGGCCTGCGGAGGCCGCCGGTGACGGCGGCCTCACCCGGCCCCGGCGGTGCGCAACGCCCGCAGACGGCGGGCCTCGGCCGGATCGGTCACCGGCACGGCCGCCAGCAGCTGTCTGGTGTACGGGTGCCGGGGCTGCTCGTACACCTCGGCGGTCGGACCGATCTCCACCACCGCGCCGTCCCGCAGCACCGCCACCCGATCGGCGATCTGGCGCAGCACCGCCAGGTCGTGCGAGACGAACACCATCGACAGGCCCAGCTCCCGCCGCAGGTCCTCAAGCAGGGCGAGGACCTGCGCCTGGGTGGTGACGTCCAGCGAGGACACCGGCTCGTCGCAGACGATCAGACGCGGGGACGGGGCGATGGCCCGGGCGATGCCGACCCGCTGGCGCATCCCGCCGGAGAGCTGATGCGGGTGGCGGTCGTACTCGCCGCGGTCCAGGCCGACGCGTTCCAGCAGCTCCTCGACGCGGGGACGGGGATCGCGGACGCCGGCGAGCCGCAACGGGTCGGCGATGCTCTCGCCGACGGTGCGCCGCGGGTTCAGTGCCGAGAGCGGGTCCTGAAAGACCATCTGCACCGAACGCCCGCGCCGCCGGGCGATGTCCACCCCGTCGAAGGTGATCGTCCCGGCGGTGGGCCGGACCAGGCCGACCATCATCCGGGCCAGGGTGGTCTTGCCGGTGCCGGACTCGCCGACGATGCCGAGCGTCTCGCCGGCGTGCACGTCCAGGGTGACGCCGTCGACAGCGCGGATCGGCGGCGGCTGGCGCAGCGAGCCGCGGCGCGGCTGCCGGAAGTGCTTGCGTACGTCCCGGACCCGCAGCAGCGGCTCGCCCGGCCGGTAGTCCCGCGAGCCGGGCTTGGGCACCGCGTCCAGCAGCGCCCGGGTGTAGTCGGCGCGCGGCGCGACCAGCACCGTGTCGGTCGGCCCCTGCTCGACCATCCGACCGCGCCGCATCACGATCACCGAATCCGTCGATCCGGCCACCACGCCCAGGTCGTGGCTGATCAGAAGGAGCGCCGCCCCGGTCGTGGCGCGCACCTCACCGAGCAGGTCCAGGATCTGCGCCTGCACGGTCACGTCCAGGGCGGTGGTCGGCTCGTCGGCGACGATCAGCCGCGGCCGGCAGGCGATCGCCATCGCGATCAGCGCGCGCTGGCGCATCCCGCCGGAGAACTCGTGCGGATACGCCCCCGCCCGCCGCGCCGCGTCCGGGATGTGCACCTGGGCGAGCACCTCGACCGCGCGGGCCCGGGCGGCCCTGCGCGACGCGCCGGTGTGCAGCCGGTACACCTCGGCGATCTGGTCACCGACGGTGTGGAACGGGCTCAGCGCGGTCAGCGGCTCCTGGAACACCATGGCGATCTGTCCACCGCGGATCCGGCGCCACCGCTCGGGCCCCGCGGTGACCAGGTCGGTCCCGTCGAAATCGATGCGGCCGGCCGCCTCGCCGCCGAGTCCGAGCAGGGCCAGCGCCAGCGAGCTCTTGCCGGAGCCGGACTCGCCGACCACGCCGAGCGACCCACCGGCGGGCAGCGTGAAGGAGAGCCCGTCGACCGCCCGCTTGTCGCCGAAGCTGATCCGCAGGTCGTCCACCTGAAGCAGGGTCATCGCAGTTCCACCCGGGGATCGACGGCGGCGTAGAGCAGGTCGGCGGCGGCGTTGGCCACGACGATGAGCAGACCGGTGAGCAGGGTGACCCCGACGACCACCGGCAGGTCGATCTGATTGACCGCGCCGACCAGCAGCTGCCCGACGCCGGGCAGGCCGAACATGGTCTCGGTCAGCACCGCGCTGGTCATGATCGCGGCGAGGTCCACCGCGGTCAGCGTGACCAGCGGCAGCAGGGCGCCCCGCAGGGCGCGGCGCCAGAGGATCCGGCGCTCCGGGATCCCGTACGCCCGGGCGGTGCGGATGTGGTCCTCGGCCAGCGTCTCCTGCAACCCGGAGCGGGTCAGCCGGGCGTAGGCGGCGCTCTGGATGACGGCCAGCGCGACCCACGGCAGCAGCAGGTTCTGCGCCCACAGCAGCGGGTCGGTGGTGAACGGGACGTACCCGGGGAACGGCAGCCACCGCAGGTGCACGCAGAACAGCAGGAGCAGCAGCAGGCCGACCAGGAAGACCGGCACCGTGTACCCGGCCAGGATCAGGCCGTTGACCACCCGGTCGAGCACCCGGAAGCGGCGCAGCCCGGACAGCATGCCGGCGCCGATGCCGACGGCCAGCGACAGCGCCTCGGCGCCGATCGCCAGCGAGGCGGAGACCGGCAGCCGGTCCAGCAGCAGGGCGGTGACCGGCTGGTCGGTCTCGAACGAGTAGCCCAGGCAGGGCGCCGGGCAGTGCCGCACGTCCGGGCCGGCCGGATAGTCGCGGCCGGCGAACAGCCCCTGCAGGAAATGGCCGTACTGCGTCCAGATCGGGTCGTCCAGGCCCATCGCGGCGCGCACGTCGGCGAGCCGTTCCGGGGTGCAGCCCTTGCCGCAGGTCAGGATCGCCGGGTCGGACGGGGCCAGGTAGAACAGCGCGTAGATCAGCGCGGACAGCACCAGCAGGACCACGCCGGCGCCGGCGACCCGGCGGATCAGGTAACCGATCATCGCAGCACCGCCCGCTGCCGCGGGTCGAGCACCCGGCGCAGCCCGTTGGCGACCAGCACGAACGAGAGCAGGGTCAGAAACAGCAGCAGCGCGGGGAAGAAGACGTAGCACGGGTCGGCCCGGAACCAGGTGGTGGCGCTGGAGAGCATCTGGCCCCAGGACGGGGTGGGCGGGCGTACGCCGACGCCGAGGAACGACAGCCCGGCCTCGACCACCATGTTGGTGGGCAGCAGCAGCGCGGCGTACGTCAGGATCGGCGCGGTCAGGCCGGGCAGGATCTCCCGGCGCGCGACCCGCCCCCAGGACGCTCCGGACACCTGTGCGGCCGCGACGTACTCGCGGGTGCGCAGGGTCAGCGTCTCGCCGCGGCTGATCCGCGCGGTGCCGCCCCAGCCGAGGATCGCGATGACCGCGGCCAGCAGCAGCGGCCGGGGCCAGTCCTGCGGCACGATCGCCAGCAGCGAGATCGCCATGACCAGCACCGGCACCGACAGGACCAGGTCGATCAACCGGCTGAGTCCGGCGTCCACCCAGCGGCCGCCGAGCCCGGCGGCGATCCCGACCGTGACGCCGAGCAGCACCTCCAGGAAGGTGGCGGCGACCGCGACGCCGACCGACACCTGGGCGCCGTAGACCAGCCGGGCGAACAGGTCGCGGCCGGTGCCGGGCTCGACCCCGAGCCAGTGCTCGCCGCTGATCCCGCCGAACGACCCGATCGGCACCCCGCCGCGGGCCGAGTCGAGCAGGTCGTCGTGGTACGTGGTGTAGTCCTGCCCGGCCAGCGCGGCCAGCAGCGGCGCGGTGACCGCGACCAGCACCATGCCGGCCGCGATCACCGCTCCCACGACGAAGCCGCGGTCCCGGCGCAGCGCACGGATCACTTGACCGAGATCCGGGCGATGTCGAGCTGGCCGCGCCACCCGTCGGCGTAGGCGTTCTTGACGTTCTTGCCGTAGAGGTAGACGTCCTTCTCGTGGGTCAGCGGGATGACCAGCGCCAGCTTGCCGAGCTTGGCGTCCAGGGCGCCCCAGCGCGCGGCCGCCGCGGCCGGGTCGGTGAGCGCGTTGATCGCGTCGATCTCCGCGTTGACCTCGGGGTCGTTGTACTGGGCGAGGTTGAAGTTGCCACCCGCGGTGATGATCTGCCGGCCGTCGAAGATCGGGATCAGGAACGGGCCGCCGGACGGCCAGTCCGCGCCCCAGGTGGCCAGCGCCAGGCCGGGCTGGGTGGCCGGCTTGCCGACCACGTCGCGGTAGGTGGCGGCGTCGATGGCGTTCAGCTTCACCGTGACGCCGGCCTGCTTGAACGCCTCCTGCACGGCGGAGGCGACCTTCGGTCCGATGCCCTCGCTGTCGTCGTTCTCGTACGCCAGGTCGATGGTCAGTCCGGTCAGCCCGGCCTCGGCGAGCACCTGCCTGGCCTTCTCCGGGTTGCCGCTGTCACCGGCCGGGAAGTAGTCGTACGGCTGGTGGCCGAGCGCCTTCTGCGGGGGCAGGAACGTCGTGGACGCGCCGACCACCGCGGAGCCGCCGAGGGCGTTGACGACCGAGGTGCGGTTGATGGCGTAGGACAGCGCCTCGCGGACCTTCTGGTTGTCGAACGGCGCCTTCTTGGTGTTGAAGGCGAGGTACGTGGTGGACGGGAACTCCCCTCGGGTGACCCGCTTGTCCAGCTCGGAGCCGGTGCCCAGCTGGGCGAGCTGCTCGGGGCCGACGACCGCGTCGGTGGTGACCGCGCTGGCGTCCTTGCCGGCGCCGGTGACCAGCCGCTGGTTGATCACCGCGGCGTCCAGGCCGGAGGTGACCTCGATCCGGTCCGGGCAGGCGTAGCGCAGCTCGTCGACGCTGCTCGACCAGTGCTTGTTGCGCACCAGCACCAGCGACTTCTTCGGCTGGTAGGACTCCACCTGGTACGGGCCGCTGGAGATCGGGTGCGCCTCGTACTCGGCGCCGGTGTCCTTGGCCTTCGGCACCGGGGCGAACTGGGTGGCGGTGGCCAGGTACGGGAAGTCGCCCTCGGGCTTGCGCAGCCGGAAGACGATCGTCTTGTCGTCCGGCGTCTCGATCGCCTTGATCCCCTCCGGCTGCTTGTACGGCCCCTGGTAACCGGCCGCGCCGGCCAGCCAGTCGCGCAGGTAGGGCGCGCCGCCGGGCAGTTCGGGAGCGAACGAGCGCTCGATGCCGTACTTGACGTCGGCCGAGGTGATCGGCGTGCCGTCCTCGAAGAAGATCCCGTCGCGCAGGTGGTAGGTCCAGGTCTTGGCGCCGTCCGAGGGGGTGCCCAGGTCGGTCGCCAGGTCCGGGGCCGGCTTGGTGCCGGCCTCGCCGGGCTGCCGGTTGCGGGTGGTCAGCGTGCGGAACAGCAGGGACGGCAGATTGCCGCCGCCGGAGGTGTAGAGCCGGGCCGGGTCGAGGTGGTTGATCCCGCCCTGGTTGAGCACGGTGAGCGTGCCGCCCTGACAGGTCTTCGGATCGAAGGCCGCGTCCGACGCGGTGGTGTCGCCACCGGCTCCGCCCTGGCAACCGGCGAGCAGCACGGTCACCGAGGCAACGATAGGCACGAATCTGCGCATGGGATTTCCTTAGGACGGAGCCACAACAGCGGTGAACCTATCGGATCGATAGGCAATGTGCACTATCCGCGTAACACTCGAAGCAAATCCTTTAAATTTGGTTCCGGCCGGGCACCCGGACCGGCGGTCAGGCGCAGGCGGTCGCGTCCGCGCCGTTGAGATAGGTCCGAACGTAGTCGAACGAGGCCGTCGCGCCGGGCGCGTTCATCGAGATCAAACCGATCCGGTACGTCCCGGTGTGCGGCAGCGTCCACACGCCGCCCCAGGTCCACACGGTCCCGTCGACGCTGGACGCGGCACGCACCTCGTCCTCGTTGTGCGCTGCGTCGAAGTGGTACCGCAGCCGCAGCCAGGTCGTCCCGGCCGCCGGCCCGCCGAACATCGGCGCGTTGGCCACCGCGATCGGCGGCGTGTAGGTCGGCCGCTCCCCCTCCTTGCCGAACTCCACCTGATGGGTCACCTGGCTCGTCCCGCTCAGCGGCAGCACCGAGTGCGCGAGCTTGAAGTACCGGTCGTCGTTCTGGTACAGCAGCAGCCCGGCCTGCTGGTTGCCGCGGGTGCCGTCGAAGGTCAGCCGGGTCTCCACGGTGAAGTCGCCCGGCGGGGCGGTGCGCGCCAGCACCGACGCGGTGTTCGTGCCGGTGTGCAGCTCGGCGGCCTGCGTCGGCCAGACCAGCGCGCCACCGGTCAGCGTGGTGTCGTCGCGCCCGCGGATCCAGCTCCACGCCGGATCCGCGCCGGTGAACTCGTCGGAGTAGGCGGGCAGCGGCGCGCCCACCGCCGGGTCGGCGACCCGCTGGGTGACCGGCCGGTACAGCGGAGCCGCGCCGATGTTGTCCGCGGCGGCGCCGGCCGCGGTGGCCGCCGCGCCGATCCGGCCGGTCAGCGCGACCGCGGCCGGCAGGGTCAGGGCGACCGACGCGACCGGGTCGCGCAGCCGGTCGGCGGAGACCTCCACGCTCAGGTTCCGGCCGCGCCGCTCCGCGGCGACCGTGTGCCAGGTGGCATGGGGGAATCCGCTCGGCAGGGCGGCCGTGTGGTCGCTGCGCCGCCCGCGCACGGTCACCGCCACGTCCAGCCGCTGCCCGCCCCGATCGAGCCAGGCGACCACGTGGTTCTGCGGATCGGCGTACGAGATCACCAGTCCGGCTCCGGAGCGCAGGTCCCCCTCCACCCGTACGTCTCCGGAGACGGCCCGGTCGCTCAGCGAGAAGGACCGCTGCGCGGCGGACAGGAACCCACCGGAGTCCGGATCCGTGGCCGTCGGCCACGCCGTGCTCCACCCGCTGAGCGAGTCGAACGTGCTGCCCACCGCCCAGCTGGTGACCGGCCCGGTCTGCGCCGTCTCGGACGGGCCGGCCCCGGCCCGGACCACCGGCCAGCCGTCGATCCAGTCCAGGCGGTCGATCATCAGCGGGCGGCGGGTGAGGTTCAGGGTGGCCCCGTTCGCGCCGGTGACCGGCGGGAAGTCCGGCTCGCCGGCCGGGATCGCGTGATAGACCAACCAGTCCTGGCCGGCCAGGTCGGTGGCGATCGCGTTGTGGCCGGGACCGATCCAGCGGTTCCCGTTCGCGCTCAGCACGATGCCGTCCTTGCTGGTCAGGGCCATCAGATCGGTGCCGCTCGGCGTGACGAACGGGCCCTTCGGGCTGATCGAGCGGCCGACCTTGACGGTGTAACCGCTGAACGCGCCGTCGCAGCAGCCGGCGTCGGAGAAGAACAGGTAGTAGTAGCCGCCGCGGTGCACCACGAACGAGCCCTCGGCGCGCCGGCCGCGCCCGACCTGGGTCACCTCGCCGACCCGGGTGGTGGCATCCGCGCTGAGCTGCTGCACGCAGAGCGTGTCGTAGCTGCCCCAGTAGAGGTAGTTGACGCCACCGGTGTCGGTGAACAGCGCCTGGTCGATGGCGCCGGTCGGGCAGCCGCTGTCCGACGGCCTCACCAGCAGCCCGCGATCGGTCCACGGGCCGAGCGGGGTGGGGCCGGTGAGCAGCGCGACACCGCCGGTGGAGAGCGCGTAGGTCAGGTGGTAGGCGCCACCGAGGTAGCGGATGTCGGGCGCCCAGGCCCGGGTGCCGGCGGCCCAGTAGGCGGGCTTGCCGGTCGGGGTGTAGACGTCGCCACGGTACGTCCAGTGGACCAGGTCGGGCGAGGACAGCACGGGCAGGATGTGCTCGCCGGCCTCGCCGCTGCTGTTGCGGATCGGGTTGGTGGTGCCGTAGGCGTACCAGGCGCCGTCCTTGCCCCGGATCACCGCGGGGTCCGGGAAGGTGTCGACGGTCCCGGCGCTGACCGGGTTGGTGTAGGAGGTGGGGGCCGCGGCCGGGGCGACCGGCGCGGCGGCCTGCGCGGAGGCCGGTGTGACGAGGCCGGCGACGGCCAGCGCCGCCAGCGCCATCCAGGTGCGGAGTTTCATCTCGGCGACTTCCTCAGCGGGTCCGATTTGCCGCCGAGACCGTAGGCGTGCCCGGATTTTTCCGGCAACGACCCGGCAGATTCACACCTGTTACAGCCGCGGCCCGGCGATCAGACCTGGTCGGGCCCGGTGATCGGCTGGCTGACGTCCCAGTGCTCGACGATCCGGCCCTGATCGAACCGCCAGACGTCGACGACCGCCTCGCCGGCTCCGCCGTCCTGCGGGGTGAGCCGCAGGTGCGCGACCACGAACTCGTCGTCGGCGATCACGCGCTTGAGCTCCAGCGTGGCGGTGGCGACCGGGCCGGTCCGGGTGAATTCGATCCACTCGTCCCGGCCGCGCGGGCTGTCCGGGTCGTGGTTGACGAAATCCTCGCGGAGGATCTCTTTCAGCACACCGGTGTCGCCGGCGGCGAAGCGGCCGAACGCCTCCAGGAAGATGTCCTTGATGGTCATGCGGGCACCCTGGCACCACGGCGGCGTCACGTCGATTACCGGGCTGGTAACCAAGCGGTCATAGCAGCAGGTCACGCCGCCTGTATCGCAATCCCGGATTTTCTGCACGGACGGCCGGGCGCCGGGTGCGCCGATCGGCCACATGGCGGTCACTGACGAGCGGGCCGGTGCGCGATATCGGGCGATCCGGACCCGCTGAATCGTACGTTCCACCACGACGACTGCTGTTCCCGGCAGATCTGCCATTCGTCGCATTTCAGGAGGAACCTCGATGCTGAGCTCGATCACCGCGGGCGCGCTGCTCGTCTCGTCGCTGAGCGGGGCGCCGGCCACGACATGGCACGGCTCGCCGCCCCCGGCGGACCGGATGGTCATCGACGTGGTGTCGGCGAACGGCTCGGGCTGCCCCGGTCGCAGCGCGGACGTGCAGGTCTCCCCGGACAACACCGCGTTCACGGTCACCTACAGCGACTTCATCGCACAGGTCGGACCGGACGCCGAGCCCACGGATTTCCGCAAGAACTGTCAACTCGCGCTGGACGTGCACGTGCCGCAGGGATTCACGTACGCGGTGGCCGGGGCGGACCACCGCGGCTTCGGCCACCTCGAGGAGGGGGCGAGCGGGACGGAGACGGCGTCCTACTACTTCCAGGGCGAGCCGCACACCACCCGGATCCGGCACGACTTCCACGGCTGGATGGACAGCGAGTGGCAGCACAGCGACCGGGTCGAGGTCGGGTCGATGTCCTACCTGCCCTGCGGAGAGCAGCGATACCTGAACGTCAACACCGAACTGCGGGTGGACGCCGGCTCCTCGGAGAGCTCCACCACCAGCTTCCTGACCATGGACTCGACCGACGGCAGCCTGGAGACCACGTACCACGTCTCCTGGCTGGAGTGCTGAGCGCCGCCGCTGTCCCGGGTGTCGGGCGCCAGCTGAGCGAGGGCTTTTCAGGAACACGGCGGGGACCACGACATCGTCGGCGTGACGGACCAGCCGCCACGTCGCCGGGTTCTGCCGGCGCTGCCGTGTCCGCCGATACTCGCCGCCCGTCGCCGCGCCCGGCTTCCATGACGCCATCAGATGCGCATCGCCCGCTGGCCGCTCGATGCCGGCCGGCAACGGCGACAGGATGCCGCGCTGCGGGGCGCCGGTCAGCGTTTCCTGCGCGATGCCGGGTTCCGTGAGCGATCCCGGCCTCGAGGAACGCGTTGACCGGCGCCGGCCCGCGTTTGTCCTTGATTGCAGCATTCTCAGAGAAATGTTTACGCCACGACGATCGTAGGATGGCGGCATTGTGCTCCCGGAAGCCATTGGCGTACAGCCCGGAATTGTTCGCCAGTCCTGATCGCAGGAGGTACGCAATGACGCTTTCCACCGACGGGCCGATTGACCTCGGCATGACGAGCAACGACGTCGGCGGGGAACCGAAGAAGCGTCAGAACAACCGGCGGCCGCGGTCGCGAGGGCTCGGCATGCTCACCTTCGTGGTTCTTGCCTGGCTAGCCGTATTCGTCGCCCCGGTGTACTTCTCCCTCGACCCGTCGACGGCGAGAATCCCGCTGCGGCCGGGCCTCTCACTGCATTATCCGCTGCTTGTCGTGCACGTCTGGTCCGGGACGGTGGCGATGCTGACCGGTCTGATGCAGATGTGGCCGTGGCTGCGCCGCGCCCACCCCCGGGTGCATCGGGTGGCCGGCCGGGTGTACGTCGTCGCGGTGGTCGCCGGGGCGCCGGCACTCGCCGCCCTCATCGCCATCCGGTCGCAGACCCTCGGTGACGTCAGCACCGCGGTGGTCGTGGGTTTCGGTGTGCAGACCGTGCTCTGGGTGTGGGTCACCGCCACCGGTTACCGGCGGGCCCGCCAGCGCCGGTGGGCCGACCATCGGCGACTGATGATCTACAGCTTCGCGCTGACCCTCTCCATCATCTGGAGCCGGATCGCATTCGTCGTGGCCATGATGATTCCCGGCGCCGACATGCGATGGGTCAGCGAGAACACCGGCTGGTTCCCCTGGGTGCTCGATCTGCTGATCGCGCACTGGTGGATCAGCCGGACGCAACGACGCCCGCTGCAGCTCTCCGCAGCCACCCAAGACGAGAAGGTGACGGTATGAGTATCGACCAACGTCCGGCCGGGCAGCGCGATGCGGCGCGGGCGACCGCTGTCGTGGAGAGGCTGCTCGCGGCCACGGCGTCACGCGACGACGACGTCGATGCGGTCATCGACGACCTCGGCGCCGTCGAGGTGGCCGACGTCGTGGTCGCGGAACTGCTGTTCCGCGCCTGCGTCGAGGACCTCGTGCCCGCGGCGGGTGACGACGGGGCCGCGGTCACCGTGGTGTTCTCGCACCGTGGCCGCGACATCACCACGTTCCTGGCGGTCACGTCCGGCGGCGTGCGGGTCGTGCCCGGCGAGCTCGGCGCCCCGTACGAGGAAAGCCTCTCGCCGTCGCTGACGCAGGAGCTGTCCGAGACCGTCCGCGCGCTGTACGGCCCGCTGGCGGACGTGTCCGCGACGACCCGCCGGATTCGCTGGCCCGGGCCCGAGGTCGTGTTCCCCACCCCGCAGCGGCCCAGCCTTCCGACGGTCTTCTACGCCGTCGTGCAGCGCCTCGTCCAGGTGCTCGACCGGCGTGAGCCCTCCGACCTGACCGAGCTGGCAGTGCGGTACGGCACCGACAAGTGGGGTGCGATGCATCAATACCCCCGCCGGTACGAGACCCATTTCGGCCCGTTGCGTGATCGCCGGCTGCGCATTCTGGAGATTGGTGTCGGCGGTTTCGACGACCCGGCCAAGGGCGGCGGCTCGTTGCGCATGTGGAAACGGTATTTCCCGCGGGCACTGGTCCACGGCCTCGATATCCTGGACAAGAGTCCGCTGGCCGAACCTCGGATGACCATCGTTCGCGGCGACCAATCGGACACCGACGACCTCGACGAGGTGGTGCGACGGCACGGGCCCTTCGACATCGTCATCGACGACGGCAGTCACCGCCCCGAGCATGTCCTGGCCTCTTTCAACGCCCTGTTCCCGCACGTCAAGCCGGACGGCCTGTACGTCATCGAGGACTTGATGGCCTGCTACTGGCCGGTTCCGTTCGGCGGCAGCGACACCGACCTGAGCGACCCGGGTTTCACCGTCGGATTCCTCAAGTCATTGCTCGACGGCCTGCACCACGAGGAGTTCCTGCGCCCGGACGCGCGAGCCGCACTGCCGACCGACGCCCTGATCAGCGCGGTCCACGTCTACCACAACCTGGCCGTGATAGAGAAGGGACCCAACGCCGACGGCAGCCTGGTGGCCTCGCTGCTGCGCGCTGAGCGGGCAGCAGGCCCGAAGGCCGATCCGGCATGACCGCGTTCGGCGCCGAGCCGACGAACAGTGGTCTCACAGCTGCGTGTCCGGGGACCACCCCCCGCCGAGGGGCGCCTGTCTGCCTTTGAGCCGGCGAGCGGATCCCCTTTCTCTCATGTGCCGGTGCGGGCCGCCGACAACTAACCCCGAGCACTTCTCCGGGCCGTGGCGGCGGCCCGGAGAACAGCAACCGGCGGGCACCTTGACGGGCACCGTCCTGACAACTCCACTCCCGGAATCTTCTTCCCATGCCCGGCGGGCAACACCGCCGGACAACTCGGGGGAGATTCATCGTGAAGCGCTCGACGCTGCGTAAGACCGTACTGACGCTGGCCGCTCTGGTTGCCGGGCTCGGCACCGCGACGACCACGCCGGCACCGGCCCAGGCCGCACCGACCGTTTCGCCGGCGTCCAAGTCGTGCGTGACCAACGCCAAGCTGGTGCCCAGCTGCGGGGTGCTGTGGGGGGCCGCCGCCGGCGGGTTCACCGGCAAGCCGCGCGACGCGGAGCACCGCAACTGGGAGAAGCTCAGCGGACGCACCGCGACGATCTTCCACACGTACCACAAGGGTGACGAGAAGTTCCCGACCGACGCCGAGATCGCGATGGCGCGGGACAAGGCGCACCCCCGCGTGCTGCTGCTGAACTGGCGCGTCGAGTACGGCTCCACCTGGGCCGCCGTCGCCGCGGGCAAGCACGACAAGCGGATCGACGCGTTCGCCGAGCGGCTCAAGCAGAAGTTCTCGGAGAAGTTCTACCTGGTGCTCAACCACGAGCCGGAGGACGACGTCCGCACCGACCCCAAGTCCGGCATGACCGCCAAGGACTTCGCCGCCTCGTTCCGCCACGTCATCCAGCGGCTGCGGGCCAAGGGCGCGAACAACGTGGTGAGCGTCGTCGCCTACATGGGCAACGAGAAGTGGATGGGTCAGTCCTGGTGGAAGGACCTGTACCCGGGCAACGACGTGGTGGACTGGATCGGCCTGGACTCGTACGTCAGCGCCGAGAAGAACTACTACCACGCCGGCGTGTTCAAGGATCTGCTGGACCGTAAGGCCAAGGGCGGCGTCGGCTTCTACGACTGGGCCACCCGCAACCACCCGACCAAGCCGGTCATGGTCGCCGAGTGGGGCGCGTACCACCGCGTCGGCAAGGTCGTCGACAAGGCGGCGCAGTTCAACAGCGTGCTGCCCGAGCTGGCCAAGCGCCCGGCGGTCAAGGCGATCGTCTACTTCGACACCAAGAAGGACCTGTTCGGCGACCGCGACATCAGCATCGACAGCACCGCCACGAGCCTGGCGGCGTTCCGCAAGCTGGCCGCGAACCCGCTGTTCAACGTCAGCATCCGCTGACCGACGCACCTCCACGAGCCGCCCGGCATCCCGCCGGGCGGCTCGTCGCCTTTCCGGGCCGCCGGGCGCGACGCCGTTTCCGCCCCGCCGGCGAGACGTCGTTTCCAGCCCGCCGGGCGGACGTCCCGTTTCCAGCCCGCCGGGCAGACGTCCCGTCCCCGGCCCGCCGGGCAGACGTCCCGTCCCCGGCCCGCCGGGCAGACGTCCCGTCCCCGGCCCGCCGGGCAGACGTCCCGTCCCCGGCCCGCCGGGCAGACGTCGCGCTCCCCGCCCCCAGGCGGCTCATCGCGTTTCCGGTCCGCCGGGCGGCCGCCCGCGTCACCGGGCCGCCGGTCCGGGGGCGGCCTCGGCGGGCCGCCGGCCGGCCTCCCGTTCAGCTGGAGGCCGACGGCACGGGAGCGGGGTCGCTCGGCGAGATGCCGGGAGAGGTCCGACCCTGCGACGTACGGCCGTCGCCGCGCCGCCCGCCGTACTCGTAGCCGCCGCGGTCGCCGCCGAACCGGCTCTCGCCGGAGCCGAAGCGGCCGTCCCCGGAGCGGCCGTCCCCGGAGCGGCCCTCCCCGGAGCGGCCCTCCCCGGAGCGGCCCTCCCCGGAGCGGCCCTCCCCGGAGCGGCCCTCCCCGGAGCGGCCCTCCCCGGAGCGGCCCTCCCCGGAGCGGCCCTCCCCGGAGCGGCCCTCCCCGGAGCGGCCCTCCCCGGAGCGGCCATCGCCGGAGCGGCCCTCCTCCGAGCCGGACTGGCCGCGGCGGTCGCCGTCGTGGTGACCGGCGAAAGCTCCGACCGCGGTTGCTCCCGCGCCGAGCACGCACCCCAGAAGCAGGGCGGCCCCGGCGAGCAGCGGGCCGCGACGGCTGCGCCAGGAAGCACCGGACCGGCCCGGGCCGCGCGGCGGTACGGCCGGGACGTAGGCCATACCCGGTGGCGGGGTCGGCAACTGACCACCCACGCTGCCCGCCGGGACATAGGCCCAGCCGGGCGGCGGGGGCGGCAGCGGCCGCCCACCGGCCGGGACATAGGCCCAGCCGGACGGTGGCGGCGGCAGCGGCTGCTCACCGGCGCCGGCGGGCGGGTGGCCGGCCACGGCCGAGGTGTATCCGGCCTCGGCGGGCACCTCCCCGGAGGTGGGAGCCGCTCCGGCAGTCGGCGGAACCGGAGCCGAGGCCGATCCGGCAGCCGCGGAACCCGGAGCCGAGGCCGATGCGGCAGCCGCGGAACCCGGAGCCGGCGCGGTCGGCGGAGGAGCCGGGGCCGGCGCGGGCGTCGCCGCCGTGGTGGGTGGGGTGGCGGCCGGGGCGGAGAGCTCGGGGGTCTTGTCGGCCGCGGGGGCGGGGGTGTCCGGCCGATGGGCCGGGTGCTCTTCGGTCATCAGGGAACTCCGTGTTCAGTCGCGATCATGGCGCCACCACGAGAGTCCGTGCGGTGCTTAAGACGCGCGGGCTGCGCTCGTAAGAAACGGCTAAGGAAGCCGGTTGAGCGTGGCGTTCGGTGGTACGGCGTACCGGAAAGGGTTTGATCTGCCGGGAACCAACCGCCGCGCGGCGCCGACTAACGGCGACCCGACTAGAGAGATCTGCTGACGCCATGACGAAACGCCTCCTGCTCGCCCTCGCCGCCGTCCTCGCGCTGCTGACCCCGGCCGCGCCGGCCTGGGCGCACAACGCGCTCGCCGAAGCGGCGCCGGCCAAGAACGCGACCGTCAAAAAGGCGCCGACGGCGGTGAAGCTCCGCTTCCTGGACGACCTTCCCGACTCCACCAAGCTCTCCGTGACCGGCGCCGACGGCACGGTCCCACCCCAGTCGACGCCGAAGATCAGCGGCGCGACCATCTCGGTGACGTTCGCCGAGCCGCTGCCCAACGGGGCTTACACCGTCACCTACCAGGTGGCCGGCGAGGACGGGCACGTGACGAAGAGCTCGTACCGGTTCACGGTGGCGGCACCGGTGACCTCGCCCTCGGCCGCTTCGTCCGCACCGGTTGGTGCCGGGGCGGCCTCGCCCTCGTCGCCGGAGGCGCCGGCCGGCGCCACGCCGGCTGCGACCGGCGCCGCGGATGTCACCGCCGTGCGGGATGTCACCGCGGAGGACGCGGACAGCGACGGGCCGTGGCTCGGTCTGGCCACCGGGATCGGGATCCTGGCGCTGGCCGGTGCGGCGGGCTTCGTTCTCTTCCGGCGGCGTGCCGCCAAGTGAGGCGAACCACCCTCATTTTCGCGTGCCACCCGGGTGGGACGAGCGGGTCATCGCGCCACCCGGGTTAGGGCTGACCGCCATCACGCCACCCGGCCCAGCGAGCCCCGCCACGCCACCACCCGGCCCAGCGAGCCCCGCCACACCACCCCGGCACAGCGAACCCCATCACGCCGCCACCCGGCCCAGCGAGCCCCGCCACACCACCCCGGCACAGCGAACCCCATCACGCCGCCACCCGGCCCGGCGAGCCCCGCCACGCCACCCGGACCCGGCGAACCCCTCCACGCCACGCGTCGCCGTGATGGGGCTGGCCGCATCGTCCGGTATGCCATCCAGGTGAAGCGCGTCGCCATCGGGCAGCCGAGCCGCCGCACCGTCTTCTCGCCGACCCGCACCCCGCCACCAAGGCCGGTCCCGGCCGTCGAGCCGGCGAGGCCGGGCTGACCGGGCGGCTCCGGACCGCATCGCCCGGGCTGAGGTGACAGCGATGAGATCGCGCAGCGGCACGGACGCCGCCGAGGTAGCCGATGTCCCCTCGGCCTCGCTTCGCCGCCCGGCGCGGCCATCCGGCCCCCGGCTCGATCGGGGATCAGGTCCCCCGGCGACGCCGGCGGCCCCATCCGTCCATGTTGGCCGGCCCCCGCGGCAGGCTCGGGGCTCACGCTGCGACCGGCGCCCGATGCGGACCGTAGCCGGTGGACCGGAAGCCGCCGCACGACGAGGTAGTCGGACGCTTTTACGACCCGCCACAACTCCCGAATCCGCCTCGCGACCGCGGTGAATGATCACTTCCGAAAACAGGAAATCTGCAAGTTGCAGTGCTCGGAAATGCACCGGGAGCGCTCTCACCGAGCGCCATCGCGCATCACGCGCTGAAATCCATCCAAGGCGCTATATGTGACGTAGATCACATAGATCGTCGACTCGATCTTGACAATGCGCCGTCATTCCGGAGAAGGTCACGGGCCGACGTCGGCGGACGCCTTACCGCCACGTTTTTCGGATCAGCGGAAAACAATCACCGGAATGCGACACGTGCCTAGCGCCGGAATCGACCTCATACTTTCGGCCACCCACCGGTCCCCCGCACGGCCCAGAGCGCCGGCTTCCGGACGGATGACCCGCCGGAAAACTCGCCGAGAACCCGAGCGGCGGCCGGCCGGTCAGTCGATCCCGGGAAAGCCGTGACTTCCCTCCAGCATCCGACACCAGACGCACTCAGCGTACAAATAATGTATACGCAGCGTAGCGGTCGGTCGAGTCGGGGCCATAAAATCGTAGGAAACAGACAGCACACCGGGACTCTGTTTCATCGGCACCGCGGGGCAGGCCTGAAATTTCTTGAAACAGCGTGCGGGGCCCGCGTGGGCACATCGGCTTGCAGGACCACTAGATGTAGTGCACTGTAGAAGCCGTCGACCGGGCATTGTCAAGGCCGGCGACAACGACTTCCCGGTCTTGGGAAGTCTCTCCGAATTGCTGTTCGCTGGTCCGGGCGCCAATTCGGAAAACACCGCACCGGAGGCCCCTCGTTGGCAGCGGGGGGCCTCGCGCTGTCCGGTCGCCGTCAGTACAGCTGACCAATTTCGGCCGGGCTCGCCGATTCCCCCTCGATCACCCTTCATATTTCCGCGGTAAATACCCTCGCGATTCCGCTACCGGCGAGTACGCCCGAAAGCGCGGCGAGGACGTCGTACCGGTGGAGGAAGATATGAGGGCGGCTCGATCTCTGGCTGCCAACCAGAAGCCGCGGCGGTGCTTTCCCGAGCGCCCGGACCAACCCCACAGGCGGGGGCGGAGGAGATCCCTCCGTCCCTGCGTCCCGCGCCAGAGGGCGGGACGAGATTCGGAGAACCAAGGAGTGGAACGTGTCCATCGCAGACCCCCCGGACACCCCCGTCGCCCCGGCCGGTGGGCCCGGCGGCGACCACCGGCACACCTGGGCCACCGTGCTGATCGTGCTGCTGGTGCTCGGTGGCGTCCTCACCATGTTGCTCACCGGGCATCCGGTGGGTGAGGCGCTGATGCTCGGCGCCGGCGTGACCCTGCTCGGCGGGGCCGTCGCCCGGCGCATCCTCACCGGCGCCGGCCCGATGCCGACCGTCGTGGTGGCCGCCGCGGTGACCGTGTTCGCCGTGGTGCTGCTCGTGCGCGGGTACCCGATCAGCGACGCCGCCATGATCTGCGGCCTGGTCGGCCTCGTGGCCGGCGAGGTCGCCGCCCGCCACCTCGACGGATCCCGGAAATAGGAAGGGGGCCGCGGGCGGGACCGGCCACGCCGGTCCCGCCCGCGCCGAGCATGAACGTGTTCACCCTGGTCACCGAGAACAATCGGGACGACAGCGGCCTGGACGTGCTGCGGCGCCGCCTGCAACTGGCCCACCAGGAGGCGAGGCGGCCGACCTACCGCATGATCGGCGGACAGACCGGCCTGTCCGCGTCCACCATCTGCCGGATCTTCACCGCCCGCAAGCCGCCGGCCTGGGACAACCTCCGCCGCGTGCTGGAAGCGCTGGGGATCCCGGCGGAGACGGTCGACGAGACCTGGCACGAGCTCTGGCTCAACGCGGAGAACGACGCGCACCCGATCCCGGTGCAACTGGTGGAGGGGCTGTCCGTCCCGGGACGGGAGCACTGCCCCGACTGCGGCGCCTGGATCGCCGACACGGACACCCACGATTCCCTGCACCGCCGCCTCGACCGGCTCGAACGCCTGGTCCGCCGGCTCTCCGCCGAGCAGCTCCAGACGCCGTGACGGGCGACGCGCGCCACCCGCCCGGCCGGACATCGCCCACGTCCGGCCCGGGCACGGTGTCCATCCGGCCGCCCGGTGCACGACATCCGCCGAGCCGCCGGACACCGGCCGCCGCGTGATTCGGATCACCCGAGCCGGCATGGGCACGCGGCGGCGCCGGCGCCGGGATCCCCCGGGTCAGCGAGCACAGCGGGCGGAGAACTGGCAGCGGGCCGGACGCCGGGACGATCAGGGCCGTCCCGGGGCCGGGCCGGGCTATGAGCCGTGACGGATTCGGCGGAGGCGGACGTGGCGCCGGTGGCTCGCATGGTGTTGGATGTCGTCCACAGGTTCGGGGCGACCACATGTAAACATATCGTTCCCATAACGATTGATCATGCGACCCCCGTCGTTCATTTTCATGCGGGTGGAGATACGGCCGATGGCACAGCGTCACACGCTTGCGGAGATTCGTGAGCGTACCTACAAGAGCCGGGATGCGTGGTGGACCGTCTGGCTGGTGGATCCGCTGGCGTCACGCCTGGTGTGGCTGGTCTCGCCGTGGCGGTGGGTGACGCCGAACCGGCTGACCGTGTCGGCGTTCGTGCTCGGCCTGGGGTCGGCGGCCGCCTTCTGGCATCAGGGGTACGCCTGGCTGCTGCTCGGCGCCGCGCTCTTCCACCTGAGCTTCGTGCTCGACTGCATGGACGGCAAGATCGCCCGGTTGAACGGGACGGGCTCGGCCTTCGGCGCGTGGCTGGACTACGTGTTCGACCGGCTGCGCGTGCTGGCCTGCGCGATCGGCCTGTTCGGCGGGGAGTACCACCGCACCCATGACTTCGGCTACCTGTGGCTCGGGCTGCTGGTCATCTTCCTGGACATGTTCCGCTACCTGAACGCCCTGGAGATGGGCAAGGTCCGCGGCGACATGCGCCGCCGGCTGACCGAGGCCGGCGTGGTGCCGACCACGCCGGAGGCCAGCCTCAACGACGAGTTGCAGGAGGACTTCCGGGCGCAGTTCGGGCGGTTCGCCGCGGTCCGCCAGTTCCTGGTGAACAACCGGATCCGGGTTCACCTGATCAGCGGCATCGAGTTCATGATGTTCGTGTTCATCGTCGGGCCGGTGATCGGACAGATCAAGATCACCACGATCGCGATCTCGGTCGGCATGATCGCCTTCGAGCTGCTGCTGATCTACAAGCTGTGGACCAACACCAAGAGCTTCGCCCGCCGCATGGCGAAGGTGCAGGCCGCCCACGACGCGGAGGCGACCGGCGCCGATCTGGCGGGCGCGCCCGGGAGCGAACCGGCGACGGGTGGCGCGGCGGCCGCGACGACGGGAAGCCTGGAGACCACCTCGGCCTGACCCGGCCGGCACGCGCGAGGAGGCACCCCCGACCACGGGGGTGCCTCCTCTTTTTCGTTGCCCGGAGCCGGGCACGAGCAGCCCGCGGGAACGTCACGACCAGCCCGGACGCCCGCGCTCCGGAACACCCGGCCGCGGCGGGATTCGCAAACACCGCTCCATGCCCTTTACGACATCGACACTGCTTGGTAACTTCCTGAAACAAGTTGCAAGGACTTGCATGACATGTCCGAGGGTTCCATCGGCTCATCAGGCTCGTGGATTCCGAGGGCTACCCGAACCCGAGGTGAATCCCCCTCACCTCCTCGGCCGGGTCCCGATAACGGCAGTTCACCGCCTTTGTCAGGACCGGGACCGCGGCGCGCGACGACACACTCCCGGCGAGCGCCGTACTCCTGAAAGAACTTTCACGCCATCCGTCCCCCAACCCCCCGATCCCCGTTCGCATCGCGTAGACCCTGCGATGTCCTCAGCAGAAAGCGCTCTCGACATGCGAAAACGAACTCGTGAGCTGATCCTCGGCTCGGTGAGCAGCCTGGCGCTGGCCGCCGCCGGCCTGGTCGGCGTCAGCCTGGCCACCACGGCGAACGCGGCCGTGGCCCTCAACAACAGCGATGTCACCGCGAACCTCTGGGAGTGGAACTTCCGGTCGATCGCGGCCGCCTGCACCAACCACCTGGGCCCGGCCGGGTACGGCGCGGTCCAGGTCGCCCCGCCGCAGGAGTCGGTCACCCTCGCCTCCACCAGCGACGGCGCCCACCCGTGGTGGGAGGTGTACCAGCCGGTCTCCTACCAGATCTCCGGTCGCCTCGGCACCCAGGCCGAGTTCACCAGCATGATCACCGCCTGCCACAACGCCGGCGTCCGGGTCTACGTGGACGCGGTCATCAACCACATGGCCGGCTCCAACAACACGGTGACCACCGGGTACGGCGGCTCCACGTTCAGCCCGAGCGGCTACTCCTACCCGGCGGTGCCGTACGCCTACGGCGACTTCCACCACCCGAACGACGGCTACTGCGCCGACAGCGACGGCGTCATCGACGACTACAACAACGCCGCCGAGGTGCAGAACTGCGAACTGGTCGCGCTCTCCGACCTCAAGTCGCAGGACAGCTCCGTCCGCACGAAGATCGCCGGCTACCTGAACAAGCTGATCGACTGGGGCGTGGACGGTTTCCGGGTGGACGCCGCCAAGCACATGGCCGCCGCGGACCTGTCGGCCATCAAGGCGCAGCTGCACAACACCACCGCCGAGGGCCGCTCCCCGTACTTCGCCCAGGAGGTCATCCCGGGTGGCAGCGGCGAGACCGCCCCGTCGGCGTACACCGGCATCGGCGACGTGCTCGGGTTCTCCTACGCGTACGGCCTGAAGACCCAGTTCGCCAACGGCACGCTGTCGAACCTGTCGGGCATCCCGTCGTGGGGCCAGGACGCGTCCAGCGACCTGACCGCGGCCATGGTCACCAACCACGACCTGGAGCGCAACGGCAGCACCCTGCGCTACCAGGACGGCGCGACGTACACGCTGGCGAACTACTTCCTGCTCGCCCACCCGTTCGGGCAGCCGTTCCTGTACGACGGTTTCACCTTCTCCACCTCGGCGACCGGCGCCTCGCCGCCGGCGAGCTCCAGTGGCCACGTCACCGACACCAGCTGCACCAACGGCGCCTGGCAGTGCCTGACCCAGAGCACCGGCGTCAAGGGCATGGTCGCCTGGCGCAACACCACCCGGTCGGCGACCACGGTCACGAACTGGACGAACACCGCCGGCAACGTGATCGGCTTCAGCCGCGGCTCGCTGGGCTGGTTCGGGGTCAACCGCTCCGGCAGCGCGTCCACCGCCACCTACCCCACCGGCCTGCCGGACGGCACCTACTGTGACCGGATCACCGGCGGCGCCACCACCGGCGGCTGCGCGGGCACCTCGATCGCCGTCTCCGGCGGCCGGGCGTCGGTGACCATCCCCGCCAACGGCGCGGTCGCGATCGACGTGAACGCGAAGACCGGCGCGGGCACTGGCTCGCCGAGCGCCAGCGCGACCAGCAGCCCCACGCCGAGCACGAGCCCGACCGACAGCACCGGCACCGTCCGGGCGACGTTCAACGTCTACGCGACCACGACCACGGGCACACGCGTCTACGTGGTCGGCTCGAACGCGGCCCTGGGCAACTGGGACACCGCGAAGGCGGTCCCCCTGTCCGCCGGCGGCTACCCGATCTGGTCCTCGACGGTGACCGTCCCGGCGAACGGCAGCTTCGAGTACAAATACCTCAAGAAGGACGCGGCCGGGAACGTCACCTGGGAGAGCAACGCGAACCGGGCGGTGACCACCGGCGGCTCCGCGGTCACCGCCACCGACAGCTTCAACGTGTCCAACGCCGCCGCCACCGCGGTGACGTTCACCGCGACGGCCACCACCAGCACCGGCACCAACGTGTACGTGGTCGGCTCGATCCCGGCGCTGGGCGGCTGGAACACCGCGGACGCCATCCCGCTCCCGGCCACGGCGTACCCGACCTGGAGCCGGTCGGTCATCGTCCCGAAGAGCACGAGCTTCACCTACAAGTACCTCAAGAAGGACGCCTCGGGGAACGTGACCTGGGAATCCGGCAGCAACCGTTCGTACACGACGGGCACGGCCGGGTCGTACACGGTCAACGACACCTGGCGGTAGCCGGGCGCGGGGCCCGCACGGAAAACGTGCGGGCCCCGCACCGTGACCGGGATCCCCACGGGTGACGTGACGCCCGTCCTACCGGCCGCGGAATCAGCGGATCTGGACCGGGACCACCTCCGGAGCGCCCAGGCGGGCGGCGTCCGCCGTCTCGTCGTCCTGTTGCTCCTGCGAGTCGCGTTCCGCGTCGACCCGCAGCCGGTAGTTCTCCACCTCGCGGTCCCGCTGCCGCGGCGTCCACCCGAGCACCCGGCCCATCAGCTCGGCGGCCTCCGCCGCGCACACCGTGCCCCGGTCGAACGTCTCGATCGAGATCCGGGTACGCCGGGTCAGCACGTCCACCAGGTGCCGCGCCCCCTCCGCCGCCGCCGCGTAGACGACCTCGGCGCACAGATAGTCGTCGGCGCCGGCAAGCGGGCGGCCCAGAGCCGGATCGTCCCGGATCAGCGCGAGCAACTCGCCGATCAGCGACCCGTAGCGGCCCAGCAGGTGCTCGACCCGGGCCACGTGCAGGCCGGACTCCGCGGCGATCAGCCCGCGCCGGTTCCACAGCGCCGGGAACCCCTCCGCCCCGATCAGCGGCACCCGGTCGGTGCAGCACCGGGCCACCGGACGGTCGAGGTTGAACACGCAGGCGTCCACCGCGTCCCGGGCCATCACCCGGTACGTCGTGTACTTGCCCCCGGCGACCACGACCAGGCCGGGGACCGGGCTGGCCACCATGTGCTCGCGGGACAGCTGCGAGGTGGACTCGGACTCGCCGGACAGCAGCGGCCGCAGCCCGGCGTAGACGCCCTGCACGTCGGCGCGCTCCAGCCGGGTCGACAGCACCTTGTTCACCTCGGTGAGCAGGTAGTCGATGTCCTTGGCGGAGGCCGCCGGGTGCGCCTTGTCCAGGTTCCAGTCGGTGTCGGTGGTGCCGACGATCCAGTGCCGGCCCCACGGGATCACGAACAGCACGCTGGTCGCGGTCCGCAGGATCAGCCCGGTCGTCGACGGGATCCGGTCCCGCGGCACCACCAGGTGGATGCCCTTGGAGGCGCGCACGTGGAACTGGCCGCGCTCGCCGATCAGGGCCTGGGTGTCGTCGGTCCACACCCCGGTCGCGTTGATCACCTGCTGGGCGCGGATCTCGAAGGTCCGGCCGTGCTCCAGGTCGGCGACCCGGACCCCGGTGACCCGCTCGCCCTCGCGCAGGAAGCCGGTCACCTCCACCCGGTTGGCGACGTGCGCGCCGTACGCGGCCGCGGTCCGGGCCAGGAACATCGTGTGCCGGGCGTCGTCCACCTGGGCGTCGTGGTATTGCAGCGCCCCGACCAGCGCGTCCTTGCGCAGGGCCGGGCAGGCGCGCAGCGCGCCGCGACGGGTCAGGTGCCGGTGGCGCGGCAGCGCGCCGGGCCATGCCATCGCGTCGTAGAGGGTGACGCCCGCACCGGCGTACAGCCGCTCCCACCCGCGGTGCCGCAGCGGGTAGAGGAAGCGCACCGGGCGGGCCAGGTGCGGGGCGAGGCGGGACAGGATCAGCCCGCGCTCCCGCAGCGCCTCCCGGACCAGCCCGAAGTCGAGCATCTCCAGGTAACGCAGGCCGCCGTGGATCAGCTTGCTGGAGCGGCTGGAGGTGCCGGAGGCGAAGTCGCGCGCCTCGACCAGCCCCACGGAGAGACCCCGCGTGACCGCGTCGAGCGCGCACCCCGCCCCCACCACTCCCCCGCCGACGACCAGCACGTCGACCTCGGCCCCGGCCAGAGCCCGCAGCGCGGCGTCCCGGGTGTCGGGCGAGAGAGCCGACATCAGTCCACGTCCACCCAGTCGAGAGTCCGCTGCACCGCCTTCTTCCAGCGGCCGTACCCCTGCTCGCGCTGCTGCGCCGACCAGCTCGGCTGCCAGCGCTGCGACTCGTTCCAGTTCTCCCGCAGCTCGTCGGTGCTCTTCCAGAAGCCGACCGCGAGCCCGGCCGCGTACGCCGCCCCGAGCGCCGTGGTCTCGGCGACCACCGGCCGGCTCACCGGCACGCCCAGCACGTCCGCCTGGATCTGCATGCACAGGTTGTTGACCGTGATGCCGCCGTCCACCTTGAGCACGTCCAGGGTGACGCCCGAGTCCTGGGCCATCGCGTCGACCACGTCGCGGGTCTGGTAGCAGATCGCCTCCAGGGTGGCCCGGGCGATGTGCGCGTCGGTGTTGAAGCGGGACAGCCCGACGATCGCCCCGCGCGCGTCGGACCGCCAGTACGGGGCGAACAGCCCGGAGAACGCCGGCACGAAGTACACCCCGCCGCTGTCGGGCACCTGCGCCGCCAGCGCCTCGCTCTCCCCGGCCGACTTGATCAGGTGCAGCTGGTCGCGCAGCCACTGCACGGCCGATCCGGTGACCGCGATCGAGCCCTCCAGGGCGTAGACCGGCGCGGCGTCACCGAATTTGTAGCAGACCGTGGTGAGCAGGCCGTTCTCCGAGCGCACCAGGTTCGTCCCGGTGTTGAGCAGCATGAAGTTGCCGGTGCCGTAGGTGTTCTTCGCCTCGCCCGGGGAGAAGCAGACCTGGCCGACCGTGGCGGCCTGCTGGTCACCGAGGTCCCCGGTGAGCGGCACGTCCCCGCCGAGCGGCCCGTCGACGTGCGCGATGCCGTAGCCGTTCGGGTCCGACGAGGGCCGGATCTCCGGCAGCATCCGCCGGGGGATGCCGAAGAACGACAGCAGCTCGTCGTCCCAGTCCAGGGTCTCCAGGTTCATCAGCATCGTGCGGCTGGCGTTGGTCACGTCGGTGACGTGGTTGCCGCCGCGCTGCCCGCCGGTGATGTTCCACAGCAGCCAGCTGTCGGTGTTGCCGAAGATCGCGTCGCCGCGCTCGGCGGCCTCGCGGACCCCGTCGACGTTCTCCAGGATCCACTGGATCTTGCCGGCCGAGAAGTAGGTGGCCGGCGGCAGCCCGGCCTTGCGCCGGATCACGTCGCCGCGGCCGTCCCGGTCCAGCGCCGAGGCGATCCGGTCGGTCCGGGTGTCCTGCCAGACGATCGCGTTGTAGTACGGCCGGCCGGTGCGCCGGTCCCACACCACCGCGGTCTCCCGCTGGTTGGTGATGCCCACCGCGGCCAGGTCGCTCGCGCCCAGGTTCGCCTTCTGCATCGCGGTACGCACCACCGCGACCGTGCGCTCCCAGATCTCGATCGGGTTGTGCTCGACCCACCCCGCCCGCGGCAGGATCTGCTCGTGTTCGAGCTGGTGCCGGGCCACCTCGTTGCCGCCGTGGTCGAAGATCATGAAACGGGTGCTGGTCGTGCCCTGGTCCACGGCCCCGACGAAGTCAGCCACGGTTCGCCTCCACACTGTCACGCGCCGGGACCTCGCCCACCCGCTGGGGCTCATCCGACGGCAGGAATCGTCCGATCAGATACTGGTACAGACCGGCGCCGAGAACACCACCGATGATCGGCCCCACGATCGGTATCCAGAAGTAGAGATAGCCGGTCTGGTCCCGGAACGCCCCCTCGTACCCGGTCAGGAAGCTGGCCAGCCGCGGCCCCAGGTCACGGGCCGGGTTGATCGCGTACCCGGCGTCGGTGCCCCAGGCCATTCCGATCGCCACCACCAGCAGGCCGACCACGAGCGGACCGAGGTTGGCGGCCGGTGCGCTGTTGGCCACGTCGGTCAGCGCCAGGATCACGAACAGCAGGATCGCGGTGCCGATGATCTGGTCGCGGAACGCGCCCCACTCACCGACCGGCAGGCTGCCGTTGCCCGGCAGCGTGGAGAAGACCCCCTGGGTCTTGATGGTCAGGCCGGGGTCCGCCGCGTGCAGCACCTCGGTGTAGTTCCAGCGCACCAGCAGCGCGGCGACGAACGCCCCGAGGAACTGGGCGATCGAGTAGGGCAGCACCTTGCGCCAGGCGAAGCCCTTGAAGACCGCGAGCGCCACGGTCACCGCCGGATTCAGATGGGCGCCGCTGATCCGCGCCGCCACGTACACGCCGAGGGTGACGCCCAGGCCCCAGGCCCAGGCGATGCTGTCGTGGTCGCCGATGCCGCCGGCCACGACCTGGGCCACCACCCCCACCCCGAACAGGATCAGAATCAACGTGCCGGCGAACTCCGCCGCGAGCTCACCGACCAGTCCCGGAACCTTGCGTCGTACGGCCATGCTCCCTCCCGTTTTCGCACAGCGATGACCTCCGACGCTAGGAACCGCGCCGGCCGGGAGCAACGCACAGCGGTCGGCATTGTCGAACATCAATCACGTCGGGTCGTGGCCCGGTCGCATAGAGTGCGAAACATGCCGGGAACAGTGCAGTCCATCGAGCGGGCGGCCGCGATCCTGCGGGTGCTCGCCGGAGGACCGGGCCGGCTCGGGCTCAGCGAGATCGCCCGCGCCCTGGACCTGGCCAAGGGCACCGCCCACGGGATCCTGCGCACCCTGCAGGGCGTCGGGTTCGTCGAGCAGGACCGGGCCTCCGGGCAGTACCACCTCGGCGCCGCCCTGCTGCACCTGGACACCAGCTACCTGGACGTCAACGAGCTGCGGTCCCGCTCGATCAACTGGGCGGACCCGCTGGCCGCGCGCAGCGGCGAGGCGGTCCGGATCGGCACCGTGCGCGAGGGCCAGGTGCTCGTCGTGCACCACGTGTTCCGCCCCGACGACACCTTCCAGACCCTGGACGCGGGCAGCCTGCTGCCGCTGCACGCGACCGCGCTCGGGAAGGTGCTGCTGGCGTACCGGGCGGGCGGGGCCGGCGTGGACCGGCCGGCCGCGTACACCAGGAAGACCCTGGTCGAGCCGCGCGAGCTGGCCGCGGCGCTGGACCGGATCCGGGAGTGCGGCTGGGGCGCCGACGTCGAGGAGCTCACCCTCGGCCAGGCCGCGGTCGCCGCGCCGATCCGCGGGTACGGCGGGCTGGTGATCGGCGCGATCGGCGTGTCCGGCCCGGTCGAGCGGATCTGCGACAGCCGCTACCGGCCGCAGCCACACCTGGTCGCCTGCGTACGGGACGCGGCCCGGGCGGTGTCGCGGGAAATGGGAGCCGCCCGGCGCTAGAAGGGGGGATGGATGATGTCCGAGCGCTACGTGGTCGCGATCGACCAGGGCACCACCTCGACGCGGTGCATCGTGTTCGACCGGCGCGGCCAGCTCGTCTCCCTGGCCCGGCAGGAGCACCGGCAGCACTTCCCGCGGCCCGGCTGGGTGGAGCACGACGCCGTGGAGATCTGGCGCAACGTGGAACGCCTCGCCCCGCGGGCGCTGCGCCGGGCCGGGGTGACCATCGACCAGGTGGCCGCGCTCGGCATCGCCAACCAGCGGGAGACCACGGTGGTCTGGGACCGGCACACCGGCCAGCCGATCGGCCGCGCGATCATCTGGCAGGACACCCGGACCGACGCGCTGGTGCACGAGCTGGCCGGGCAGCCGGGCGCCAAGGACGTCGAGGAGCGCTCCGGGCTGCCGCTGGCGACGTACTTCTCCGGGCCGCGCCTGCGCTGGATCCTGGACCGCACGCCGGGCCTGCGGCGGCGCGCGGAGCGCGGCGAGGTGCTCTGCGGCACCATGGAGACCTGGCTGATCTGGAACCTGACCGGCGGCGAACACGTCACCGACGTGACCAACGCCAGCCGCACCATGCTGCTGGACGTGCGCACCCTGGACTGGTCGGCCGACTCGCTCGACTTCTTCGGCATACCCCGGGCGATGCTGCCGCGGGTCCGGGCGTCGATCGGCGCCTTCGGCACCGCCTGCGCGGCGTTTCCCGGGGTACGCATCGGCGCCGCCCTCGGCGACCAGCAGGCCGCCCTGTTCGGCCAGACCTGCTTCACCCCGGGCGAGGCCAAATGCACCTACGGCACCGGCAGCTTCCTGCTGCTCAACACCGGCACGGAACCGATCGCACCGGCGCACGGGCTGCTGAGCACGGTCGCCTACCAGGTCGCCGGGTCGCCCGCCTGCTACGCCCTGGAAGGCTCGATCGCGATCACCGGCTCGCTGGTCCAGTGGTTCCGCGACCAGCTGGAGCTGATCTCCAGCGCGCCGGAGATCGAGACCCTGGCCCGCACGGTCGCCGACAACGGCGGCTGCTACATCGTCCCGGCCTTCTCCGGGCTGTACGCCCCGCACTGGCGCTCCGAGGCGCGCGGCGTGATCGTCGGGCTGACGTCGTACATCACCAAGGGCCACCTGGCCCGCGCGGTCCTGGAGGCGACCGCGTGGCAGACCCGCGAGGTGGTCGACGCGATGAACGCCACCTCCGGGCTGGCCCTCAGGACGCTCAAGGTGGACGGCGGGATGACCGCGGACAACCTGCTCATGCAGATGATCGCCGACGTGCTCGACGTGCCGGTGGTCCGCCCGCTCGCGGCGGAGACGGTGTCGCTGGGCGCGGCCTACGCCGCCGGGCTGGCCGTCGGCTACTGGCCGGACCTGGACGGCCTGCGCCGCAACTGGCACATCGCCGGCCAGTGGATCCCGGCGATGGACCCGCGGCTGCGCGCCACCGAGTACGCCAACTGGCAGCGCGCGGTGCAGCGCACCTTCGACTGGATCCAGCCCGGCTGAGCCCGGCACCGGTCGGCCCCGGAGCGCCCGGGACAGCGGGTGCTGTGCCGACGGTCACCGCAGTGGGCCGGAATCGGCGCCGGGCGGCACGGGTTCGCGCTGGTATGACGACGATCGGACTCATCGGCAGTGGCAACATCGGCAGCACCGTGGCACGGCTGGCCGTGGCCGCCGGCTATGACGTGGTGCTGAGCAACTCGCGGGGCCCGGAGACCCTCCGGGACCTCGTCGGCGAGCTGGGCCCCAAGGCCCGGGCCGCGACCCCCGCCGAGGCGGCCGTGGCCGCCGACATCGTGGTGGTGACCGTCCCGTTGAAGGCCTACCCGCAGATTCCGGCCGAACCGCTGGCCGGCAAGGTTCTGATCGACACGAACAACTACTACCCGGAGCGCGACGGCCGCATCGAGGAGCTGGAGAACGGCTCGACCACCACCGGGGAGCTGCTGCAGAGGCACTTCGCCGCGGCCAAGGTGGTGAAGGGCTTCAACAACATCTGGTTCGAGCACCTGGCCCGCCTGGGCCGCCCGGCCGGGGCGCCGGACCGCTCGGCGCTGCCGGTCGCCGGTGACGACGCCGCGGCGAAACTGGTGGTCACCGAGTTCTTCGACCGGATCGGGTACGACACGGTGGACGTCGGCCCGCTCGCCGAGAACTGGCGCACCCAGCGGGACACCCCGGTCTACGTCGCGCCGTACGGCCCGGGCGACCCGGCGGGCACCCCGGCCAGCGCCGCGGTCATCCGCGAGCTGGTGGGTGCGGCGAAGCGGTGATCCGGTGGCGGCGTACCGGGGCCGGACCCCGGGGCGCCGCCGCCGACACGCGAGCCCGCGACCGGTCCGCCGGTCGCGGGCTCGTGCGCTCACAGCCGGCACGCCGGCCGTCGTAGGTCAGAAGCTGACCGGAACCCCGGCCGCCCGGCACGCGGCGGCGACGTCCGTGCCGGCCTTCTCGAAGCTGGGCTCGGCGGCGGCGGTGACCGGGTCGGCGGCGGTGGCGGCCTTGGCCGCCTCGTCGGCGACCGCCTTCGCGGCGGCGGACACCTTGCTGTCCCCGGCGGACTGCAGCGCGGTGGTCACCTGCTTGGTGAAGTCCTCGAGGATCGCTTTGGCGTCGCCGGCCGAGATGGTGCCCGAGTTCGCCGACATCAGCGTGACCAGCGCCTTCTTCATGGACTGACCGGCCTTGTCGGTGGCCGTGCAGAGCTCCTTGTCGGCGGCGGCGCCGGCCTTGCTGCCGGGACCGTCCTTGGTGGCCGTCGGGTCCGTGACGATCGCCGACGCGGACGGGGCGGCGGTCGCGGAGGCGGGGGCGGCGGGGGTCGCGGACCCGGCCTCGGTCTTGTCATCGTCGGAGCAGGCGGCCAGGGTGAGAACGGCCGTGGCGAGCAGGACAGCGGAGGTGACCCGGGTGCGCTTCACGGCGCGTACGGTAGTCGATGCGAAAAGTAAGATCAACTCAATCTGAGCGCGGGACGGCGCCGGCACAGCCGCGCATGGCGCCCGCCCCGAGCACCTCGGCACGCCCGGTTCCCCTCACGAACCCGTGGTCGTCGCCGGCTGCCTGATCCGGCCCAGCCGCGCGGCGGCCCGCTGCCGGAGCGCGAAGCCGTGCTTGGCCGCGTCGCGCAACCGGGCCACCAGCGGCGAGCGCGACTGGCGGGCCCACGGGACGGCGACCTCGGTGGTGCCGTACTTCGCCTTGTACGAGTTGGCGCCGACGAAGTCGAACTCGGTCACCCCGCGCGCCCGCGCCCAGCGCAGCGCATGCCAGATCAGCGCCTCGTTGGGCCGTAGGTGCTGATGCTCCCGGTAGCTCGCGCCGCCCCAGAAGTACATCGTCCGGCGGTACCAGGGCAGCACCGCGGTGGCGATGCACCGGCCGTCGCTGTCGCGGGCCCGCAGCAGGCTGATCCGGCCCACCGGGAACAGGTGTCGGATGAGCGACCGGACCCGTTCCACGGAATACGTCGGCACCAGGTTCTGCTTGGCGAAAACGTCGCGCAATTGATCGTAGAATTCGTCGGCGAATGCCGGATCGGCACCCGCCTCCTCGATGACCACGCCGGACTTCGCGGCTTTGCGGATATTGCGGCGACAGGCCCCGGCCATCGCACCGAAGAGGGCGTCCTCGTCCGGGCGCAGGTCGATCACCGCGGTGGGCGCGGCGTCCCAGCGCAGGCCCAGCCCGGCCAGATCGGCCTCGGTCGTGCCGCGGTCACGCACCTCGAGGTGGGCGCAGCCGAGCTCGTCGAAGGCGAACCGGGTCAGTGCCCGCACCGCGGCCCGCCGGCAGACTCCCGGACGCAGGTTGAAGCCCAGGTAGGAAGTGGTCCAACCGGCCATCGGGCTACCCAGGATGCGCAGACCGCAGCGCCGGGTGAGCAGGCCGGTGAAGTGCCCCACCGTGGCGCCCTGGTCGCTCACCGTGGCCAGCACCGGCTCGGCGCGCTGGCACTCGGCGACGAAGGCGAGCCACTCGGGGGTGTGGAAGAGGAGGCGGTCCTGGTAGGTCGCGCGGTCGGCGTGGAGCGCCGCGGCGGGCTCCACGCGGTGTAGTCGAAGCATCCGGTCGCCCCGATCGAATTGGTTGTCGAAGGCGGATGATGCCCCGCCGGACGGCCATTCCGCAAGACCCGGACGGGGCATCCGGGAATCGACACGAATCATCCTCGCATTCAGCGTGACAATTGCTACTGCCGCGCACCGGCGCCGTTTTGCCAAGGTATGGAGAACCGACGAGCGGGAGGGTGCCGACCGCATGCAGCCGCCGACCGCGATCAGACGACGCCTCAACGAACTGGGCCTGCGCAGCCGCCTCCGGGCCCACCCCCGGACGCAGGGCCGCGTGCTGGCCCCGGCCGGACTGCTGCGCCGCCTGCCCAGCGTTCCCGGACTCTACTTCCCCTTCTACCACGACGTGCCGCCGGAGTACGCCGCCGACCTGCGCCACCACCTGCGCACCCTGCGCCGGCTCGGCCCGATGGTCAGCTGGGACGAGGCGCTGGCGGTGCTGGCCGGACACCGGCCGCTGACCGGGCCGGCGTTCTGCCTGTCCTTCGACGACGGACACCCGAGCTGGCGTGACGTGGTCGTCCCGGTGCTGCTCGACGAGCAGGTCACGGCCACCTTCTTCCTGACCACCGGTCTGGTCGGCCGGCCCGGCAACCTGACCTGGGCGGACTGCCGCCGGATCCGGGACGCCGGGTTCGCCTTCGGCTCGCACACGGTCACCCACACCCGGCTGGCCGACCAGGACGACACCGGGGCGCGGCGCGAGATCGCCGACTCCAAGCGGGAGATCGAGGACGAGCTCGGCGTCGAGGTGCGCGACTTCGCCGCCCCGTACGGCCAGCCCGCCGTCGACTTCACCGAACGCGACGTGCGCGCCGCCAAGGAGGCCGGCTACCGCAGCTTCGCCACCACCCTGCGCCCGGCCATGCACACCGGCGACTCGCCGATGTGGATCTGCCGGCAGGGGCTGCACCCGGCCTGGCCGATCATGGCGGTACGGAGCCGGGTCCATGACTGACCCACGGATCCACCTCTCCCCGCCGGATGTCACCGACGTCGAGCGCAAGCTGCTGCTGGAGGCGTTCGACTCGAACTGGGTCGCGCCGGCCGGCCCGGACCTGGACGCCTTCGAGGCCGGCTGCGCCGAACTGGTCGGCGTCCGGCACGCGGTCGCGCTCAGCAGCGGCACCGCGGCCCTGCACCTGGGCCTGATCGCGGCCGGGGTACGCCGCGGCGACACCGTGCTGGTCCCCTCGTTCACGTTCGCGGCCAGCGCCAACGCGGTGGTGTACCTGGGCGCCCGCCCGGTCTTCCTGGACAGCACGCCGGAGAGCTGGAACATCGATCCCGGGCTGGTCGCCGCCGAGCTGCGCGACCGAGCCGTCCACGGCCGGCTGCCGCGCGCGGTGATCGCGGTCGACATGTACGGCCAGTGCGCCGACTACGAGCCCCTGCTGGACGCCTGCGACCGGTACGGCGTGCCGCTGATCGAGGACGCCGCCGAGGCGCTCGGGGCGACCTATCGCGGCCGGCCGGCCGGATCGTTCGGGCTGGCCGGGGTGCTCTCGTTCAACGGCAACAAGATCGCCACCACCGGTGGCGGCGGGATGCTGGTCACCGACGACAGTTCGGTCGCCGCCCGGGTCCGGCACCTGGCCACCCAGGCCCGCGAGCCGGTGACCCACTACGAGCACCGCACGGTGGGCTACAACTACCGGCTCAGCAACCTGCTGGCCGCGGTGGGCCGGGGCCAGCTGCGGCGCCTGCCGTCGATGATCGAGGCGCGGCGGGTCACCGCCGAGCACTACCGGGCCGCTCTCGGCGACCTGCCCGGGCTCGGCTTCCTGCCGGTGGCCGGCTACGGGGTGCCGAACTGGTGGCTGACCTGCCTGCTGGTCGACGCCGCGGCGTTCGGGGCCGGCCGGGACGCCGTCCTGGCCGAGCTGGCCGCCCGGGACATCGAGGCCCGGCCCGCCTGGAAGCCGATGCACCTGCAACCGGCGTACGCCGACTGTGTGATGCGCGGCGGCGCGGTCGCCGCCGACCTGTTCCACCGCGGGTTGTGCCTGCCCAGCGGGTCCGCCCTCACCGGGCACGACCGGGACCGGGTCGTGGCCGCCGTCCGCTCGGTCGCCGCCGGGCAGAAAGGGTGACGGGCGGATGCGCGTCGTCTACATCCACCAGTACTACTGCAACCGGCAGATGGCCGGCGGCATCCGCTCCTACGAGCAGGCCCGGCGGCTGGTGGCCCGCGGGCACACCGTCGACGTGATCACCACCGACATCACCCCGGGCGGCCGGACGCTGGGCTGGCGGGTGACCCGGGACGACGGGGTCACCGTGCACTGGTTCCGGGTGCCGTACCACAACCACATGTCGTACCCCCGGCGGCTGCGCGCGTTCGCCGAGTTCATGGTGCTCGCCACCGCACGCGCCGCCGGACTGGACGCGGACCTGGTCTTCGCCACCAGCACGCCGCTCACCGTCGCGGTACCCGGTGTACTCGCCGCTCGGCTGCGCCGGGTGCCGTTCGTCTTCGAGGTCCGCGACCTGTGGCCGGAGGTGCCGATCGAGATGGGCGCGCTGCGCAACCCGCTCGCCCGCCGGCTGGCCGGGGCGCTGGCCACCTTCGCCTACCGCAACGCGGCCGAGGTGATCGCGCTGTCGCCGGGGATGGCCCGGGGGGTGACCGCCCGTCGCCCGGGCACCCCGGTGACCGTCGTGCCGAACGCCGCGGACCTGGACCTGTTCGCGCCGGACCCGGCGCGGGTCAGGCGGTTCCGCGCCGAGCACCGCTGGCTCGGCGACCGGCCGCTGATCGTCTACACCGGCGCGCTGGGCGCGGTCAACGGCGTGGACTACCTGGTCCGCGCGGCCCGCCGGATGCGCGAGCTCGACCCGGACGTGCGGGTGCTGATCGTCGGGCACGGCCGGGAGTGGGAGAGCACCGGGCGCCTGGCCGCCGAGCACGGCCTGCTCGACCACACCGTGCACATGTGGGAGAAGGTGCCCAAGAGCGAGCTGCCGGTGATCCTGGGCGCGGCGACCATGTCGACCAGCACGGTCCGGCCGATCCGCGCGCTCTGGGACAACTCGGCGAACAAGTTCTTCGACGCCCTCGCGGCCGGCCGGCCGATCGCCGTCAACTACGGCGGCTGGCAGGCCGACCTGCTCCGCGAGACCGGGGCCGGGCTGGTGCTCGACCCGGACGACCCGGACGCCGCCGGCGCGACGCTGGCCGCCCACGTCCGCGACCGGGACTGGCTGGCCCGCGCCGGCGCGGCGGCGCACCGGCTGGCCGTCGACCGGTTCTCCCGGGACCTGCTCTTCGAACGCTTCGAGGCGGTGCTGAACCGGTCGGCCGGCCGCCGCGCCGCGCTGTCCCGGCAGTCCTGACGAACGGGGGACGCGTGGAACTACGTGCGTACGTGCGGGCCGGCCGCCGCCGGTGGCCGTGGCTGGCGCTGCCGGCGCTGCTCGCCGCCGGGATCGCGGCCGGGCTCACGCTGACCGCGGCACCGGCCTACCGGTCCTCGATGGTGCTGTTCGTCCCGGCCGGCACCGGTGACCCGGACGCCGCGGCGCGCCGGCTGAACTCCTACATCGCCCTGCTCACCGGGCCCCGGGTGGCCCAGGGCGTGGTCGCCGAGCTCGGCCCGGACGTCACCGCCGAGCGGGTCCGGCAGAGCCTGAGCGCACGGGTCAGCGAGGGCACCGACCTGCTGGAGATCTCCGCGACCGACGCCGCCGCCGCGCGGAGCCGGGCGATCGTCACCACCGCCGCGTCGGTGCTGGCCGACCTGGTCCGGCAGATCGCCCGATCCGCCCCCGGGGAGCCGGCCCCGGCGATCTCCATCCTGCAGGACGCCGAGACCGCCCGGCAGCCCGGCCACCCGGTCCGCGACGCCGGCTTCGCCGCGATGCTCGGCCTGCTGGCCGGCGCCGCCGCCGTGGCGCTGCGGGAGGCCGCCGCGCCGGCCGTGGCCGACGAGGGCGATCTGCGCCGGCTCGGCCTGGGCACGGTCGGGGTGATCGCGCTGGACGCCCGGCACGGCCGCGGCTCGCACCCGGACCAGACGCTCGCCGAGGCGTTCCGGCGGCTGCGCAGCCTGCTTCCGGGGATCACCGACGCCCCGCCCGGCCGGTCGCTGCTGCTGGCCGGGTCCGGACGCAAGGAGGGCACGACCGCGGTCGCCTGCGGGCTGGCCGTCGCGATGGCCGAGACCGGGGCGCGGGTGGCGCTGGTCGACGCCAATCTGCGCACCCCCGGGGTGGGCCGTTACCTGTCGCTGGACCCGGCGCCGGGGCTGGCCGAGGTGCTGTCCGGGACGGCCGGGGTCGCCGAGGTGCTGCGGGAGTCACCGGACGGGCGGCTCACCGTGCTGCCGGCCGGCGAGCAGGTGCCCGACCCCGGCGGGCTGCTCGCCTCACCCCGGCTGACCGCGACCGTGCGTACCCTCACCGAGCGTTTCGACGTTGTGCTGGTCGACGCCCCGCCGCTGAACGGGCCGGCCGACGCCGCGGTGCTCGGCAAGGTCACCGACAGCGCGCTACTGGTCGTACGGGCCAACCGGACCCGTACCGCGGACGTGGAACGCTCGATGGAGTTGCTGGAGAAGATCGGCGCCGCGCCGGCCGGGGCGGTCCTGAACGCCCTGCCGCGCAAGCTGCCCACCGGCCAGGCGTGGGCGGCGGCCAACGTCGCCCCGGCCGACCTGCTGACCGGACTGGACGAACCGGACGGTCCGGAACCGGCCGGCGCCGCACCCACCCCCCGGCCACCGTCCGGTGTGGTGCGCGGCCGGGCCCGGGTGGTCAAGGCCGCGCTCGCCGCCGGCCAGGACGAGGTGGCCCGCGGCCAGGCCCCGGTCGTCGAGCCGACCAGCGGCCCACCGGCCGGGCGTGGCGGCGTGCCGGAGCCGGCGGGGCAGCAGCCCGGTGAGTGAGCTGCAGGTGGACCCGGCGGCCACCGCGGGGCTCGCGCGGCGCCGGGCCGAACCGTTCGGGTGGGTCCGCGCCCAGCTGCGCGAGCCGTACGTCCAGCTGCTCGCCTCGCAGGTGCTCACCGGCGCGGTCGCGCTGGCCGCGAACATCCTGATGGTCCGCTCGCTGACCCCCGCCCACCGGGGCGAGGTGGCGCTGCTGCTGCAGGTGGTCTACCTGGCCACCCAGGTGCTGCTGCTGGGCACCGAGCGCAGCTTCGTGGCCGGCTACCACAACGTGGCGCCCGGGCCGGCGGTCCGCGCGTACGCGCGGCTGCTGCTCGTCCCGGCCGGGATCGGGCTGACCGGGGCGATCGTCTACACCGTGGTCGCGCCGTACCGGCACCAGCCGGGCGCGGTCATCGTGGCCATGCTGGCCTGGTACACCGTGGTGGAGGCGGCGTCGCTGGCCAGCCGCGCGATCGCGATCGCGGCCGGCCGGGTGCGCGACTTCCTGCTCTGCCGGGTGCTCGAGGCGATGCTGTTGCTGCTCACGCTGACCGGCCTGTACGCCACCCACCGCACCCACCCGGAAGTGTGGTTCCTGGCCTACCTGTTCGCCGGGGCCGTGCCCACCGTCGCCTGCCTGGCCGTCTGGCTGCGGCTGCCGCCGGACCCGGCCGCGGTCACCCCGGACCGCAACCGGGTGGTCCGCCGGGAGGGGCTGGCGCTGTTCCCGGCCGCGCTCTCCAACATGGCCATGCTGCGGGTGGACCGGCTGGTCATCCCGGCGCTCGCCTCCACCGCCGCGCTCGGCCTCTACACCAGCGTCGCCACCATGACGGAGCTGCTGTCCTGGCCGCTGCGTGCCTACGCCGACTCCCGCCTGGGCCGGTGGCGTGCCTCGCACCAGGCGGGTGGCCTGCGGCCCGGCCCGATCGTGCTGGCCGCCGCGCTGTACTCGCTGGTGGTGGTCCCGCTGGTGGCCGGCGGCCTGTACCTGCTGATCGTGCCGGTCTTCGGCCACCGGTACGCCGCGGCCCGGGTGGTGGTGCTGCCGCTGGTGGTGGCCGCCGGCCTGTACGCGGTGTCGCGGATCAGCCTCGGCCTGCTGATCGCCAAGGGGCACGGCGCGCTGGTGTCGGCCGCCGAGATCACCGGGTTCGTGGTGAGCTTCACGGTCTACCTGCTGCTCATTCCGCGCCTGGGCATCCTCGGGGCGGCCTACGGCTCGCTCGCCGGGTACGGCACGTGCCTGGTGTTCGCGCTGGTCACCAGCCGGGTGGCGAGCACCCGGCGCGACCCGGGCCGCGCCGGGCGGGGGCGAGAGCCGTGACCGTACGACATCGCCCGCGGATCCTGCTCGCCCCCGGCCTGCTGCTCGTGCTCACCGCGATCGGCGGCCGGTTCACCCTGGACCGGGCCGGTTTCGCCGATCTGGCCTGGCTGGACCTGCGGGTGATCGGCCTGGTGGCGGCGCTGGCCGGGCTGGTCGTCGACCTGACCCGCCGGTCGCGGCCGGGCCCGGGGGCGCGGCGCGAGGGCTGGCTGGTGGCCACCGTGCTCTTCGTGCTGTTCCAGATCGCCTCGGCGCTGTGGGCGCCACCGGCCTCCCGGACCGGCCCGCAGGCTCTGGGCCTGGTCCTGCTCGCCGCCCTGACGCTGGCGTTCTACCACTGGACACTGGGTGACCCGGACCGGGCGATCCGCTTCACCTTCCGGCTGTTCTTCCTCGCCGCGATCGTGTTCGCGCTCGCCGCGATCCTCGTCGACGGTCCCGGCGAGCAGGGGCGGTACTCCGCGTTCGGGGGCGGCCCGAACGTCTTCGTACGGATCCAGATCCTCGGGGTGATCAGCGCCATCGCGCTGGCCCGGTACTCACGCCGGGTGCTGCCGCTGCTGGTCACACCGCTGTTCCTGCTGGCCGCGGTGCTGTCCGGGTCACGGGCCGGGCTGCTCGCCGGTGGTGTGGTGGGCCTGGCCGCGCTCGGGCGGGTCCGCGGCCGTCTGCGGCCGGGGCCGGTGATCGCCGCCGGGGCCCTCCTGGGCGCCGCCGCGGCCGTGGTCTGGCTCGCGGCGCCGCCGGCGTTCACCGACCTGTTCCGGGAGCGGTTCGTCGAGCAGACCGTGCACGAGCGGTACCTGTCCGACCGCACCGGCATCTGGGCGGCGGCCGTGCGGCTGGCGGTCGAGCACCCGGTCGCCGGCGCCGGGCTGGACGGCTTCTACGGCCTGGTCGGGGTGAACCGGATGGTCGAGTACCCGCACAACTACGTGCTCGCCGTCGCCGCCGAGGGTGGACTGATCGGCCTCGGCCTGCTCGCCTGCGCGGTCATACTGTGGGCCGGGACCGTCCGCGGTGGCGGTGCCCGCCCACAGTCGACCGGGCTCGCCGTGTCGGCGGCCGTCTTCGTGGCGCTGAGCAGCCTCTTCTCCGGGGACTACTACGACGCCCGGCTCGCGTGGACGTTCGCCGCGATGGCCGCCGCGGCCGCGGTGGCCCGGGCCCGGCCGGCGAACGCCGCCGAGCCCGCCCGCGAGCGACAGGCGGTAGGACGATGACGTCCCGGCACAGCGGATACGGACGGCGCTCGGTGCTGCTGCTCGGCACCGGCGCGATGGTGGCCGCGACCGTGGCGCAGAGCGCGGCCCGGCCGTGCAACGCCCGGCCGATGCCCCCGCACGCACAGGGCCGGCCGGCGCCGGTCCGGCTGCAACCGGTCAGCCACTGGGCCGCGGTGTTCGAGCAGAGCTGGAACCACCAGTCCCGCACGGCGCAGCCGATGAGCCGGTCACGCGACAGCCAGGACCACTACGACCTGGCGTACACGCTGGACGCCAACGTGGCGATGTTCCGGGCCACCGGGACCCGGCGCTACCTGGACCGGGCGCTGGCGTACACCGAGAACGTGGCCGCCTCCGCGGTGCCCTCGGCGAGCCTCGCGCACAGCACGTTCCGGGACCGCTACCGCGGCTGGGCGTCGAGCAAGTCCGGGCAGGGCGGCAACGAGGTGCCGCTGTACGAGAGCTACTTCTGGCGGTACGCCACCCAGCTGCTGGTCGTGCTGCGGCAGCACCCCCGGGTGTACGCCGACCCGCGCTACCGCTCCCGCTACGACCGGCTGCTGTCGTTCGCCGAGGTCGACGTGTTCGAGAAGTGGTATTCGCGGGGCTCCGCGGACACCATCTACCGGGAGCGCACGCACATGGCCGCGCACTGGGCGCTGATCGCGCTGAACCTGGGCCGGGTCACCGCGGACGCCGCCCGGCGCGCCCGGTACCGGCAGGTGCTGACCACGATCGGCGCGCAGATCCGCAACCAGATGCGCCGCAACCCGCAGGAGCCGACCGCGTACTTCTGGAGCGACGTGTGGGGCTCGACCCGCCGGCCCGGGCAGGACGTGGGGCACGGCAACGGGGTGATCGCCTACGTGGTGGAGGCCCGCGACCAGGGGACCACGTGGACGGCGGGCGACATGACGGCGTTCGGCGCGCTGCTGACCGAGGTGATCTGGCCGGGTGGCGACACCCATCGCGGGTTCGTCGACGGGACCGGCTCGGACAACGGCTGGATCGCCGACGGTTTCGTCAAGCTCGGCCGCTACGACCCGGCGATCCAGCTGCGCCTGGAGAGATACCGGGTGGTCAACGATCAGTTCGCCGCGAACATGGCGCTCAACGCGAAGATCCTGCGCGGGTGAGGAGAATCCGACATGACGGCATCGCTGCTGGACCCGTCGGCCCGGGAGTGGAAGGAGACGTTGCAGCACGTCCAGCACGACCTGTACCACGTGCCGGACTACGTCGTCCTGGACGCCCGGCTGTACGGCGGGACGCCGGCCGCCTTCCACTACCGGGCCGACGGGCGGCGGCTGCTGATCCCGCTGATCGTCCGGGAGATAGCCGGCTCGCCGTGGCGTGACGCGCTGTCGCCGTACGGATATCCCGGCCCGGTCAGCGATGCCGCGCCCGGCGACGAGGCGTTCTGGGGCCGGGCCTGCGCCGCGCTGGCGCGCACCCTGCGGCAGGCCGGGGTGATCTCGGTGTTCGTCCGGATGCACCCGCTGCTCGACGCCCCGTCGCCGGTGCTGAGCCGGGCCGGCGCCCTGGTCCGGCACGGTGAGACGGTCTCCATGGACCTGACCGTCAGCGTCGAGCAGATGTGGCGGCAGACCCGCGGCGACCACCGCAACCACATCAACCGGGCGCGCCGCGCCGGCACCCGGGTGGTCTTCGACGACTGGAGCCGGCTCGCCGAATGGGTCGAGGTCTACCACGACAACATGCGCCGGGTCGGCGCCGCCGACTACTACTTCTTCACCTACGAGCACCTGTCCGCGCTGCACGACGCGGTCGGCGAGCACATGCACCTGGCCGTCGCGCTGGAGGGTGACGAGGTGGTCGGCGGCAACACCTTCTTCGAGTACGACGGGATCGCCACCGGCTACGTCTCGTCCACCCGCCGCGCCCGTGGCCGGTACGCCGACGAGTTGCTCTACGACTCGGTGCGGCGCTGGTGCAAACAGCGCGGCGCCGAGGTGTTCCACCTGGGCGGCGGCAAGGGCGGGCGGCCCGACTCGCTCTTCTCCTACAAGGCCGGGTTCTCGCCGGGTCGCCACCCGTTCCACACCTGGCGGGTGGTCACCGACCGGCCGGCGTACGACAGCCTGGTCCGCGCCCGCCGCCCGGACGCCGACCCGGCGGACCTGACCGGCACCTTCCCGTCCTACCGTTAGGAGCACGCCATGCGAATCACCTGCGTCGGCGGCGGACCCGCCGGCCTGTACTTCGCGGTGCTGGCGAAACTGGCCGACCCGCGGCACCGGATCACCGTGCTGGAGCGCGACCCGGCCGGGGTCACCTACGGCTGGGGCGTGGTCTTCTGGGACGACCTGCTCGACGACCTGTTCCGCCACGACCCGGTCAGCGCCGCCCGGATCGTCGACGCCGCCTGCGGGTGGGACGAGTACGAGGTGCGCGCGACCGGCAAACCGGTCACCCACCTCGGCGGCTACGGGTTCAGCCTGGGCCGGCACCGGCTGCTGGAGATCCTCGGCGAGCGGGCCCGGCAGCTGGGCGTCGAGGTGCGGTACGAGGCCGAGCTGGCCGACCCGGCCGCGCTGCCTCCGGCCGACCTGGTGGTGGCCTGCGACGGCGCGGGCAGCCGGATCCGGGACTTCCGCGCGCGGCACTTCGGGACGCGGATCGAGACCGGCCGCAACAAGTACATCTGGCTGGGCACGCCACACGTCTTCCGCACCTTCACGTTCGGTTTCGAACGCACCGAGGCCGGCTGGATCTGGTTCCACGCCTACCCGTTCACCGACCGGGCCAGCACGTTCATCGCGGAATGTCCCCCGGAGACCTGGACCGGGCTGGGTCTGGACCGGTTGGACCCGGCGGACGGCTGCGCGCGGCTGCGGGAGATCTTCTCCGCCCACCTGGACGGCCGGCCGCTGGATCATGCCGGGCGGGGGTGGCGGAACTTCCGGCGGATCACCGCCGAGCGCTGGGACCACGGCAACGTGGTGCTGATGGGCGACGCCGCGCACACCACCCACTTCGCCATCGGGTCGGGCACCAAGCTGGCGATGCAGGACGCGATGGCGCTGGCCGACGCCATCGCCGGCGGGATCGCCGACGGTACGGCGCTGAGCGCCGCGCTGGAGCGCTACGAACACCGGCGCAGGGTGGCGCTCGCCCCGCTGCAGCGCGCGGCGCGCGCCAGCAGCGCCTGGTTCGAGCGGATGCCCGAGTACGCGGACCTGCCGGCCAGGCGGTTCTCCTACGCCCTGTCGAACCGGCGCGGCGAGTATCCGGCGTGGCGGTACCTGCTGCACATGTCCACGCAGGGCACCGCCGGGCGCACGATGCTGCGCTGGACGCTGAGCGCCCGGCGCTGGCACCGGGCCCGTCGGCGGCCGGCCGGGCGGCTGTCCGCGGCGCTGTCCTGACCGCCGGCCTCCCCGGCTTCCGGGGCGCCCGCCGCGCACGCCCCGGCCGGGCGATCCGCCGTACCGGGAAAAGCTCTCAGCTCGCCGGAAGTCGCACCGATGGTTGCGGCCATGGTGCAGAGGCGACGACCGGCGGCGGTGGCGGCCACCCTGCTCGTCGCCCTCCACCTGCTCACCGTCCGGGTGCTGCCGCTGCCGCCGCTGGTGGCGGGGCGGATCAGCCAGCTCGCCCTGACCGGGATCGGGCTGTTCGTCGCGGTGGTCTGGGGTCGCGCCGCGATCCGGGCGCGGGGCCGGATGCGCGCCGGTCTCGCCATGTGGAGCCTGGCCGCCGCGGGTTGGGCGCTGGGCGAGGTGACCTGGCTGGCCGGCGGCTGGCACAGCGGTTACGCGCCGATCGGCACGGCCGGCAACGCCGGTTTCGCCGTCACCATGGTCGCCACGCCGCTGGCCGCGGTGCTGCTGGTGGGCCGCCCGTCGGCGAGCCTGCGCACACTCTTCGACGCGCTGATGATCGGGACGTCGCTGTTGTTCGTGGTGTGGGCGCTGGTCCTGGGCCCGCGCCAGCGGACCGGTGACGCGCATCTGGGCACGGTGGTCTACGCCCTCGTCGACGTGGTCATCCTCAGCCTGGTGCTCCTGCTGCTGGCCGGCGGCGGCGCGGCGCTGCGCGCACCGCTGGAGATCGCCGCGGTCGGCATCGTGGTGATGTTCGCCGCCGACACGGTCTACGCCTACCAGTCGGTGGCCGGGACGTACCGGTTCGGCTCGCTGCCCGACCTGCTCTGGCTGACCGCGTTCGCGATCATCGCGGTCGCCGCGCCGCACCGGGCCGAACTGCGGGGCGTCACCCGGCTCGGCGAGAGTGGGCGGCCGCGGGCGTACCTGCCGTACGTGCCCTTCCTGCTGGCCTTCGTCACCGGGCTGGCGCTGCTGGCCACCCACCGGCAGCTCGACCGGATGCTGACCGCGCTGAGCATGACGCTGACCGGGCTGGTGGTGTTCCGCCAGATGCTCATCCTCGGCGACAACCGCTCGCTGACCCGGCAGCTCTCCGCGCTCGTCGAGGACCTGCGGTTCCGGGCCGAGCACGACCCGCTGACCGGGCTCGCCAACCGCGCCCGGTTCGAGGAGAGCGCCGAACGGGCGCTGGAGCCGGCCGCGGACCGGCCGGTCGCGTTGCTGCTGCTGGACCTGGACGGGTTCAAACCGGTCAACGACACGTACGGGCACGAGGCCGGGGACCGGGTCCTGGTCGAGGTGGCCCGGCGGCTGCGGCGCGCGGCCGGGCCGGACGACGTGGTGGCCCGGCTCGGCGGCGACGAGTTCGCGGTGCTCACCGCCGGCGACCCGGGGCCGCTGGCCGAGCGGGTGCTGGGCTCGTTCACGGCGCCGTTCGAGCTGGGCGAGGCCCAGGCGCGGATCGGCGCCAGTGTCGGCGTGGCCGGATGCCGGCCCGGCGAGCACGGTGTCGGGCAGCTGGTGCGGGACGCGGACGTGGCAATGTACGAGGCGAAACGCGGCGGCCGCAACAGCGTGGCCTGATCGCGGGGGAAGCACACCCGAGCTCGAACGCATCGCGGCTCAGGCCCGGAAGCGCACCCCGGGACAGGATCGGGAGCACACCGCCGCCTCCACCCTGGAGCACCGGAAAGGGTATGACCGAAGGGATATGGGCCGTTTCCGACCAGCGGAGATCAACCACAGCCCATTCATAGACTTCGATGCTTATCTCTCCTCCGACCCATTCCCCGCCCCGAGGAGGAGCGATGCGAGACAACGACGCCTACGTGCGCGAGGTGCACGACAAGGGGTTGCAGTTCGACCTGCCGGCGATGTCCCGGCGCCGGATGCTGACCGTCGCCGGCGGTGTCGGCGCCGCGGTGATCGGCGGCACGCTGGCCGGCGCGGGCGGAGCCGACGCCGCGACCACCGCCGCCTGCCCGGCCGAGGTGGAGTCGGAGACGGCCGGGCCCTACCCGGCGGACGGCTCCAACGGCCCGGACGTACGCGTGCAGTCCGGCATCGTGCGCAGCGACATCCGCTCCAGCTTCGGCACCTCGACGACCACCGCGCCGGGCGTGCCGCTGCAGTTCTCCCTGACCGTGCAGAACCTGAGCTGCACCCGGGTCGCCGGCGCCGCGGTCTATGCCTGGCACTGCGACCGGGCCGGGCGGTACTCGTTGTACTCCTCCGGGGTGACCAACGAGAACTACCTGCGTGGCATCCAGGTCACCAACTCGGCCGGCGTGGCCACCTTCACCAGCATCTACCCGGGCTGTTACGCCGGCCGGTGGCCGCACATCCACTTCGAGGTCTACTCGTCGCTGGCCGCCGCCACCAGCGGTTCCGGGCCGATCCGCAAGACCTCGCAGATCGCGCTGCCCAAGAACGTGTCGCAGACGGTGTACGCCAGCGCCACCGGGTACTCCGCGAGCGTGACCAACCTGCGCCGGATCACCCTGGCCACCGACATGGTGTTCGGTGACGACCTGGCGGCCCGGGAGATGGCCACCGTCACCGGTTCGGTCTCCGCGGGGTACGTCGCCAACCTGACCATCTCCGTCAATCTGTGATCCGACCACGCCCGCCCGGACCGCGCTCGCCGGTCCGGGCGCGCACACCCGTCACGCCGCGCGAATGGCAACGACCGCAACGGGGCGGGCCGGACGCCGCACTCCACCGCACCGGCGGAATGCGCGATGGGCCGAACGGGCCGGAATCGACGGTTTCCGCGGCAGGAACTTCCGGGTGGGCGATAGTGGGCATGTCGTTATCCGTGGGAAAAGTCCGTACGAGAAGGAAAGCCCGTTCGCCCGTCCGGTGCCGAACCACCCGCGGCGCTGCGACGCCGGAAACCCGCGGGCGAACAGGACTTTCACCATCACCGAGTGACGGCGGCGGCGTCCCGGCGCCGTTCGCGGCCGACGGCCGCGGCGAAACGCGCGGGCCCGCGCCGGAAGGAGCAGAGGTTCCATGCGAAGCAGGATCTGGATGACCGCCGGGATGTCCCTGGCGCTGTCCGCCGGCGTGCTGCCGGCCGTCCCCGCGACCGCGGCGCCGAGCTTCTCCATCGTCGCCGACGTGGAGACCAGGCCCTCCAGCAGGACCGGTGTCCGCGACTGCAGGGAGTCCAGGGAGCCGGTGGTGACCCGGGCACCGGACGGTTTCCTCATCGACAAGCGGATCGTCAAGGCCGCATGGGTTCACGCGCGCGGCTCGGACAGCCGGTACTACATCACCTACGGCGAACAGGTGGCGGTCCTGCCCGGCGGCAACGAGGAGTTCTACTCGAAGATGATTTCCGTGCGGGTGCGCGCGTGCAGTTTCGAGGGCGCCAACGGCAGTTCCGGCCGCTCGGCGGTGCGGGTGAGCGGGACCTTCGTGCCGTACCCGGAATGACGCTCGCGGCGGGCGGCGGTCAGGCGGCGTCGCGGCGCTGACCGGGAATGATGATCTCCCGGTGGCGCGCCGGCCGGCGGGCGGCGGGCAGTTGCGGCCCGACCCGGGCCGGCCAGATGCGCTGCGGCCGGTCGGCGAGTTTGGGCCGGTCACGCGGCACGAGCGTGCGGTCCGGCGGGACCCAGATGGGCAACGGCGCGCTCGGCGGCCCCCACCAGACGATCGTGCCGTAGCCCCGGATCAGCGGCGGCTGCAACGCCGGCCAGCGCGCCTCCAGCGGGATGGCCAGACGCCAGGCCTGGCCCGGGGCGAGCGCCGCGACCGGGTGCCCGGCCGCGCCCGGCAGGACCGGCAGCGGCGGCGCCGGCAGGGCGTACGGCTCCGCACCGGCCGGCAACGCGGCGGGCTCGGCCGCCTCGGCCGCGGCCACGGTCGTCGCCGGGGCGCTGGCCAGCACGATCGCGCAGCTCACGGTGATCAGCGCGGCGGCCAGCGCGACCGGCTCCCAGCCGGGGCGGACGGTGTCGCCCAGGATGGTCAGGGCGATCACCGACGGGGCGATCACCTCACCGGTCCAGTGCACCGCGGTGACCCGGCCCACCTCGCCGCGCTGCAACGCGTTCGCGTACATCACCATGCCGTTGGCCGCGAAGACCAGCAGCACCCAGGTCAACGGCTCGGTGGCGATGGTCCAGGCGGCCGAGCCGACCGTGGTCATCTCGTCGTCGGGCAGGTGCAGGGCACGCCCGCCGAGGGCGGCGGCGCCGACCGACAGCCCGCCGATCGACGCGATCAGGCCCGGCGAGCCGATCCTGGTGGCGGCCCAGCCGAGCACCAGCACGACGACCAGCGCCACGCAGAAGCCCAGCCGCAGCCCGAACGACGCGGCCACCATGTGCTGCTGCCCGGCCGACAGGGCCAGCCCGGCCAGCGCGCAGATGGTGACCACGATCGCCGCGACGTCGCGCCGGCGCAGCTTGGAGCCGAGGAACAGCCAGGCGGCCAGCGCGGTGATGGCGAGCGACCCGGCCAGCACCGACTCGACCAGGTAGACGGCCAGCTCGCGCAGCGCGACCATCGAGCCGAGCCAGGCGGCCATGTCCAGCGCGATGCCGATCAGGTAGAGCGGGTGACCCAGGGTCTTGACCGCGCTGGTGCTGCGCCGGGCGCCGATGGCCTGCAGGATCGAGCCGGCCGCGTAACACAGCGAGCCGAAGACGGCGATGCCCAGCGCGACCCAGCCACCGGTCGTCATCGCGATCGACCGCCGTCACCGGGTGTGCGGGCCGCTCTCACGCCCTGATGATATGGCCGTCCCTCGATTCGCGCGAGGCCCGGCCACTGAACCCGGTGACCACCCCGGCGATCCGGCGCACGTCCGCTGAGCTGCAGCGATGATCAACCGGCAGGGTGAGCATCCGGTCCGCCCAGGCGGCCGCCTCGTGGTCGCCGCTCCACCACCCGTGCCGGTTCTGCGGCCAGTGCACCGGTGCGAAGATCCGGTGCGCGGCGAGATGCGCCAGCAGCGCGTCGCGCTGCGCCCGGGTGGCGGCCACCCACGGCAGCCGGAACGGCGCGGCGTCCGCCGCGGGCCACCTGCCGGTACACCCGTCGAGCAGCTCGCCCAGCGCCACCACGTTGCGGGTGCCGCGCGCCCGGATCCCGGCCACGTCCAGCACCGGCAGCACCGCCGCGGTGAACGTGCTCACCGGCCCGGAGCTGCCCAGCAGCGCGCTCTCACCGGCGCGTTGCAGCGCCCGGAAGTGCTCCTTGCGTACCGGCCACCCGTCCAGCCAGCCGGCCTTGAGCAGCATCGCCGTGAGCTTCTGGGCCGCGCCCGCACTCTGCGGCCCCCGCGGCGCGGGCAGTCGCCGCCCCTGCGGCGACCACAGCAGCGCCCCGTCCGGCAGCGGCAGGGTCTTGCGCAGCGACGCGAGCGCGTACGCCGCGGTGCTGCGCCGGGCCCACCCGCCGAACGGGTCGTGCGAGTGGTCCTCGATCACCGGGACCCCGGGATGGGCCGCGATCCACCCCGCCCACGGCGCCGGGTCGTCGCGGCCGAACAGGTTCTGCGCCAGCACCACGTCGCCGGGCCGGACCCGCAGCGTCTCCCAGCGCGGCCCGCGCCCGTCCGGCAGGTGCCGGTAGTAGGTCACCGGCAGGCACTCGGCGAGCGCCGCGGCGACCCCGGGACAGAAGTACGACGGAACGTGCAGCCGTCCGGGCGCCGCCAGCCGCCGCAGCAGCTCCCGCAGCGCCCCGCACCCGGTGGCGAACAGTTCCCGCCGCTCCGGCAGCCAGTCCGGCAGGCCGCCGCACCCGCCGCCGAGCAGGCCGGCCGGGTCCCAGTGGAACTCCGAGCCGATCTCCCGGGCCGGCTCAGACGGCACGGCGCAGGTCCGGGGTGCCGTCGCCGGCGGCGCGCCGGACGTTGAGGGTGTCCACGTGCACCGGCGGCTCGCCGCGGCGCAGCCCGGTCACGGTCCGCCAGATGATCTTCAAGTCCAGCAGCGGCGACCAGTGGTCGATGTACCAGCGGTCCAGCACGAACCGCTGCGGCCAGTCGATGTCGTCGCGGCCGTTGACCTGCGCCCATCCGGTGATGCCGGGTTTGACCTGCAGGCGCCGGGCGTCCTCGGCGGAGTAGTTCGCCACCTGCGGCAGCACGTCCGGGCGCGGCCCGACCAGGTTCATCTGGCCGCGCACCACGTTGATCAGCTGGGGAAGCTCGTCCAGGCTGGTGCGCCGCAGGGTCCGGCCGCACCGGGTGATCCGCGGGTCGTCGCGCAGCAGGCCGAACGGGTCGGTCAGGCCCAGCCGCGCGCTCATCGCCACGCTGTCGTGCACCATCGAGCGGAACTTGAGCATCCGGAACGGGGTGCCGCCCCGGCCGGCCCGGTCCTGCACGAACAGCACCCCCCGGCCGTCGGCGAGCCGCACCCACAGCGCGACGGCCACCATCAGCGGGGCGAGCAGGACCAGGGCGGCCGCGGCGGCGACGCGATTGAGAACATCCCAGGTCGGGCGTACGAGGTCCACGATTACCTCCGGCTCAGATCGATTCGACGGTGCTTCCGGTCAGGCGGTGGCGGGTGTCCAGCACGTACCGGGCGTGCCCGGCCACCAGGTCCAGGTCGAAGGCGTCGTGATCGGCGAGCAGGACGACCGCGTCGGCGGCGGCCACCTCCCCGGCGGTCAGCGACACCCGGGTCACCCGCCGGTCGACGCGCGCGTCCTCGACCACGTGCGGGTCGGCGGCGCGGACCTCGGCGCCCATGTCGAGCAGCAGCTCCGCGACCCGCCGGGCCGGCGATTCCCGGGCGTCGCCGCTGTTGCGCTTGTAGGCCAGCCCGAGCAGCAGCACGGTGGCGCCGTTGACCGCCCGGCGGCGCCGGTTGAGGGCGGCGACGAGCCGGCGTACGACGTAGTCGGGCATGTGGTTGTTGATGTCGTTGGCCAGCTCGACGAAGCGGAAACTCTGGCCGAGCGCCCGCTGCACCCGCCAGGACAGGTAGGACGGGTCGATCGGCAGGCAGTGGCCGCCGACGCCGGGCCCGGGCACGAAACGCATGAACCCGAACGGTTTCGAGCTCGCCGCGTCGATCGCCTCCCAGATGTCGATGCCCAGCTCGTGGGCGAACACCGCGAGCTCGTTGACCAGCGCGATGTTGACGTGCCGGAAGGTGTTCTCGAGCAGCTTGGCCAGCTCGGCGACCTGCGGATCGGACACCGGGACGGTCCGCTCGACGAGGGAGGCGTAGAACGCCCGGACCCGCTGCAGCGACGCCGGGTTGATCCCGGAGACCACCTTCGGGGTGCTGGCCAGCCGCCACTGCCGGTTGCCCGGATCGATGCGTTCCGGGCTGTAGCCGAGGAAGAAGTCCTCGCCGGCGATCAGCCCGGAGCCCTCCTCCAGCAGCGGGCCGACCAGCTCGGCGGTGGTGCCCGGGTAGGTCGTGGACTCCAGCGCGACGCACGCGCCGGGGCGCAGGTAGCGGGCCAGGGTGCGCGCCGACTCCTCGATGTGGCGCAGGTCCGGGGTGCCGTCGCGCAGCGGGGTGGGCACCGCGATCACCGCGACGTCGAAGCCGGCGCAGGCGCGCGGGTCGGACGAGGCCTGGAACCGGCCGCCGGCCAGCACCTGCCGCAGCTGCTCGGAGGTCACGTCGTCGACGTAGGACTCGCCCGCGGCCAGGCGCTTGACCCGCTCGTCGTCGACGTCGAAGCCGACCACGCGGTGCCCGGCCTCGGCGGCGCGGACGGCCAGCGGCAGTCCGACGTAACCCTGGCCGGCGACGACTACCCGCATCGGGATGCTCCTGTCGTGGTGGGTGGGCGCGCTCACGGGTGCCGGCCCAGGCGCATGGTGAACTCGGCGTGCCGCCGCCCGGCGCGCCCACCGGAGCGGGTCGCCGGCGCGCCGGCCCGGCCGGGCGGCAGGGCCGGGCTCTCGGCCAGCCAGCGCAGCACCGCGATCAGGTCCTCGCGGGACGCCGACGGGTCCAGCAGGGACAGCACCGCCCCGTCCAGCGGCGGCACCGGGGCCTGCGAGATCAGCGGGTGGTGCGGCCGGTGGTCCGGTTCGTCCGGGCCGAGCAGCACCTCGGCCAGCTTCTCGCCGGGCCGCAGTCCGGTGTAGACGATCGGGACCCGTCCACCGGCGCTCGCCGCGATCCGCCGCGCCACGTCGGCGATCCGGACCGGCTCGCCCATGTCCAGCACCAGCACCTCGCCGTGGCTGTCCACCGCGCCGGCCTGCACGACCAGCCGGACGGCCTCCTGCACGGTCATGAAGTACCGGGTCACGTCCGGGTGGGTGACGGTGATCGGGCCGCCCGCCTCGACCTGCGCGGTGAACGCGGTCAGCACCGACCCGCGGCTGCCGAGCACGTTGCCGAACCGGACGCTGGCGTACGTGCCGGTGGTGGCCGCGTCGGCGGCGGCGGTGAGCCGTTCGGCGATCCGCTTGGAGTAGCCGAGCACGCTGCACGGGTCGGCGGCCTTGTCGGTGGAGATGTTGACCAGCCGGTCGACGTGGTGCCGCAGCGCGGTCTGCAGGATCTGGTACGTACCCAGGATGTTGGTCTTGAGAGCCTCGGCGGGGTGCATCTGCAGCAGGGGCAGGTGCTTGAGCGCCGCCGCGTGGAACACCACGTGCGGCTTGTGCTCGGCGAACACCTCGTCGAGGCGCTGCTGGTCGCGGATGTCGGCGACGACCAGGTTGCGGTCGTCGAGCAGGCCTCGGCCGTCCAGCGACAGCTGCACCGCGTGCAGGCCGGACTCGTCACGGTCGAGCATCACCAGCCGGGCCGGGTGGAACCGGGCGACCTGCCGGCACAGCTCGGCGCCGATCGAGCCGCCGGCCCCGGTGACCAGTACCCGGCGGCCCTGCAGGTAACCGGCGACCGCGGCCAGGTCGATGGTGATCTCCCGGCGGCCGAGCAGGTCGGCGTGCCCGACCGGGCGGATGTCCTCGACCCGCACGGTGCGGCCGAACAGCTCGGCCACCGGCGGGACCACTTTGACCTCCACCTCCAGCGGGGCGGCCAGGTCGGTGAGCGAACGGATCAGGTCGGCGCCGGCGCTGGGGATGGCGATCACCACGGCGTCGGCGCGGAACCGGCGGACCACCTCGGCCATCGCGTGCCGGTCGCCGGCCACCGGCACGCCCATGATCTGCAGGGCCCGCTTGGTGGGGTCGTCGTCGAGCAGGGCGACCGGGACGTACGGGCTGGACGGGCTGCGCAGCATGGCGCGGATCACCTGGGTGGCGCCCTCGCCGGCGCCCATCACCACGACCCGGCTGCCGGCCTCGGGGTGCGGGCGCAGGCGCTGGTCGTGCAGCAGGCGCACGGCGTACCGGACGCCGGCGGCCAGGACCAGGCCGATCAGCCCGGCGGCGATGATCGCCGAACGGGGCGCCAACCGGCCCAGCAGCGTGTCCAGCACCAGCACCGCCGGTGTGGTCACCGCGGCGGTCTTGGCCAGCGCCAGGATCTCCTCGAAGCAGCCGTACGACCACCGTCCGGTGTAGAGGCCGGACACGACCCCGGCGCCGGTGTGCGCCAGCGCGGCGACCGCGCCGAGCGCCGCCAGGCCGGCGCCGTCGAGGTGGTCCAGCCGCCCGTCGTGGCGCAGCAGGGTCGCCACGAACAGCGCCGTCGCCAGGGCGAGCGCGTCGGCGCCGGCGCGCGCCGCCCGGCCGGGCAGCGCCGCACGCCACCACGGCACGCGCCGGGCGGGCCGCGCGCCCACCGGTGCGCCCGCCGGACCCGGACCGGGCCGCGCGCCGGCCGGTGCGCCCGCCGCTGGGCCGCCGCCAGCGGCTCGCCGTCTCTGCATCAGATTCCCCCTCGTACGGTGCCGGCGGCAACCGGCCGCGGATCCTTGCTGGACGCGTAACGCCGAACCGGCCGGCGGAACCCGCTCCGCCCCGGTGAGAAATCGCGTTCACGAGTCGTTGCGGCCACGCACGGGCCATTCGCGGCTTTCAGCGTTCCAGCCGCCGGGGAGTCGATTGCAGTAGCATTTGTCACGGGCTGTGCGAATGTTTCTCACGTCCCGGTCGCCCGTTCCGCACGCGTCGTCGATCGCCTTTTCGAAAAACCCGTCCGGAGTCACCCGACGGCCATTCAGAGGAATGTGTCATGCCGTCGACGAGGGATTCTCACCTTAGCGGTGACATCGGCGACCAACGGTTGTGACGGCCATTGCGGCACCGTTCTCGCGGCAGCCGTCGCAAGCGTTTCGTCGACTATCCGACCGGGGGACGGCGATGCGGGCGCGGCACGCGGTCAGCGCTGCGGCGCGGGCCGCCCGGCCGCCGCGGCCGGGCGGTTCCACGGACGGCTCACCGCACCCCGGCCGGCACCTCGGTCACCGCGTTCCGCACCCGCGCGGAACGCATGAGACGCCACCACCCGAGGTAGCCGAGAATCGTGCCGATGGTGTTGGACAGCAGGTCGTTGACGTCCGCCCAGCGGTTGCCGTGCAGGGTGAGGATCAGCATCAGCTGGGTCGTCTCGATGCCGAGGCTGAGCAGGAAACCGATCCGGACCACCCGCAGCCGGTCGGTCACCCCGAAGTTCAGGTGCAGCAGCGCGGCCAGCGGCAGGGTCATCATCGCGTTCAGCACGAAGTCGCGGCGGCGCGTGCTCAGCGACGGCACCAGCAGGATCCGCCAGGTCTCCGCCGACCCGGCGTCCGGCCCCCAGGAGAGCGACATCGGCAGCATGGTCGCGCCGAGGACGGCCACCGCGTACCACGACAGGGCCCAGGCGGCGAGCAGGCGACGAGCGGTGAGCCGGTCCCGGCGGCGCAGCCACAGCCAGGAGAGCAGCATGAGGACCGCGCCCAGGGGCAGCAGCACCGGCAACGCCGGGACCTTCAACTGTTCAGCACCCATCACGTCCCACGCTACGCGACCCGGCCGGGCCGGCCCGTCTCCCGGCGTTCCCGGGCGATCCCGGGTGACCGGCGGCGCCGCGCCCGCCGGTGGCCCGCCTCGGGCTCACCGCAGCCAGCCCTCGGAGGCCCCGCCTCGGGCTCACCGCAGCCAGCCCTCCTTGCGGGCGATCCGGATGGCGTCCAGCCGGTTGCGGGCGCCGGTCTTGGCGATCACCGCGGACAGGTAGTTGCGCACCGTGCCGCCGGCGAGGTAGAGCCGTCCGGCGATCTCCTTCACCGACTCCCCCTCGGCGGCCAGGCCGAGCACCTCCAGCTCCCGGGTGCTCAACCCGCGGTCGGTGTTGAGCGAGGCGGCCTGCAGCATCGGCGAGACCACCCGCTCGCCGGCCGCCAGCCGGCGCACCGAGTCGGCCAGCGAGGCGGCCGCGGCGCTCTTGAGCAGGAAGTTGAGGCCGCCGTTCCATCGCCGGGGCGGCAGCATCCCACGCTTGGACGGATCGCAGAGCAGCAGCATGGCGCAGGACGGGACGGCGGCGTGCAGCTCGTCGGCGATCGGCAGCAGCTGACTCACCATGTACTCCGTGTCGATCACGATCACCGCGGGCCACAGCCGCGCGGCACGCGGCGCCAGTTCGGCGTTGATCGGCAGGGTGGTGACGTAGTGCATGTCCGGTTCGGTCTCCAGGAACGTGCGCACCGGAACACCGAAGTATCCCTCGTCCCGCACCACCACGACACGGATCATCACACCACCCTCGTCGATGGGCGCCGGCCTGCGACCGGGCGCCGGACCCGTCCGCAAAACGCTTGGCGCATTACTTTTTCCCGACGACCCGCCACCATTCTGCGAGTGCGGCGAAGTCGATCTGACAAAGATTTGCATGGATACGGCAGGAGGCTGGTCAAAACCGTTCCGTGCCACCGGTCGGAACGCGGGGGCACTCCCACAAAGTAACTGAGCGAAACGATCCATGCACGCTCTGTCGGCCGTTCGACGGAGACCGACCCACCGGATCAACGAATTCTTCGAGCAACCCGGGCGCCGCACCGGCCCGCACTCAGGAGAAATGACCCGTCAATTATTACAAGTGCTTACTTTTCGGACACCACTCTCGCGTTTCCCGCCTCGGGAAATCAACTCCCCGGCGCATCACCCATTCCGGATCACTCGGGAGATCGATGCCACCGGACCATTTTCATGATTGGCGATGCGTTGATTGTCCGATGCCACCCGTCGCCGGGCCGGCGGCGCGGGGCGCGGCCGCAGCGGGCCGGTCCGGATCAACGCGCGCCGGTGAAGCGTCCGGGGGCGGTTCAGCACCGGCCCCGGCAGAGGTCACCCCCGCGCGGGATCGCGGCGTAGGGCTCTCGCGGTCCACTTTGCCCGCCGGTAGCTCCCCCGGGGCCCGGAATCGCGGCGAAGGGGACCCGCAGGCCACTCCGCCCACTGGCAGGGCGCCCCCGCGCCCGGGATCGCGGCATAGGGCTCTCGCGGTCCACTCTGCGCCGGCAGGTCATCCCCGCGCCCGGCGTCGCGGCCCGGTGGCGCGCGGCGTGCGGAAACGGCGCAGGCGCCCCCGGACCGACCGGGAGCGCCTGCCGCATCAGGCGGACAACCGCCGGGCCGTCCGCGCGCCAGGGAATCCGCAGGCGCCCGGACCGCGGCCCGGCCTCAGTGCATGACGATCGGCGCCGGCGCCGCGCTCCCGTCGGTCGCCACACGCGTCTGCTGCCGCTTGCGCGCCAGGAACAGCGCCGGGATCAACGTGGCCAGGGTCAGCACGAACCCGACCCAGAACGTCGTCGCGAACGAGTCCGCGACGAACCGCAGCCCGCGCTGGAGCAGGTCCGGCGGCAGCTGCTGGGCGATCTGCGGGTTCTGCCAGGAGCCGATCGCCGCCCCGGCCTCGGTCACCGGCTCGCCGGTGGCCGGGTCGGTGAGGCCCGGGATGGCGGCGGACTCGTTGAGCTGGTTGGTCAGGATCACCGACATCATCGCCGAACCCACCGAGCCGGCGATCTGCTGCAGGATGTTGAGCAGCGTGGAGCCCCGCGCGACCTCGTGGTTGGTGAGCGTACGCAGGGCGGACGTCATGATCGGCATCATGGTGCCGCCCATGCCCAGCCCCATCACGAACAGCGAACCGCACAGCAGCACGTACGACGTGTCCGTCCCCACCTGGGTGAACGTGAAGAACCCGGCGGCGATCAGCAGCAGCGCGAACGGGACGGTACGGCCCACCGGCACCTTGTCGGCCAGCATCCCGGCGATCGGCATGGTCACCATGGCGCCGATGCCCTGCGGGGCCATCAGCAGGCCGGCGTCGAGCGTCGTCTCGCCGCGCACCTGCAGGAAGTAGCTCGGGAACAGCAGGCCGGCGCCCATGAACGCGACGGTGAAGACGGCCAGCGTGATCGCCGCGACGGTCAGGTTGCGGTCGCGCAACAGGCGCAGGTCGAGCAGCGGGTGGCGGGGCTTGAACGAGTAGAACACGAACCCGATCACCAGCAGCGCCCCGACCAGCATCGGCGCCCACACCTCGGTCGCGCCGAAGGTGCCCTCCTCGGGCAGGGAGGAGACGCCGTACAGGAAGGAGGCCAGACCCGGGGACAGCATCAACATGCCGATGAAGTCGAACGACTCGGACGGCTCCGGGTTGTCCTTCTCCAGCGCCCACCACGCGTAGACCAGCGCGACCGCGCCGATCGGCAGGTTGATCAGGAAGATCCAGTGCCAGCTGGCCACGTCGATCAGCCAGCCGCCCATGATCGGGCCGCCGATCGGGCCGAGCAGCATCGGGATGCCGAGCACGGCCATCAGCCGGCCGATCCGCTCCGGACCGGCGGCCCGGGTCATGATCGTCATGCCGAGCGGCATCAGCATGCCGCCGCCCAGCCCCTGCAGCACCCGATAGCCGACCAGTTGGCCGATGCTGTCGGCGGTGGAGCACAGGCCCGAGCCGAGGGTGAACAGCACCAGCGCGGTCATGTAGAGCCGCTTGGTGCCGAACCGGTCGGCCGCCCACCCGGTGAGCGGGATGACCGTGGCCAGCGCCAGCGTGTACCCGGTCATGGTCCAGGCGACTTCGGCGTACGTGGCGTCGAACTCTTGTTGGAAGGTGGGCAACGCGACGCTGACCACGGTGACGTCGAGGATCGACATGATCGCGCCGAGGACCACGACCCCGGCGATCTTGAGGACGGCGGCGTCGAGCTTGGCCGGCGCAGCCGCGGCTTGACTACTCAACAGAAACTCCAATGGCCGCGTGGGCCCACGCGGCGGATTGTCCGGACAGAACTGGCGGGCGCAGCCCCCCGGCCCGCCGTGTCACGGCGTGAGCGTAACGGGCCGGCCCGCCGCGCACCTCCCTTTATCCGTCTCCCGACTGTGGCCCTGCCCACTGATCGGGTGTTCCGGTCACCCGCGCGGCGGCGAGCACACCCAGCCCGTCGGCGGCCCAGTGCACCAGCGCGGGCGCCGGCAGCCCGCCCCCGGCGTCCCGCAGCACGCCGAGCACCACCCCGGCCACACCGGTGACCACCGCGTCGGTCCACGGCCGGCCCGGGCCCAGATGCCAGAGCCCGAACAGCACCGCGGTCACGCCGGTCGCCCAGGCCGGTCCGCGCTCCCGGTCGATCAGCCCCCACAGCACGCCGCGGAACGCCACCTCCTCGAACACCACCGTGGCCAGCGGCACCGCGAACAGCGCGGTACGCCACGGGCGGGGGTAGGCGGTGCGGAAGAGGCGGCGCGTGGCCGGGACCCGCACCGCCACCGCGTACCCGAGCGCGATCACGGCGGCGCCGGCCAGGCCGTACCGCAAACCGGCGGTCGTCAGCCCGCACTCACCGCGGGTGAGCCCGGAGACCGCGACCAGCAGCGCCGCGGCCAGCGGCCCGGTGATCGGCTGCACCCGGGCCGGTCCGGCCCGGGTCCAGACCCGGACCGCGGCGATCATCAGAACGACTGTGACGAGGGTCACCCGCGCCACCGTCCCGAGCGCGGCCCGGCGACGCCCGGGCGAAGATCGCCGCCCGGCGACGGACCCGGCCGGGAATCCCCGCTGGCCGGCAACGTACCCGGCCGGGCATTATCGGCTCCCCGCGGCGCACCCGGGCGCGGATTGCGGGCTCCCGGCGGCGGACCCGGGCGGGGATTCCCGCCGCCCGGCGACGGACCCGGGTGCGGGTTACCGGCTCCCCGCGGCGGATCCGGCTCGAACGGCACACCCCACGATAAACCGGACCGCTGGCCGCGGTCGCCGTCACGCACGTCGCCGGTCGCGGACTCCGGCGCCCGTATCGGACGAACCACCGGATGAGAAGCGTGTGGGCAGCCGGCGCCCACCTGCATCGGTCCACGATGGACAGGCACACGGCGTGGATCCGGCCGGAGCCTACGGGAGACCGACGACCCCACCGATCGCCGCGACCGTATCCGCACCGAGCCGGAACCGCACCGAGCCGGAACCGCACCGAGCCCGCCGCCGGGACATCGCGGACCGGGTGGGGGACCACGCCACGGTCCGGCCGGACGCGGTGCGCCGGCGGCACTTCGCCGGGCGGGGGCTACATCCGGCCGGGAGCGGGTATACGGCGGTTATGAGTGATCTTGAGCCGGAGAGCTTCGCCGAGTTCGTGACCACGGACGGGCCGGGGTCGGCCGACGCCGACCAGCAGCCCGGTGACGAGGAGCAGGAGGTCCGGACCGGGCCGGTGAACGACCTGATCGAGCGGTCGATGGAGGAGCCCGACGAGGGTTCGTACCGGTAGCGCGAGGCCGGGGTCCCCGCACGCGGGGCCCCGGTGTGGCGGACGCGGGGCCGGGGCCCGGCCTCGCGGATGTCCCAGGCGCGCGCGAGCGGATACCGGTCTTCGCCCTGGACGGCATCCGCGGCCGCCGGTGACCGCCCCCGCCGCTCAGGCGAACGTGGTGGCCAGCGGGACGAAGTCCGGCTCGGTGACCGGCCGGCCGAAATAGAAGCCCTGCGCGTACTCGTAGCCGATCTCGCGCAGGTAGACCGCCTGGCCCGCGCTCTCCACGCCCTCCGCGACGGCGCGCAGCCCCAGCCCCTTGCTGACGTGGATCAGCGCGTCCACGATCACCGCCCGGCCCCCGCCCGCGGTGATCTCGTCGACGAACGACTTGTCGACCTTCAGCACGTTCACCGGCACGGTGCGCAGCAGCCCCAGTGACGAGTGGCCGGTGCCGAAGTCGTCCAGCGCGATCAGCACCCCGGCCCGGTGCAGGGTCTCCACCGCGTGCACCGCGGTGCCGCCGCCGAACAGGGCCGTCTCGGTGACCTCGACCAGCAGCGCGGCCGGTTCCAGGCCGCACTCGGCGAGGATCCCGGCCACCACGTCCGGGAAGCCCGGCTCGCGCAGCTGGCGGGCGGAGACGTTGACGCTGACGTAGCGCGGCGCGTCGGCGCCCAGCTCGCGCCGCCAGGTGGCGAAGCGCCGGCAGGCGGTACGCATCACGAACTCGCCGAGCTCGACGATCAGCCCGTTGTCCTCGGCGATCGGCACGAAGTCGGCCGGGCTGACCGGCCCGCGCACCGGGTGGTGCCAGCGCACCAGCGCCTCCACCGCCTCGATCCGGCCGCTGCTGAGCTCGACGATCGGCTGGTAGACCACCCGGAAGTCGCCGTCGTCGAGGCTGTGCCGCAGATCGGCGCCGAGTCGCACCGCCGCGTCGGCGCGCTCGTCCAGCTCGGCGCGGTACACCATCAGCTGGCTGCCGGCCGCCTTCGCCGCGTACCGGGCGGTGTCCGCGCGGCGCACCAGCTCGGGCACCGCGACGGCCCCGCCGCGCTCGCTGTCGGCCACCCCGAACCGGGCGTTGAGCAGCAGCTCGTGCTCGCCGGAGACGATCGGGCGGCGCAGCACGTCGACCAGCCGGGCGACGACCGCGTCCCTCTCGCCCCCGTGGGCGTCCAGGACCAGCACGGCGAACTCGTCGGCGCCCATCCGGGCCACCGCGTCCCCCTCGCGCAGCGAGGCGCGCAGCACCGCGGCGACCGCGGCCAGCGCCTGGTCCCCGGCGGCGCGGCCGAGCCGGTCGTTGACGTGCTTGAACCCGGCCAGGTCGATCATGATGAGGCGGCACGGCCCGGCCGCCACCCCCTTGGCCGCCTCCGCCTCGAAGGCGCGCCGGTTCGGCAAGCCGGTGAGGTCGTCACGCATCGCCAGGTCGCGCAGCCGCCGGGACTGGCTGTGCACCCGGGCGATGTACCCGGACATCCGGCACACCACCAGCATGAACAGCACCATCGACCCGAGACCGACCACGAGCCGGCCGGAGTCGACGCCGCCCTGCACCAGCAGGATCGCCGGGACCAGCAGCAGCGAGGCGGTCAGCACCAGCAGGCGGCTCCAGCCGAGGCTGTCGGCCTCCTCGGCGGGCGCCTCCGGCGGCGCCGGGCAGGCCGCCGCGGACGCCCAGCAGACGTACGCGAACAGGTAGCCGGCGTAGAAGAACGAGCCGGCGGCGGCCATCACCTCGGGCAGCAGCGTGTACACCACGTTGCACGCCAGGATGGCCACGCCGCCCACGGTCAGCAGCCACATCCCGGCGGTGCGCGGCCCGCGGCGCAGCAGCACCGGCACCAGCAGCGCGCACAGCAGCACCCCCATCGTGGGGTAGCCGGCGGTCACCGCCCGGGCCAGCGGCGACAGGCTGTCGTCCACCACGATCGGCTGGATCACGAACGTCCAGTACGCGATCCCGACGCTGATCGCCACGATCGCGGAGTCGATCAGGTTGCCGGACCGGGGGCCGCGCCGGCCGGTCAGCAGGAACAGCGCGGTCATCAGCAGCGGGTAGGCGCCCAGGTAGAAGGCGTCCGACCAGGCCGGGTACGCCCACGAACCGGACAGCGCCTGCGCCGCGAACACCAGGTCACCGGCCACCCAGGCGGCCACCCCGCCGGTGAAGACGTACCAGGCGGACAGCTGGGGCCGGTGGTACCGGCGGGCGCCGACGACCATCAGCGCGCAGGCGCCGGCGGAGATCAGCGTGGAGATGACCACCGACGTCCAGCCGTAGGGCAGCAGCGCATACCCGACCGCGGCGGCCGTACCGCCCAGCAGCCAGGCGAGCCACGCGGGGGTACGCCGGAGACCCGTCACAACCGGTCAGTTCGGCACGTGATCGGCAAAGTTGAGCGGCAGGCTCAACCAGGTCCGCCGGCTGCCGATTCTCGACGAGTGAGCGTCCCGTATCCGGCCCGCCTGGCCACCCGCGCCTGCCTCGCCCTGTTCGCGGTGGCGGTGGCCGGGTTCGTGCTGTGGCCGGTGCACCCCTGCGGCCCGGCGTGGCTGCTGTGGGTCACCATGCCCGGGTACGGCCCGCTGGTCGCGGCCGTCTTCGGGCTGCTGTCACGCAACCCGCAGCTGCCCGCCGCGACCCGCCGGTTCTGGCGGCAGCTGGCGCCGGTGCCGCTGCTGGTCGGAGCCGCGCAGACCGCGCAGGCGATCGACGTGATCGGCCATCCGGGGGCGCGCTCGTCGTACACCGGGACGGCGACGCTGCTGCTCAACGCGGCCGCGCTGCTGGCCTTGTGCCACGCTCTGATCCGGTTGCCGGCCGGCGGCCGGCAGGCCGGTTCCGCGGCCCGGGTGGTCCTGGATGCCGGCGTGGTGGCGCTGGCCTCGGCCGTCTTCATCTGGCACTTCGGCACCCGGCAGGCGCTCGGCGCCGGGCTCACCACGCCGGTGGCCGCCTCGCTGGCGCTCAGCGTGCTCGCCGTGCTGATGGTGTTCGCGCTCGCCAAGGTGATCATGGCGGAGTACTCGGCGATCGACGGGCGCGGGCTGCGGCTGCTGGCGGCCGCGGTGTTCCTCGGCGCGTTCGCCCCGATCCTGCAACCGCTGCTGGTCCACCTCGACCCGCGGCTGTACGTCGCCCAGGTGCAGCTGCCGGCGATCTTCGTGCTCGGCGCGAAGGCGGCCGTGGCGCAGTGGCGGGCGCCCGCCGCCGCCCCGGCCCGCCGGCCGCCGCGGCGGCGCCCGTACAGCCTGCTGCCCTACGCCGCGGTCGCCGCGGTCGACGGCCTGTTGCTGTGGTCGGCGGTCGTGGACCGCAGCGACCTGATCGCGGTGGCGTTCAGCGCGGTGGTGCTGACCGCGATGGTGGCCGTCCGGCAGGCCGGCACGCTGCGCGACAACGCCCGGCTGCTGGCCGAGATCGACCACGCGGCCAGCCATGACGCGCTGACCGGGCTGGCCAACCGGGCGCTGTTCCAGCAGCGGCTCCAGGAGGCGCTGCACGACGGTCCGGTCCGGGTGGCGCTGCTCGACCTGGACGGGTTCAAACAGGTCAACGACACGTACGGGCACGAGGCCGGTGACCTGCTGCTGACCACGGTCGCCGCGGCGCTGCGCGCGGCCGTACGGCCCGGCGACCTCGCCGCCCGCCTCGGCGGCGACGAGTTCGTGCTGGTCCTGCCGGGCGCGCCGGACCGCGCGCAGGCGGTGATCGAGCAGGTGATCGCCACGGTGGGCGCGCCGGTCCGCACGCGCGGCGAGCAGCTGCACATCCGGCTCAGCATCGGCCTGGCCACCGGTGTGCCCGGCGACGACCCGGCCACCGTGCTGCGCCACGCCGACCAGGCGATGTACGCGGCCAAGAAACTGCCCGGCACCGCCTGGCTGGCCGCCGCCTGAGCCTCAGGCCGGGCGGTACTCCACCTCCGGGCGGCCCGGGCCGCCGTAGCGGGGGCTGCGCACCGCCCGGCCGGTCTCGGCCAGATGCTCCAGGTAGCGGCGGGCGGTCACCCGCGACGTGCCGGTACGGGCCGCCACCTCGGCGGCGGACAGCCCGTCCGCGGCCCGCAGCGCCGCCCGGATCCGGTCGAAGGTGGCCGGGTCCAGTCCCTTCGGCAGGCTGTCCGGCGACCCGCCGCGCAGCGTCGCGAAGACCCGGTCGATCTCGTGCTGGGCGGCCACCTCGGTCGCCTCGCGCACCTGCGCGCGGTATCGCGCGTAGCGCTCCAGCCGGTCCCGGAAGGCCGCGAAGGTGAACGGTTTCAGCAGGTAGTGGGTCACCCCGAGGGCGACCGCCTGACGGACGACGGCGAGGTCCCGGCTGGAGGTCACGGCCAGCACGTCGGCGCCGTTGCCGGCGGCCCGCAACGCCCGGGCCAGGTCCAGCCCGTGCCGGTCCGGCAGGTTCAGATCGAGCAGGATCAGATCGACCTCCGCGGTACGCAGCACCCCCATCGCCTCCTGGGCGGTGTGCGCCACCCCGGCCACCTCGAACCCGGGCACCCGCTCGGTGTAGGCCCGGTGCGCCTGGGCGATCAGCGGCTCGTCGTCGACCACCAGCACCCGGATCACGACGGCACCGGAAGCCGGACGGTCAGGACCGCGCCGCCACCGGGCGCCGGGTCGATGCCGTAGCTGCCGCCGTACCGCTCGGCAACCTGCCGGACCAGCGACAACCCGACACCGCGCCCGGCTCCCGGCTTGGTCGACCAGCCGCGCCGGAAGGCCGCGGCGGCCTGCTGCGGGGTCAGGCCGGGCCCGGTGTCGCTGACCCGGACCAGCACCTCGGCCGGGCCCTGCCGGATCAGCACCCGCACCCGGCGCGGCCCGGCCACCCCGGACACCGCCTCCAGCGCGTTGTCCACCAGGTTGCCGGTCACGGTGAGCAGGTCACGGCTGGGCAGCGGCGCACCGTCCAGACACGACGACGGGTCGACGCTCAGTTCCACGCCGCGCTCCCCCGCCTGCGCCGACTTGCCCAGCAGCAGCGCCGCCAGCGCCGGCTCGCGCACCGCGCCGACCACCTGGTCGGTCAGCTGCTGGGCCAGCGCCAGCTCCTCGGTGCCCAGCCGCACCGCCTCCTCCGGCTGTCCCAGCTCGACCAGGGTCAGCACGGTGTGCAGCCGGTTCGCCGCCTCGTGCGCCTGCGCCCGCAGCGCCTCGGTGAGCCCACGCACCGAGTCCAGCTCGCCGGTCAGCTGCCGCAGCTCGGTGTGGTCGCGCAGGGTCAGCACGGTGCCCAGGGCGCGCCCCTCGAACCGGGCCTCCCGGCGGCTGGCGACCAGGATCCGGTCACCGGCCAGGATCGGCTCGTCCACCATCGGGCGGCGCTCGGCGATCAGGTCGGCGACCTCGGCGGGCGGGCCGGCCGGACCGTCCGCGGGCACGCCCAGCAGCCGCCGCGCCTCGTCGTTGATCAGCTCGATCCGCCCGTCCCGGCCGGCGACCACGAGACCCTCGCGCACGGCGTGCAGGACCGCGTCGTAGTACTCGTACATCCGGGTCATCTCGGCCGGGCCGAGCCCGTGCGTCTGCCGGCGCAGGCGCCGGCTCAGCAGTGCGGACCCGGCCGCGGCCAGCAGCAGCGCGGCGAGCGTGCCGGCGGCCACGGTGGGAACCTGGGCGAGCAGATCCCGGTTGATCGCGGCGGTGGTGATCCCGACCGCCACCAGGCCGATGATCGTGCCCGCCGCGTTCCGGACCGGCACCACCGCGCGCCACGAGTCGCCGAGGCTGCCGCGGTACTGCTCGACCACCACCCCGCCGGCGAGCGCGCCGCCGACCGAGCCGGCGAACGGCCGGCCGATCAGCTGCGGCGTCGGATGCGTGTACCGGGTCCGGTCCGGGGCCATCACCACGATGAAGTCGGTGTGCGTGGCCCGCCGGGTGCTCTCCGCGTACGGCTGCAGCAGCACGCTGGGATCGGCGGCGCCCAGCGCGTCGATCACGGCCGGCGACTGCGCGATCGTCTCGGCCACCGCGGTCACCTCGCCGATCGCCGCGTCGCGCGCGTCCCGCCGGGCCAGCAGCACCGCGCCCGTGGTGCACGCCGCCACCAGCAGGGTCACCACCAGCACCTGCAACGCGAACAGCTGCCGCGCGATACTCCACCGTCGGGTCATGTGTTGCCGTCTCACGTCTCGGAACGATGAACAGAATGACCGTAATCGTGATCCGGGCTGAGACCTAGACCACAGTGGCGAGGCATGAAGGATCGCACCCGCTACCTGTACCCGGCCGTGATCGCGGCCGTGCTCCTCGGTATCGCCGTGGGACTGATCGCCCCGGACACCGGGGTGGCGTTGAAGCCGATCGGCACCGGGTTCGTCAACCTGATCAAGATGATGATCAGCCCGGTCATCTTCTGCACCATCGTGCTCGGCGTCGGCTCGGTCCGGCAGGCCGCCAAGGTCGGCAAGGTCGGCGGCCTCACCCTCGGCTACTTCCTGCTGATGTCCACCGTGGCCCTGGCCGTCGGCCTGCTCGTCGGCAACCTCATCCACCCCGGCTCCGGGCTGCACCTGGACGCCTCGACCGCCGCGGCCGGCCACCAGCAGGTCGGCGAGACCGCCGACGAGAGCACCGCCGACTTCCTGCTCGGAATCATCCCGACCACCCTGGTGTCACCGCTGGTCAGCAGTGAGGTGCTGCAGACCCTGCTGGTCGCGTTGCTGGTCGGCTTCGCGCTGCAGTCGATGGGCGACCGCGCCGAGCCGGTACTGCGCGCCATCGGCCTGTTCCAGCGCCTGGTCTTCCGGATCCTGGCGATGCTGATGTGGCTGGCCCCGATCGGCGCGTTCGGCGCGATCGCCGCCGTGGTCGGGTCGGCCGGCGTGGACGCGCTGATCAGCCTCGGCCAGATCATGCTCGGCTTCTACCTGACCTGCGTGATCTTCGTGTTCGCCGTGCTCGGCCCGCTGCTCTGGCTGGTCGCCCGGATCAACGTCCTGCGGCTGTTCCGCTACCTGGGCCGCGAGTTCCTGCTGATCCTGTCGACCTCCTCCTCCGAGTCGGCCCTGCCCCGGCTGATCGCCAAGATGGAGCACGTCGGGGTGAGCAAGCCGGTCGTCGGCATCGCCGTGCCGACCGGGTACTCCTTCAATCTCGACGGCACCGCGATCTACCTGACCATGGCGTCGCTGTTCATCGCCCAGGCGATGGGCGACCCGCTGGGCGTCGGCGAGCAGATCTCCCTGCTCCTCTTCATGATCATCGCGTCGAAGGGCGCCGCCGGGGTCACCGGCGCCGGCCTGGCCACCCTGGCCGGCGGCCTGCAGACCCACCGCCCCGAGCTGGTCGACGGCGTCGGCCTGATCGTCGGCATCGACCGGTTCATGTCCGAGGCCCGGGCGCTGACCAACTTCGCCGGCAACGCCGTAGCGACCGTCCTGATCGGTGTCTGGACCCGCGAGTTCGATCGGCAGAGGGCCGACCGGGTGCTGCGCGGCGCCGACCCGTTCGACGAGGCCACCATGCTCGACGACGACCACGCCCCGGCCGCGCCGGCCGGCCCGCCGCAGCGGACGCCGGCCGCCTGAGCGGCAGCCGGGCCGCAGGCCCCGCCGCGCCGGCCCCCGAGGCGCCGCCGGGCCTGCCCGGACGCACAGCGCGCTGGCAGGCCCGTGCTCCTTCGTCAACCGACACTTATGACAGCAACGTGAGGAGCTGCCCGGAGGGCCCTTCCCCCCATCGCCTTACCTTCTGCGGGTGGCGGCTGGGCAACGGGATTCTCCTGGTGTTGGCCCACGAGCGCCGCTCGGCGAGGTCCACGACCTCAGCCCGGGCGGCGGCTGCGGACTCGTACCTCCGGGTGTTGAAGTGCGGCGGCAGAGCTCGGGGCGTATCGGCACCATTACCCAAGCGGCGGTCGAATCGATGCTCGTTCCGGGCAACGATGACTGCCTGGACAAGCCGCTCCTCAAGCAGGATTTCCACGGCCCGCCAGTTGCCGTGGATGACATATCCCGGGAAGATTCCCCGGTTCCGGCAGTACGTGATGGCGGAGTATGCGAACGTCTCGTCGTAGGGTCCGGGCTGCACAAAGACCACGGCGACCTGTGTCATCGGCATGAACGGATCTCCCCTCAGATCGGCGTCCAGCGTCGTGAGGCTCCATTGAACGACGTAGGTGATCACCGCGCTACCCCTGGTGATCACCTTGAGGGAGGTTTCAGCCCGGTTTCGTCCGTCCAGTTTGGGCTGGTCAGACGAATGGTCAGAACTTTAGCTCTCAAGTTGCGGCGCGCCGCCCGGGTGGGTCACCGCAGGCCCCGCCGGATCGCCGAGTAGAGCCGCTCCTCCTCGGCCTCCTCCTCGGCGTGCAACGCCTCGATCACGGCGATCCGGGCCTCCAACTCGGCCACCGACGGCCCGAACGCCACCGGCTTGCGGGTGATCCCGTCCTCCGGCAGCCGGCGCAGATCGTTGCAGCCGACCATCCACCAGCCGGGCCGCCACGCGGCGAACCCGGCCGGCCTTTCCCAGCCCCGGCCGTAGTTCGGACCCAGCCAGCTCGCGTGCCAGCCCGGGTGCTCGGCGTCCAGGCGCTCACATATGGCCAACGCGCCGGCGGGCCACCCGGTGCGGCGGGCGACCACGATGCGGTTGTGGCGACGCAGCGCCATGCCCTCCAGTGCGGTCATCGGGAACTCGTCCGGGTGGCCGGCCGGCGCGCCGACGGCGTGCGGGCGTTGCGGGCCCGCGGGTCGGGCGCGCCGCCCACCCGCTGCAGTCCGGCGGGCTGCACGAAGATGGTCCGGCGGTCCACGGCGTCGCCGGTGGCCGCGTTCAGCTCGTACCCGTCGAGCCAGACCCAACCCTCGTACGTAGTCCAGTTCAGCACCCGGATGACCCGGAACAGGATCGGGCGTGCGGCGAACTGCACGCTCGCCGCCCGCGTCACGTGGATGACGTCACCGGTCCGGAGCATTAGCCTCGCCTCCCGGCCGGGTCGGGCACGTCCTGGGCAACGATCCGGCGCACCGCGGCGTTCCGCTCGGCGGCCTGGGCGCGTTCAGCGTCCCGCCAGGCGCGGGCGGCGGCGGCCCGGCGGCGGTAGAGCAGGTGGCGCGCGATCTCTGTGAGCATCCGTCCTCCCCAGGTAGCGGGGTGGCGGCCGGGTGTGGAAAAACGGGATCCCGGCCGCCACGCTGGAGGGGCGGCGACGAGACCGGTGATCTGCCCCAGGGGTTTCGGTGGGGTGGCCGCGCCGCCGCCCAGGGACGGCGACGGGCTCAACCACTCACGACGCTGGACGTGCCCGCCGCCGCCACGTCTGATCGTGGGACAGCGATCACGCGGCCGGAACGGACGCCGGGTACCACTCTGGGCAGGTCACCCGGGAGAGGTCGGACGCTGCGTCCTACCTTGGCACTCCGAGCCGGCGCGCCAGCCCCCGGACAGCGCTCGACGGGCGCGGTGTGGCGAGCAGGTGGGACACCACGGCCTTCGGGAACGCCTGGTAACGCATCCACCGCGGCGCCTCCCGCTCCACCTCCAGCAGGAGCCGCTCCGCGTCCCGATAGCGGCCGAGGCTCGCATGGGCGTGCGCCAGGTCCACCTTGTGCCGCGACCGGGCCGCGAGCGGCAGCCGACCGGCCCGGGGCATCTCGGCGGCCACGTCCAGGGCGCGCACGTAATCGCCGGCCACCACGGCGGCGTCGACGCGCTGCATCACGACCTGCGAGACGCCGAAAACCGTCTGGTAGTCGTTGCGGTCCTCGCCGAGCCGGACCGCGGCCCCGTGGGCGGCCAGCAGCAGATCCCGCGCCTCGTCGTCGTCGCCGGCCCGGGCCGCCGCGGTCGCGCCAGTCACCAGCAGATTGCCGTACATGCTTATGGCCTCCGGCGCCGACTTGCGTCGCGGCTCCATCGCGTCGGCCTCCCGCACCGCGAGGGCGGCGGCGTCCGCCGGCCGGGCCTGGTTCAGCAGCACCCAGGAACGGGTGCCGACCGCCGCGGCGCGCAGCAGCGGGTCCTCGGCGGCGGCCAGCGCTGCGTCGACCGCGGTCAGGGACAGGTCGGCGTGGCCGAGGTGGACCAGGGTGCTCGCGGCCAGCTGGCTGCCCTCGGCCAGCACGTTGGCGGCGCCGATCCGGCGGGCGTCGGTGATGATGCCGGGCAGGAACGTTGCCAGCAGGTCGTAGTCGCCGCGCCAGTACGCCTCCCACGCCTGGACCAGCGAGGCGCGCAGTTCCTCGAGGGGGGCCGGCTCGCCTGGCGGGTCGACAACGGGTGTGAGGGCGCGGCGCAGCTCCAGCAGCCCGCCGGCCAGCGGGACGCTTTCCAGGTGGGTGGGCTTGCCGACGAGCGCGGCCAGGTCGACGTCGAGGGCCTCGGCGATCCGCGAGAGCGTCGGGAGCGAGCCGGCCCGGCGGCCCTGTTCCAGCTTCTGGATCGTGTCGATGCTCAGGCCGGTACGGTCGGCCAGGTCTTGCTGGGTGAGGCGCGGTACGCGCTCGTCGCGCAGTTCGTAGATGCGGTCGCCGATCTCGGACATGGTGGCGGCTCCCCTGGTAGCGGTCAGGGTGAGGCGGCCGGCCGCTACTCCGGCCGCCACTTCGACGGTACGTCATCCTCGATAACGCCACGGATCATCCGGGGACGCCGTGTCCCCCTTCGAGGTCCGCGTTCCACCAAAGTGGTACCGCCTGTCCGTTCCGCGTTGCCCACCCATCCACGACGATGGAATCCATCGAGGGCGGTTCTTGCCGGATCTGCCCACCGACGCAAGGAGGAACGACATGGAGCTGCACATCAACGGCGGCAAGGCCAAGGGTGGCGAGGGGGCCAGCGGCCCCACGCCGAAGCCCAACGGGGGCAACTGAACCCTGAAGCCCCAAGCAGCAGCCCCGGAGGTTCGCCTCCGGGGCTGTTCGCATGAGCGGTCAGGTCAGCTGCCGCCCACCTTGGCATCGGGGGCCAGGTCGCCGCCGTCGCCCTCGGGCAACCGCGGCGGGAACGGTTCTATGGAGCCCCGCTCCAACTGGAGACCCACCCACACCGCCGTGTCGGCCATCCATACCGGCGAGTTCAAGTCCGGCTGGCTCGGCAGTAGCCGCTGCACCCATCGAGACGCTCGCTGCACCCATTGAGAAACTTGTTGCACCTGCTGAGAGTCTTCATCGGCGAGAGCGGTCACGATATCGACCGTACGCAAGTCCGGGCCGCCGCGAGCATCCCTCGTCCGAGTAGACCGGGGGTCCGAAACCCCGGGATGCGAAAAGAGCGGCCACCCGCCGGGGTGACCGCCTTGATGCTCACCGGCGCAGGCGCCCGATCGTGTCGCGGATGGCGGAGACCGCGGCTGGTCCGGCAGCAGCAAAGGCTGCTTGCAGGCGTTCGGCAGCCTGCACGACCGGGCCTGGGTCCGGCGCGGGAAGCGAGCGACGGAGCGCCTCCACAGCGAGGTTGATGCGGACCACGGGGCGCTCGGGGCGCTCCGGCTGGTCCGTCACGGTCGCCACTCCTTGCGGTAATCCGGGTGCTCAGCGTGGGGCGTAGCCATGAACCGCACCACCATCTCCAGTTCGCGGTGGGTACCTCGTTCGAGGGCAACCCCGTACTGGGCGAGGATCCACCGTTTCGCCTCGATCTCGGCCCGCTCTCGCCGCACCTCGTCCAGCACGCGCTGCGGGTTCCAGCGGGCGATGTGCTCGGCGTCGGCCTTGGACTGCGCGTGCCCACCGGGTCCGGTGGCCGCGATGCAGCCGCTGAGCGGGCTTTCGCCGTAGCCGACGAACTCCTCCCCCTGGGCGAGGTCGTACGCCTCGAACGCCTGGGCGCCGAGCCACACCTTGCTGGGGTTGTGCCACCACGGCCCAGACGTTGCCGACAGCGCCACCCGCTCGTCCTCGGCGAGCTGGCGTTCGCGCTCGTCCCACCGGGCCAGGATGAAGGCGATCAGGTCGGCGGTCACTATCGCAACTCCTCCGGGTAGTCGGGATGGTCGGCGTATGGCTGGGCGAGCAGGCGCAGCAGCGACTTGCGGTGGTCGGGGCCTACGGTTGTCCACGCGCCGGGTCGGCCGTTCACCGAGGCCGCGTGCCCACCTCGTCGCATCGTCGCGATGTAGTTCAGCAGGGCGCGCTTGGCCTCGACCTCGGCCAGGACTCGGGCCGGATTCCAGCGGACGATGTGGTCGGCCGCCTCGCGGAGTGCGACGCTGCCGAGATCGTCCGCGTTGCGGCCCGGATCGAGGTAGAACGTCCCGTCAGGTGCCGCATCCCACTTCCAGTGCGGGTGGCCTCCTGCGGCCGCTCGCGCCGCCTGCTCGTCCTCGTCCAGCCGGGCGCGCAGGAACGCGATCAGGTCGCCGGTCATGCCTCGTCCGCCTTCCCGCCCTGGCCGCCACTGGCCGGCCCCTCGATGATCTTCTGGGCTCGGTTGCGGTGCATGCCCACCGCGCGGCCGATCTCCGCGTAGCTCATGCCCGCCGCCTTCATCTCCCGCAGGATGGCCTGCCGCTTCTCGCGCAGCAACGCGTTCCAGGCGGGGATCGCGTTGAGGCGTCGGCCGACCTCCTTGGCGCGCTCGGCAGGGTCGGCGATGTTGTCGATGTCGTCGATGTCGGCCAACGGGTTCTCCACGTCGTGATCGTAGGGGGTACCTGTGCAAACGTCACTGTAGCTGGGGGGGTTGCACGGCTGCAACTCCCCCCGCTACAGTTCGACTCGTGACCATCACAACGACCACCGACGACCTGATGTCGAGGGCCCGCGACCTCGCCGCCCAGGAGAGGGCCGTGCCGTCACGCGAGCGACTCCGGAAGGCCCTCGCGGTCGGCTGGCCCAAGGCCGCCGAAGTCCACGAGCGCCTCCTCGCCGAGGTCGCCGAGCGCCGCACCGCACGCCGCCGGACGCTGCGCTCCCTGCCCTCCCGGAAGAACCACCGCGGCGGGCTGCGACCCCGGCACGAGCCTCTACCGGCCGCGCCCGAGACGGCCGCCATCACCCCGCCCCCGGAGCGGGCATCCGCGCAGGTGGCGGCGGTCGCAGAAGACCCACGCCCGGCCGCCGCTACCCCTCTACCGGCAAAGCTCTCGCGGTGGCCGCTGCTGCTGCTCGCCGCGCCCGCCATCGTCGCGATCTGGGCCGGCTGGGTAGACCTCGGCCGCCTCACCGGATTCGGCGTCGTGCACCCCTTCCCGGGCATCGCCGACGACCTGGCGATCAACACGGCGATCACGCTCCCGATCGGCCTGGAGACCTACGCCGCGTACGCGCTGCGGGTGTGGCTGTCCGGCGCCGGAAGAGGCCGCGCGTTCGCCCGCTGGTCCGCGATCGGCTCCCTCCTGCTCGGCTTCGCCGGCCAGGCCGCCTACCACCTGATGGTCGCCGCCGGCTGGGAACGCGCGCCGTGGCCGATCACCCTCGCCGTGTCCGGCGTGCCCGTCGCCGTGCTCGGCATGGGCGCCGCCCTGTGGCACCTGACCCACGAGCCGCCCGCCGCGGCCCGTCAGCTCTGAACCCCACCCGATCAAGGAGAAGCACGCAATGCCACATGCCAACCCCGGGCCGCGGTCCGGCTTCCTGGGCGTCGACCAGGGAGCCCTGCAGGACAACGTGACCTTCCTGGAGTGGTGCGAGGGGGCGCGCCGCGTCCTCCACACCGGCGCCCTGGAGCTCGGCATCTTCGCGTCCGAGGCCGACGCCCGGTTTCGGAAGGTGTCGCGCGGCCTCGTCATCGCGAACATGAGCTCGGTCTACCGGGCCCACCAGGTGTCCAAGCCGATCGCGCAGGCCGCCGAGGCGCTGGTCGCGGCGTCGCGGTACATCATCACCGCGTCCAACCGCTACCAGGCCGTCTACCTGCCGGAGTTGGAGGCCGCCGGCTGGCGGGGCAACACGAGCGGCCCGAGCCACGGCTTCCGGGCGATGTGATGGGCCGCAAACCGAAGCTGGGGCCGGCCGGCGACGGGTACGGCTCCGTCCACACCGTTCGGATACCGCTGTGGCCGTACCTGGTGGCACCGCTGTGCTGTGTCGCGGCGCTGCCCGGCTCGTGGCTGGTGCACCACACCTTCGCCCGGGACGCGTCGTCGGCCGGCTGGACCGGCGTCGCCCTGGCGCTGGCCGCCGTCGGCATGGCGATCTTCGTGTTCGCCGCGTCCATCCCGCGCGGCAGGGTCATGAACTTCATGGCCACCGGGAACACGGTGCTGGCCAGCCTATGGCTGATCCCGGCGATCCTGGAGGGCCCCTGGTCGAAGGCGATGCTGGGCACGTGGTTGCTCGGCACGTTGCTCATCTCGGTGGCCTGCGCGGTGTACCGGATCATGCGGCAGGCCCGCGGGGACGCAGACGGCGCCGGGCGGGTGCTCGACGGCGAGTTCGGCGAGGTGGCCGACGCGGTGAAGCAGCTCAAGGGCGCGCGCTTCGGCAGCCCGAAGATCGACGGCGCGAAGGTCTCGGCGGAGATCGAGATGCCGCCCGGCCGAACGTTCAGCGAGGTGGCAGGGGCGAAGAACGAGGTCGCCTCGCTGCTCGACGTGAAGGCCACCTCCATCCGCACCATCGACGGCACGGACTCCGAGCGGCGCGGCCGGGTCGAGATCGTGCCGGTCGACCAGCTGCGCGACCCGATCCCCGACCCCGGCCCGTCGGCGCCCGGCAGGTCCATCGCCGAACCGATCGTGCTGGGCCGGGCCGAGAACGGCAGCGACGCCGCGATCATCCTGCCCGGCGACCCGAAGGCTCACCGCAACGCCGTCGGCGTGATGGGCGTCGTCGGGATGTCCGGCTCCGGGAAGACGGAGCTGCTGCTGCGCCTGGGCAAGGAGGTCGCCACCCGCAACGACGTCGACCTGCACATCGCGGACGCCCGCAAGGCCGGCCAGCTCCCGGCCTGGCTCAAGCGGGCGGCGAAGACCGTGGCGGCCGGCGCCGACGATGCGGACGAGCTGCTGGAAACCCTCGGCGAGCGGGTCGCGGCCCGGGCCGCCGAGCTGGGCAAGCGCGGCTTCAAGCAGTGGGAGCAGGGCTGCGGTCTGCCGTTCGAGGTGTACATCGTCTTCGAGGCCGCCGCGGTCGTTGCCGGCAATAAGACCGTCGTGGACCTGGCAGAGTCGGTCCGGTCGGTCGGCATCTGCCTGATCCTCGAGGTGCAGCGCGCCACCTACGACCGACTGCCCACCTCGGCCCGCAGCAACATCACCACCTGGGTCGTGCTCGGCGTCGAACGCGATGAGGACGCCGAGGCGGCGCTGTCGGAGGACACGATCCGGGCCGGCGCGATGCCGTGGAAGTGGAAGAACGGCAAGCCGGGCTACTTCTACCTGGAGTGGGCCGGGCGGGATCAGGAGCTGTGGTCGGCGCCGTGCCGGTCGTTCATCGAGGACGACGAGCAGCGGGCGGCCGACGTCGCCGCGGCGCTGGGGTGGGGCGGCGCGCCGGCCGCCGACTCCCGGCCGGCCCCGGCCGACGCGGCGGAGGAGCCCGAGCCGGGAGACGAGGGCGACGAGGTACCGCCGGGCGTGGACCCCGACGACCCGCCGGACGACGTGGACCCGGCTGAGCCGATCCGGGTGCCGCCGGACATGCCGCGGCTGCCGCTTGGCGACGGGCGGAAGGTGCCGTCGGCGGTGGCGATGGACCTGCTCCGGTCGAAGATCTTCGACCTGGGTCAGGCGGGCGCCGAGTACCTCAAGCCGTCGGAGCTCGGCGACGTCCTGGCGCAGACGGGCCTGTCCGGGTCGTGGCTGTACGGGGCGCTGCGGGAGCTGACCACGGGCGACGAGCCAGTGCTGGCTAAGCCGCAGCGGGGCGTCTACCGCATCCTGACGCCCGCCCCGGTGTGACGATGAGTAATCAAGGCCGGGCTCGTGTGCACGGTGTACACCGTGCGATCGGGTCCGGCCGGGTCCTGTATATGGGCCATGTGAATGCGCCATGCGAAGTGCCGTGCGAACCGTGTGAACCATGCGAAGTGACGGAGAGTGAATCATGGGAGCGTTGATCGCGTTCGGGCTCGGGGTGGTCGTCGGCGGCCTCGCGGCCTTCACCGGGGGCCGGCGGTACGAGGCCGCTGCGGCGGCCAGCATGGTCGCGGCCGGCTACGTCAGCGTGGCCCGTACCCGGTGGCGGGCCGCCGTCCGCTCGGTCGCGCTGGCGGTCGTCGTGGTCGCCCTGGGTGCGGTGGTCATCCTGGTCGGCCGCTGACCCCGAACACGACGAAGCGCCCCCGCTGCCTGATGGCGCGGGGGCGTTGTGCTGACCTCGGTCACCCGTCCGAGAAACCTTAAGGTTTCCCCTTGTGATCTTGACAGCAAGACCTTAAGGTTTAGCTCATGAGCAGCAAGAACGTCGGTATCGAGCAGGCTCGGAAGACGCTCGGTGATCTGGTCAACCAGGCCCAGCAGGGCACCGACATCATCCTCACCCGCAACGGCAAGCCCGCCGCCCGCATCACCCGCTACCAGGAGGACGCCATGACCACCGAGCTGACCGCAGGCACTCGCGTCATCGTCGACCGCGACACGCTCCCCACGGACTGGACGGCCGCGGGAGAGATCACCGAGGTCACGGAGCAGACCGTGATCGTTGAGTTGGACAACGGACAACGCCAGGAGGTCCTACATGACCAGGTGTCCCGTACCAGCTAAACCGAGACCTACGGCGGCTACATCCCCGACCTGGGGATGTCGTACGAGATGGTCGGCCTGCTCCGGGAGGTCCTCGAACACCGCGACGACGACGGCATCACCTTCCCCTGGGCCTGACCCCGGACACGACGAAGGCCCCCGCCCCGCTCCGAAGAGCAGGACGGGGGCCTTCCGTGACGGAACCCAACGAGCTAAGGACCCGCCGGTCGTGGGCGCGGACCTCCTCGGCCAACGTTGATCCCACGCCGACGGGGTGCCGCCCGCGCACGTCCTGGGCCGGACTGGCTACCGGGCCCTGGATGACTCGCCACTGCGACGGCGTTTAGCCTCAGGCTACTCGCGCTCGGGCCAGTGCCAGGTACCGCCGCGCGGGGTAGCTGGCAGCCATCCGCAGGCGCAGTAGCGGAAGATCTTCCCGTGCTCGGCTCGATCCGGGCAGTTGGGATCGCCGGGCGTCTCGGCAGGCTCGGACTGGAGCACGGACCGGTTGAAGAACATGCCCTCGGGGTTGAGCACGCACAGACCGACAACAGTGGAGTCCTCCGCGTCACGGCCGGTCGCGGGGTTGAAGGCGGGCCCGTTCACCTCGGTCACGACTGCGGCGCGGCACTGCGAGGTGTACTCACCCCCGGGCGTGCCATAGCTGACGTAGTGAACGATTCGCCCGACGGTCGGCTTCACCGAGCCGCCCCCGCCCGCGCACCGGTGGCCGGCGAGATGGCCGGGGCCAGCGTGATGCCGAGCGCGCCGAGCACCGACGCGGCGATCAGCAGCAGGTCGTTGGCGTCGATCCCGTCGCCGATCAGCGTGGACAGCAGACCGAGCCCGGCGAGCACCGCGCCGACGGCGGTCTTGGCCCACGTCGCGCCGGGTGCGAGCGGCACCAGGTAGGTCAGGATGGCCGTGGCGACCGCGGTGGCGATGGTGACGCCCTCGGCCGGGTCGACGTGGTTGTCGCCGGTGACCAGCGGGATCGCAACGACGAGGACCGCGTAGATCGCGGCGATTATGCTCTTGCCGTAGGTGCGGAACATGGCACTCCTCGGTGGGCATGATGAAGGGATGGAGCAGGAGGGCTACCTGGCCGAGCCGGCCAGGCGCTGGGTGCAGGACGTCGCCGACCGCGAGTACGGCGGCAACTGGGGCCGGGCGGCGGCGGCGATCATCGAGGCCGCGTGCGAGGCGGAACGGCGGCCGGACGACCCGTGGGCGTACCTGACCGCGCGGCAGCGGAGCCGCGACGGCCGTTAGGTCAGCGCCCGTTCAGGCCGGTGGCCGGGCGGCCGACGAGATTACGCAGCGCGGCGATGTCCGGCTGCGGCCGCCACACCTCCGACTGCACGCTGGTCAGCGTGTCCGTGAGTCGGTCGGCGAGGTCGTTCGCGGACCGCAGCTTCGCCTCGAGGTCGGCCAGCCTCTCCCGGAACGCCTCCACCTCGGCCTCCGTCTCATCCCGGATCCGGTCGGCGCGCTCCCGGGACTCCGACGCCTCCTTCCGGGCGGCCTGCTCGGACTGCTGCAGCTGCTTCGCCCACTCGAGCATGGCGTTGGTGCGGCTCGTCCTCCCGGCGACCCGACTGGTGATCAAGCTGGCGCCGACGCCGGAAACCAGCGACAGCACGCCGACGACGACTACGGCAGTGGAGGCGTCCACGCGACTCCCTTCCGCCCGAACGACTCCGGCCAGCCGGCCATCAACCACACGCACCAGGCGAACGCGGTCCAGATCGCGGCCTGCGGCCATGTGTCCCCTACGCCGCCGAGCAGCCACGCGCCCAGGCACAGCGCGGCCCAGCCGACCTTGATGCCGATCGCGGCGCCGTACGCCGCCCGGTCGCAGGCGCTTCTGACCTGCGCCAGGCATAGGGCGCTCACCGCGAACCACGGCAGCGACCACACCCACAGCGGCATGGACACGTCCAGCCAGGTGTAGAAAGCGGTGGCGTGCGGGTCGACGGTGCTCAGCCGTACGCCCCACACCACGTCGAGGACGGCGAACCCGAGCAGGGCCCGCCCGCGGCGCCCCACCGGTCGCGTCTCAGCCACCGGTCTACTCGGCCGAGCGCGCGGTCCGCGCGTGCAGCTCGTCGACGACGGCCTGGGCCAGGTCGCCCGGGATTGCCGCGGCGATGCGCTCCGGGGTCAGCCCGGCCAGCACGGACGCCGCGACCGCCTGCTCGTCGACGTCGACACCGGTGATCGCGGCGAGCAGGGCGGCGTGCCGGTCGCGAGCCCGCTTGTCGAGCATGCGCATGTCGCCGCCGGTGCGCCGCATCAGCTTCGGGTCCACCGGGTCCTGCTCCTCGTGGTCCCAGACGGCCTTCGGCATCTGGCCCAGCAGCGCGAGCGCCTTGTCCAGCTTGGCTTCCTGCGCGGGCGTCATGACGTCCCCCTCGATCTCTCGGATGTAGCGCCGGAACAGCGCCGTCTTGTCGTGGTTTTCGCTGTCGCGGAAGTAGCTGATGTGCGTGTGCTCCAGGTGCGAGCTGTCGCCGGTACTGCGCCGGCCGAGCCGGTCCCAGCGCTTCACCGTCTTGCCGTCCGGCGAGTAGATGACCTCGCGGATGTCCCGGGTGTCGTCGGTCCCGGCCTCGCACTGCCGCACCAGCCAGACCGAGAAGGTCCGCAGGGTGTGGGTCTTGCCGCCGCGCACCAGCGTGAACTTGCCGATGTCGAGGGCGCTCGCTGCGTCGCTCAGGCCGTGCCGGTCGCGGGAGCTCTCGACGATCGAGTACGAGTCGTCGCGCAGCTGCGGCGCACCGAGGTGGTACGACGAGCCGTTCTTGCGGTGCGAGATGTCGCCGACGATGCCGACAGCGGTGGGCTCGCCGATCCCGAATGCGTCGAGGACGTAGAGGCGCGCGGCCTTGAGCGGGGCCGGGGCGAACGTCGAGGCCATCAGCCCTCCTCGGGGATCGCGGTCGGGTGGTACCGGAGCTGGAAGCGGGCGTCGTCGAGGTAGTCGACGAAGCCGAGGTCGGCGATGACGACCATCCACCAGCCGGCCTGCATCATGTGGTCCTGCTCGCTCCACTCGCCGACTTCGTGCAGCCGCAGGGTGTCCGCGTCGGCGGAGACGACCGTCCACGTGGACCTGGGCACCAGGGTCTGAAGGTCGGCGAGGATCCCGTCCGCGGACTCCTGTGTGCCGAGGTACCGCAGGCCTGCGGTCCTCCTGACGATGGGCAGCATGGTCAGACCCCCTGCCAGACGGCGGTGACGGACGAGACGACGGGCATGGTGGAGATGGAGGTGCCGATGATCCCGGTGGACGCGAACTGCTGGCCCCAGAGCTCCACGTAGTCGGTCGCGGAGGTCGCCTGGACGAGATGCCCGCCGGTGGTCACGCCGACGTAGCCGGTGGCGCTGGTGAGAACCTGGCCGCCCCACGCGCCGGGGATCACCGAACCGTTCTTGGTGATCATGGCGCGCACGTAGGTGGCCTGCCCGTTGCTGGCCGGGCAGTAGACGCCGCTGATCAGCCACCAGCCGAGCCGCTTGCCGATCACGAGCCGCGAGTTGTTGGTGGTCTCGTCGTGGATGCCGAGCGTGTCGATCACCTCGCTGCCGGAGCTCCAGGTGATCGGGACGGTGGCCGCGGACGTCCAGCCGGTCTGCGCGACCTGCTGCACCAGGTAGCACACCGGCCGGGCAGCCGTGGCGTCCACGTCGGCGGCCAGGTTGCCTATGTCCAACGGCACGTTCGGCGCGGACGACAACGCCGGGTACCGGAGGCCAAGGTTAGGGGTGGTGGGCAACGCAGCCTCCTAGCTGGGCGGGGTGCCGATGATGCGGCCGAGGACCGTCAGGCCGCCGGGCGGCTGGATCAGCACGAGCACGACGTCGTTCACGGCCGGGGAGTACGAGGAGAGGTAGGCGGCCTGGACGGCGGTGCCACGCCAGGACACGGTGACGAGCGCGTTGCTCTCCGCCGCGGCGCCGAGGGCTACCGCGGTGACGATGGCGGGCTCCATCCAGGCGGACGGCGCGCCCTGGGGAGGGCGGTCGCGGTTGATCGCCTCGGCGAGCTTGCTGGTGTTCGTCAGCATCTACACTCCTGACTAATGAAACCAGCCGAAATTGTGAGATGATTCCTGCATGACTTATGAGGCCGCCCCTGAAATGCAGGGCCTGTCCGTGCGCCTGACTCCCGACCGCAACGGCCGGAAGGTCATCACGGGAATCAAGTTGGAAGCCGATGCGATCACTGGCGAGATGCTGCGCAAGATTCCGATCTCGCTGATCGAGAACCGCGCCAACACGGCTGAGGCCCCCGAATCTGACTTGCCGCCGCTGCGCCGGACCGCCGGTATGAGCGGTGAAGACTTCTCCCGACTGGTGGCGGATCACTACAAGCTCTGGGCCAACGTCGTCCCCAACCCCGGCGCCGCGATGGCCTCGAAGTGGGGCATCAAGCCGCCGACCGTGCACACGTGGATTCGGGAGGCCCGGCTTCGGGGGCTCCTCGCGCCTGCCCGACGGGGGAAAGGGGCTTAACGGCTACTCGCCGGTAGGGACGTCACCCTCCGGTCGGGACGACCGGGTGGTGATCTGCTGGGTGCCGCCCGGGGCCAGCGGGATGGTGACCGCGTCGACCAGGTGCAGCTCCGTGGTGCCGTCCGGCGTCAGCACGGTGATCACGTCGCCGCGGTCCAGCGCCGGGTTGACGATGCTCTCGACGTTGATCTGCGCGTTGACCGCCTTGATTCGGTTGAGCAATGCCCTCGCGGCGACCGTGGCCTGCGCCTGAGTGGTGACGGCCTGGCTGGTGTAGCGGTACGGCACCCGGCCGAACGGGCCGCCGACGTAAGTCCGGCTGGTCGGATCGGTGTCGGCGGCGATGACCGGCGCGTACGGTGTCGTCCCGGACACCGAGGACGGGTAGACCACCACGACGTTGTAGGTCCGCGCCCGGTCCCGCAGCCGCTCGCCGGAGAGCAGCACCCCGGACGGCGAGGCGTCCACCGTCCACACCGGGGTCTGGCTCAGCAGCGGCGCGTCCTCCACGACCAGGCCGCCGGTGACGTCGAAATACGCCTCTGCGCCGATCGACGTGGCCAGGTCGGCTACGGCGCCGGCCCGGTCCTGCTCCCAGATCAGCGGTCCGGCCGTGGCCGTCGAGGTGGCGGTTACCGTGGTGGTGATGCCCGGCACGGCGCCGGTCACGAGCCGCACGATCTCTGCGGAGATCCGGGCGGTGGCCACCGCCGCGGTGGGCGTCTCAAACTGACGCCGCTGCACCCGAGCCCACCGGTCCGGCGCCGACTGCACGGAGATCCCGCCGGACGGGCCGACCGACATCGACATCGAGTCCAGGCTGAACACGCCCAGCGGCACGAGCTCGGTGTCACCGCTGGGGTATCGGATGCCGCGGTAGGGGCGCAGCTCGACGCCGATCGTGTCGAGCGTTCCCCACAGGCCACGGTCGGCGATCTGCACGTCAAGCGTGCGGCGCACCCCGGTTCCGGACGCCACGCTCACACTGCCGTCGGTGATCGGGATGTCCGAGGCGAGCAGTGAGCCACCGAGGTAGGCGTCCACCCGGACGATCGCGGTGTGGCTCTCACGCAGCGCCTGCGCGAAGGCCGGGCTCACCGGGTACATCAGGCCCCCGTCAGCAGGTCGGTGTACGTGCCGTACCGAGCAAGCGCGTCCTGGTAGTTGGCGTGCTGGGCCAGCACGGTGGTGTAGGTCCGCTGCGAGACAATGCCGCCGGCCGGGCGGCCCACCGCCACGTACGGCGCCGTCCAGATCCGCCACGGGTGCGGGTAGTAGTCCGGGCGCAGCCGGGACTCGGTCAGCTCGCCGATGCTGAGGTACTGGTGCCGCAGGGTGCTGCCGTACTGCTTCTCCGGTGGGATGTCGAGCAGCAGCTGCGACAGGTCTTTGAGCAATGCCAGCAGCGCATCCGCCTCGGCGTCCGTCTTGGTGCGGATCGTGATGGTGCCCTGCTTCGCCTTCCGCACTCCATCGCTCACGACGATCGGGGTCGCCCGGCCGAGCGGCTGGAGCACCGCCTGGACGACGCCGCGGACCGGCGTGCCCTCGCCCTGGAAATCCACCTTCTGGCTCAGCGAGGGGACGCCCGGGTGGCGCAGCCAGATGTCCGCGACCGTCAGCGTGGCCGGCGCGCTGATGAACGCCCCGGTGCTGGTCGTCGCCGTCCAGGTCGTGGCCGCGCCGAACCAGGATTCGTAGTCGTAGCCGACCCACTGGCTGGAGCCGTCCAGCGTGGCCGGCTCGGCGAGCCGGACCGGGGACGACGTGCCGTCCGGGTCGGTCCGGACGATCGTCGCCGACGTCGCGCCGATGTACTCCAGCTGCAGCAGCACCCGCGGCGGGGCGTTGCCCGGCTCCGGGGTGGCCGTCAGCACGGCGGCCGGGCGCACCATCGACTCGTCGACGTACAGCAGCGTCCCGGACGCCGGCGTGCCGGTCATGCTCACGTTGATCGCGGCCCGGGCGGCGCCGGCCGGCGCGGTGGCCGCGACGGCGAGCTGTGTCCAGGTGTTCGCCGTGACCGCCGTGGTGACCGTGGTCGAGGTGGACAGGTACCCGAACGAGCTGTTGTACCAGTTGATCGAGATGCTGACCCCGCGGGACACCGAGCACCGCACCCAGGCGTCGGCCCGCCACTCGGTGCCGGGCGTGACCCCGGCCGCCGCGTTGGACTCGACCCGGGACGTGGCCGAGCCGTCCGCGGTCAGCAGCAGGGAGGCGGCGCCCTGGTGCGCCTGGGCGGTGCTGCGCGCCGCCGTGCCGCCGAACGCCGTCCAGCCCGCCGCGTCCGTCTCGAAGTACGCGTTGCTGTTCGCGGGCGCGATGGTCACCGGTTCCTCCTACGCGGTCTGGTAGACGGTGGCGGCTGCGACCTCGCCGAGCACGGTGTCGACCTCGATGCGCACCTGCCGGCGGATCGTGTCGGGGCCGAGAGCGATCGTGATGGGCGCCTCGACCGTGATGTGCCGGGCCACTCCCGGGCCAGCGGCCGCCGAGCCGGGACGCCACACCGGCTGCTGAAGCCACCGCTCGCCGACGTGCTGCCAGATCGCCAGCGACCGGGCCTTGTCGCCGAGCCGCGGGATGAACGCCTCGCCGCCGGTCTCCCGCTCCGCCCAGGCGTACATGGTCGGGCCGCCCGCCGCGATCTGCGCCTCCCGCAGCCCGCCGCCGGCCCGCTCGTACACGCCGCCCAGCGCGTTCTTCGACAAGGTGATCCGGCCGTACGTCCGCAGCAGCGAGTCAATCTGCGCCTTGCTCATGCCCGACCGGGACAGGATGGTGCGAAGCTGGCCCAGGTAGGAGTTGTACAGCGCGGTCGCCGCCTTGGCGTTGCCGCCCTCGGCGTACAGCGACTGCGCTGCCTGCTCGGCAGCGCCGAGGTAGGCGAACAGCTGGGTCAGCTCGCTGCGGCCGGCCACCGTCTTCGTGTTGAACGTCGGCTTGGTCCAGGCGAACGCCTTCCTCGCGTCGCCCAGTGCTTCCTCGGCCGCCATCTGGTCGGTGATCGACCGGACCCGGCCCGAGCTGTTCGACGGGGCCCGCGGCGCCGTCTCCGGCAGGTCGTACTTCGGCTTCTCGCTGTACGTCTTGATCAGCGCCCGGCGCTGCTTGGCGTTGACCCCCATCGCCTTGAGCGCCCGGTCGAGCTGCTTAATGTAGTCGTCGTAGACCCGGTTCGCGGCCTTCACCGACCCGGTCTCGGCGTACTTCGCCTCGGCCGCCTGCTGGGCCGCCCGGACCCCGGCGATCAGGGCACTGCGATTGTCGCGCCCCTTCGCCGTCGCCGTTGACCAGGTGCGACCGTTCTCCTTCAACGCCGCGGTCAGCGCGCTCACCGCGCTCCGGGCCGCCAGCAGCGACTCCAGGTAGTCCAGCCGGGTGCCGGTCGGACGGAAGCCGGTCGGCGCGGTGGTCGTCGGCGCCACGTTGACGTAGCCTCCGCCGGCGTAGCCACGCAGCGGGGTCACCCGCTCCGGACCGGCCTCGCCGAACTCGTACGTCGCGCCGCTGCGGCCGTAGCCAATGACGTGCTCGTTGATCACGCCCCCGTTGGCCATCGCGACGTGGATGTGGTTGCGGTGCGCCTCCATCAACGCGGCGTTGAAGCTGCCCTTGTTGACGCCGCGGGTGTACGCGTAGTCCCTGCTCTTGGTGCGGTGGATCAGCTCCAGCGGCCTCTTGCTGGCGAGGAACGACGCGAGGGCGTCCTGCTCGTAGCCCATCCAGTCGACCGCGCGCCCGGATCCGTGCCACTTCGGGTCGCCGGGACGGAACGCGTTCCCAAACTCGCCGGACAACGGGCCGGTCGACTTGATGAGCTGGACAATCTTGTGCCAGACCCCGGAGTCACCGCGCTGGGCTCCCGGGCTCGACGGCCAGTCCCGGTCGAACACCGGGCCAACCGCCTTCGCCACCTCGGCGCGCGACGGGATCCGGGCGCCGGCCACGCTGGCCGGGAACGGCAGAACCAGGCCACCGGTCGCGTACCCGCGGACCTGGCCGGTCGCGTTCATCTCGTCGAGCAGGCCCGGATTCGCGGCCTCGATCTTCTGCCGGGCCTCCTTGCGGATCACGAACTCGTCGGCGTGCACCACGCCGGCCGGCTCGTACTTGCCGCCCGGGCCCGTCCAGCCGCCGGCGTGGAACTCCGGCCGCGCGTTCTTATTGAAAGCACTGGCCGCGGCGCTGACCGAGATGCCCTTCTTCAGGGCCTGCTGGTAGATGAGCAGCTTGTCGAGCTGGCCGGTCACGCCGCCGTAGCCGGACAGCGAGACGTCCGCCTTGTAGCGACCGGCGAACTCGTCGCCGTCCTCCTTCGCCTGCCGGAACTGGCCGGCCAGACCGCTGATCTGCCGCTCGCTCAGCCCGGCAGCCCGCAGTGTCGACCGCAGCGCCGGGGTCATCTCGCCGTCGAAGGTCTGCCCGAGCGCCCCGGCTCGGCCTTCCAGCTCGATGGCGGCCAGCGCCAGATTGCGCGTGGCCTCCTTGGCCTCCGCAGAGTTCTTGCCGTGCTTCTTGACCGCTTCGGCGCTGGCCTTCTGCGCCTCCGTCAGCTTCTGCTGCGCGTCGAGGAACCCGAACACCGGGTCGGCCTCGGACTTCAACTGCTTCGCCAGGTCGTTGAGCGCTGACCGTTCGCCACGCACCGCGGCGGCCGACGCCTCGACCGCGCTGGTGTACTCCTTCTGCGTGCTGGTGCCGGACTGCAGCGCGCCGCCGAGCTCGCCGGTCTTGGCGGTCGCGTCCGCGGTGGTGCCGTTGGACACCTCCAGGGCAGCGGCGTATGCCGGGAACTGCGCGCGGAACTCCTCCATCGAGACGCCGTTAGTGGCGAGCTCACGGGAGAGGTTCGTGAAGGCCACCTTCGCCTGGTCCGCCTGGCCGCCCTGCACCATCTGCGACAGCGCCTGGTCCAGCGCGGTGACCCGCTCGCGCGTCTTGGCGAGGCTGCCCTCCGTGCCGTCCAGGCCCGGGATCAGCGACTCCAGTCCGGACTGCAGGCCGCGCGCCCACGTCGCCTTGCCGCCGGAGTCCGCCAGGATCTGGAACTGGCCGTCAAGCTTCGACAGGTCGCCGCCGAGCAGTCGGGATGCCTCGCCGGCCAGCTGGCCGGACTGCGCGTAACGGCCCAGGCCAGCGGCCAGGGCCTCCGCCTGCGGGTTCAGATCCTTCTGGAACTGGCCGATCACTGCGTCGGCGGCCTGCAGCGCGACGAACGCGCCGGCCACCTTGCCGGCCGCGCCAGCAACCCGCTGCAGGCCACTCGCCGCCCGGGTGCCGACCGGGCCGGTCGCTCGCAGCTCATCGAGGGCCGCCGCGGTGGACCGGCGCGCCTTCACCCAGCCGGCGCCGAGCAGCAGCACCGCGCCGCCGAGCCCGGCCAGCACGGTGATGCCCTGCCCCACCATCGGAGGCAGTTCGGAAATCTGGTCGACGGCCGCGTTGGCGCCCTGGGCGAGCATCCGGAGGCCGCCGTTCGCCCCGGATCCATTCTCGATCGCCAGGGTCTCCAGCGAGCCCTGCAGCCGCTCCAGGTCGCCGATCAGGTTGTCGGTCTGGCGCCGGGCGGTATCCGCGGCGTAGCCCTGGTCGTCGACCTTGTCGATCCAGGTCTGGATGCCGGACGCACCCTGCTCGTACAGCACACTGGCGGCCCGGATCGCATCGCTGCCGAAGATCGTCGCGAGCGCGCTGTTGCGCTGCTCCTGGGTGAGGGTACCGAGCTGCGACTTCAGCGAGCCGGCCAGCTTCGTAACGCCGACGAACTTCCCGGACGCGTCGTAGACCTGGATGCCCAGCTCTTCCATCAGCGAGCGGGCCTTGTCGGTCGGGTTGGCCAGCATCAGCAGCGCCGTCTTCAGCGACGTCCCCGAGTCGCTGCCCATCAGGCCGGCCGAGGCGAACGCGGCCAGCACGCCGGTGGTGTCCTCCACCGACAGGCCCATCTGCGAGGCGACCAGGCCGGCCTGGTTCAGCGCGGCGCCCATGTCGTGGACGTTGCCCTGCGCCTTGCCGGCGCCGGCGGCAAGCAGGTCAGCGATGTGCGGAATGTCCGCGCCCTTGAGCTTGAACTGGGTCATGGCGGACGCTGCGATCTCGGCCGACTCGGCCACGTCCATCTGGCCGGCCGCCGCGAGCGACAGCGCGCCGCTGAGGCCGCCGCCGATGATGTCGCGAACGGTAACACCCGCCTTGGCCAGCTCCGTCTCGGCAGCAGCCGCCTCGGTCGCCGAGTACGATGTCGCCTTGCCGGCCTCCAGGGCGGCATCGCGCAGCATCTGCATCTCGCGGCCGGACGCGTGCGTGGCCGCGTTGACGCCGGACATAGCCTTCTCGAAGCGGGCCGACGCCATGACGACGCCGCCGAACGCCGCCACGCCAACCGTGCCGAGCCGAGCCGCCTGATCGGCCACCTCATCGAGGTGGCCGGCGCGGGCCGCTTGTGCCATCTCGCCGCGGAACTCGCGCATCGACTGGCCGGCGCCGCGCAGCTTGGCCCGGAAGTCCGTGACGTCTGCACCGATCTTGACGGTCACGGTGCGGGCCACGGCTACTCCTTCTTGATCACGCTCGTCAGCACCGCGCGAGGGCGGTCGACGTTGGTGGCGGCTTCTTCGGCGGCGAGCCGCTCATCGGTCACCCGGCAACGCCTGCGGCGCACCTGGTACTCAGGGCCGTCGTCCTCGTGGCTGGTGCACTCCTCCAGCAGCCCGCCGCACAGCGGGCACAGCCAGGAGCGGTAGAGCGCGAGGCCCAACATCCAGTCGCGGTCCTCGTCGGTCCACTGCGGCTCCCGGGTGGTCACCGACCGGACCAGCCGGCCCTCGGCGTCGTACTCGTGCTCGGTGACCTCGGCGGGCTCCCGGCCGTCGAACTGCGACGGCGGGATGCCGAGCCGCTCTGCCGCCTCTACTCGCTGGAGTTGCTCTGGACTATCGCGGAGGCGACGGGCGAAAAAGGGACGGTCAACCGGCCCTCGTTGACGAGGATCGCGGCGTGGAACAGCTCATCCCACTGCCCGTCGGTGATCGCCTCCAGGGTCTCGGCCCACAGCTCGTCGCTGAACTGCGGCTCCACCAGGCAGGCGCGGATCAGGGGTTCGGCGAAGTCGTCGACGTGGACGTTGAGCGCCTTGTCCTGGTCGATGATCTGGCCGTCCTCGCCCTCGTGGGGCGGGTACTTCTGCTTGAGGGTGCGGTACTTCGTGCCGGAGATCGCCTCGATGACGAAGGGCTCGGTCAGCTCGCGGATCTGCGGGCGCAGCGCCTCCATCTGCTCCGCGATCTCGACAACCTCGCCGGAGTCCTCGATCGAGGCTGAGGCGGTCTGCTTCTGCTGCGCTTCGAGGAGCTTCTTGCCGAGCCGCTCGAACTCGTCAACGAGGTCACCGGCGAGGCAGATTTCGACGGTGCGGCGCGGCCTGCGGGCCCGCTTGAGCTTCTCTGCGAACGTGGTCACGAACTCTCCCGCCCAGATCCCGGATGGTGCGCCCGGCCGGCTCCGGGTAGACCGGCCGGGCACGAAAAAACCGCCCCGTTCGGAGGCGGCGGAGAAGGATTACGCAGGTCAGGCGATGGTGGCGCGAAGCTTCGGCTCGGCCGTGATCTTGATAGGGATGTCGTATCTTTCGGGCATGTTGTCCTCGACGTCGAGGACGGCGGTCTCGGCACACATCGCGGGGAAGACCTGCACCGCCTGCCCCGTCGCGGTTGCAGTGGTCGCCGCCAGCGACTTGCGGCGCACCAGGTAGCCGGTCGCGTCCGGGGTCATCGCGTTGTACGCGGTGTCGACGCCGGACTGCTTCTTCAGCCGGATGCGCGGGCCGGAGAACGTCCTGCGCCCGTTGACGTTGGTGTCGAACGTCGACTCGATGGAGCTGGTCGGCGCGTCTGCGGTCTCCGGGGCGAAGCCGGTCGCGCCGTCCTTGGTCATCCACTGCGAGATGCGGATCCCCGCGTCGATCTCCGACTTGGTGGGGGCGGCCGGGTTGGTGATGGACAGCACCCACCACCAGGCCTCTTTGCCGTCGCCGATGATGTCAGGCACGGTCCGTCTCCTTCTTCGTCTCGGTCTTCGGCTTCGCCGGCGGCTCGGCCTCGGTGGTCTTCGGCTCGGTGGTGACCGGCTGCGGGTCGACGAACGGCCCGCTGTCGCCGTCGGCCATCTGCGGCACCCGCGGCTCCCAGCCACGCGCCTCGAACGCGGGCAGCGCGCCGAAGCCGGTCTTCGCCCACGCGCCCAGCTCGGGGTGGTAGATCCACACCTGGCTGGAGTCGGTGGCGCCGTTGTCCGCGAGCGCCCAGCCCGCGGCGATCAGCTCGTCGCGGCGCGCGGCGCCCTCGGCGGGCGCCAGGTAGCCGTCCGGGTCGGCCAGCCAGTACGTCTGCGGGGCGCTCATGCGCGCACCAGCTTGTACGTGACCGACGTGGTGCCGGAGTAGGTGACCGTGGCGAACCCGGTGCTCGGGTCGACGTGGCCGGGGCTGACCCGGAACCAGCGGTCGGCGCCGGCCGGGATCGTCTGCGGCGTGGTGGTGCCCACGTTGCCGAGCGCGGTCTTGCCCGGGTCGGACAGGGTCACGGTGATCGATCCGCCGCCGCCGTTGATGACGATCAGCAGCGCGCCGTTCGTGCCGACGTCGGCCTGGGCGATGGTGTCCGAGGCCGACACGGCGGCCGCGGTGACGGTCGTGGCCGCCGATGTGACGGACACGGCGGTGAGCTGCGCCATGCGGCGCCCCCCTTCAGAGGATGTGGAGATCCGCCGGACGACGGACGGTGAACCTGTGCCGACGCGCCGTACAGTGGCGGCCGTGAGTGATCGAGATGCGCAGATGGCCAGCGAGTACGCGGCGGGCCGGGAGATCCCGGAGATCGCCGCCCGCTACGACGTGCCGGTGGCCTACGTAAAACGGGTCATCGAGGAGGCCGCCGCCGCGCCGCTGCAACCGGTGAGATCGCGGTGGAGCCTCGGCTACCAGGGCAACCGAGCCCTGCTCGCACTCGTCCTCGGCTGGCTCGCATGGCGAGCGAGTGGTGCGCTGACCGTGTGGACGTTCGTGCTCGTCGCCGTCGTGGTGTACACGGCCATCTCGGTCGTGATCGGCCTGCGGCGCCGCTAGCCCGGCGAGCTGACGTACTCGAACACCGTCGCCTGCGTCATCACGAGGCGGCCGGTTGAGCGGTCCCAGTCCGGCGGCCGGGAGTCGACCATCGCCAGCCGCGAGCAGGACCGGCCGGGCACCTCCGGGCGCAGGCCGACCAGCGCTCCGATCACCCGGTCGGTGACCTTGCGGACCGCTTCGGCGTTGCCCGCCACGCTGTGCACGATCGCCGTGCACGTCACCCGGTCGGCGACTTCCTCGAGGGAGACCGCTTCCGGCATGTCGATGTGCACGTACGCCACCGCGTACGGCAGGGCCGGCGGGCTGGCCGGGTCGACTGGGCCGTCCGAGATTGTCAGCGCCGGAGTGAGCGCCCTCAGTGCGGCCAGCACCGGGGCCGCATGTGAGCTGTTCACAGGCCGAGGGCTTTCAGCACGACGTCCTCCAGCGCCTTCTCGAACCGCGGGGCCTCTGCCGCGAGGGCGGGGGCGAGGTGCGGGATCGGAGCGCGGCCCGGGGAGCCGTACTCCAGGATGTTGCCTAGCGGGCCTTGCGGCCGGTCCTTGTCCGGGCCGATCTCCGCCCACGCGCCGGTCGGTGTCTCGCGCGAGTCGTACGAGATGGAGCGGGCGTAGGCGGGCAGGTACGGGCCGCGGCCAATCCGCTTCTGGGCGTCCCGCTTGATGTTGAACGCGCCGCGCTGAACCACCGCGCGGATCTCGCGGGGCAGCACCTCGACGGCGTGGTCGATCTGGGCGGCGAGCTTCCCAACCTCGGTGGTGTCGATCCGCAGCTCATCCACGGCCGCCCCCTGCCTGAGCTACTGCCGCGTCATCCACGAGCACCCCAGCGTCGCGGAGCATGGCGACCTGGTGACGCGGGTGCGACCTTCCCAGCTCGGCCCAGCCGCACAGGCAGCTTCCGAAGTCACGACGCTGGTGCGCGACCAGGACCTCCTCGGCAACCTGGTCGACGGTTGAGTCCACGGCGGCCTCCTCAGCTGGTGCGCTCGACCACGCCGATGCGGCGCGCGGTCTTCTCGGTGCCGTGCGCCAGGTCGCGGACTACGAATGTGCGGCCGGGCAGGTCCGGGTCGTGGGCCGACGCGGTGATCTCCACCTGATCCTCGGGCTCCAGGCCGGTCACGGACATGGGCAGCTGGATCTCCAGCCGGACCATCAGCAGCCGCGCCTCGCCGGTCCGTTCCTCCTGCGCCTGGACGCTCTGCTGCTGCACCCGGCACCGGCCGGCGTAGAGCTGCGTCCACGTGGGGGTCGTGTTGCCCCACTCGTCGGTCGTCTCGCCGGCCGGGCGCCGGATGATGCAGGTGTCGACCATGCCGGCCTCGGCTGCGGCCCGGCCTGCGGCGAGGGTCTCGGCGCGGTTCACCAGTGGCCCCGCGGCCACGCGTGGTGGTCCCGCTGGCCGGCGGGCCGGATGGTGAACGCGCCGGCCGGCCGGTCGTCGCCGAGCGCCCGGTCGATCGCGGCGCGGTCGGCGTCATCGAGCTCGGCCGCGGCGAGAGTCTCGGTGGCCCAGGTGTCGGTCTGCGTGTAGTCGTCGATCTGGCGGCTGGTGGACCGCAGCCCGGCAGCGTTGCGGACCATCCTGCGGGCCAGGTCCAGGGCGACGCGCTTGAGCGGAGCCAGGGACGGCAGAACGTCGAACCGGGCCGCGCCGACGTAGCCGCGAATCTCCGTGGTCACCAGCTCCAGCACCAGCTGCCCGGTGGCCGCCTGGACCTCCGTCTGCACCCACGCGTCCAGCTCGGGCAGCGTGAACAGCGTCGGGATCCCGGCGGCGGTGGAGGCCGTCACCGTGGCCGACGCCGACACGTTGCCAGCCGCGTCCCGGGCCCGGACGCCGAGCGTGTACGTCGTCCCCGCTGTCAGCCCGCCGAACGTGTAGGTCGTCCCGGTGACGCCGGCCTGGACCAGCACGCCGTCGCGGTACAGGTCGTACCCGGTGACGCCCGTGTCGTCGGTGGACGCCGGCCACGTCAGCACGATCTGCGTCTGGTCGGCCGTGGCCTGCAGCCCGGCCGGCGTCGACGGTGCGGTGACGTCCGGGAAGCCGTACGCGGCCAGCGCGACCGGGGTCGGCATCTCCAGCCCGGCAGGGAACGGGTACGCGGGCGGGAGCGCGCCGAGGTCGGCCAGCAGGTTGGTCAGGGCCTGCTGCAGAACCGGGCTCTCCGCGGTCCCGGCGCGGTCGTGCACCGCGTCCAGGCCCCAGGAGTACTGCACGGTGCCGGTGGCGAACACCGCGGCGCCGGACGCAGCCCGGTACGCGGTCATCGCGTGGACGTACGTGCCGGACTGGCCGTAGTCGTTGCCGTTGTCGTCGGACAGGCCACCGGTGACCGTAGTGGTGGCCTGCGACAGCCGGATCAGGCCGGCCGGGCGCTCGGTGCTCGACGTGTCCGCGGGCTCGTCCGCCTCGAAGCCGACGATCCCGACGGGGCTGGCCCAGGTGGCCGAGCCGGTCAGCGCCGCCACCGGGGTGGAGCGCCACAGCGGGAGGCCGGCGTGCGCCGCGGTCGCCACCAGCGATTGAGCGGCGATGCCGTTGAGCCGGAATCTCTGGCCGGTGAGCAAGCTGGCCGGGCGCCGGTCGGTGTTGAAGCTGCGCGTGTCCTGCCAGGTGCCGGAGTACAGGCCGGTGGCGTTGAGTGCCCCGTCGTGGGTGTCCTTCCAGCAGGCGAACGACCGGCGGTCCGACGCGAACCGGATCCGCCAGAACGCCTCGTTGCCGGCCATGATGAGCAGGTTGGACGCCTGGGTGGAGTGGTCGCGGGCGGCCACGAACGCGTCGCGCATCCCGGCCGACCAGTACTCGTCGTGCCCGGAGCTGATCACGACCTCGCGGCCGAGCAGCAGCGTCGGGTCGGCGTCGACCTGCGCGCACGTCAGGTAGTCAACGTCGTAACCGAGCCGCTCCAGCCACCTGACCAGGGGGTATTCCGCATTCCAGAAGGTCGTCTGCGGGTAGTACTTCCTGGTGAGCAGCGGCCGGTCGTAGCTGACCGCCTTCGCGCGCAGAGTCTTGTCGGCGGTGAAAGTGCTGGCGCTGCCCTGGCCGTAGAGCGACCGGCCGGCGTGCGGGTTGCTCGGGTCCGCCCCGGCGTGGTTGTACGCCTGCCACGTCGAATCGCTCAGCTTGACCGCGATCTTCGCCTCGTGGCCCGGGTCGGTGACGACGAACGGGCCGATGTGGCTCTTCGCGCTGGCCAGGTCGTTGCGGGCGATCGTGATGACGTAGACGCCCGGGGTCGCGTCGGCCGGCGCGCTCCAGGTTCCGTTGATCGCCCAGTTTGCGCAGGACGCCATGCCGGTCGTCGCGTCCACCGTGCCGGACGGCTGGGTGGTCTGCGGGCCGGCGATCGTGGCGACCTGGCGGGCGCCGCGGCCGCCGTACCAGCCGAGCCGGTACACCGTGCCGGTCCACGCCGCGGACGGTGAGTGCACCTTGAGGTCGATGCCCGTGCCGCGGGCCACGTACATGCTGGTGGCGTAGCCGAAGATGGTCGGGTCGCCCGCACCGCTGACGTCCCAGGTCGTCTTGTCGATGCCGACCAGGCGGTTTTCCGCCTCGATCGCCGTCTCCGCGGGCGGGGCCGGCGTGAGGTTGGCCGGCTCGAATGCCGCGACCACGACCATCGCCGGGGAGATCGGCACGCCGGTGATGGTGATGTTGTAGGTGCCGGCGGCCACCACGCCGGAGGCGACCGCGAGGCGCACCGGCTCGGCACCGAGCGCCGGACCCTGCACGACGTCCTCGACGGTCAGGCTCGCGCCGGTGATGGTCGGCGTCCAGGTGGTGCCGTCGTTGACTGTCGCGACCGCGACGTAGATGCGGCAACCGTCCACCGTGGTGACCACGGGCGCCAGGTTGATGCTGGTGGTGCCGCTCGGGTTGCCGTAGGTGGTCAGTGTCCCGGCGTGGACCGGGCCGAGGTCGTCGCGCGACTCCACCCAACCGGCCAGCGTCCGCGGGGCGGTGCTCGCGGACGGCTCCCGGACCCAGGTCAGCGACGTCTCGCCGCCGGCCGCGGTCAGGGTGGACATGGACAGGTCGCCCAGGGCCGGATCCGACGCCTCGGCAAGCTCCGTCCAGGTGCCGGACGGGTCAACGGATGCCGGGGCGACCGCGAACGCGACCAGCTTGCGGCCGGCGGTCGCCGCGGAAGGGAAGGTCGCGGTGTGCGTGGCGCTACTGGCCGAGGCCGAGTAGGTGCTCTTCCAGTCGCGCGCCACCGCACACCCCTCCTTCTGCTGATCGAGCTGGGCCCGGGCCGGCCGGATGGGAGACTCGGCAGGAGCCCCGGCCGGCCCGGGTGCTTACTTGGTGGGCTTGCCCGCGGCGTCGAGCGCGGCGATCATGTCGTCGCGGGATGCGCCCTCCGGAACGTCGACGCCCTGCGACGTCGCGTACTCCCGCCACTTCTCCACGCCGGAGCCGGGACCGCTGCGGGCCGGTACCGCACCCGGCGCCGGAGCCGACGGCCGGGCCGGCTCGTCCGACTCCTCGCCGTCCCAGACGTCCGGGTTGGTGATGGCCTTCGCCGCCCAGTCGGGCAGCTTGTCGGCTGGGCCGAACGTGCCGCTCTGGCCGGTCAGCTCGCCCTTGTCGTCGCGCTCGTGGACGGTGACGAAGGTTCGCAGTTTGCGGGCCATGATCTAGTCCTTCCGGTCAGGCCACGTCGGCGGCGAGGGTGAGGTCCGGGTTGGCCATGACCGGCAGGCCGATCGCGGCCGCCTTGGTCCAGACCGCCACCGGGTCCTTGGTGCTGTAGGCGCCGGCCACAACGCCCGGCTCGACGCCGGACAGGCCGTACTCCGGCTCCAGCGACTCGGCGGTCGTGCCGAGCAGCGTCGCGCCCAGGTCGGTGGCCTCGCCGGCGTCCGGCGAGCCCGGCGCGGGCAGCATGACGATCCGGTCGGCCGGAATGACCCGGGTGGCCGAGCCGTTCACCCGCACCTGCGCGTCGTAGATGTAGAGCGGCGGCAGGCCGTAGGACTGCAGCACGCTGTCCAGCGCGGTCCGCGATACCGCCGACGGGGTGCCGAGCATCGAACCGGCCAGGGCGCGGATCTCGGCGTTGCGCAGCAGGTAGCCCACCACGGTGGACGAGGTGAGCAGCGCGCCCGGCGCCTCGCCGTTGGTGGTGATGTAGGTGTCGCGCCAGGTGATCAGGTCGGCCAGCGGCGTGGCCGTCGCGACCGTCGACCACAGGGTGCCCGGGGCGACCGAATGGCCGCCGGAGCGACCGAAGTCCACCGTGGCGACCACGCCGTTCTCGTTGATCTGCAGCTGGCCCCGGTAGAGGGCCTCGCCGCGGAACATCTCCAGCCGGGCGGCGACCGCGCGGGCCATGCGCTCGGCGTCGGAGAGGATCGCGGTCCGGATCGCGGAGTTGTCGCGGCGCTGACGCAGCCGCTCGTACTCGCCGAGCCGGATCTTTCGGGAGATCGGCGGAAGTTCACCGGTGACCCGGGTGACGCCCGGCCGGGAGCCGATCGGGCTTTCGGCGTCGTAGGCGCGCACGGTCGCCGCGTCGGTGAGGCCCTCGCCGCCGCGGGTGAACCGGTAGACGAGGTCGTCGACCTCGCGGCGCGGCAGCCACTGGCTGAGGATGAACCGGTTGCGGTCGAGGTCGGCCAGCGCGGCGCGGACGTAGCCGGTCAGCTCGGCCGGGTCGATGTATTCCTGGTTGATCAGCATGAGTCAGGTCCTCCCGGCCTCAGGCGTCGAATCGGATCTGCGGGAGGTCGGCCTTGTACGCGCCGCCGGCGTCGGGCCCGCCCGCGGTGCCCTGCGCGATCGGCAGCTTGCTGACCAGCACGCGGCCGTGCCACAGCAGCGCGCCCTGCACGTCCGCCGTGGTGGCCGCCGGGGCGTCGACGGCGCACAGCAGGATGCCGGCGCAGTCCTGGCGACCATCGGTGGCGGCGTTGTCGTACGGGCCGTACAGCCCGACGGTGCCACCGGCGCCAGTGCCGGTGATCCGGCCGAGCAGGATGCCCGACGGGAAGTAGCCGTTGGGGTAGTGCGTACCGGCGACGAACATGCTGGTGTCCAGCGTGATCGACGCGGCGCGCGAGGTGCCCTCTTCGGATCCCAGCCAGGACTGGTCGTCCTGGCCGAACGTCTCAGTCACGAGGCCGAGATTCATTCGCGTGCTCCTAAGTCACGATGGTGGATTTCTTGTGGCGCTGGGCGTACAGGTCGGCGCCGGACGCCACGGAGCCCTTCGGCTGGTCGCTGCCGCGCGAGCCCTGCGACGGGTCCGCCTTGGGCCGCTTCGGCTTCTCCGGATCCGCCTGGCGGGCCGGGAACGCCTCCAGCAGCTCGTCGGCGTCCGCCTCCAGCTCCTCGCGGGTCGCACCGACGAGGCGTTTGGCCTGCGCCGGGCTCAGACCCTTCTCGGCGGCCACCTCCAGGCGCAGCGCGCGCAGCTCGGCGGCCGCGGCCCGCTCCTCGGCGGCGGCCCGGCGTTCGGCCTCCGACTTGTCGGCGTCGGCCTTGGCCTGCTCCGCCGCCTCGAACTGAGCCAGGCGAGCCTTGAGCTCCCGGGCCTCGTTCCGTGCGGCGTTGCGCTCGGCCTTCATCCGGTCGATGGCCTGCTTGCCGGCGTCGCCAAGGTCGCCCGGCTGGTCGTCGTGGCCGGCACTGTCGGTGTCGCCGTCCTCGCCCTCGCCGGAGCCGCCCTTGATGGGCCAGATCGGGGCGCCGTTGCGGCGCAGGCCCAGCGCGGTCAAGCCGGTGAACGGGTGGACAGGCAGGTCCGGCCCGAAAGCCGGGACGTGGATCTTCATGGGTGGTGACTCCGTTGCGGGGTCGGCCCGGGCGCCTTGCGCGCGCGGGAAGTCATCGCAGGTAGCCGAAACGCTTCAGCAGGCGCACGGCCTCGTCGCGGTCGCGGCCGGCGATCTGCAGGATGCTCTCGGGCATGAGCCGCGGTATCCGAGCCGAGCGGTACCGCCGGCCATCGGCGCGCACGCCGTTCTCGCGGGCGCCGAGCAGGCGGCCGGCTTCGCCGCGGACCGTCGTGCCCTCGGTGGTGACGACCAACTGCCGGCCGAACACGTCCACAGGCTGAAGCCGACCGCGTTCCAGGCCATTGCGCAGCGCGCGTGCCTCCTGGGCGGTGATCCGCGCACCGGCAGGCGTGAGGCCGATCGCGCCGCGGCGGGAGTTGACGACCTGGCCGATATCGGCGCCGAGCCGGATCGCCTCCGCGCCGGCCTTCGTGAACACCCGGTCCTGCTCCGCCCTCGACAGCGACCGGAAGAACAGATCCGGGTCGGTCCGGGCGTCGCGGGTGGTGTCCTCGCGGCCCGGGATGTGGACGCAATCGCAACGCGGATGCCGGCGGAACCCGGCGTTCACCGCGTACCAGCGGCCGGCCAGGATCGCGCACCGCGAGCAGGACCGGCCGACCAGCATCCGCACGTACCCGGTCGCGTCCGGGCGGGCCGTCATGGCCACCTGGTCCGCGACCCGGCCCGCGTCGGCGATCTGCGTCCGCACGATCATGTCCAGTGCCGCCTGGCCGCCGGCCAGCGCCCGGTCCAGGGTGGCGCCGCGCTGCAGCCCGGTCAGCGCGGTGATCACCGGCTGGTAGAGCAGGCTGTCGAGCGGCCGGCCGTCCGAAGCGACGCCGCTCAGCGCCTCCGGCACCAGCTCGGCCACCGGCGCCGGGTCGAGGCCCTGCGCAGTGAGCACGTCGGTCAGGTATTGCTCCGACCGGCCGGCGGCCGCGCGCTGCGCACCGGTGACCAGCAGCAGCAGGCGGGCCATCGCGGCGATCCACGACTCCGCGATCCGGGCCGGGTCGACCTGCCGCCACGCCCGGCGCGCCTCGTCGGCCACCGCGACGGCCATCCGGCGCCGGACCGAGGCGTGCTCGACCGCCAGCTCAGCCGGCGTCGGCATCGTCGGCGCCCAGGCCGGCGGCGGTCGCCGCCGGCTGTGGCGGCGTCAGGCCGGCGGCGATCTCACGGAGCGGGTCACGAGCCAGCTCGGCGGCGCGCATCTCAGCAAGCTTCTTACGGCGCGCGGCGGAGTAGCCCAGATCCACCCAGGCCGCCTCGACCGGCAGGATCCCGGCCTGGACCAGCTTCACCGCGGCATCCGCCTGCTGCGCCCGAGTCGGCGTGGCCGCCGAGCGCCACTGCGTCTCCATCTGCCGCAGCCGCGGGTCCCACTCGCCGTCGCGGAAGCGGGCGGCGATCTGCTGCACCCGCTCCCATGCCGCCTCGGCGCCCGTCTCGAAGTCCTCGACCTGCTTGATCAGCCGCGACTCGTCGGCCAGGATGCCCTCCGCGCTCGGCGGGTTCGTCGTGGCCTGGCCCAAGTAGCGCATCGGCAGGCCCGTCACTCCGCTAACCAGGGCGGCGTAGTGGTTGACGATGCCGGAGAAGTTCGCCAGGTCCGCCGCGGTCAACGAGCCGATCTTGGCGTCCTTGTTCTTCAGCGCCCACACTGCACCGAAGTACGCCTCCCAGGCAGTGAGGACGTTGCCATCCTTGTCCTTGAAGTCGTCCGGCTGCGCGCCGACGACGTACCGCTGCGGGACGGCGAGGGCCTCAGTGGCGATCTGCGCGTTGGTCAACGCGCGGGCGGTGGCGTCGGTCAGGCCGATGATCCGGGTCATCGCCGAGCGTCCGTCACGCTGGGACAGGCGTTCCCGGTGCGTCAGCGGCACTACCGGCACCACGCCCAGCTCATGCTCGTCGCGGTCCACCTCGGTCCAGGCGGCGTTGCTGCGCTCCAGCCAGATGGTCACGTCCGGCAGGTACAGCGTCGCGTACGCCACGCCGTCGTCGGTGTAGAACTTCGCCGCCGCGATCGGCTGCCGAGTCCGCGGAGACAGCTCGACGGCCATCTCGTTCGACGACTCCACCGTGATCAACGGCGTCGCGGCGTCACGAGGCCGGTCATCGTCGCCGCCCTCAGCCGACGGTGCGTCCGGGGTGTCCGCATCGCCGGCGCCGACCACAACGAACGCGCGGCCGAACTTCAGCGCCTCGAGGTGCGCCAGCTTCGACTCGCGGTCGAGGTTGTTCTCCTGCCAGATCCGCCACAGATCCTCGTCAGCCTCGGTGGCGTCCGGCAGCTCGAAACCTTCCAGGGTGACCCGCTCGGCGATGGCGTCCACGTAGGTGCCCGGCCATGCCACGATCGTCAAGAACCGGCGCAGCTCCGGCGGGATGGCCAGACCGAGCTGCTCGACGCGCTGCTCGCCGTCGTAGTACGCCCCCAGCACCCGGTTGCGGCGCTCGGCGCGGCGCACCTTGACGTACAGGCGCCCGAGCAGCTCCTTCTGATCCTCGGAGAGAGCCACGGCGCCTCCCTCAGCGTATGGTTGCCCAGCGGGCTCGGAAGTGCTGATGCAGTGTCCGGACAGCGCCGGGGTACACGCCCGGCCCGAGCCCGCACCTCTCGGCTACCGGAACACCAGCACGGTGCTGTCGATGGGCTGAGCGGACTTCCACAGGTCCGCCGCGGTGACGTCGCCGGCGGCCTCGTGCGTGAGGACGGAAACCACGCAGAGGTCGATCTTGCGACCGTCGTCGCCCTTGGTGAGCACGTAGCGCGGGTTCTCCTTGGCGCCGCCCGGCCGTTCTTCCTTGTGCGTGGCCTCGACGTGCTGCTCGGTGAACTCGCAACCGTCGTGGGTGAAGGTGCTGTCCGACTTGGAGATGTCGGTCTTGAGGCGCTCGGCGGCGGCATGCATCTGCACAACGCGCTGGGTGTACCAGCGGATGACGACCTTCTCGCCGTACTCGGCCGCCCAGGTGTCAAGTTCGGTGGCCCATCCGGGCGGGTCCCCGTACAGGCGGACGACCTGGTAGCGGCGCATCAGCTGCTCCAGCGCCCGAGCGACCTCCAGACGTGGGACCTTGCCGCCCCAGGCCGCCGGGTTCCAGACCGTCGGTGTGCCGCCGTCGTAGGTCGGCGTGAACTGGTATCCGTCCTGGGTCTCAGCGCGGAAGCCGGTCCAGTCGTCGAGGTCGGAGCCGTCGAAGCCGAGCACAATCGCGGTGCCGTCGGGCACGTCGCGCGGAGCGGCGCGGTCCTTCCACGCCTGAATCTCGTCGAGCCAGGTCCCCGATCCGGCCTTGCCGCGGTTGCCGTAGAACCGCTCGGCCTGGGTCAACTCACCCTTTTCGATCAGCTCGTACGCGAAGCCCTCGATCGCGTCGAGGTTGGTGTGCTTCGACCCCGCGTAGACGAACGCGTGGATCTTCCGCCGTTCGGCCTTGTTCGCGTAGCTCAGATGCTTCGGCGGCTGCCGCCAGAACTTGAAGATGCCCGGCGCGTCGGACTTCCATGTCGTCCAGGCCTGCGAGCGCTGCGTCGGGTCCGGCGCGTTCGTCGTCTCCTGCGACCGACCCTGCATGCCGGCCAGGCCGCGGTTCTGGGTGTCGCCGACGTTGATCATCTTGTTCTGCTTGGTCCAGATGCCGGTCTCGTCCTGCGCGGCGTACGAGATCGGGTTGCCGAGCCGGGACTGTGCGCTGGACGTGACGATCTGCACCTGACTCAAGTCCGGGTCGTCGTCCTCGGTGCCGAGGATCCGGGTGAACTCCTCGCCCACCTTCATCTGATCGGACAGCGGCCCCATCTTGATCATCGCCTTGAGTGGGCGGTAGATGTTGTCCGTCTGCTCACTGGACGTCGCCGTGATCTGGATCAGCGGCGTCGGCCAGCGCATCGCCATCGGCTCGCCCGGTGCGTACTCGTACTCCCACCCGCACCCGCACCCGTGATCCGAGCACGCCCACCCGTCGCCCTTGCCCGCCCAGCCGGCGAACAGCGCCGGTCCGACCGCCTCGATCGCCACACCGGTAGCCGACCAGGGCCCCTTGCCGGTCTTCTGCGGGGCGATGATCAGGCTGCGGCGGTTGTGGAACGCAGTGCTCAGCAGCGGCTGCTCGGGGACCCACTCGGCGTCCTCGCGGACCCGGTAGTGGTTGAGGGTGCACCACTCCTGCCACGGGTACATCTCGAACGGGGCGCCGCGCCGGAATCCGTCCGGGACGACGCAGTGCTGCCGGACCCAGTCGACGGTGATGAACAGGGTGGGCCAGGCGACGACGAACTCAGGCGTCTCCACCGACGGCCTTGAGCCAGCGGTCACGGGCGGTCGGCGCGGCCGGCGCCGCGGCGGCGGACCGCTCGGCGCGCTTCTCAGCGACCTGGTTCGGGGCGATCTTCCAGCCGTTCTCCTTGAGCCCGGCCGGGGTCAGGCCAATCTGGTCGGCGAAGCGGTGCAGGCTGTTCTTGTCGGCCGCGGTCGCCTCGGCCGACTCGCAGATCACTGAGGTCCGGACCCACATGGCTATCGAATGCCAGCGCCAGGGCTCCTTCGCCCACGCGGCCCCCTGTGGCGTACTCCATGCCCATGCCCACAGCTCCAGCTCGCGCTCACGACGCGCCTCGGTGGCCTCCAGGTCAAGGACCTTGTGCCGCTCCTTGTTCTCGAACCAGATGTCGTAGACCGGCACCCGCGGCAGCGGAAACTCCGGCACGTCGCCCTCGTAGCCCTCGGCCGGCAGCGAGGTCAGCGAGTGGCCGATCCGCGCCGACTTCAGCGAGGTCGGGTCCTTCTGCGGCCCGGACCGGTTCCGGGCACCACCTGATGGCATGTCGATCTCTCCCTCGGCCGCCTTGCGCGGCGTCGGTGTCCGTCACCTTGCGTGACGGATCTTGGGTCGTTCTGGAAGCTTGAACCCTGCGCGCCCCCGGCTGACCTCCCCGGCGGTCCTCCGGCCCCGGCCCCCTGGGGGTCACCCCCCACTCCTTCGTCACTGAGCGTGGTCTACGCGCAAGCCGTCCAGGCGACGGGGATGGCGTCGGCTTCAAGCACTGCCGCGGCCAGTTCGGCTGGATGCTCGTGACCCGCCTCGATGGCTTTCAGGGCTTCCTTGCGGAGGTCATCGATGACGCTGTGCCACGCCTCAGGGTCTGCCTGGGCAGTGGGCGCGTAGAGCGCGATCACCTGGCGGGCACGCTCGGGCGTCATGGCTCAGCCTCCGTGTGCTGCTCGTCCGCCCTCGCTGGTGTTGCAGCGGGCGTGACCTGGCCCTCGGTGCTTGCCGGTCTTGCGGTCGTGGCACAGGTGCCAGTCCTGGCCGGGCAGGATGCGGCGGTCGGGCATAAGGCACACCACCTCGTGGCAGTCGACCTCGCCGCGCTCGACCATCGGCGCCCACTGCCTGCGCAGTCCGTCGTGTGCCGCGTCGTACCCGCGCTGCTGCCGTGTCCCGCGCCGCTGTTCCCGCTGCCTGCGGTGCTCGGCGCATGGCCCGCCTGGTGTCAGCTCGGGGCAGCCAGCCTCTGGGCAGACGCGCATCGCTCGCTGCATGGCGTCCCCTCAGTGATTGCCGTTGCCCCAGCCTGCTTCTTTGGCACACTGGGCGCATGCAGCCGCAGCACAGCTTCGTCTACGAGGAGAACACCTCAGGCGCGATGTACGGCTACTGCCCGAGGTGCAAGCGGTACGAGGACGAATGCCTGCCGAACGAGTTCCACGGACCGATTCCCTGCGTTGAGCCGCCGCCGCCCGCTGTGCGGCCGAAGCAACCCTCGTGGTGGTCGCGGATCAGGGGCGTAATCGCGCCGCGTTGAGAACGTCCTCCGTGGCGTGCCGGGGCAGACCTACGCTGAGGTCGTGGACTGCGACTGCGCACCCGATGACTGCTGGTTCGCCGACGCCGGCTACGTGTGGTGCCGACCCTGCGGTGAGCATCATCGGCCGCCGAAGTGCGACATCAACGAGCAGGGGGAGCCGCTCGCGCCATGCGGATGCACCTGGGGGCTGGCGTTCTCCGCATCCGGCTGCGCGCATTGGTGTGCCGGGGCGCGGCTTCCCGATCCCGCGCCCCGGCGTCCCCCCTCGACCGACGCAGCGTCGGAGTCTGGATGCGACGAAGGCCCCCGCCGTGGCGAGGGCCTCCTCGAAGCTGTTGCGACACTTCTGCCGCTGCACGCGATGGTGACAGACGATCTAGCCGCCGTCAAGATGATCGCTCACCCAGCGGCCCGTCGCCGTGTAGGCGCGTTGCCACCCGCACCCCATTCGGCCCGTCGCTCTCCATCGACACGAGGACCGGCCGGGCTACCCCGAACCGCAGTTTGCCGCCCTGCTGGATTCGCACGCTGACCGCATCCTCGGTGATCTCCCGACTCGTGACGACCTCGGCGTGCCAGTGCTTGCGGCCGGGCATCTGCTTCGGGCCGCGGTCGGGAACACGTTCCGGCTGGACCTCCTGGCCGCAGATGCGGCAGTGCCAGTCAACGACGTCGTAGCCGTCGCACACGTCATCGAGCACCGGACCGGCATGCACTCCATCGCAGTCGACGTGCCGGGTGCGCGCTGCAAGCGTGGGCAGTTCGCCGTCGGTGGCATAGGCGTGGAAGTGGCCCGCGTCATCGACCGCGGTCCAGGCCATGTCCGGCTTGCTGGCGGTGTCCGACTGGTAATCGATGACCGCGACCTCCACCGCGAACGAGCCGGGCATCGGCTCACCGTCGTTGATGGTGATCATGGTGGCAGTTCCGATCGCGGTACCCATCCCCTCATGCTCCCATCTCGGCACGCTCTCGGGCCGCCCGCCGCTCTTCCCGCCGCGCCGCTTCCCCGGCCGCCAGCTCCAGCACGTCGCCGAGGTTGTACCTGGCCCGTCCCTGCTCGTTGTGGTCGTGGGCCGCGAGCCTGCCTCTGCTGGCCCACTGGTTGATGGTGTTGCGCCTGATCGGGTAGGCGGCGGCGATCTCGGAGGCGGTGTACGCGTACTGCCGCACTTCGTCGTCGAGCCATGCCCGCCGTTCGGCCTGGAGCACGTTCGCGCCGCAGGTCCGGCAGGTGCCTTTCTCGGCGCCGGGCCAGCCGTAGACGTCGCCCTCGCACCGTTCCGTGTCGGCGAGTCCTTCGGCGAACGCGGCTACCTGGTCGGCTCCGCACGGGCCGAGGTACTTCCGTTCGCGGGGGCCGTTGACGACTCCCCGGAGCGCCCTCGCGCTGGCGTCCACGTCGGTCAGGAACGTGTCCACTTCGGCCCGGTGCCGCATCCACTCGCACATCCCGACGAGCCACCGCGCAGAGGCCCTGAGATCGTCTCGGCCGCCCGAACCCATACCCTCCATGCCAGCCGACCCTGTTCGGCCGCCTCCGTGGATCTCAGGGCAGATTCCGCGCTCCTCTGCGATCACCCGCACCCACCCGCTCAGCGCGTTCTGCACCGCGTCGAGCCGCGCGGTCGCCCCAAGGTCGATCGGCAGCGAGCTCCCCGGCTTCCCGCTCGCCCCGCCTCCGCCGCCGCGCCGGGCCTGCCGGTGGGCGACGTCGCGGGCCGCGGGCACGAGGTCGGCGATCTCGGCGAGCTGGCGCCGGGCGCGGTCCATGCACTCCGGCGCCGCGTACCCGTCCGGCACGGGCCGGTCGCAGCCGCAGGCGCAGGTTGGGGCGCTCACGCGCTCACCTGCTCGGGCCGTCCCGCAGCGATCCACAGCTCCAGGTAGCAGCTTCGGCAGTACCACTGCCGTGGTCGGCCCGGCACGTCGAGCGCGTAGATGTCCTGCCCACGGCGCATGCATGGCCCGTCGCACAGCTCCCAGAGCATGCGGGGAAGCGCCTCCCAGTCCAACGCGCTCATTCGTCATCGCACCCTTCGTGAATCCAGCCGCCGTGGCCGTCGGCGCGAATGCGGTCGCCTGCTTCGATGCCCTCGCCGCAGCAGGCGTCGCTACCGGGGAAGCGTGCCGTGATGACGGGCCCGGGCCGTTCGGTCAGGTCGTCGGCGAGGCGGCCACCTGCGGCGGTTACGGTTCGACCGCGCATGGAGGTCGTGCACGCCTCGTCCAGGTCGTGCTCGGTGTTGCAGGTCCAGCAACGGCGGCTCACGCGTCCTCCTGCGTTTCCGGGGCGGCATCGAGCTCGAATGCCACGGGGACAACCACCCGCTCCCGGAACTGCACCGAGGCAACGAGGCCGAGTGCAGAGGCCCAGCGGGCAATGTGATCGACGGTGATTTCCTTGGTCGCGCCGCTCTCCAGCTTCGACACGGCGGCCTGGTCTGCACCCATTCGCAGAGCCACGGCTGCTTGCGTTAGGCCGAGGCGCTTGCGCCGTTCGACCATGTACGAGCGCAGGTCGTCGAGCTTCACGCGTCCTCCCCGGCCCGTGGCACCAGCGCCAGGTCGTAGCCGAGCGCGTGCGCGATCTCAGGAACCCGGTGCGCGGTCACCCCGCGTTGGCCCTGTAGCCACTTGGCGACCTCCTGGCGGCTCACTCCGAGCTTCCGGGCGATGTCGGCGTAGGTGACTTTCCGGTCGCGCCGGATCGCATTGAGCGTGCGTAGCGCGTGGTCATGGTCGCGCAGACGGTAGGCGCGCGGCTTCGGGGCGGGGCTGGTCATGCTGCGTTCCGTTCGGCTCGGTTGCTGGGGCGGGCCTGGTCTCGTTCGGCTTGGATGCAGGGGTCGCACAGGTCTTCGTTCTTGCGCCGGTGTCGCCTGGCCGCTGCCGGCGTTCCGCAGGGTTCGACCGGCATGGGACCGCGCCCCCACGGCGCCGAAGCGGTAGCGGGTCGCAGTGCTGGCCCTTCGTCGAGCGCCTCCCGGTCCACGTCGACGGGGTGTTCCCGCGGCACCGTCCAGGCGGTCAGGGTGAGCCAGGGCCGGTCGTCCGGGATGGCCGCGGCGAGCACGAAGCACAGCCGGAAGCGGTCCTCCGGATCGGGCAGTACCTCGCGGAGCCAGGCGCCGTTGGCCTCGCTTTTCTCGTCTCGGACGCGGCTCACGAGCTGGATGGCGATGCTGGCGAGCTCGTCGGGGCTGGGCCGGTCGGCCATCGTCACCACTCCCTGACCACGTTGCGCATGGCGGGGCCGTCGAAAAAAAGCACCGTGCCGTCGTCGATGAGCCGCTCGACGACCGGGTAGCCGTACCGCTCGGCCAGGTCGTCGTAGGTGCCGGTGGCGTTCACGCCGTGGTTGGTGGTGGCGATGAGCCGACGGTTGTTGGAGCAGCGGGCGTCGACGATGCGCTGGAGCTGCTCCAGCCACCAGTCGGTGACGCGTTCGCGGCCGAGGTCGTCGATGAGCAGCAGGTCGCATTCGACGGCGTGCTGGTAGGCGAGCGGCTCGCCGCTGTCGGGCTTGAGCGCGGCGGACAGGTCGGCGGCGGTGCGCACGACGGTCCAGGCGCCGCGGGCGTGGACGTCGTTGGTGATGGCGTACGCGGCGGTGGTCTTGCCGGTGCGGGCGGCGCCGGCGAGCACGAGGGAGCGGGGGCCGGAGTCCCACCAGCGGGCGATCTTGCCGTTGTGTGTCTGGTCCTCCGTCAGGGTGTCGTAGCCGGCCTGGGCGTACCGGGTTGGTCGCTGCCTGGCGTAGGCCCGGTTGCGGTTGGCGGCCTGGCGCGCCCGCATGGCTTCGAGTTCGGCCCGGTCGGCGTCGGCGATCATCTGGCGGACGCGTTCGGCCTCCGGGCTGTCGTCGATCCCCAGGAACTCCTTGGCCTTGGCGCTGAGCCCGCGGAGGTCGACGTCGGCAATGTGCTGGGTCATGGGTCAGTCCTCCGCAAACGGGTTGTCGTGGCGTTGGGCGGTGTGCCGGTTGGCGCCGGTGGTGGGGCCTCTTCGGGATCGGTCGAGGTCTTCCTGCGCCTTGCGCATCCAGTTGCGCCACGCCTTGACCCAGTCGGTCTTCGTGGCGTCCCTGCCGGACTTGGAGCCCCAGTAGTCGATGAACTTTTGCGTCTCGTACCGGCCGTTGACCTTCGGCGCGTTCTCGCGGCCCCACGCGACCATCTCCGCCGTCAATGCGAAGTCGCCGGGGATGCGTGTGCCCCGGGTCGGGGCTTTGCGCGGCGGGGCGTCCGAAGAAGACGAAGTCTTCTGAGGGTGTTCTTCCGTAGGAAGAACGGTCGGGTCGGGCCGGGTCGGGTCGGGTCGGGTCGGGGTAGAGCGAACTTCGCTCGAACGTTCCGACTCGGTTCGCGATGTGTTCGCGCGAACAGTTTCCGAACGTTCGGCCTTACGCTGCGCCCGAATTCGCGCCATCCGCTCCTTGGCTTCGGCCCGCTTGTCGAGGACCGATTCGGCGGACGGCTGGTGCTCGGCCCACTGGTGGAACGCCCATCCCTTGTCGCCGTCCTTGACCGCCTCGAACCACAGCCCGGCCTCGACCAGCCGGGCCGCGTTCTCCTCGTAGTCGCGGTCGATCCGGGCGGCCATGTAGTCCGGGATGAACCCGTCGCTGAGCTGGTCGGCACACCAGGCGCCGGCAAGCACCCAGAGCCCCATCGCGGGGACCCCGGCGCGAACGGCCTTCTTGTGCGAGTGGATGCGGTCGTCGACCTTGAACCACGTCATGTGCTTTTTCCTGTTCAGTTGTCGCCGGCGGCGCGGCTTCGAGTGGACCAGCGACAGGTTGCTGCGCGACATCCCCCGTGAGAGTGGTCAGGCATCGCCTCTCCTCGTCTCGCCGGCGGCCCGCCCCCGCGCGTCGGGGGCCGGGTCCGGCATCGTGTGGTTGGCGTCGCCGGCCTTGCCGATCCGCTGGCATCGGGCGCACACCTGCACACCCCTGCGCGGGTCGCCCAGGTCCGGGGCGTCGACGAAGACGTGCAGCTCGGGCCGCTTGGTGGGGCTCACAGCACGCCCCCGATCGTCCGTACGGGCTTGACGCCCCGCCCGCCGCACACCCCGATGCAGAACCGTTCGCCGCAGCACCGCGCGCAGTCGCCGGGGCAGTCGGGCTGCCCGCAGGTGGCGCACGGGTCGGCGCCGGCCGCACGCCGACAGGGACACGGCCGGGAGCTGTGGGCCATCTCCAACTGGTCGGCACAGCCGCTGTCCGCATGCGCCGCGGCGTAATGGCCGCAGCCGTCACAGACGGGTAGGCGCTCAGCCACGGCGCTCACCGACCTCGCGGGCGACGGGCCACAGGTACACGACGACTTCATCGCCGTCGTAGGTGCCCCCCGGAACCCGCTCCACGGGACCGGGAAGAAGTTCCCAGATGGAGCCCGCGAGCATGGCCCGGGTGCCGCTGTAGGCGAAGTTCTGGATGCTCTCGTCGCCCTCGTCCGGGACGGCGATCCGGGTGCCGTATTTGCCGTAGAACAGCTCAGCCACGGCGCTCACCACCCTCCGACGGCTGCGGCGACGAGCAGCAGCAGCAGCAGGGCCGTCAGCGGCACGAGCAGAACGGCCGCGATCTTCGTCGCCCGCATCGCGCTGTCGGCCTGGCGCCGCGCCCGGCGCGCCCAGAAGGTGCCGAGGCGGGCGTGGTAGCGGGCGGCCTGGGCGTGGGTGAGGCCCCACACCTGGACGTCGCCGCGCGAGTCGTTCGGGAACTCGTTCACGGCCGTACCCCCGTCCGGCAGTCGGCGCAGAGTCCGAGGGTGAGTGGCAGGCCGTCCTGCTCGCACAGGGCGCAGGTGTGGCGGCGCGGCTTCCGGTCGAAGGCGCGCAGGATCACGGCGGCGATCAGCGTCGCGACGGCGACGGCCAGCAGGACCAGCGGCAGGTTATCCACGGCGCGCACCGCCCTGTCCGCCGGGACGCAGGTCGAGCCGCCGGTCCGGGTAGAAGTCGATCGCGGCGAGCGCGGCCACGGTGCGCGGCTTGCGGGAGAGCTTGGCCAGCTCCACGTCGATGTGGCGCAGGCGGATGGTGAGCGGGGTGGCCGGGGCGGGCTGGTGGTCGGCGCGGATGTCGCGCTGGCCGCGGTTGATGGAGGCAAACATCAGGCGCCCGCCCCGGGTGCTCCGTCGGAGACCGTGCGGCCGCCGTGCTGGTAGGGCCTGGTGCGGTTGTAGGCCAGCTTCCGCTCGTACTCCGCGGCCAGGTCGATGCCGTAGACGTCGCAGGCGTCGAGGAGCCGGATCAGCACGTCGGCGAACTCGCTTCCCACGCCCTCCGGCTTCGGCGGGCGGGCTGCGGCATGAGCCGGGGTGGCCTGGCAGGTGGCATCGGTAAGCCGATGGTCCCGGTACGCCTCCAGCGCCTCGGAGAGTTCGCTGTGCAGCAGGGCGATGTAGTCGCCGAACGTCTTGGTCTCGTCGCGCCAGCCCTTCTCGACGTTGACGGCGCGGACCTCGGTGGTCATGTCGGCGATGGACTTGCTGTAGTCGAGGCGGTGGGTGTGGGGGTTCAGGTAGCTCATGGGGTGCTCCTATGTCTGTGCCTCGCGGGCCGCCGGAGCAGGGATCACGGCGGCCCGCGAGGGGATCTACGGGGTGTTGGTGTCCAGGGCGATCCGCGCGGCAGCCTCGCCCCAGAAGCAGATCGAGTGCGTCTTGCCTGCCCGCTCGGTGTCGTGGTCGCGGTCGTACACGTCGCAGCACACGAGCTCGGCGCGGATTCGGTAGGCGATCTGAGCGCGTAGGTCGCGCTCGACGATGGCGAGCACGGCCTCCACGGCCGCGCGGTGGGACGCGATGATCCCCGTCATGTCGAAGAAGTGGCTGACCGGGACGCCGTAGTTGTTGAGCGCCATGCTTTCCGCCCACGCGCGACGGCTCCCCTGGACCATCTCGCCGGTCGGCTCGATCACGACGCACCTCCGATCGGCATCCGGTCAAGCCAGCGCAGCACTGCAATCGCATTGGACAGCGCGCAGTCGTCGCCCGCCTCAATCCGCGACACGGTCGAGAACGACATGCCGAGTTCCTTCGCGGCCGCGCGCAGCGAAAGCCGCCGGGTGCGCCGGGCTTCCCGCAGCAACAGCGGGAGGCTCGCGATGATGTCCGCCAGCTCGGCATACGGTGTGGGCAGGTTGCCGCTCACGCCCCACCTCCGAGCTGCCCGCGCACCTTGTCGAGCGCGGCGACCAGCGCGGCCGGCTCGTCGCTCTTCGCCAGGGCGGCCAGCAGCGGCACCGCGCCAACCAGCAGGGTCACGAAGTCCTCGCCGGACATGGTCACGAACCCGTCGCCAGGCGAGGACTTCCCGCGCCGGTGGTGCCACACCACGCCGACCGCGACCCCGGCGTGCTTCGCCTCGGCGGACGCCTCGTCCACCCAGGCGGCCAGCGTGGTCGTCTTGCAGTTCTTCGCCTCGATCACCAGCGGCAGGCCGGCGACGTCGCCCTTGTCCTGCGAGCCGGTCAGCGCCCGCCGCTCGACGCCCGGGAACCCGGCGCCGGACAGGTAGGCGGTGATCGAACTCTCCCAGGCCGTACCCTTTTTCCTGCTGGCGCTCATGCCGCCTTCCTCCAGTCCCCGCGGGCGATGTTCCGAATGTGCTGGCGACTGCAGCCGAACCCCCGCGCCAACTCAGTGGTCGATCCGCCGGTTCGGCGCGCCGGGTGAACTCCCGGAACGTGGCGGTCGCGAACCTGCTTAACCTGCTCCCAGGTCAACTTCTCGTTGGCGTTCCGAGCGCCCTCGGCGCCGCGGCCCCTGCCCTTCGCGGCCATGTCCGCCGCGTTGTCAGCCGGCGTTCCCAGGAAGAGATGCGCCGGATTGCAGCACCGACGGTTGTCGCAGGTGTGGCAGACGAAAAGGCCGTCAGGGATGGACCCGTACGTAACCTCCCAGGCAGCGCGGTGGGTGAAGATCAGCCCCTCGCCCTTACGTCCGCGCCCCGTCTGTCCGTAGCCAGAGGTGTGGATGTATCCCTGCCACTCCCAGCAGCCGGAGGGCTTCCGCTCAACGCGAGCCCATAGGCGCTCGCTGAGAGGGCGCGGCGGCCGATGCCCGCCGATGTACTCCGCTGTCCGCAGGGCCGGCCGACCGCCGCACCCGCAGGCGCAGACTCGGGTGCCCTTGGCCTTCGAGGCGCTCATCGCCGCACCGCCGGGTCGATCGCCAGGGCCAGCTTCCTCAGCGCCGCCCGGTCCAGCTCGCGGAGGATGCAGTGGCCGTCCTGCGTGCTGACGATCAGGCCGGCCTCGCGCAGGATCCGGACGTGGTGCGAGATCGTCGGCTGCGTGAGGCCGATCGGCCCCTCCAGGTCCCGGTTGGCCATCGCGCCGCGCACGGCGAGCAGGTGGATGATCCGGAGCCGGGCCGGGTCGGCGAGCACCCAGAGTTGGCCGGCGAGGACAGCGGCGTCGTCCGGGGTGAAGTTGGCGGCGAACGGGGAGGTCACTGGCCGGCCTCCGCCCGCTGCCGGTCGCGGCGCTCGATCAGCGCGGCGATCACCTGGTCGGCCTGCTCGCGGGTGAGGTCGGAGCTGGAATTGAGCTCAGCCAGCCCCAGGACCCGGGCGGTCAGGCTGAGCCGGGTCTCCCGGTTCTCCTCGCCGCCGTACCCCAGCTCGTTCCACAGTGCGTGCATGTGCCGCATCTGCTTCTGGTCGACCTTGCCGTCCGGAGACTCGCCGGGCAGCGGCGGCCGGGACGCCTGCGGGCGCTGGGTGCGCTGCACGGCCGGGCCCTCGGCGGCCGGCGCCGCCGCAGCGCGCTGCTGCCGCTGGTTGGCCCGCTGGGCGTACCGCTGACCGGCCGCGGCCGCGCCGTCGTCGTCATCGCCCTCAGCGGCCACGCCGGTCGCGATGGTCAACGCGTACCGGCGGGCATAGGTAGCCTGGCTGCCCGTCTGCTGCGGGTTATCGGACAGCTTCAGCGGCCACACGCCGTCCTGGAAAGTGCCGGACGCGACGTGCAGCAGCTTGTACTTCAGCGCGAACTTGCCGTCGTCGAGGAACCCGGTCCAGGTCCTCCAGACCACACCGAGCGCGTTGAGCTTCGGCAGGATCACCGCGTTCGCCTGGACCAGATCGGCGTACTTCGACTGGTGCGCCGCCTTATCCTTGATCAGCACCGGCGGGTCAGCCTGGAACGCCAGCATCGCCTCGTCGATGTTCTTCGGCTCGATCATCAGAACGGCACCTCCTCGGCGACCTTGGTCAGCGCGTACTGCGAGGCGGTCGGCGGGACGATCGGGTCGCCGACCAGGTCCCGCAGGCCGTCGACGATCCGGGCGACCTCCGCGACGTACAGGAAGTCCCGGTACACGTCCTCGCCGGTCTCCAGCGGGATGAAGTGGTAGCCGGTCGGCGTCAGGTGCACGCCCGCGGCGAAGTCGACGGCGGGCATCTCCACCACGTCACCGGTCCGCGGATCGATCAGGAACTCCGAATGCCGGTACGGGGCGAGCTGGAGGGCGACGTCGCCGAAGATGCCGGACCGGGAGGTCTTCCAGTCCAACAGCGCCCTGCTGAACCCCTCCTCGTCGCGGCTGATGTGCGCGTACTCCGGCATGTCCGGCAGCAGCACGTCGGCGATCAGGTCGCAGGTGCCGACGTGCCGGTTGGCCTCGGAGTAGACGACGGCCTCGACGTAGACCTGGCGCACCTGGAAGTCGTCGAGGAACTTGACGCAGGACTCGACGTAGCCTGCCAGTTCGTCGGGGACGGTGACCTTCTCGCCGGCGACGAGCCGCTCGGCCATCTTGTGCACCGCGCTGCCCTTGTTGGCGGCGGCGTCGCGCTTCTCGTACCGGCCGCCCTTGATCTTCTTAAGCCGCTCGGAGTAGGGCAGCTTGGCCAGCTCGTCCCAGTTGTCGACGGCGTACTCGGCGGTGGCGTCTCCGGCCCAGTTGAGCAGGGCGGGCTTGGGCAGGCCGCCGCCGTTGATGGTGGTGACGCCCTTGACGCGCTCGCCGGTGTCGAGGTCGACGTAGTAGTGACCTCGGGCGGTGTTCTTGCGCTGGATCTTCATGCGGTTCTCTCGTCTCCGACGTAGCGGGCATAGATCGTGTAGACGCCCTCGAACGAGCGGGTGCAGGCCTCGAAGGAGCCGGCCGGGGCGAAGCACCGGACGGAGCCCTGCCGGATTCGCGTGGTGATCGATGCGGCGTCGGCGCGGTGCCACCGGCTCTCGGTGACCCCAGCGAGCGCGGTCTCAGTAGCGGGGCCGACCGCAACCGTCACGCCCTCCTGCTGCCTCGCCCACCTCATCGCCCGGCCCACGGCGCGCCATCCGCTGAACGGCTTCATCGGGCACCGCCCCAGGAGGCCGGGACGCATGACGGGCAGTAGTCTTTGCCGCCGCGAGAGGCGACCCGATCGTCCTTGCGCCGGTGGAACCGCCACCCCTGCTGCTCGGCCGCTTGTTTGAGCGAGAACCAGTTCTCGCCACGGCGGCCGAACTCGCTGTCGCAGATGTCGCAGACGATGGCGTAGAGAAGCCCCCGGATCATCGGGCACCGCCCCGCTTCGCCAGGGCCGCGTCGAGGGCGGCCCTGGCCATCTCGCCGTCGGTGGCGGCATAGGAGGCGTCACCGATGATCGGCGCGTTGTGCTCGTCTTCCGGCAGTTGTTCACCGGAGTAGTTGTGCTCGTTGCGGATTCGGAGCACGGTGAAGCCGGATGACTCCAAGCCCCTTCGGGCGGTCTCGACGGCGTAGCCGGGACCCCGCAAGTCGGAGTCATCGTCGATTTGGACGACCGCGGTAATGGTTCGGAAGTGGGAAGCCATCACGCCACCGCCCCGGCCCAGCGCACCGTCGCGTCGGTCCTGCGGCACACCAGGCACAGCGTGTGCGCCTGCTGCCGGGTGGTCAGCGCCAGCGCGGGCCACAGGACCACGGTGCCGGGGTACGCGCCCTCGACGCGCACCGTCACAGGCACCTTGTCGTGGTCGAGCTGGCGGGTCAGGGTTTCCGCCTCGGGCACGGTCAGCGGGTGCAGCGGTCGGCGCGCGGTCATCGGGCACCGCCCTCGTGCTCGCGCGCAGCGACCCGGCGGCACTCGTCCACCAGCCGCACGTAGCTGTCGGTGCTGACGCCCGTCAGCTTCTCGACGACCAGGAGCAGCAGCACGACCAGCTCGGATTCGCTGGTCACGTCGTCGGCCTGGACCTTGACGTCGAAGCCGACCGGGACGTCCTCGTTGGGCGGGCAGTCGATGACGATGCGCGGTCGGCGGCTCATCGGGCACCGCCCGGACGGTGCTCCGGCCGCACGCAGTAGTCCTTGCCGCCGGGGCGGCCGACCAGCCAGCCCGCCTTCTTGGCGGCCTCCCTCGCCTGGGCGACCGTGTTGGCGTAGATCGCGGGCTCACACTCGTACGGCCCACCCGCTCCGTCACAGCGCAGTTCGACCTCGGTGTAGACGCTCATCGGGCACCTCCCGCCAGGTTGATGCCGACCCGGGCCAGCGCCCGCAGCAGCAGGCCGCGGCGCACCGGCTCCGGCGCGGCCTCGGGCGGCGGCGGGGCGGCGTCCCGCACGCGGTGGCGGCCCGCGTACCCGGCCGGCGCGGCAGGCTCCTCGCTGACAGGCTCCGGGTCGGCGGACTCCGGGTCGGCCGGGATGCTGATCAGCGGCAGCTCGCCCGTGGTGATGTCGGCCAGGGCGAACGAGCGGCGCATCCACTGGTTCGTCGGCTCGGCGTCCGGGCGGCGGGCCAGATCGGCGTGCGGGTCGAAGGCCGGGATGATCCGGGTGTCCTCGCCGACGGGACGGCGGTGCTCGCCGGTGTCGTCGGGCTGAATCGTGACGGTCACTGCTATCTCCTGCAGGTCAGAAGTCGGTGGGGAGATGGGGCCCGGGCCGCGGACCCCCCGGTACACGCGGCCCGGGAGCTGGTGTGTCAGCGCGCCACGGTCAGCGGCGTGTGCGGCAGGGTGAGCAGGCCGGGCGTGCCCTGGCGGATCGTCTCGGCGTGCCACACGCAGACGTGCGCGGCGACCGTGACGACCACGCCGGGACGCCGGTACTGGACGCTGGCGAGGTGGGTGGCGTCGCCGGGGCACTCGGTGACCTCGGCGACCGGGAGGCCGAGCTGGGCGATCTGCTCAGCCCACTCGGCGATGCGGCAGGGCAGCGGGGAGGCCATCAGCGGGCCTGGCCCATCGCCCGTCGGTGCTCAGCCATGAATCCCCGGTCGAAAGCGGCCGCATCCTCGGCGTCCTGATCGAACGGCGTCGGCGTCACGTCGACCAGCTCGGGCTCCCGCTCCCGGGTACCGTTGGTGGCGATGTCGCTCACCGCGTCGGCGACGTGCAGCGGGACGCGGGCCGGGTTGGCCGGCGCCTCGGCAGGGAAGGTTGCTGCGGGCTCGCCATGCACCTCGCAGTTGAAGAAGCTCGCCTCCGTGCTGGCGCAGCTGCACTCCGGCTCGTCCGGCTCGTCCGGCGTCTCGTCGACCAGCCCGCCGTCGGTCACCGCACCGACCGCAGGGGCGCCGCCCCGGCCCGGGCTTACCGGCGTCGGGTCGTCGGGCTCGCTGTCGGCCCGGGTGTAGGTCAGGCCGAGGTCGTCGCGGAAGGCGTGCTCACCCGAATGGCCCGCCGGCAGCGTGCAGTCCCCGCCGCACCGGGACGAGCGGCCGGCGCGCAGCTCGGCCACCTCGGCGCGCAGGCGTTCGATCTCGGCGTCACGCTCGTCCGGGACGCCCGGGCGGCCGTCCTCGTGCCAGGTGAGCAGGCTGTACCGGACGATGCCGAACCTGACCTCCGCCGACGTGCGGTCGGGTTTCGACTCGTCGACCTCGACCCCGTGACGGGCGGCGAAGTCCCGCACCCGGGTCAGGCCCTCGGCGGGCGAGATGCCGTCAGCGAAGTTCGGATGCGCCATCTGCTTCTGGCCGAAGATGTCGATCGGCAGCGGCACATCCGGGTTGGCCGCGAGCCAGTGCGCGAAGTCGTGCAGCGCGCTGATCTGCGAGGCGCGGTGCGGCTCGGGTACGTTGTGGGTCATCGGACTGCCTTTCTGATCGCTTGGGTGTCCGGTGCTGCGCGCCGCCCGGGGCTACGGGTGGCGCGCTTCTTACGTCTGGGGCTTCGGGTCCGGCTGCGGAGGCGGGCCGGGCGGGGAGCCGGGCAGGCTCGGCGGCCACCCCTCGGTGCTCACCGCAGCCACACCGAGTCGGCCGGGGCGAACGCGGCGTCGAGCAGGCGCTCGATGTCGGCGGGCAGCAGGCGGCCGGCGCACACGAAGGTGGTCCTGCCGCAGCCGTCGCAGCCGGGAACCTCGTGCGGGCCGTGCGGCCAGTCGTCAGAGCAGCGCTGGGCGTACATCGCTACGCCGCCTCGATCTGCTGCTGCGTGCCGGTCAGCCGCTTCCGCAGCTCGGCCAGGCCCTTCGGGCGCACCCGAACCTGCGGCGGGTCCAGGACCAGCTCACCGGTTCGCGGGTGGTAGTGGCTCGACGCCAGCTCCGTCAGCCAGCCGGCGTTCACGGCCCTCTGGTAGACCGCCCACCGGCGGTCGGCCTGCCGTCGGTAGACCCAGCCCTCGCGGTGCATCAGCGTGAACAGCCGGTCCCGGCCGATCTTGATGAGCGGGTCGCGGGACAGGATCTTCGCCGCGTCAGCGACCGCGTAGTCGCCGTCGGCCGACGCCAGGTGGTCCCACGCCTCCGCCTTCGGCGCCGCCTCGGCGAGCTGCGCGGACTGCAGCTCGATCTGGCGGGCCTGGTCGGCGGCGAGCTGGAGCGCCTCGGCGTACGTCTGCGGGATCGCCGGGGCGGTTTCGTACCGGCCGGTCTTGCGGATGGCCGGCAGAACCTCGTCAGTGACCCACCTGCGAAACTTCTTCGCACTGTCGTTCCGGCTCCGGAAGATCAGCGCGTACAGGCCGGACTCGCTGACGGTGGACATCCGCTGCTCACCGCCGGGGGTACGCACAAGCGCGTACCCCTTCTCGTCCTCGTCGAGGTTGCGGAGGGCATCGGACGCCATCCGGAAGTTGAGGATCGCGCAGACGTCGGCGGCGACGAACCAGGGCTCGCCGTCCACCAGGACGGTCCGGACCTCGACGTCGGCGTAGTTGAAGATGGCGAGGTCGTTCATGCCGCGCTCCGGAGGCTGGTCTCCTGCGCCTCTGCAGCGGCCAGCTCCATCTCGATCGCCGCGAGGGTGCGAGTCAGCCGGGCGGCCACCTCGCGGCCCTCCGGCGTGTTCGGGTCGTAGGGCTCGTCGCGGCCGGGGCCGGGCGGCGGCGGGGGCGTAACCGGCCCCGTCATGCCGCGGCCGCCTTGTCGCGGATCTCGAACAGGTCCTCGAACTTGACGCCGACGCCGTACTTGGCGAGCTTCTCGGCGTGCTCGCCGAACACCGACAGCACCGCGGCGATGAAGCGCTCGCCGATGATGCCGTCGCGTGCCCGGCTGATGGTGATGCGGTCCATCTTGATCGCGCGGCTGAGCGCAGCATCGGTGGTGAGGTCGAGCAGCTTGGCCACGAGCGCGAAATGATCGGTCTTGAGGAAGACGCCCGCCCTCACCTCCACAGGTGGGGGCGGTGCGACATGCATGTCGTAACTCACATGTCGCACAGTACTCCCGACATGCATGTCGTGCAACTGGCACTTAAGGGGAGTTGAGTGCGACATGGATGTCGCATACGATGCGCTGTATGACGACGACACGTGACGTCCGAAAGCGGCGTCTACGTAAGGAAAGATCGGCCCGTCTGGGCTATCCGATGCCCGCCATCACGCTGGATCAAAGGTTGACACGTATGCCGCAATGTCGCGGCACGCATGTCACGTATAGTCTGGCCATGCCAATGGGCCCGATCGACCGTGAAGCCTGGGCTCGTGAGGTCCAGCAGCTCATCGTGCGCTTCGACCCGGGCCCCAAGGGCACCGGCAATAAGAGCGCCTTCGCGCGGCGGGTCAAGGTCACCACCCGCACGATCGAGCGCTGGATCGCCCAGGAGAACGACGTCAAGGTCGAGACGGTGCGTGCGCTCCTGACCGCGCTGAACCTCAGTCGGCAGGAGAGCGTCGAGCTCCTAGGGCGTATCGGCTTCCACCTCGGCGGCTCCCCCGTCATGCCTGACCCGGACAGCGATCCGGTCATCCAGCGGATCAAGGCGGACCCGGCCTGGAACGACGAGCAGCGGAAAGACCTCATCGAGGCGCAGGTGGAACGCATCAAGGATGACACCCGGCGCCGGATGGAGGAGTACGAGCGGTTCGCCACGTGGAACCGGGCGTCATGAGCCGGCGTCGGCCGGCTGCCACGCCGGACCGGCCTGAGCGCGTCGCGCTGTACGTGCGCGTCAGCGCGGTTATGGGCCGCGCCGGGGACGACTTCCACAGCCCGGAAATCCAGGTCGCCGCCATGCGTCGCGTGACGGCGAACATGGAAGAGGTCGCACTGATCGACGACGACATCGACCAGACCGGCCGGACCTTCTCGCGTGCGGGGATCGAGAAGATCCGGAAGCTGGCCGAGGCCGGATCGATCGATGCGGTGGCGGTCTACAACATCAGCCGCTTTGGCCGCAACGTGCTGGAATCGCTGCAGTTCCTGACCTGGCTGGCCGACCGCGGTGTGACGATCCTGTCGGCCACGGAGCACATCGACACCAGCACCCCGTCGGGCCGGTGGATGCTGACCAACCTGCTGGCCATCGCCGAGATGCGGTCCGATGAGATCGGCAACGAATGGCGGAGTGCGATTCACCATCGGACCAAGGCGGGGCGACCGCACGGCAAGATCCCGGTGGGCTACGAGCGCGGCGAGGACGGCCGGCTTACTCCGCACCCGACGCATGGCCCCGCCGTCGCGCGCGCGTTTGCTGACTTCGCAGAGGGCGCCTCGGTGAGGCAGGTCGCTCGCGACTTGCGCGCGGTGACCGGACTGCGAATGTCTGGCGCTACGGCACGCATGGTTCTGCGGAACCGCGCCTATCGCGGCGAGGTGCGCGCTGGCGGGGCGAGTCGGCCGGACGCCCACGAGCCGCTGGTCGACCCGGCCACCTGGACGCGAGTGGAGGCGCGGCTTCGCGAGACCGCGGTCATGCCGTCGAGGCTGGCGGAACCGAAGTATGCGCTGTCCGGGCTGCTGTGGTGCGGCGTCTGTGGGGGGCGAGGCAATCATCGGCCGCAGGACCAGAGGACTCGCACGTACTGCCGTCGCCAGGTGGAAGAGGAAGGCTGCGTTGGGTTCGGAACGCCGGATGCGGCCAAGCTGGCGGCCGGCGTGCTGGAGAAGGTCCGCGCGAAGGCGGCAGAGCTACGCGGCGACATCGCGGGCGCCGCGGTTGACCAATCGGGCGCGCATAACGACGCTGCCCGCGCGGCGGCCCTTTCCGAGAAGCTCGCCGAAACGCGCCGAGCAATGGTCCGGGCGGCCGAAGGGTGGTCCCGCGGGCGCATGGATGACCGTACGTACGACGCCACGATGGCTGCCCTGGAGCGCGACGAGCGGGAACAGCAGGGCGCCCTGGACCAGATAACCATCGCCCCCGTTCGGCTCAGGCGCGGAGAGATGGTGTCGCTGGCGGATCGGCTTCTGCTGCTCTGGCCCCGGATGAACGAGCTGCAACGGAACCGAGCGCTCAAGGACGTGGTTAAGGCGGTAACCGTGCTCCCCGTCAAGCCCTACGCCCGGACTCCGGCGGTTGATCGCATCCGCGTTGACTGGCTGTGACCTGCAGGTTGGCGAAAGGGCACGCCCGTGCCAGCGCGCTGTGCGTCGCCTGCCAGCACGAGCGCGCACCCTCGGAGCCGACAACGAACAAGGGGGAGCGAGGATCGTGGACGATCTCGTGGTGCGCGCCGAGGGACTGCGCAAACGCTTCGGTACGACGCAGGCGCTCGACGGGGTGGACCTGGCCATGCGCCGGGGCACGGTGCTCGGCGTGCTCGGGCCCAACGGAGCCGGCAAGACGACCGCGGTGCGGGTGCTGGCCACCCTGCTGCGCCCGGATGCGGGCACCGCGTACGTGGCCGGCATCGATGTGCTGCGCGAGCCGCAGAAGGTACGCCGCCGGATCGGGCTGACCGGCCAGTACGCCTCGGTCGACGAGGACCTGACCGGCACCCAGAACCTGGTCCTCATCGGCCAGCTGCTCGACCTGCCCACCCGGCAGGCCCGGCAACGCGCCGCCGAGCTGCTCGCCTGGTTCGACCTCACCGAGGCGGCCGGGCGGATGGCCAAGACCTACTCCGGTGGTATGCGCCGCCGCCTGGACCTGGCCGCCAGCCTCGTCGGCCGCCCGGAAGTGATCTTCCTGGACGAGCCGACCACCGGGCTCGACCCGGCCAAACGCGAGGACATGTGGGGCGTGGTGCGCACCCAGGTCGCGCAGGGCTCCAGCGTGCTGCTCACCACCCAGTACCTGGAGGAGGCCGACGCCCTCGCCGACGAGATCGTGGTCGTCGACCACGGCCGGGTGATCGCCCAGGACACCCCGGACGGGCTCAAACGCCGCGTCGGCGGCCAGACGCTCAGGGTACGCCCGGCCGACCCGGCCCGGCTGCCCGACGTGCTCGCGGTGCTCGACACGGTCGCCGCGCCCGGTATGACCGCCACCCCGGACACCGCCGCCGGATCCCGGCCCGGCGCCGCCTCGGTGCCGGTCGCCGCCGACACCGCCCTCGACGACGCGCTCCCGGCGCTGCGCCGCGCCGGCATCGAGGTCACCGAACTGGGACTGCACCTGCCCAGCCTCGACGAGGTGTTCCACACCCTGACCGGGACGAACGACGACACCACCAACCGCACGGGAGAACTCGTATGACCACCGCAGCGCTCGCCGAGGCGCCCCAGCTCGACACCCCGCGCGGCGGCTCGCTCGCGGCGCTGATCCGGCACAGCGCCGCGCTGGCCAAACGCAGCCTGATCAAGACCATGCGTACCCCGGAGGCCCTGCTCGACGTCACCCTGCAGCCGGTCATCTTCCTGCTGATGTTCACCTATCTGTTCGGCGGCGCCATCGCCGGCAACCGGCACGACTATCTGCAGCTCCTGCTGCCGGGAATGCTCGGGCAGTCACTGGCGATGGGCGGCATCGCGCTGGGCCAGAACCTCAACGCCGACATCGAGAAGGGCGTCTTCGACCGGTTCCGCTCCCTGCCGGTGTCGCGCTCCGCGCCGCTGGTCGGCGCGGTGCTCGCCGACATCATCCGCTACCTCACCGTCTGCGTGGTGATGCTGACCTTCGGCACCATCATGGGCTTCCGGATCCAGACCGGCATCGTGCCCACCGTCGCCGCGATCGCGCTGGCCATCGGGTTCGGCCTGTGCTTCGGCTGGATCTCGGTCTGGGTCGGCATGCTGGTCCGCACCCCGGGCGCCGTGCAGGGCCTGATGTTCCTGCTGGTCTTCCCGCTGTCGTTCGGCAGCGACGTGTTCGCCCCGACCGACACCCTGCCCGGCTGGCTACAGGCGTTCGTGCACGTCAACCCGATCACCCCGATCGTCGCGGCGACGCGCGGCCTGCTGCTCGGCGGCCCGGTCGCCCAGCACCTGACGGTCACCCTGATCTGGATGGCCGGCCTGCTGGTGGTGTTCGTGCCGCTGGCGCTGCGCGCCTACAGCAAGCGCACCTAGCGTCCCGGCCGACGCGAACGGCCAAGTCAGCCCGGACGTCGCGACGGGCATGCTTGCCGGAAACCGGCACCGCGCCGATCCGGTCACGACCGGTTGCCGATCGGTAGCGGGGCTCGGTGCGCCGGCCGGGCCCGGCTCAGCACGGCAGTCGTCGGCCTGGCGGATGCGGCACGGTCGGCCGCAGTCGCCGGGCCGCATCACCGGCGAGGGCTAACCGGGGATCAGGTGATCTCCCGCCGGCGCCGGTTCCGGGGCAAGGTGACGCTTGAGCTTCTCGCCTTCGATGTCGACGTCGGGCAGCACCCGGTCCAGCCGGCGTGGCAGCCACCACGCGGAGCGGCCGAGGAGCGTCATGACGGCCGGTACGAGGATCATGCGGACGACAATGGCGTCGAACACGATCGCGATGCCGAGGCCGAACCCGATCGATTTGGTGATCGCCTCGGGGGCGAGCATGAATCCGAAGAACACGCTCATCATGATCAGCGCCGCGGCGGTGACGATGCGGGCGCCGTGGGTGAAGCCGCTGATGACCGCGTCGGTGGGTGCGGCGCCGTGCACGAAGTCCTCGCGCATCCGGGTCACCAGGAACACCTGGTAGTCCATCGCCAGGCCGAACACGATACCGATCAGCAGAATCGGCAGGAAGCTGATGATCGGGCCGGTCTGGTCGACGGCGAACAGATCCGTCAGCCAGCCCCATTGGAAGACCGCGACCAGCGCGCCGAAGGTGGCGGCCACCGACAGCAGGAATCCGAGTGTCGCTTTCAGCGGCACGAGCAGGGAGCGGAACACCAGGACGAGCAGAACGAACGCGAGACCGACGATCAGGATCAGATACGGCAGCAGCGCGTCGGCGAGTTTCTCGCTGACGTCGAGGTTGAGTGCCGTGGTGCCGGTGACGCCGAGGATCCCGTCGAGGTCGCGGACCGTGTGCACGAGGGTCTCGGTGGCGGGTGCGTCCGGAGCGCTCCTGGGGATGACGGTGAGTACCGCGGTGTCACCGGCGTGGTTGACGACTGGCGGGGTGACCACGGCGACGTCGTCGATGGCCTGGATGAGCCGGACGGCGGGTTTGGCGGCGGGGCCGTCGACGACCACGGTGAGCGGGCCGTTGAAACCGGGACCGAAGCCGTCGGCGAGCAGGTCGTATGCCTTGCGCTGGGTGCTGTCGGGCGACGCGCCGCCCTCGGTCGGCAGGCCGAGGCGCAGATCGAACGCGGGGATCGCGATGACACCGAGGCCGATGGCGCCGGCGAGCACGGCGATGACCGGGCGGCGGACGATGGCGCCGATCCAGCGGCTGCTCAGGGTCGTTCCGGCGGTGTGGGTGCGGGTCTTGCCCGGCCTGATCCGGTGGCCGGCGAAGCCGAGCATGGCCGGCAGCAGTGTCAACGCGATGACCACGGCCACGGCGACCGTGCCGGCGGCGGCCAAGCCCATCTCGGTGAGGAACGGGATGTCCACCACGGTGAGGCCGGCCAGAGCGATGATGACGGTCAGGCCCGCGAAGACGACGGCGTTGCCGGCGGTGCCCGCGGCGCGGCCGGCAGCCTCGGGCCGGTCGTGGCCGGCGGCGAGCTCGGAGCGGTAGCGCGAGACGATGAACAGGGCGTAGTCGATCGCCACCGCCAGCCCGAGCATGGTGGCCAGCGTGGACGTGGTCGCCGAGAGGTCGCCGAAGTGGGTGGCGATGCCGATGCCGGCGACACCGGTACCGACGCCGGCGAACGCGGTCAGCAGGGGCAGCCCGGCGGCGATCAGCGAACCCAGCGTCATCAGCAGGACGATCGCGGCGACGAGCAGCCCGATGATCTCGCCGAGCGGCACGTGCTCCTCCTGGGGCGCGATGCTGCCGCTGATCTCGACGGTCAGGCCGGCGTCACGAGCCGTTCGTACGGCGCTGTCGACACCGTCGCGGGCGGCCTGGCTCAGGTCGGGTGCCGCCACGGTCCAGGCGGCCTGGGTGTATCCGACCGTGGCATCGGGGTTGAGGGTCTGGGACCGGTAGGGGTCGGTGACCGAGGCGATCTGTGGTGCGGCGCTGAGTGCGGCGATCATCTTCCGTACCGCCGTCCTGCTCCCGGCCGAGGTCAGCGTCTGTCCATCCGGCGCGGCGAACACCAGCCGCGCCGACGCCGTCGATGCCGGCGTCTGGCCCGCGGCCTGCGGGAAGCGCTGTGCGAGCAGGTCGGTGGTCTGCATGGCGGGGATGCCGGGGATGGTCAACGTCGACGAGTACGGCCTCTGCAGGGCGGCCATGCCGGCGATGGCGGCGACGAGGAGGGTCAGCCAGGCAAGCGCCACCGCCCGGCGGCGACGGAACGAGAACCGGCCGAGCCGGTAGAGCAGGGTAGCCATGCGGTGATCTCCTGATCGGATGGGGACACCCCACGATCTCGTCGATCAGGCCGGAGATCGTCGTCCGGCCGCAGACGGCGGTTACTGCGAACGCAGTAACCGCACCCCGCGACCGGTACTGCGCCCGGACGACGATGTGAGGCTCGCGCGCCGCCTACGGTGATCAGGTGAGAACAACAGGCCTCCGGCGCAGCAAGCTTCTGCACCTCGTTCTCGCCGGCGGTGTCGTGGTGTTCGCCATGGTCAATGAGCGACAGTTCGGGGACGCCCATGCGGTCGCCGTCGCGGTCTGCGGAGTCGGTGTCGTGCTGGCGCGCCTGCGGTGGCCGGCGCCGGCGTTGGGCGCCGGCACCGCTGCGACCGCCGTGACGATGGTGGCCGAGCCCCTGTCACCGACATTCGTGCTCCTGCTCGGCCTGCTGATGTACAACGCGACGCTGCACACCACCCATCGCCGGTCCTGGCTGTACTCCATCGGGGTCTACACGCTGCTGCTCGCAGTGGGTTTGATCGCGCACCCTGATCTGTGGTGGAACGCCACCAGCGTGTTCACTCTGTTCGCCTGGATCTGTGGCACCGGCGCCATCGGCGACGCGATACGCAATCGCCGGGCACTGCTCACGGAGATGGCCGAACGGGTACGACAGGCCGAACTCACCCGCGATCAGGAAGTCCGCCGCCGGGTCATGGACGAGCGGCTGCGCATCGCTCGCGAGCTGCATGACGTCGTCGCTCACCACATCGCCGTCATCAACGTGCAGGCCGGCGCCGCGGGGCATGTCATCGAGCAGCATCCGGAACAGGCTGGTCCTGTGCTCGAGGTGATCCGGCATGCCTCCGACAACGTGCTCCGCGAGATCAGGTCGGTGGTCGGGGTGCTCCGCGATCCGGGTGACCCCGGCAACGCCGAACCCAGTCCCAGCCTGACCCGTCTGCCCGAGCTCGTGCAGGGGCTGACCGCGACCGGATTCCGCATCGACACGCACACCGACGGCGACCCGGCCGAGTTGCCGGCGATCGTCGACCAGGCGGCCTACCGCATCGCCCAGGAAGCCCTCACCAACGCCCACCGATACGGTGACGGCCAGGCGGAACTCGTGCTCGCCTACACCGGCGAGCGTGTGACCGTCGAGGTGACCAACCGGCTGGGACGGCCCCGCCCGGGAGGCTCCGGGTTCGGATTGCTTGGCATGCGCGAACGCGCCGCCGCCGTCGGGGGCAGCGTCAGCGCCGGACCGACCACCGATGGCCGGTTCCGCCTGCATGCCACCCTGCCCACCTCCTCCTACGAGCTGGAGAGCACGTCGTGACCATCCGAGTCCTGCTCGCCGACGACCAGGCGCTGATCCGCGCCGGCTTCAAGATGATCATCGACGCGGAACCGGGAATGCAGGTGGTCGCCGAAGCCGCTGACGGCCGCGAAGCCGTCGACCTGGCCCGCAGCCGGCGCGCCGATGTGATCCTCATGGACATCCGCATGCCGGTCATGGACGGTCTGGAAGCAACCCGGCGCATCTGTGCCGACGAATCCCTGGCCGGCGTCCGCGTCCTGATCGTCACCACCTTCGAGGACGACGACAACGTCGTACTGGCCCTGCAGGCCGGAGCCAGCGGCTTCGTCGGCAAGAACGTGGCGCCCATCGACCTGCTCGCCGCCATCCGTCTCGTCGCCACGGGCGAGGCGCTGCTCTCTCCCGCCGCCACCCGCGGGCTGATCGGCCGATTCCTGCGGAGTCTGCACCCGCAAACGACACGAACCACCGAGACGCTCGACGTGCTCACCGAACGGGAACGGGAAATACTGATCCTGGTGGCACACGGCCTGTCGAACGAGGAGATCGGCGCCCGGCTCTTCCTGTCCCCACTGACCGCCAAGACCCACATCAACCGCGCCATGACGAAACTGCACGCGCGCGACCGCGCACAGCTGGTGGTCCTTGCCTATCAGAGCGGCCTGGTGAGCCCGGGCGACGTACTGCCCGAAGGCTAGGCTAGGCGTCCAGGACGTGATGCAGCCGGCCCGGGTCCACCCGGGCCAGCGCCGTACCCGCGTCCAGGCCCCAGCCCGCCGCGTACGCCTCGGCGAACCCGTCCTCGCCCAGCGCCGCCCGGTTGCGCCGGGTCAGCTCGGCCACCTGCAACTCGGTCGGATCGTGCGCGCCACGCAGCCGGGCCGCCGCGCCCAGCAGCTGCGCCGACTCCCGCGGCCGGCCCAGCAGGTCCGCCAGCCCGGCCGCCCCCACCGCCACCAGCGACAGGATCGGCATGTCGCGGGTCTCCTGCGCCGCCGCATACGCCCGCACCAGCGCCTGCCCGGCCCGCACCGGATCACCCCGGCGGATCGCCACCGACGCCCGCACCCCCTCGACGATCACGGTGCCGTGGTCGCCGTTCATGAACTGCGCACCGTCGGCAGACATCCGCGAACCGGCCTGCTCGATCAGCTCCTCGGCCCGGTCCAGCTCGCCGAGCTTGACCAGCATCCCCGCCTCCAGGGCGTCGATCAGCAGCCGCATCTGCGGGAACGTGGACCGCTCGGCCCACGCCCGGGCGACCCGCATCGCGGCGCGCGCCTCGTCCAGCTCGCCGCGGCGCAGATGCAGGTCGGCCCGGCGCAGGTCGATGAAGATCTCGTCGCCCAGGTCCAGCGAGCCGAACTCGCCCGCCAGCGCCTTCGCCGTGTGCAGGTCGGCGAGCGCGCCGTCCAGATCACCCTCGTACTGCCGCAGCAGCGCCCGCAACGGCAGCGCGGTCGCCTGCCCCCAGCGGTCGCCGGCCGACCGGAAGCCGGCCAGCGCGCCCGCCACATCCGCGCGCACCTGCGCGATGTCGCCGTTGTTCTCCGCCACCTGCGCCCGGAACAGCCGCGCCAGCGCGGCCGCCCACCGGTCCGGACCGGCCACCAGCTGGTCCATCCGGGCCAGGGCGGCATCCGGCTCGTCGGCCATGTAGAGCACCACCGCCGACAGCGCGCCCACCATGCCCGGCAGCCGCGGGTGCGCGATCAGCCGCTCGGCCAGGTCGCGCATCCGCTGCCGCCGCTGTTCCGGGTTCTCCGGCGCGACCAGGTGATCCGAGCTGACCCGGTTGAGCATCAGCACCGCCTCGGCGCAGTCACGGATCAGCCGGTGGCCCTCCCCCGGCACCCGCAGCGCCTCGTTCAGCCAGAACGCGGCATCCACGTGCCGGCCGAACATCTGCCAGTACCAGCACAGATTCATCGCCAGCCGCAGCGCGCCGCCGGCGTCCCCGGCATCGCACAGGTGGCGCAGCGCGGCGAGCGCGTTGTCGTACTCGGCGCGCAGCACCCGCAGCGCGTCCAGCTGCTCGGCGCTGCGCAGCCGCGGATCGTGCTCGGCGACCAGGCCGGCCAGATGCTTCGCGGCCAGCCCGCGGACAGCGGTGAGCGTGCCCTGCCCGGCCAGCCGGTGGATGCCGTACTCGCGCAGCGTCTCCAGCATCCGGTAGCGCCCGCCGTCAGCGGCCAGCTGCAGCATCGACTTGTCGACCAGCGCGGCCAGCAGATCCGGGATCCGCGCGGCCGGCACCCGCGCGTCGGCGCACACCGCGGTCGCCGAAACGACCGTGACCCCGGCCGGCAGCACCGAGACCCGCTCGGCGAGCGCCCGCTCGTCGTCAGCCAGCAGATCCCAGCTCCAGGCGATCACCGCGCGCAGCGTCCGATGCCGTGGCAGGGCCGTCCGGCTGCCCGTGGTCAGCAGCCGGAACCGGTCGTCCAGCCCGTTCGCCAGCTCCCGCAGGCCGAGCGTACGCAGCCGGGCGGCGGCCAGCTCCAGGGCGAGCGGCAACCCGTCCAGGCGCCGCACCACCTGCACCACGTCGGCCACGGTCGACACGTCCACCACGAACCCGGGCAGCACCGCGGCGGCCCGCTCGGCGAACAGGCGCACCGCCGGGGCCGCCAGCGCCTCGTCCAGATCGGCCCGCTCCGGCACCCCGAGCGGCCCCAGCGGCACCAGCGCCTCGCCGTCCACCGCCAGCGGCTCCCGGCTGGTCGCCAGGATCCGCAGCGCCGGGCACCGCACCAGCAACGCGGTGGCCAGATGCGCCACCGCGTCGATCAGGTGCTCGCAGTTGTCCACGACGAACAGGCACTGCCGGCCGGCGAACTGATCCACCAGCACGTCCACGTCGCTGCGCCCCTCCAGCCGCAGCGACTGCTCGAAGATCGCCGCGGCGCGCAGCCCGGTCGCGGTCAGCACCGCCGCCGGCAGCTCGGCCGGCGCGGTCACCGAGGCCAGATCGATCAGCCAGACACCGTCGCGGTAGTCCCCGCGGCGCTGCCGCGCCGCCTGCGTGGCCAGCCGGGTCTTGCCGGCGCCACCCGGCCCGAGCACGGTGATCAGCCGCCCGGCGGCGAGCAGGCCGGCGATCCGGTCCAGATCCGCCTCCCGGCCGATGAAGCTGGTCAGCGGCTCCGGCAGGTTGCTCGGCGCCGGGCACGCCCGCTCCGGCGGGCCCAGCTGCGGTACGCCCGGGCGGCCGGTGGCGGCCGGGCCCGGCACGGCGGCGTCCCCGCCGGTGGCCGGTCGGGGGCCGCGGTCCCCGCCGGTGGCCGGGCCCGCCGTCGCGGCGCCGGATGCGGTCGCCGGCGGGCTCACGGGCGCTCCCGGGCCACCGCCGCCCGCCGGCCGGCCCGGGACGTCCGTGCCGCGCAGCAGGCGCAGGTGCCGTTCCCGCAGCGCCGCGCCGGGATCCGCGCCGAGCCGGTCGGCGACGTCGGCGCGCACCCGCTCGTACAGCGCCAGGGCGTCGGCCTGCCGACCCTGCACGGTCAGCGCGTCCATCAGCAGCGCCACCACCCGCTCGTCGAACGGGGGCTCCTCCAGCAGCCGGGTCAGCCGCGCCTCGGCCGCCTCGCACCGCCCCAGCAGCAGGTCCGCCTCGGCCAGATCGGCCAGCGCGGCGGTGACCGCCCGGCCCAGCCGCACGCCGGTCGCCTCGGCGACCACGCCGACCTCGGGCGCCACCGGCCCGCGCACCAGGCCGACCGCCTCATCCAGCAGCCCGGCCGCCGCCCCCGCGTCCCCGGCCCGCAGCCGCTGCCGGCCGCGCACGGCCAGCCGCTCGAAGCGGACCACGTCCACGTCGTCGCCGGCCACCGCGAGGCGGTAGCCGCTCTCGTCCTGGGTCACCGTGTCGGCGTCGCCGAGCACCCGGCGCAGCCGCGACACCAGCGACTGCAGCGCGTTCGCCGGGTCGGCCGGGCGCTCCAGCGGCCACAGCGCGTCCACCAGCGTCCCGGCGGCGACCGGCCGCCCGGCGGCCAGCGCCAGCCGCACGAGCAGCCCGCGCAGCCGGGCCCCGGGCACCGCCAGGCCGGCGTCCCCGCGGCTGACCCGCAACGCCCCGAACAGCTCGACCCGCAACCGGCCGGCACGCTCCCCGTGCTCGCTCACGGGTGCGATCCTCTCGCGCGGGCGCGGCCCGTACCAAACCGGTTGTCCGGGCCCCGCGCTGGGCGGCCGAACGGCAGGGCGCCGCCCCGGCGTCGCCGTACCCGCCCGCGGATGTCACCCGGCGGCCACCTGACGTGGATAGCGTGCCCCGCCGTGGCCAGTGTGGATCGTCGTCAGTTTCTGCAGATGTTGGGGATGCCGGCGGTCGCCGCCATGCCCGCGGGCCTCGAGAGGGCCCTCGCCATCCCGGCGAACAACCGTACCGGGTCGATCGAGGACGTCGAGCACGTCATCGTCCTGATGCAGGAGAACCGCTCCTTCGACCACTATTTCGGCACGCTGCGCGGCGTCCGCGGGTTCGCCGACCCGCACCCGGCGACGCAGCCGTCCGGCAGGTCGGTCTGGCACCAGCGCCACGGGGACGCCGAGCTGCTGCCGTTCCGGCCGGACGTGGCCGACCTGGGCGGCACCTTCCTGCCCGACCCGCCGCACGGCTGGGACGACACCCACGCCGCCTGGAACGCCGGCCGCTACGACCGGTGGGTGACCAACAAGGGCGTGCAGACCATGACCCATCACACCCGGGCCGACCTGCCGTACCACTTCGCGCTGGCGGACGCGTTCACGGTCTGCGACAACTACCACTGCTCGCTGCTCGGCCCGACCGACCCGAACCGCTACCACATGTGGACCGGCTGGGTCGGCAACGACGGCCGGGGCGGCGGCCCGGTGATCACGAACGCCGAGGCCGGGTACGACTGGACGACCTACCCGGAGCGGCTGGAGCGGGCCGGCGTCTCCTGGCGGGTGTACCAGGACGTCGGGCTGGGACTGACCGCCGCCGGCTCCTGGGGCTGGACGCCGGACCCGTTCATCGGCAACTACGGCGACAACTCGCTGCTCTACTTCCACCAGTACCGCAACGCCGCGCCGGGCACCCCGCTCGCCGACCGTGCCAAGACCGGCACCGAGGTCAACAGGCTGGGCCGTGACCCGGGCCAGCTGCTCGCCGACTTCCGCCGGGACGTGGCCGCCGGCACGCTGCCGTCGGTCAGCTGGATCGTCGCGCCGGAGGCGTACACCGAGCACCCGAACTGGGAACCGCACTACGGCGCCTGGTACGTCTCGCAGGTCATCGACATCCTCGCCGCGAACCCGGCGGTGTGGTCGAAGATGGCGCTGTTCGTGACGTACGACGAGGAGGGCGGGTTCTTCGACCACCTGGTGCCGCCGACCCCCGACCCGGCGCGCTCCACGGTCAGCACGGTCAACGAGATCTACCCGGGCGGCGACGGGCACCCGGCCGGGCCGTACGGGCTCGGCATCCGGGTACCGATGATCGTGGTGTCGCCGTGGACCCGCGGCGGCTGGGTGGATTCGCAGCTGTTCGACCACACCTCGCTGATCCGTTTCCTGGAGCGTCGCTTCGGCATCACCGAGCCGAACATCACGCCCTGGCGACGCGCCGTGACCGGCGACCTGACCGGCGCCTTCGACTTCCGGACCCCGAACCGCCGCCCGGTCGACCTGCCGGACACCACCCGGTTCCGGCCGTCCGACCTGACCCGCCGGCCGGACCAGGCGCCGGTGCCGCCGGCCGACCCGGCGCTGCCGGAGCAGGAGCGCGGGGTGCGCCCGGCCCGGGCCCTGCCGTACACGTTGCACGCGGACGCCCGCCGGACGGCCGCCGGGCTCGCCGTCGAGCTGCGCAACACCGGACGGGCGGCGGCGGTCTTCGGGGTACGACCCTCCGGCGCCGACCCGCTGTCCTTCACCGTCGCGCCGGGCAAGCGCCTGACCGGCACCTTCCCCGCCGGCGACGTCGAGGTGCACGGCCCGAACGGCTTCTACCGCCACTTCCGCCGCACGGCCGGCTCACCCGCCGTCGAGGTCCGGGCCCGCTACGACGAGCGGCACGACACCGTCCTGCTGGAGATCCGCAACACCGGCTCGACCCGGGTCGAGGCGACCGTCGCCGACCGCTACACCGGGCACGCCGCCACCCTCGCCCTGCGCCCCGGCACCGCCCGCACCTCGCAGGTCGAGGTGGCCCGCACCCACGGCTGGTACGACGTCACGGTCACCGCCGGCGAGACGGTCGCGCGGTACGCCGGCCACCTGGAGAACGGCCGGGACAGCATCACCGACCCGGGGATGGGCGGGTTGCTCTGATCCTCGCCAGCCGGCGCCGGGCGCGGGACCGCCGCCTGGCGCCGGCTGGCGGGGAGCCCTCCCGCGCATCGCCGGAGCCACCACTGATCGGTACCGGGGCGCCCGGGAAGCCCACCCGGCCGGGCGCCCGGATTGCGCGGCCGGCGGACCGGGTATGCGGTCCGCAGCGCCGATCTTGAGGGGGCCAGGCCATGACGACGCCGAACGCCGGCATCGAGCTGATCAGACTCAGCGACACCGACCGGATGATCGGCGACCCGGCCGAGGACATCCGCGGCCGCGCGGTGCACGACCGGGACGGGCACGACCTGGGCCGGGTCGACGACCTGCTGATCGACCCGGAGGAGGGCAAGGTGCGGATGCTGCGCGTGGAGCACGGCGGCGTCCTGGGGATCGGGGCGACCGCGTCGTGCGTGCCGGTGGAGGCGATCCGGGCGATCGACGACGACGTGGTGCACGTGGCCGAGCCGATGCAGATCGTGGCCGAGGCGCCGCGATACGACCCCGAGCTGATCGACGCCACCGCGTACTACGACGAGTTGTACCGGCACTACGGGTACGCGCCGTTCTGGAGCACCGGCTACGTCTATCCGGGCTACCCGTACTACCGCATCTGATCGGCCCGGTGCCAGGAACGCCAGAGCGCCGCGTACGACCCGTCGGCGGCGAGCAGCTCGTCGTGCGTGCCCAGCTCGATGATCCGCCCGTCGGCCATGACCGCGACCCGGTCGGCGTCGTGCGCGGTCTGCAACCGGTGGGCGATCGCGATCACGGTACGCCCGTGCAGCACCGCCGCCAGGGCGCGTTCCGCGTCGCGGGCGGCGGTCGGATCGAGCAGCGCGGTCGCCTCGTCCAGGATGACCGTGTGCGGGCCGGCCAACAGCACCCGGGCCAGCGCCAGCTGCTGCGCCTGCGCCCCGTCCAGCGGGTGCGCGCCCAGGTCGCGGTCCAGGTCGTCGGCCCAGTGCGCGCCGACCGTCGCCAGGGCGCGGCGCAGCTGGTCGTCCGGGACCGGCGCCATCAGGTTGTCGCGCACCGACTCGCGGAACACGTGGTGCTCCTGGGTGACCAGCACGACCTGGCGGCGCAGCAGCTCCGGGGGCAGGTCGGCGACCGGGACCCCGCCGACGGTGACGCTGCCGGCGGTGGGCCGGTCGACGCCGGCGAGCAGGCGGCCCAGCGTGGACTTGCCGGCGCCGGAGAGGCCGACGACGGCCAGGCGCTCCCCCGGCCGTACCGTGAGGTTGACGTCGTGCAGGACGTCGCGGCCCCGGTCGTACGCGAAACGCACGCCGCGGACCTCGATCCGGTCGTCGGCCGGCGGCGTCGCGGCGCAGGCCGGCGCCGCCGGCACCGCGGCCAGACCCTCCACCCGGGCGAACGACGCGCCCGCCGCCTGCAACTGCTCGATCCGGATCAGCAGCGAGTCCAGCGGGCCGACCAGCTGCCGCACGTAGAGCACGGCCGCGCCGACCGTGCCCAGGCTGACCCGCCCGTCCAGGTAGAGCATCCCGCCCAGCAGCAGGACCAGCACCACCGGCACCGCGTAGGAGATCTCCGCCAGCGGGAAGAAGACGCTGCGCAGGCCCAGGGTGACCAGCCGGGTGCGGCGGGTCTCGGCGATCGCCGCGTGCCCGGCCGCCAGCCGCCGGCCGGCCAGCCCGAACGCCTCCACGGTCCGCGCGCCCGAGGTGGTCGCCGCCAGCTCCTCGGCCAGCCACGAGTTGGCGTCGCCCTCGCGCAGGTAGGCGTCCCGGGCGCGGCTGAGGTACCAGCGGGTGACGAACCAGATGCCGGACAGGCCGAGCACCCCGGCCACGCCGAGCAGCGGGTCGAGCACCACCACCGCGACCATGATGAACACCATCTCCACCAGGCCGATCAGGATCCGCGGCAGCATGTCGCGCAGGGTGGTGGCGACCACGTCCACGTCGGTGGTGCCACGGGCGGCCACGTCGCCGGCCGGCACCCGCTCCACCACGGAGGCGGGCAGCGCCAGCGCCCGGCGCAGGAAGGTCTCCCGGATCCGGGCCGAGGTGCGTTCCCCGAACCGGTACGCGCACGCCAGCCCCACCCGCGACAGCAGCATCTGGGCGACCGCGCAGCCCAGCACGGCCAGCGCGAGCCGGTCCACCGCGTCCGGGCCACCCCCGGCGGCCACCGTGTCGATCACCCGGCCGAGCAGCCACGGCCCGCCCAGCGCGGCGATCGCCGCCAGCGAGTTCAGCAGGATCAGCGTGGCCGCCGCGCGCCGGTCGGCGGCGATCAGCCGCAGCGCGGCGCGCAGCACCTGCCGCTGTCCGGCGACCGGCAGCGCGGCGCTCACCCGTCCACCCCGAACACCCGGGTGACCAGGGCGCGGTAGCCGGGCTCGGCGGCCAGCAGCTCCCGGTGCGTGCCGGTGGCCGCGACCCGGCCGCCGACCAGGTAGTGCACGGTGTCGGCGCGGTCCAGCAGCACCGGTGACGTGGTCGCCACCACGGTGCCCCGGCCGGCGCGGGCGGCGGCCAGCCGGTCGGCGATCGCCGACTCGGTGTGCGCGTCGACCGCCGAGGTCGGCTCGGCCAGCAGCAGCATCTCCGGGTCGGCGTACAGGGCGCGGGCCAGCCGCAGCCGCTGCCGCTGCCCGCCGGAGAGGTTGCGGCCACCCCACTCGACCGGCCGGTCCAGGTCGGCGGCCACGTCGTGGGCGACCGCGGTGTGGATCGCGGCCCGGATCCGGCCGTCGTCCGGGTCGTGCCGGCCGGCCACCACCTCACGCAGCGGCCCGGCGAACAGGTCGGCGCCGTTCTCGGCGACCAGGATCCGGTCGCGGACCTCGTCGCGGGCGATCGTGTCCAGCCGGCGGCCGCCCCAGCCGGCCGCGGCGGGGGTGTAGCGGCCGAGACGGTCGAGCACCTCGATCGCGTCGGCCGGGCGGGCGCCGGCCAGCGCGGTCAGCCGGGCCGGCTCGGCGGTCACCCCGGACTCCGGGTCGTACAGCGTGGCCGGGCCCGGCGGCGCGGGGGCGCCGGCCGGGTCGTCCAGCGGCAGGTTCAGGAAGCCGGTGACGCGGCGGGCGGCGACCAGGCCGTACGTCAGGTCGAACCCGCAGAAGATCAGCACGCTGACCGGGACGACCAGCATCGCGGTGTAGCCGTAGACGGCCACCAGCTGCCCCACGGTGATCTCGCCGGCCGCCGCCATCCGCGCGGCCACCCAGACCACCACGGCCAGGAACACCAGCGGCAGCCCGTCCCCGAGCGCGCCGACCCAGCTGGCCGGGCGACCCACCCGGTAGCCCAGGTCGCGCAGGCCGGCGGACTCGCGCACGTAGCGCGCCAGGTGCACGTCGCCGCCGCCGAGGCCGCCGAGCACCCGCAGGCCGCCGACCACGTCGACCAGCCGGGTGTTGAGCGCGCCCTGCCGCTCCCGGTACCGCGAGCCGGAGCGCTGGGTGCGGCGCAGCAACGGCCCGACCACCGCGCCCAGCCCCGGCACCCCGACCAGCACGACCAGTCCGAGCGCCGGGGCGGTGTGGTGCAGCAGCGCGGCGATGACCGCGCAGGCCAGGATGGCGGCCCCGCCGATGCCGGCGGCGTTCATCGCCCGGCCGATCAGCCACACGTCGGAGATCCCGATGGTGACCACCTCGCCGGTGGTGATCCGGCGGGGCAGGGCGGCGCCGAGCCGGGTGGCGTGGGTCAGCACCAGGTCGGCGGTGCGCAGCGCGGCGGCGATCCGCAGCTTGGTCATGCTGCGGTGCCGCAGCACGCCGAGCCCGGCGCTGGTCAGCCCGATCGCCAGCACGGCCGCGCACCAGGCGAGCAGCGGGCCCGGGCGGCGCGGGCCCAGGCCGCGGTCGATGGCCTGGGAGATCAGGTACGGCATCGCCGCCAGGCTCACGAACCACAGCGAGCCGAACAGCGCGCCGAGCGCCACCCGGCCCCTGAGCCGTCGCGCCAGCCACCACAGGTACCGACCTGGTCCGCGCTCCACACCGGACATCCTGCCCACCGGGCCGGTGCGGCGGAACCGGTTTATCCGGTCCGCGTCAGTTCAGCGGGCGGCGCATCCGCAGGCTTCGGATGTGGTCGTCCTCGCGGGACAGATCGGCGCGGACCGTCTCCACCGGCTGGAACCCGCGGGAGCGGTAGAAACCGATCCCGGCGGCGTCGCCGAGAAACACCGACAGCCACACCTCGGTGCCGCCGGCCGCCCGGATCTGCTCGATCACCCGGTCCAGCAGCAGGGTGCCGAGCCCGCGGCCACGCTCACCCGGCTCCAGGTAGATCAGGTGCAGCTCGCCGACGCCGGGGGCGGTCAGCCCGCCGCCGGCCGCGCCGAGCAGCCGGCCGTCCCGCTCGGCGACCTGGTATCCGAACCAGCCCGGCGGGGCGGCCGGCACCTGCCGGGCGACGCGCTCGGCGCCGAAGTAGACCGCGACGGTCCGGTCGATGTAGCCGGCCGGCAGCAGCTCGTGGTGGGCAGCGCGGTACGCCGTGGCGCAGATCTGCGCGATCCGGGGCGCATCGACGCCGGTCGCGGGACGGGCAACAGCGGTCAGCGATGTTCCTGGCACGCCGCCCAGGGTAGATCAGCCCCGGCGCCGGGCACGCGGGCTGCTCGTCACGCGTCCCGACCGCGACCCGGCCGGGGCTGCCCGACGGGTGGCCCCGGCCCGGGGCGGTGCCGCCACCGGGCCGGGCCGCCCGGCCGGGGTCAGGTGAGCAGCTCGCTCAGCAGGTCGGCCACGCGGTCGGCGTCGGACTCCCGGGTGCGCCAGTTGGCGAAGGCGGCACGCACGGCCGGGACCCCGTGGTGCACGGTCGGCGTCAGGAACGCCGCGCCGGAGCGGGCCACGGCGTCGAGCAGGGCGGGCACGTCCCGGTCGACGGTGAAGCAGACGACGTTGAGGCGTACCGGGGACAGCAACCGCACGCCGGGAACCGCCGCGAGCCGCTCGCCCAGCCGGTGCGCCGCGGCGATGTTGCGGGTCACGATCTCGCGGTGGCCGGCGGCGCCGTAGGCGGCGAGGGCGAACCAGGCGGCCAGCGCCCGCAGCCGCCGCGAGTTCTCCGGGGTCAGGTGGAACAGGTCCGGGTCGCCCGCCGGGGCGGTGAGGTAGGCGGCCGAGTTCTGGAACACGGCGACCTGCAGGTCCCGGCGCCGGGTGAACTGCACCGCGGCGTCGTACGGCACGTTGAGCCACTTGTGCAGGTCGACGCAGACCGAATCGGCCAGGTCCAGCCCGGCGACCAGGTGCGCGTGCTCGCGCGACAGCGCGGCGAACGCGCCGAACGCGGCGTCCACGTGCAGCCAGAACGGGTGGCGTTCGCGCAGCGCGGCGATGGCCCGCAGGTCGTCGAAGTCGACCGTGTTGACGGTGCCCGCGTTGGCCACCACGATCGCCGGGCGACCGCCCAGCGCCGCCAGGGCGGCCTCCAGCGCCGCCGGGTCGACCGCCTCCCGGCCGGCCAGCAGCGGAACCGTCCGCAGCCGGTCGCGGCCGATGCCGAGCATGGACAGCGCCTTGTAGACGCTCGAGTGCGGGGCCCCGGACAGCACCACGACGTCGCCCAGCGCGGCCACGCCCTGCCGGGCCACGTCGACGCCGAGCCGCTCGCCGAGCCACTCCCGGCCGATCGCCAGGCCGACCGTGTTGGACATGGTGGCCCCGGTGACGAAGGTGCCGGTGTGCGCGTCGCCGAGGCCGAACAGCGAGCGCAGCCAGCCGACCGTCTCCCGTTCCAGGTCCACCGCCGACGAGTCCTGCCGGGTCACCGCGTTCTGGTCGAACGTGCCGGTCAGCCAGTCGCCGACCAGCGCCGCCGGGGTCGCGCCGCCGGTCACGAAACCCAGGTAGCGCGGCCCGGCGCTGCCGGAGAACCCGGGCGCCCAGCGTTGCCGGAACAGCTGCAGGGCGCCGGCCGCCCCGGCTCCGCCGGCCGGCAGCGGCGTCGGGGCGAAGTCCGGCACGGGGGCCGCGGCCGGCCGGGACGGCAGCCCGTCCAGCACCTCGGCGGCGTAGTCCCGGGCGGCGGTCAGCAGATCCGGCAGACCGGTCAGGTCGGCGGCGAGGCGAGCGTCCACCAGGGCACGGTAGGTCGCCCGGGGCCGGGCCGTCGCGGTCCAAAGCGGCGCGCCTGGCCTCGATCATCTCGCCGGCCCGCAGCGGGGCGGGACCCGCCCGGCCGGCGGGCGCCCCGGCGACCGGTCCGCCCGGCGGCGCGGTCCTCACGGTCGCCGACCGGGGCCCGGGGGTTCCCGCCCGGAGCGGCACGGCGCCTCCGGCGCGGTTCCACCGGGCTCGGCCTGGACATCGCCTGGCACGTCGCGGTGGCCTTCGCCATCGGCGGGCGGTCGCGGTCAGGCGGTGGTCACCGCGGAGATCCCGGGTCCCTGACCCCGCTTCGGTACGGCCGGTCCGCGCGCCGCCGGATCAGAGCAGTGCCGGGAAGGCCGCCCGCACGGCCGACCGGAGATCACCCATCGGCATGACCGCCATCAGTGCCTCGTAGGCGGCCATCGGCGACCCGTCCCCGGCCGCCACGTTGTACATCGTCTCGATCGCCAGGTGCTGGGCGACCGCGGCCTGCGAGCCGGGATGCGCGCCGGGCATGGGCAGCCCGGGCAGTCCGCGGCCGGTCTCGTGGCGGTCGGGCAGTTCGGTCCCGTCCCGCAGCGCGCGGATCGCGCGCGGCGCCCACGGCCGGTCGAGCAGGCCGGCCGCGCCGAGCAGCCGCTCGACGGCCCAGGCGGTCACCGCCCGGCGGAGCGGTTCGTCGGCGCGGGCCACGGCGTGCAGCAGCGCCGGGTCGGGCGTCGCCGCCACCGACCACCCGGCGGACACGGCCACCGCTGACCCGAGGTCGCCCCCGGCCGCCCAGCCGGCCGGGTCCTCCGCCGTGTCGGACCACTGCTCGTCGGTCCACTCGTCGTCATCCCCGCGCCGCTCCCGCAGCGCGGCGATCCGCTTCGCCAGCTCCGCGCGGCCGAGCGCCGGCTCGACGCCCTTGCGGTGCCAGTAGCCGGCGATCTCGCTGCCCCGCCGTACGATCCGGTCCGCATCGGTGACCGGCCAGAATTGCAGCAGGTAGCGGTCGATCGGCTGGTCGCCGAGCAGGGTGTCGCAATCGCGGCCGCGCTGCATGTCCGCGCAGCAGTAGCGCACGTGGTAGGTGCCGGGCGGCAGGTCGACCGGTCCCTCCATGCTGTCGAAACCGCGCAGCGCGAGGTCGTCGGAGGCGGTCGCGAAGGTCACCTCGACGATGTCCTGCCAGCCGTCCCCGGGATCCGCGGGCCGGTCGGTGTGCAGCTCGATCCGGACGGCGACCCGGCCGGTGTGCAGCCCGGTGCGCATACTGAGCCGGCCGGGCACGGCGGCGCCGCACAGCCCGTTGACCTGACCGCGGAACTCGTCGTCCAGCCCGGGTGGATCGTCGTCGCAGTCGCCGAGCGTGAGAAACCCGTAGTGCACGTGGATCGTGGTGTCCAGCAGCGTGTCGACCAGCATGGCGCGATCATCGCAGCCGGGTACGACATCCCGGTCCGGTTCGCGCGCCGCCGGGTCGGACGGCGGGGCGCGGCCGCATCTGCTGCCGCTCGGCGCGGCCCGCGACGGCGACCCGCGTCGTACGCCGGACCCGCGGTCGCCACGTCGGAGTGATTCGGCGTCGCGGGCCGCGCCGGGCGCCCGGTCCGGGGCGCCGATCCGGCAACCCGTGTCCTTCGTCGATCGTTTCGCAGCACGTGAGCCTAGCGATTCTGCTTTCCGCCGTCCTGCTGACGGCCCCGGTCCCGGCGGCGCGGGTCGATCCGGACCTGCACTGCACCGGCGATCCGGCGGCCAGCGCCCGCGCCGGGCGTACCCCGGTGCTGCTGATCCACGGCACCACCTCCAACGCCCGGGCGAACTTCTCCTGGAACTGGGTCCGGGCCTTCGACCGGGAGGGCCGTGCGCACTGCGAGGTGGACCTGCCGGACAGCGGCAACGGTGACATCCAGATCGCCGGGCGGCGGGTGGGGCACGCCATCCGCCACCTGTACCGCGCCACCGGGGCCCGGATCGACCTGCTCGGGCACAGCCAGGGCGGGATGATCGGGCGCTGGGTGCTGAAGTACCGGCCGGAGACCCGGCGGATGGTCGACGACTACGTGTCCCTGGCCGCCTCGAACCACGGCACGCAGGAGTTCGTGGTGCAGTGCGCGGTCACCCGGGTCTGCTCGGCGGCGTACTGGCAGCAGCGGGCCGGGTCGGCGTTCCTGACCGACCTGAACCGGGGGCCGCAGACCTGGCCGGGCATCGACTACACGCAGCTCTACACGCGCTACGACGAGATCATCCTGCCGTACCGGTCGTCGGCCCTGCCGGCGGCGCGCAACGTCAGCAACATCGCGGTGCAGCAACTGTGCCCGCTGGAGGCCGTCGAGCACTTCGGGATGGCCTACGACAACGCCGCCTGGCTGCTCGGCATGGACGCGATCCGGCATCCCGGCCCGGCCCGGCTGTCCCGGGTGAGCCGGGCGACCTGCGGATGGCCGCTGATGCCGGCGGTGGACCTGTTCCGCTTCCCGGCGAACGCGGCGGCGGCGCTGGCACAGAGCGCCCGCTCCATGCTGACCACGCCGCAGCTGACCGCGGAGCCGCCGCTTCGACGGCAATCACCTTGACCTCAACCAAGGGTGAGGTGACACGGTGCCGGCATGAGCATGGAGATGGCGGCATGGAATTCGATGTACCACGCGATGCACCAGCAGGACGACCGGAGACCGTTCCGGCTGGCGACGTTGCGGCGCATCGCCGGGTTCGCCCGGCCGCACCGCCGGGCGCTCACCGGTTTCCTGCTGGTCAGCATCATCACCGCGATTCTGGCGGTGGCCACTCCGGTGCTGGCCGGACGGGTGGTCGACGCGATCGTCGACGGCGCCGACACCGGGCTGGTGACCACTCTGGCCGTCGCGATCGCGGTGGCCGCGCTCAGCGAGTCCGGGCTCGGCCTGGTGCAGCGGTGGTTCTCCGCGCGCATCGGCGAGGGGCTGATCCTGGACCTGCGGACCGCGGTCTTCGACCACGTGCAGCGGATGCCGGTCGCGTTCTTCACCCGGACCCGGACCGGCGCGCTGGTCAGCCGGCTCAACAACGACGTGATCGGGGCGCAGCGGGCGTTCAGCGACACCCTCTCCGGGGTGGCCGGCAACCTGGTCACGCTGGTCCTGACGCTGATCGTGATGCTCGGCATCTCCTGGCGGATCACCCTGCTGGCGCTGGTCCTGCTGCCGGTCTTCGTGCTGCCCGCCCGCCGGATGGGCGGCCGGCTGGCCGGTCTGGAGCGGGAGGCCGCGCGGCACAACGCGGCGATGAACACGCAGATGACCGAGCGCTTCTCGGCGCCGGGCGCGACGCTGGTCAAGCTGTACGGCCGGCCGGACGCCGAGTCGGCCGAGTTCGCCGCCCGGGCCCGGCGGGTCCGTGACATCGGGGTACGCACCGCGATGACCCAGTGGGTGTTCCTGACCGCGCTGGTCTCGGTCTCCGGCGTGGCCATCGCCCTGGTCTACGGCCTGGGCGGGTACTACGCGCTGCGCGGCACGCTGGAGCCGGGCGCCGTGGTCGCGCTGGCCATCCTGCTCACCCGGCTCTACGCCCCGCTGACCTCGCTGGCCAGCGCCCGGGTGGAGATGATGAGCGCGCTGGTCAGCTTCGAGCGGGTCTTCGAGGTGCTCGACCTGAAACCGCTGATCGAGGAGAAGCCGGACGCCCGGCCGGTGCCGGACGGGCCGGTGTCGGTGGAGTTCGACGCGGTGCGCTTCGCGTACCCGTCGGCGGACAAGGTGTCGCTGGCCTCGCTGGAGGAGGTGGCCACCCTGGACACCCGGGGCGGGACCGAGGTGCTGCACGACGTGTCGTTCAAGGCCGAGCCGGGGCAGATGGTCGCGCTGGTCGGCTCGTCCGGGGCGGGCAAGTCGACGATGGCGAGCCTGTTGCCGCGGCTCTACGACCCGGACGCCGGGGCGGTGCGCCTGGCCGGGGTGGACGTGCGTGACGTCAGCGCCGCGTCGCTGCGGGCCACGCTGGGCGTGGTCACCCAGGACGGGCACCTCTTCCACGACACGGTCCGGGCGAACCTGCTGCTGGCCCGGCCGGAGGCGACCGAGGAGGAGATCTGGGACGTACTGCGCCGCGCCCACATCGCCGACCTGGTCGAGGCGCTGCCGGACGGCCTGGACACGGTGATCGGCGAGCGCGGGTACCGGCTGTCCGGCGGCGAGCGGCAGCGGCTCACCATCGCCCGGCTGCTGCTGGCCCGGCCGCGGGTGGTGGTCCTGGACGAGGCGACCGCCCATCTGGACTCCACCTCGGAGCAGGCGGTGCAGGCGGCGCTCGGCGAGGCGCTGACCGGCCGCACCGCGGTGGTGATCGCGCACCGGCTGTCCACGGTGCGCGCCGCCGACCAGATCCTGGTCGTCGAGGACGGCCGGATCGTCGAGCGCGGCACCCACCGGTCGCTGCTCGCGGCCGGCGGTCGCTACCAGGAGTTGTACCGCACCCAGTTCGATCAGGACCGGGCCGCGGCCTGATCCCGGCAGCCGTCGGGGCGGCCCCGGACCGGGCCGCCCGGGGTGTGCGTTTGCGGGGCGGGTGGGACGCCTGCCGATCGACCCAGCAGTGAGAGCACTGCTCTTGACAGAGAGCGATGAGATGAGCCCGCCGTCAACAGGGGGGAGCAGTGCTCTCGCACGCTGCGGGGACACCTGGCTCCGCGGCGGGCGGCCAACGCCTTCACCGGCGCGGTCAAGTGGCTCACCGCCCGCGGGAACGGCCTGCCGGGCAACCGCGTCCCGACGGTGCGAGGCGCTCGACGCCCGGCACACCCGCGGGAGCGCCCACCGCCCGGCACACCGCCGGTCGCCGATCAGCAGACGGCGCTGACCCGGCCGTCGTTCCAGTGCCAGATGGCGCCGTGTTCGAAGTGCTGGACCCGCCCGCGCCCGTCCGGGGTGGGCGCCTCCTCGTCGATCGGATAGCCCAGGCAGCCCGCCTCGCCCCGGTTGCCCTGCCACAGTTCCAGGATGCGACCCGAGACCGCGTGCGCGTGGGTCGTCCGGGACCAGTAGATCGAGCCGCCGTCGAACTGCTGCATCCGCCCCTTGTCGGCCGCCGCCTGCTCGATGCCGAGCGGGCAGCCGAACCGGCCCTTGTCCGACCCCAGGAGAATGTATTTCGCCAGGATGCCGCCGTGCACCCGGAGGCGGCAGTAGGTCGCGGCCTTGTCCGTGATCTCGCTTCCGCCAGCGTGCGCGGCCACGGGTGCGCCCATCGTCGCGGCGACGAGGCCGAGCGTGACCGCTTTCCATGCTCGAAGTTTCATGGCCATCCAAAGCTGTCGCCGGGCATTACTCGATATTCGTACCATTCCCGGCATATCGTCGTGGGGCTTTCGCCCTACTTCAGCCGGTCGCAACCGGAGTGCGCGATGTGAGCCCCGCCTCGCCGCGACCTCGCGCGGGCATCCGGCGCGGGACGGCGGGCGGCGGCGGTCGTACCGCAGCAGGTGGGGAGCCGGAGACCACCGCGCCCGCATGATGATCACCGCAACCGCCGGCGCGGTCCGCCGACTAGCATGATCCGGTGCTTGCCCCGGGAATCGTGCTCAACGACCGCTACCAGCTGACCCACCGGATCGCGGCGGGCGGGATGGGCGAGGTGTGGCGCGGCGGTGACCTGCTGCTGCGCCGCGAGATCGGGGTCAAGGTGCTGCTGCCGGCCCTGATGTCGGACCGGGAGTTCATCACCCGGTTCCGCTCCGAGGCCCGGATGATGGCCCAGCTGCGGCATCCCGGCGTGGTCCAGGTCTACGACTACGGCGAGAACGCGGTCGTCGACGGCGAACGATTCGACTACCTGGTGATGGAGTTCATCGAGGGCACATCGCTGTCGAACCGGATCCAGCAGGCCGGGCGGCTCTCACCGGCCGAGACGATGACCCTCACCGCCGGGGTCGCCGACGCGCTGCACGCGGCGCACCAGGCCGGCATCATCCACCGCGACGTCAAGCCCGCCAACCTGCTGGTCCGGCCGAACGGAGCGATCGTGCTGGTCGACTTCGGGGTCGCCCGGTCCCTCGGGGTCACCGGCATCACCAGCACGAACGTGGTGATGGGGTCGGTCAACTACATGGCGCCGGAACAGGCGGAGGGCCGCCCGGTCACGGCCGCCACCGACGTGTACGCCCTGGGCGCGGTCGCCTACGCCTGCCTGACCGGCCGCCCGCCGTACGTCGGCGACAACCCGCTGGCGGTGCTCACCCAGCTGGTCCACGGCCAGCCCCCGGTCCTGCCGCCGGACGTGCCCCGGGCGGTCGCGGCGGTGGTGATGCGCGCGCTGGCCAAGGACCCGGCGCAGCGCTTCCCGAGCGGAGCCGCCTTCGCCGACGCGGCCCGCAACGCCGGTCGCGCCCCGCACGGCGGCCCGGTCGCGCCGACCGGCGCCTGGGGTGCGCCGACGGTTCCGCACCGGGCCGCCCCGCCGAGCGGACCGCACCCGGCGATGCCGCCCACCTCGGCGCACCCCGCGACGCCGCCGACCGGACCGCACCGGCCGATGCCCGCGACCGGACCGCACCGGCCGACGCCCGCGACCGGACCGCACCGGCCGACGCCCGCGACCGGACCGCACCGGCCGATGCCCGCGACCGCCGTGCAGGCGGCCGTGCCGCCGTCCGGACCGCACCCGGCCGGGGCCGCCTTCGGAGCCGCCGCGCCGCCGGACTTCCCGGCGGCGGCCGAACCTGCCGGCCGGGGCCGCAGGCGGAATCCGGGCCTGGTGGCCGCCGCGGCCGGCCTGATCCTCGTCGGCGGCGGCGTGCTGCTGGCGGTGTGGCCGGACTCCGCCGACACACAGCAACCCCAGGTCACCGCCGGCGCCGGCCAGCAGGCGCAACCCGGCCCCACCGGCAAGCCGGCCCGGCCGACGCCGACCCGCAAGCGGGCCGAGCAGACCACGGAGCCGGACGACGAGCCGGCGGACGCCGTCACGCCCGAGGAGTCGGAGGAGGACGAGCCGGACCGGGACACGCCGCTGCCGGAGGAGGACGCCCGGGAGACGGACCCGGGCGAGGCGTGCGGTGGCGGTTACGAGCCGCGCCAACAGACCGACCTGACGTCCGCGGGCGCCGTGCAGGGCCGGGTCCACCTGCTGTACCGCGACTCCGACGCGTCGTACTGCGTGGTCACGGTGCGGACCGCCGGACTGGAGCGCAAGGCCGCCGCGTCGGCCTATCTGCAGGTGCAGGGCCAGGACCGGATCACCGACAGCGGGCCGGTGCAGTACTTCGCCGGCCCGGTCACCGCCACCGCCCCGGGCACCTGCGTGAAGTTCGGCGGCTCGATCGGCCCGCTCACCTTCGACAGCGACTTCGTGGGCTGCGAATAGCCCCGGAATTCCTCAACGCGGCGGCCGCCCGGTCGATCGGGGCGACATGACCGGCGAACGATGGCGGGGACAGGCGGGAGCGAGAGCCGCGCTGATCGGCCTCGCGCTGGGCGTGCTGGCGCTGGGCTGGCTCGCCGCGCTGGGCGCCGGCCGGTGGCCGGTCGGCGTGGTCGTCGCGGTCGACCTGCTGCTGGTGGCGGTCTGCGCGCGCCATCTCCGGGCCGCCGGCGCCGAGCCGGGTGACGACGCCGGCGCCGGTCCGCAGCCGCCGTACGACAGCCTGACCGGCCTGCCCGGCCGGCGGACGCTGACCGCCGTGCTGGAACGCACCCTGCCCGTCGCCGACGCCGACCAGGAGCCGGCCGGCCTGGTGCTGCTCGACGTGACCGGCCTCGCCGACGTCAACGACACGCTCGGCCGGCGCGTCGGTGACCTGCTGCTGGCCGAGATGGCGGCCCGGCTGACCGCCGCGGTGCGCGACACCGACACGGTCGCGCGCTCCGGCGGCGACGAGTTCGCCGTGCTGCTCCCCCAGGTCGGCTCCGCGCCGGCCGCGCTGGAGACGGCCCGTCGCCTGCGGGACGCCGTGCGGGGCCCGGCCGACCTGGACGGCTTCCAGGTCCAGCTCAGCGTCACGGCCGGCGCCGCCGTCTATCCGGTGCACGCGACCACCGCGACCGAACTGCTGCACCGGGCGGAGGCCGCGCTGCGGGCCGCCGGGCAGTCCCGCGACGGCGTCGTGGCGTACGGCGAGCGCTCCCGCCCCGAGGTGCCGTCCCGCCCGGGACGGCCGGCTCTCGACGCCGCCCGCCGATCCGGCCGGGCCCGCTGACCGCGAGCCGTACCGGCCGGGTGCTCGCCGCTCACCACCAGCATCCCGAGGACGGCCAGGGCGAGCAGGCCCGGCCGAGCCGCAGGCCGCCGACCCCGGCGCCCACCGGGGCGGGCGCGGCGCGTCCGGCGGTGGGCAGGTCGTCACGGGTCCCCCCGGGGGCGGGCGCGGCGCGTCCGGGGGTGGGCAGGTCGTCGCGGGTCCCCGCGGGGGCGGGCGCGGCGCGTCCGGCGGTGGGCAGGTCGTCACGGGTCCCCGCCGGGTGACCGGCGGCGGGCAGCGCCAGGGCGAGTCCGGCCAGCAGGAACAGGAGGGTCGCGGCGGCGTACCGCCCGCCGAGCCGTCGTACCTCGATCGCCGCGCCCATCCCCGCCCCCACGTGTATTACTAGAGTCATCACTACCGTAATCGGCGCGGGGAACAGCGTCAACGCCAGGGACAGCGGAGATCGGGCGCGACCCGTGGATGACTGTAGTAATTGCCTGCGGGCTACGTCCCGCCGAGCTCGTTCAGCTCTCGCCAGAGCCGGGCGGCCCGCCGGTAGTCGGCCATCCCCTCGGCCGCCCGCGCGGCGTCCCGCAGCATCCGCGCCGCCTCGCCGGTCCGGCCGGTCGCGGCCAGCGCGCCACCGAGCGCGTGCCGGAAACGCACACCGTCCGGGCCGTTCAGCGTGCCGACGTCCACGGCCGACGCCATCTCGACGGCCTGCTCCAGAGCTCCGGTGGCGATCGCGTACCGCACCTCGAGGGCCCGCAACCGGCCGCTGTCGACATCCGACCCGGCCGCGGTCGCGGCCCGCGCGGCCTGCATGTGCGGCTCGATCTCGACCGGGTCGGCGCCCAGGTCCAGCAGCGTGGAGGCGGCCGCCCGGCTGAACCGGGCCCAGTCCCGCAACGGCGTACGCGGATCGGCCAGCATCCGCCGCGCGCCACCGAGCAGCTCCACCGCCCGTTCCCGCTCACCCACCCCGGCCAGCGCGGCGCCGGCCGCCCACCGGGCCCGCCCGCTGATCGCCGGGCTGCCGAGCTCCTCGGCCATCGCCAGCATGGTGTTCACCAGGCGGACGATCTCGGTGCCGCCCCCGGACTCGGCGAGCACGGAGATGTGCACGGCCAGCAGCTTGACGTGCTCGCTGCTGCCGCGGAACGCGGACGCGTGGATGTCCCGCCCGGCCTGTTCCACGTGCGTGAACGCCTCGTCCAACCGGCCCAGGTCACGCGCCGCGGCGGCCAGCGCGACCCGTACCCGCACCCGCGCCTCGACGACCCCGACCGCGTCGGCGGCCGGCAGCAGGGCGTTCAGCACCTCGTACCGCCCGGCCCGGTCGCCGCGCAGCTCGCGCACCTGCTCCAGCGCCATGCCGTGGCTGAGGACCGCGCCCGGATTGCCGGCGGCGACGGCGGACTCGTACATCCCGGTGATCCACCGCTCGGCCCGCTCCAGGTCACCCTGGTCGATGGCGCTCGCGGCGAGCAGTTGCCGGGCCAGGTCGGCGTCCGGCGGCGCGGTGGCCGCCGGCCCGGCGGCGGGCCCGGCGGCGGACTCCACGGCGGACTCGGCGGCGCCGAGGCAGAGGTCGCCGGTCAGCGCGGTCACCGGCACGCCCAGAGTCCTGGCGAGGTGCGCGGCCACATCCAGGGTCGGCACCCGGGCGCCGGACTCCAGCAGCGAGACGTAGGACTGGTTGACCGCGCCGGACGCCAGGTCACGCTGGGAGAGGCCGCGCCCGGTGCGCAGCTTCCGCAGCCGGACGCCGAACTCCGGCTGAGAGATCTGGGCGACCACGAGCACATCCTGTCAGCGGACCACGCGGCCGCGCCGGGCCGCCTTCCCGCTGAGATTACTGCAGTAATGAACCGGCCATCAACGCCGTGTCACCGCCGAGGTCGTCGCCCCGCTCCGCGCCGGGACCGCCGCGACCGGCGCCGCTAGGAGCGCCGCGCCGCGCCTCGCCGGGCCAGATGACCGGGTCCACGCCGACGCGGCCAGGTCAGAGCCGCGCCAGCGACGCGGGACCGGGCCGCATGAGCCGCGTCAGCGACGCACGACCGGGCTGTGTGACGATCGTCAGCGGCGCGCAGCCAGGGCCGCATGACCAGCGTCAGCGGCGCGCAGCCAGGGCCGCATGACCAGCGTCAGCGGCGCGCAGCCGAGGCCGCATGACCAGCGTCAGCGGCGCGCAGCCGAGGCCGCATGACCAGCGTCAGCGGCGCGCAGCCGAGGCCGCATGACCAGCGTCAGCGGCGCGCAGCCGAGGCCGCATGACCAGCGTCAGCGGCGCGCAGCCGAGGCCGCATGACCAGCGTCAGCGGCGCGCAGCCGAGGCCGCATGACCAGCGTCAGCGGCGCGCGGCCAGGGCCGCGTGGCGGCCCTCGCGCCAGAGGGCTCCCGCCTCGCCGAAACCGGCGGCGCGGGCCGTGGCGGCGTGCCAGTTCAGGCCGGCGGTGAAGGCGGCCGGCGGCCGGTCGCGGAAGAGGCGGGCGCGGGCGGCCATCAGATGCCGGAATTCCGGTACGGCGGCGAGCTCTCCCCACCACTGTGCCCAGGCCAGCTCGGCGGCGGCCTCGCCGGGCCCGGGGTCGAGGGCGGCCATCAGCTCGGGCAGGCCGTCGTCGGGCATCAGGTCGGCGACGACGAGCAGCCCGCCGGGGGCGAGGGCGTCGCGGGCGGCCGCGTACAGCGCCCGGATCGCCTCCGGGGTCAGGTAGTGCACGGTCATCACCGCGGTGATCAGGTCGTGTGCGCCCCCGGTGGCGGCCGGCCAGCTCGCCGCCAGGTCGGCGCGGACCACGCCGACCGTGCCGGGCAGCCCGGCGCGGGCCAGTTCGAGCAGCACCGGGTCGAGGTCGACCAGGGTGATCGTGGCGTCCGGCCAGCGGGTGGCCATCCGTTCGGCGAGCAGGCCGGGGCCGCCGCCGAGGTCGAGCACCCGGCCGGGCGGCGCGCCGCGCAGCGCTTCGACGGCGGCGCCGAGGACGCGTTCCAGCCCGGCCAGCCCGGGGACGAAGCTGGTCATCATCGCGTCCCAGGTGGTACGCCAGCCGGCGACGCGGGCGGGGTCGAGCGCGATCGGCGTCGTCGTCATGGCTGCTGCTTTCTGAACCCACGGAGATGGCTCCCCGGACCTGACCCAACGGGAAATGACAACCGTTTTTAACAGATCCCGGTCGCGGCTACGCGGAATTCAGCTCGGCGAGCCGGGCGAGCAGCCGGTCGATCTCCTGCGCGGTGTTGTAGACGTGCAGGCTCACCCGTACCGAGGCGGTCTCCTCGCCATGCTCCCCCTGGCAGTGACCGTCGGCCCGGACCAGCAGCCCGTCCGCGGCCAGGATGAACCCGAGGTCGTTGGAGCCGATCGCGCGGTGCCGGAAGGTGACGATGCCCTGCCGGCGCTGCACCGCCGACCCGGCGGCCAGGCTGTCCTGACAGCCGAGCACCTGGTAGGCGTCCAGCCCGGACAGTCCCGCGGTGAGCCGGGCGCCCAGGTCCCGCGTCCACCGGGCGATCCGGTCCGGCCCGGCCGCGTCCAGCCAGTCCAGCGCCGCGGCCAGGCTGACGATGCCGCTGGTGTTCGGCGTGCCCTGCCAGCCGGCCGGGACGTACGCCGGGCCGCGCCGGTTGCCGGCCCAGATCACGCCGGTGCCGGGCAGGGCCATCGCCTTGTGCCCGGAGAACACCAGGAAGTCCACGTCCAGATCGGCCACCGACACCGGCATGTGCCCGACACTCTGCGCGGCGTCCAGGCAGATCGGCACCTCCGGCCCGGCGGCGGCGCGCAACCGGGCCAGGTGCATGTCGTTGCCGTACACGTGGTGCACGTGGGTGGCCGCGATCATCCTGGTCCGCGGGGTGACCAGCTCGGCGAGGCGGGCGGCGTCGTAGTCGTGGGCGCTGTCGTACGGCATGGCGCGCAGGGTGACCCGGGCGCCGCCAGCCCGGGCCACGGCGGCGGCCTCCTGCCAGGGCGCGATGTTGGCGTTGTGGTCGGCGAACGGGACCACGATCTCGTCGCCGTCCCGCAGCTGGGGCGCCAGCCAGTCCCGGGCGACCGCGCGCAGCCCCTCGGTGGCGCCGCTGACGAAGTGCACGCCGGAGCGCTCCGGCGCCGGGTCGGCCAGGAAGGCGCGCACCCGGTCGCGGGCCTGCTCGACCCGGGCGGTGGTGCGGTTGGCCCAGGGGTACGTGCCCCGGGCCGCGTTGGCGTTCTCGCTGGTCAAATACGCCATGACGGCGTCCAGGACGGGCTGCGGCTTCTGCGCGGTGGCAGCGCTGTCCAGGTACGCCACGTCCGGGTGGGCGGTGACGATCGGGAACTGCTCGCGCAGCGCGCGCTGCCAGGACGCCGGCTCAGTCGCGGACAAGTTCGGCTCCGGCGTCGCGCCAGGCGATGATCCCGCCGGCCAGGGAGTGCACGGCCGGGTGGCCCATCCGGGTGAGCAGCGCGGCGTACTTCGCCGACTTCTCGCCGACCGGGCAGACCAGCAGGACCGGGCGGCGGCGGCTGAACGGCAGGCCGGCGTGCAGCAGGTCGGCGAACACCTCGTCGACGATGTTGATCGAGCCGGCGATGTGCAGGGCCTGGTAGGCGTACGGGCTGCGCAGGTCCACCACGAGCGCGCCGGTCTCGGCGAGCCAGCGCTGGGCGGCGTCGGTGGGCAGTGCCGGGGCGGCGGCCACCTCGGCGTCGGTCAGGGTGCGGGCGGAGTTGCGCCGGGGTGGTCGGCCGAACAGCTCGGGGCGGCGGTCACGGACGTACGAAAGGTAGCTCTCCACCCGGTCGCAGACGATGAACACGGCGGTCTTCCGGCTGGTCAGGCGCGCGTCGATGGGGCGCAGGTGGCGCAGGGCGCCCTGGAACGCGCCGCCGCCGGTCGGCCCGGTCAGGATCCCGCACCGCCGGATGAGGGTGAGTAGCCCGTCGATCGCGTCGTCCGCGGTGACCGTCTCCACGGCGTCGTACACGCCGGGATCGAACAGGCCCACCTCGTGCACCTCGTCGATGGTGCGGATGCCCGGGATGAAGTCGCTCTTGGCGGCGACCAGGCCGACCACCTCGACGTCCGGGTTGTGCTGGCGCAGCACCCGGGCCACGCCGGTGGACGATCCGGCCGTGCCGACGCAGGCGACGAAGTAGTCCGGGGCGTGCCCGTCCAGGTCCTTGACGATCTCCGGGCCGGTGCCGTGCACGTGCGCTTCCACGTTGCGCTGGTTGAAGTACTGGTCGGTGTGCAGATAGCCGCCGCCGTCCTCGGCCAGCCGCCGGTACATCCGGGTGAGCGGGTCGTCGCTGTCGGTCGGGTCGAGACACTCCGACTGGCCGGGCAGCTCGTCGATCTCCGCGCCGAGCAGCAGCAACAGCTCCTTGATCTCGGGCACCTTCATCCGGTTGGTGACGCTCTTGAACGGCAGCCCGTGCATCCCGGCCAGCAGCGCCAGGGCCTTCGCGGTGTTGCCGCTGGACAGCTCGACCACGGTGGCGCCGGGATCCGCGCCGGCCAGCAGCGGCCGGGCCATGTGCCAGGCGGCCCGGTCCTTCACCGAGCCGAACGGGTTGAGCAGCTCCAGTTTGGCGTACAGGTCGACGTGGGTGAGGCCGTGCACGGCCGGGTCGATGCGGACCAGCGGGGTGTTGCCGATCGCCTCGGTGATGTCGTCGTGTCTCATGGCACCTCCTGGCGGGGGTGGACGGGCCAGTACTGCTCGTCGAGGCACCACCGGCGCAGGCCCGCGGACCGGTAGACCGCGACCTTGCGGGCGACCGGCTGGTGCAGGGCTTCGGTCGCGCTGAAGTCCATGAAGTAGCCGGCCGTGTTGACGAAGGCGAGCAGGTCGCCGGGGCGCGGCACGACCGGCAGGAACACCTGGCGGCGGGTGATCAGATCGGCCTCCAGGCAGAGGTTGCCGAACAGGTAGACGCCGGCCGGACCGGCGCGGCGCTGCCCGGTACGCGGGATCACCACCGGGTCCATCAGCACGCCGTGCTCCTCCAGGCTGACGTCGCGGGCGTTGCAGTCGAGCCCGACCCGGATCCCGTCGTCACCGGTGGTGACCGACAGCACCCGGGCCAGCACCAGGCCGCACTGGTCGAGCAGGGCACGGCCGGGTTCGATGTCCAGGTCGTACATGTGGTCCAGCAGCAGCTCGCCGAGCGGCCGGCCCTGGTCCGGCGCCGGGGTGCCCAGCAGCCGGTCCAGGTAGCCGGCGCCGGCCGTCGGCCGGTACGCCGGATAGACCCCGAGACTGCCGCGCAGGGTGCCGCCCTCGGCGCGCAGCCCGTACCCGTGCCCGTGCCAGGTCAGCGGCGGCCGGCGGCCGAGCACCGCCTGCCCCAGCTCGCTGGTCCACCGCTCCCACTCCGCGCCGTCGGCCAGGTAGTTCACGCCGAAGCCGCCACCGATGTCCAGCGACCGGGGGCGCAGCCCACGAGCCCGGCACTCGTCCAGGGCGGCCAGGCAGCCCTCCACCGCCACCGCCTTCTCCGGCAGCCCGATGGTGTCCAGGTGGTACGCCACCCCGGTGAGCTCCACGTGGTCGGCCCGCTTCTCCAGCAGGTCGAGCAGCTCGGGCAGCCGCCCGGCCGGGGTGCCGAAGCGGCTGCGGCGGGTCAGCACGCGCACCCCGGACGAGGCGAACCCGGACAGCCGCAGGCTGACCGGGACGCGGGGCAGCCGGTGCCCGGCCACGATGCCGGCCAGTTCGGCGAGCTCGTCGTGCGAGTCCACGCTGACCGTGACGCCGGTGCGGGCCGCCAGCCAGAGGAATTCGCGGTTCTTCGGCCCGGTGGCGACGATCCGGTCCGGGGTGAACCCGGCGCCCAGCGCGTGCTGCAACTCGCCGAGCGAGGCCACGTCCACACCGGAGTCCCCGGCGGCCAGCTCGCGCAGCAGCGCGCTGGACCGGTTCGCCTTGTGCGCGTAGAACAACCGGCCGGCGAGGCGGTGCCGGCGGTAGATCTCCCGGAAGGCGGCGACGTTTTCCGCCACCCGCTGCGGCAGGATCAGGCCGAGCGGCGAACCCAGCGCGTCCAGCAGTTCGGCGAGGAAGTCGCGGTCGTCGAGCAGGGACTGGATGGTCGGATCGATTTTAGGCGTCAGACTGAGCATCTGCGTCTCCCGAATTCACCGGCGTTTTTTCAACCTAACTGACGGCGGGTTGCCTAGCCAGACGGGGATCGGGTGAATGCCGTGTCAACGGTTTTGTCGGTGATCCACAGGAATGCTCATATGAGCACGTACGAATAGGTGCGGCGGGTCGGCCTCCCGCCCATTCACTCATCCCGTGAAGCCATTGATCGCCGTCCCGACAAAGTGCGATGTGTCGTTGTGCCACCCGGCACGATTTCCGGGCCGGACCGGACCGCGGTGGCCTCCGCACGGCCGGCCGGCCGCGCACGCGGCCGGCGTCCACCGTGGACCCGCAGGTCGGCGACGGTCCGGGCGAGCGGGACGGCCGCGCTGCTGGCGACGTCCCGGCGTGCCGGAGAAGCCGTGCTCACGGGCAGCTCCGGGGGCATTTCCGGGCCATGCGGCCGGCGCCGCTCCCGATCGCCGGGAGTCGCGGAGGTCCGCGCGGGGTTGAAAACCGTACGTACGTACTGTTAGATCGCCGGTATGCGCGTGCTCCTCCTCGCCTCGCTGATCAACGCGTTCGGCAACGGCGCCTACCTGACCACCAGCGTTCTGTTCCTGACCACGGTGGCCGGGCTCAGCCCCGCGACGATCGCCCTCGGGCTCAGTGCCGGGGCCGCCGCCGGCGTGCTGGCGATGGCCCCGCTCGGCTACGTCGCCGACCGGTACGGCCCGAAACGGCTGCTCCTGCTGGCCATGATGGTGCTCGCCGGGGCGTACACCGCCCTGCTCGCGGTGCACTCGGCGGCGCCGTTCACACTGCTGTCCTGCGTGATCGCGGTGGCCACCGCACTGGCCAAGGGGGCCAACGGCGCCCTCGCCGCCGGAGCCGTGCCGGCCGCGGACCGGCTGCGGATGCGGGCCCGGCTGCGCACCATGACCAACGCCGGGATGGGGCTCGGCACCGTGGCCGGCAGCGTGCCGCTGCTGGCGCACACCGATACGGCGTACGTCGTGATCCTGCTCCTGAACGCCGCCACCTTCCTCGCCGCGACCGCCCTGCTGACCCGCGCTCCCGCCGTCGCGCCACAGACCACCCCGGCCGGCGGGCCGCGCCTCGTCGCCCTGCGCGACCGGCCGTTCCTGGCCTTCGCCGCGCTGGACGGCCTGCTCTCCAGCACCTACAACGACCTGCTCGGCATCGGCCTGCCCCTGTGGCTGGCCAGCGGTGCGCACGCCCCACTCTGGCTGATCTCGGCAGCCCTGGTGATCAACACGGCCGGGTGCGTGCTGCTGCAGGTACGGATGACCGACGGGGTGCACGGCCTGCCCGCCGCCCGCCGCTACGCCGTGCGCGGCACGGTGGTCATCGCGCTGGCCTGCGCGATCTTCGCGAGCACCGCCGGGCGCTCACCGTGGGTCGCCGGAACGCTGATCGCCGTGGCCGCGGTGACCCACGTGCTCGGCGAGCTGTGGCTGTCCACCGCCAGCTGGGGCATCGTGTTCGAGCTGGCCCCGTCCTGGGCGCAGGGGCAGTACCAGGGAACGTACTTCGCCGGCCGCGGCCTGGGCGACATGGTGGCGCCGCCGCTGGTCACGGCGTGCGTACTGGGCCTGCACGCCGGGGGTTGGCTGCTGCTGGGACTGTTCTTCGCGGTCGGCGGCCTGCTCTACGGGCCGGTCACCCGGTGGGCCGCGCGCACCCGCCCGGCCCCCGCTCCGGCAACCGCCTGACCCGCCCCCACGAGACCGCGTGCACCCACCACCACCAGCCCGCACATGCCGGCTGGGGCCCACAGTGGTCATTCCGGCCTCGAAGCCCCCACCGGCGCCAGCTGGTGGTCACGGCCTCATCGCCACCGCGGAAGCAGCCTCCGGGTCGTCAACCCGGTGCTGACGACAGCCCGCCGCAGAACGAGCCGGTGCTCCGGAGCCCGTGCGGCGGGCCACCCGGTCCGGGCCGAACCCGCACCGGCGGTCGTCGCCGAGGACAGCGGGCGGCGGGACGGCGTCGTACCGGGAACGGGTCGGCCGCCCGGCGGGTCAGGCCCGGTGGCGCGGCAGGTCCGGGGACCAGCCGTCGGCGCCGCGCAGGAAGTCCGGGATCTCGTTGACCGCCGCCTCCGCGCGGGTGAGCTGGGGCCGCCCGGCGGTGACCAGCGCGCCGGGGCCGACGTTGCGGTATTCCCGCAGGCGCGCCTGGGTCCACGGCCAGGTGCCGAAGTCGCTCCAGGCGGTCTCGCCGACGTGCGGGCCGATCCAGGATTCGCGGACGACGGTCTGGCCGACGGCGTTTGGGTCGTTGCCGGGATGCCACGGGCGGCCCAGCAGGACCGTGCCGGCCGCGGCGTCCGAGGTGAGGCGGCAGCGGGCGAACAGCAGGCCGTGCGGGTTGGCGAGGTCGGTGCTGGGGGCGGTGACGTAGCCGTTGGGGGTGCTGCCACGGTCGAGCGAGTGGATGCGGCAGCGCTCGAAGACCGCGGTGGCCCGGCCGAAGATGAAGTCGACGTCGCCCTCGACGTGGCAGTCACGGAAGTAGGCGCGGGCGATCACCCCGGCGGCGGTGCTGTTGACGTAGAGGGTGTCCTGGTTGCCGAGGAACCGGACCCTCTCGAAGGCCAGCCGGTCGGCACGGGTGAGAACGGCGACCGCTTGCCGGTTGGTGATCTCCGGGTGGGCGGCCTCGTCGAAGAGGTTGGCGAAGGTGAGGTCGGCGGCGCGGAAATCGGCGCCACTCAGGGTCACCGAGGCGCTGCCCGAGGTGCCCCACGGGGTGCCGTCCGGTTTGAGCGTGCCGTTGGCCCGGTCGTCGGCGATCACCACGTCGGCCGGGCCGGAGCCGAGGCCGCGCAGCTCCAGGAAGGTCTTTGCGGCGGGGACGACCACCTGGCCGAGGTAGGCGCCGGGGCGGATGCCGATCACGTACGGCGTGGTCGCGCCGGACGGGGCGGCGTCGATCGCGGCCTGGACGGTGGTGAGGTCACCCGAGCCGTCGGCGGCGACGATCAGATCCGGTCGGCGGCGCCCCGGGCGGGCGCCCGGACCGTCGGCGGCGCCGGTACCCGGCACGGCGGCAGCCGCGGCAGCAGCGCTCGGCCAGGTTACGCCTGCGCCGAGGGTGGCGGTGAGTTCGAGGAAGGTGCGCCGACGCATCATTGCCTCCCGGCCCGAGCAGTGGGAAAGGGCTTTCCTCGGGCACCGTAGGCGAGTCGGTCCCGGCACGTCAATCGCCGGATCCGCAACGCGACGGCGGTGCCGGTGTCGCACGACCGCCACCGCGCCGCCCAGGACGGAGGCGCATCACATTGAATAGCGTCGATGCTCGGCTGGTTCGCTGACGTCACGCCGGGCACCATTCAGTTCGGGTACGAGATCACCTCGTCCAGCGGCGGCCTCGACTTCACCACCAAGCTGTTCCGCCTCGGCGAGCTGACGCCGGAACAGGTGCGGGACGGGTGCGCGCCCGTCCCGTACCTTTCCGCCCCGTGAATCAGCAGTATTCGCGGAATCCCGCGCTGAAGCCACGGGGGAATCCGCGGTTGTATCCGCGTTCGTAATCGGTTTCGCGACCGCGGTAGCTGCGGCTCCTGATCGGCGCTTCACAGTCCTCGCGGGCCTGCCGCCAGCCGTCGCGGTAACCGTCGCGATAGCCACGCCGGTAGTCCCATTCATCGGTCACGGTGTCGGTTCCGGTATTCACCGTGACCACGGTGGCCGGTGCCGGCGCGGCCACGGCCGGCGACGCGATGGCGCCCTGGACCAGGCCGATCCCACCCAGGAAAAGCAGGCTTCCGGTGGCGGCGTACATCTTCTTGAGGCTCATCGTCACGTCTCCCCCTGATTGACGATCCGGGCAGGACAGCCCGGCCATCCAGAAACTTACGCCGCTGTTTCCGGGCCGCTGGAGAATGGCAATTTTTCGCACCGAAATCCGCTGCCGAGAAGTGCGTTATCGGACAACGATCGCAGCTCGGCAGAATTCCGGTTCCCCCATTCGGGCAGCGACACGACCCGTTCGTCGGATGCCGGGATGGCCCGGCGGGAGGAGAAAAAGTCACACCGTTTCGTCGTGCGCCCACGCGAACGCGAGCGCGCCGCCGATGAGCGTGAGGAGCAGGCCGATGATGAATCCACCCATGTTCGAGGTGAGCCAGGAGCCGAGCCCGCACACGATGGCGACGAGCGAATAGAAGACCCGTTGTGCCGGATGGAACCAGAGCAGCAGGGCGCACAGAACGATCACGATCGGCACCACGTACCCGATGAAGTTCTGCATGCCGACGTGCAGCACCACGCCGAGCGGCGCCCACACGGTCATCAGGATCTCCAGGCCGCCGGCCAGGATCAGCAGGCCGCCCCAGAACGGCCGGCTGCGACGCCAGGCCCGCCAGGCCCGCCAGGCGCGGACGCCTGGCGAGGCCCGGTGCGCGGCGGCCCCGGCCGGCTGCGGTTCGCCCTCCCCTACCGGTACGCCGATGCCGGACATGGTCAGCAGCCGTCCGAGGTGAAGGACATCCGCAGACTGGGCAGGCGGAACGTGGCGGCCGTGGTGGCGTAGTTGACCTGCCGCAGGTTGGTGATGGTCACCTCCTCGGCCTGCTGGCCGAAGACGCCGAGACCGCCCTTGATGCCCGGCACCCGGTTCAGCGTGCTGGCGTCCTGGCCGATGTCGATGTTCTTGAACTCGGCGTTACCGGTGATCAGGTCGGAGTCGACGACGAGCTTGTCGGCCTTGACCTTGTTGGTGGCGCTGCCCGCGGAGATCTTCAGGTTGATGCCGCCGAGGCTGATGCTCTGGCACAGCCCGTCCAGCTCCGCATCGTTGATCGCCGAGACGATGAGGATCATCTGCCCCCCGGTGTCACCCGCGTTCGGGCTGTCCGGGGCCATCTCGTCGAGCACGGCGTACTGCTCGAAACCGTAGCCGTGCAACTTGGGCGAGGTGACCGTGAACGGCATTCCCGAGATCGAGAAAGACGCCGCGAGCACCCCCTTGCCGGTCAGCAGGATCAGGCCGGTGGTGGCCGCGAGGCCGCCGAGCAGCATCGCGGCGAAGCGGCGCCAGCGGGTCCGGCCGTGACGTGTGGAGGACATCCGGTCTCCTTTTCGACTTCCTCCGGCAACGGGCGACGACCGCCGGCGTGCGCACTGCGGATGCGCACCCGGCGCGTCGCCATTGGCGTTTCTCGATGGATTTCGAGGAAGTTACGCCGCGGTAACAGAGGCGTCAAGCACAGCGGAGCCGGGTTCAGTCAGTGAAAAACCCCGTCGGTATCTGACGTGGCGCACGGGGCCACCACCCGCTCCCCGGGCGGCGGCGCGACCAGCTCGGCGGCGGCGCCGTCGCGGCCGACGAACGGCGCCATCATGAAGTAGCTGAGCATCGGCAGCAGGTCCGGCAGCTGCGCCACCCGGCCGGCGGCCACGTGACCGTGAATGGTCGCGTAGACGCCGCCGACGACGGCGCCGACCAGGCCGTCCGGCACCGCCGGGGCGTCGGCGAAGAACCGGGCGAAACGGCCCAGCAACTCGGTGCGCTCCCGGCGGGCCAGCGGACCGGCCGCGTCGATCTCCACGATCGCCATCGTGGCGAACGCCGGGACACTGGCCAGCACGTCGAGCAGCACCTGCAGCGCGACCCGGACACCGGCCCGCCAGTCGCCGGCCTGGGCGTACGCGGTGTCCATCAACCGCAGCACCACGCCCGTGCCGTGCCGGTAGGTGTCCAGGAAGGCGTCCTCCTTGCCGGCGAAGAGCGCGTAGAACGCCGGGCGGGTCACCCCGGCGGCGGCGCAGATGTCGCTGACCCGGGCGTTGGCGTACCCCTTCTCGGCGACCGTGTGCACCAGCGCGTCGTACAGGCGCTCGCGCTGGGTGGCGGCGATGACCTCGGGCGGCAGCGAGCGCGGACCGCGTTTGATCGCACGGGCCGGGTCCCGCCCGGCGCGGGCCCCCGGGAGCGGGCCGATAACAGATTCAATCATCGTCGTACCTCAATGCCTTGACATGACATACCGCCGGGGTTTCTCATACCGTCAGGTACGGATCTCGATGGTGCACGAAGCGGGTCGCTCCAGTATCGCCTCCCGTTCAAGCCCCGGAACGCTGCGGACGCGGCCGGGCCGCTCCCCCACCATCCACCGCGCAACCAGCGAAGGAGTGACGCCATGACAGCGTCACGGCTCAGATCCCTGCTGGCCACGGTCGCCGCCGCCGCGACGATCCTGGCCGTCACCGCGAATCCGGCCCACGCCGCCGCGCCGGGCGGCGCCTACGCCGGGATGCAGAACTGCCCGCTGTCCGCACCGGCCATGACCGACCCCACCCACCTGCAGGTGGGCTGCGTGTACTCGGTCACCCACGGCGGCAGCGTCACGATCGGCTCCAACGTCGTGCCGCTGACCAGCCCGATCACTCTGCAGTTCGGCGTCTACTGGCCGGCGAGCGCGCCGGTGCGCGAGTTCCCGGACGGCACCGTCGCCAACGTCTACTCCACCGTCCCGGCGGCCGGCGGCAAGACCCTGGTGGCCCGGCCGCTCCAGGTGTCCATCCCCGGCATCGCCAACATCATCCCCGGGGTGACCAGTGTCTTCGCCAAGGTCGAGCTGGCCGGAGAGATCACCGACTTCGTGCCTCTGGCCACCGGCGAGAACACCCCGGTCTTCGTCCTGCCGGTCAAGCTGCACCTGTACAACGCGCTGTTCGGCGCCAGGTGCTACATCGGCTCGGACAGCAACCCGATCCGGTTCAGCCCGACCACCGGCACCACCAGCCCGCCCGCGCCGAACCGGCCGGTGACCGGGGACGCCGGCACGATCACCATCGAGCCGGACCCGAACGGCTTCCAGACGCTCGGCGTCGGCTTCCGCGGCGCCCGGCTGGTCGACAACGCCTACGCGGTGCCCCGGGCCAACGGCTGCGGGCTGCTCCCCGGCAGCCTGGACGCCCTGATCAACCTGGCCTTCGGCCTGCCCTCCGCGGGCGGCCGCAACGCCGTCGAGTTCAGCGGCAACGACACCGGCTTCGCGGTCTCCCCCAGCCTGGACGACCTCGACCGGGCGCTGGCCGCCTCCGCGCGCTGAGCCGCCGTCCGGGCGCGCCGTCCCGGCGCGGTGACTGCCCCCGCCGGGTGAGCCGACCCCCGCAACGTACGCCACCCCGCACCGTGAGCCCGCTCCGCACAGTTGAAAGTCCCGTCCCCCACGAAAGGTGCACTCCCATGCACAGGAACCGCATCACCACCGCCGCCGTGACCGGCGCCGCCCTGACCCTGCTGTTCGCCGGGCCGGTCCGGGCCGACGCGGCCGCCGCCGTGCTGACCACCGGCTCCCCGGCCGGACCGGCGGTGGCCGCCGGCGACACCATCTCGGCCGGGCTGGCCACCGGCACCCAGGGCCTGTTCGCCACCGCGCCCGGCGGCAGCAACGGCATGAAGTGCAACGCCTCCAACTTCAGCGCCGTGGTCAGCAACAACCCGACCGCGCCCGGCGGCGCCACGCTCGGCTCCGCCCTGGCCGTCTCCAACTGCACGGTCACCGGCGTGCCCGGGGTCACCGGCGTCAACAGCGTGACGATCAACAACCAGCCGTACGCCACCACGGTGGCCAGCAACGGCACCGTCACGGTCACCGGCACCGCCGCCCGGCCGATCTCCGCGACCCTGGTGCTGCGCTCCCTGCTCGGTACGGTGACCTGCAACTTCGTCGCCAACGGCAACACCATCAGCGGCACCGCGAGCAACACCGACAACTCGATCACGTTCGTCGACCAGCAGTTCAACAAGAGCAGCGGCCCGGCCGCCTGCGTCCCGAACGGCTACTTCACCGCCAAGTACACGCCGGTGAGGAACTCCGCCGCCGCCCCGGTCTTCGTCAACTGACCGACGCCGGGCCGAACCCGCCGGCGGCTCCGTCCCCCGCGGAGCCGCCGGCGCCTTGCGCGCACCGTCCGCGGGGCGCCGTGGCGGGTGGTCAGCTCCTGGTGTCCGGCTGCTGCTGGCGGCGTTGCAGGCGGCGCTCGTGCAGCCGGCGCCAGCGGTCGTAGACCTCGGCCGCGGCGACGGCCGGCTCGGCGGCCCGGCCGGCGTTCCACTGACGGGGCAGGTACGCCTCCGCGCCGGCCCACAGCAGCTCGGTCATCGGCACGGTGCCGCCGTGCAGCCTCATCAGCTCCGCCGCCACCGCGACGGCGTGCTCGCTGCGCCGCCAGCGCTCCACCATCGACGCGCCGTGCAGCAGGTCGTCGTAGTCCTGCGGATCCAGGTCCACCCCGGTCCCCCTCACCGTGTGTAATCCTCTGCCGACTGGCGTGTTGCCGGCGGGCGTAGCGCCGAGACGTCCGAGATCAACCGCCCTAGCGGATATACCCTGCTGGGACTAGCCGCGCCTGTCAAGGTCGAAGGTCACGCCCGGGGTGTCCGGGAAAAACGGCCATCCGTACGGTCAGTGACGTCCCGGGCTCAACGGACCGACCGGACCCCGGGCTGCCGGCCGCTCGGACACCTGTCGCGCCCACCGATCGGTGGACCACCACCGAGCGATCACCGAAAGAGCCGACCTGGCCCACGGTTCTTTCTCGCCCGGGACCTCCGCGACGGCAGGGAGCACCGCCATCGTCATCGCACCCGCGCCGGCGCACAGCCACCGCGTCGCCGTCATCGGCAGGACCGCGCCGGACCGGTCCCGGCCCGGGCGGCGATGACCGCCGGGCACACGGTCACCGGCTTCGACCACGATCCGGCCCGGATCGCCCGGGCCCGCCCGGTGCGGCCGGAGCCGGCGGAGCGGATCGGTCCGGCGTGCCGCCGGGGTCAGTACCCGATGCGGAAGGTGGCGTCCTGCTTGGCGGTGGTGGCGGAACCGCTGGTGACCGGGTCGATGCGCAGCACGTAGCCGCTGTGCCGCAGGTAGCGGTCCGGGTGGCTGGAGGAACGGAACGACGTCCAGGAGACGTCGGCGAAACCGGGCGAGCGGTAGAAGGTGGCGTCCGCGGCGAACGTGCCGGTGCCGTCGTTCGGGTTCAGCACCACGGCGTAGTTGTAGTGGCGCAGGTACCGGTCCGGATGGTTCACCGAGCGGAACGACACGCCGGCCGGGTCGGCCAGGCCGGGCACCAGCGTCCACAGCTGGTCCTGGTACGGGTCGAACGGATAGGTGTCGATCCGGGCGACGTTGTCGGCGTGCCGCACGTAGCGGTCCGGGAAGTTGTACGACGTGATCCGGTTCCAGGCGGGTGTCCCCCACCGGGCGGTCAGGTTCGACATCTCGGTGCCGGTCAGCGGAGTGATCCCCGGGTGTTTGGAGTTCAGCGGCTGGGTGTAGGCCCGGTCGTTGAGCAGGGTCCAGTTCCCGGCCGCCAGGTTGGTCGTCTGCCAGCAGAAGAACCGGCCGTTGGGGCTCCAGGTGTCCCCCCACATGTGCCAGACGTCGGCGGTGTTCGACTTGCTGATCTGCGGCGCCTCGACCCCGCGGCCGGGGCCGATCCCGCCGGTGTAGACGGTGAAGCTGCCCGCGGCCGGCGACGACGAGCGGGCGCCCAGCAGCGTGCTGTTGGTGTTGTTCTTGTAGTACATGTAGGTCACGCCGCCGGCCGTGACGAAGCTGCCGTCGATCGCGTCGTACCCGGGGTCGAAGAAGACCGCGGGCGCCGAGGCGGTGACGAAGTCGCTGGTGTAGTTGACCATCAGAACGTTGTGGCCGGTGCCGTTGACCGCCGAGTAGACGATCGCGTACTGCCCGCGTGAGGCGTCCCAGTACGCCTCCGGCGCCCAGGCGTGGGTGGCCAGCGAGTGCACCTTCAGCAGCCGGTAGCCGGTGAAGGTGCGCAGGTCGGGCGAGTCCCAGACATGCAGGTACTGGCTCCGGTACGACCAGTCGGTGCCGTTCAGGTCGGTGGCCAGCACCACGAACGTGCCGTCCTGCTTGCGCAGCAGGAACGGGTCGCGCAGGCCCCGGCTGCCGAGGGTGGGCGTGGCGACGGCGTTGTTCTGGTTGAGCGGGGTCCAGTTGAGCCCGTCCGCGCTGACGGCCAGGTGCAGCCCGTAGTTGGCGGCGGCCATCGTCGGGGACTCGGTGAAGTACGCCATGGCGTACCCGGAGTAGGTGGCGGCGGCGCGAGCCGCGCCGGGGACCAGGAGCGCTCCGGTGGCGCCCAGGATGAGGGAACGTCGCTTCATCCGCGGCTCACTTCGCGATCGCGGTGCCGTGCCGGCACCCGGAACAGGTGATCTTGCTGAGGCTGCTCCAGGTGTTCAGGTCGGAGCTCGTGGCGGTGTAGATGCCGTCACCGGCGCTGTAGTGGTCCACGTACATGCGCCAGCTGCCGTTGTCCAGCTTGACCAGGGACGGTCCCTCGTAGCCCGCGGCGAACAGGGTGCCCTTGTTCACCCAGCCCTCGGTGAGGTTCGCCGTGGTGGTCCAGTGCTCGATGTACTTGGTGGTCTCGTTCTTGGTGAAGGCGTGCCAGGTGCTCCCGGATTTCACCACGAACGTGTCGATGTGGTTGGTGCCCAGGCCCCACATCTGCGCCGGGCCGCTCCAGCTGGTCAGGGCGGTGTTCTGCGCGGTGTAGACGTACGGCCGGAAGCAGAACGAGCAGCTGGTCGACGCGACGCTGGTGATCAGCTTGACGCTGCCGCCCTCGACGTAGAACTCCGGCGCCCAGGTGTAGTTCGCGCCGCTGACGCCGGCCGGGATGCTGGCGATGTTCGTCCAGCTGGTGAGGTTGGTGCTGGACGCGATGGAGAAGTAGGTGCTGTTGGTGGTCCACGACTGCACCGTGTAGGCGACGTAGTAGACGCCGTTGCGCTTGAGGATGCTCGGGTCGCGCAGCACCCCGGTGGGACCGTGGAAGTTGGTGTCGGTCAGCGTGCTGTAACTCGTGCCGCCGTTGGTCGACTGGTAGATCCAGAGTTCCTCGTCGGCGGCGGCGTCGCCCTTGAAGGTGGCGTAGATCAGTGTGGTGGCCGCCGCGGCGGGCTGGGGCAGGGCGAGCGCGCCGAGGAGCAGGGCGAGGACGGCGGTGACGGCGGTGCGGACGCGGGATCGGCTCATGCCGGCTCCTTCACGTGCTGTTAGCGCTAACAATTCAGCGCGGACGGGGATGGTTCGTACGCGAAACAGGGGGGATCTCGCCTGGAAGAGACCGATGGCGGCCATCCACGCGTAGAAGTTTCTGAATGATTGCGCTCAGGTTGCGGCGCTGTCAAGAACACGACTCCCGCCCCCGGCCCGGACCTCGGCACCCACGCCCGCGGCACCCGCGGGGCGCCCCCTCCCCGCCACTGTCCGACATGCCTGTCCTTTTAGGGCGCGAACAAGATCAAATCGGCTGATTAGCGTGAAGAACGTCACTATTCAGGGCGTAAAACTTGGTCGCGTCCCGGTCGGCGTGGTTACCGTTCGGAGCGTCCCGCGCTGCGGGCACTGTGGACGGACCGCCGAATCCTGCCGCCGTTCCACAGACGCGACTCGACGGCAGGAGCGGGGGACCCACGTTTTCCGGCGCGCTGGAACGAGCGCGCCTCGGGGTGAAGCCGCGTGAGACGGCCGGGCCACTCTGCCCGAACCCGACAGCTCACCTCGCAGGCGTGGAGGATCATTCATGTCTCGGATCGGAAGACGAACGCGCCTTGCTGCCCTCAGCCTGGTCGCCGCGGGTGTGACCGGAGCCGGCGTGCTGCTCGCGCCGGCCGCCCCGGCCAGCGCCGCCGGCGTCAACTGGGACCGGCTCGCGCGGTGCGAGTCCGGCGGCAGGTGGCACATCAACACCGGCAACGGGTACTACGGCGGCCTGCAGTTCAGCCGCAGCACCTGGAAGGCGTACGGCGGGACGAAGTACGCCCCGACCGCCGACCGGGCCAGCAAGGCCGAGCAGATCAAAATCGCCAAGAAGCTGTACGCCAAGCGGGGCCTGAGCCCGTGGCCGGTGTGCGGCAAGAAGGCCGGCGTGCGCCAGAAGGCGTCGCCGAAGAAGAAGGCCAAGGCCTCCGGCAAGACGTACGTGGTCAAGTCCGGTGACACCCTCGCCCGGATCGCCCGGAAGTACCACGTCAAGGGTGGCTGGCGCGCGCTCTACCAGCTCAACAAGAGCCGGCTGAAGAGCCCGACCATGATCTTCCCCGGTCAGCGCATCCGGCTCTGACCCACCGGCGCCGGCCGGGTCACCGCACTCCCAGCCAGCCCTTGAGGGCCTGCACGGTGTGCACGTCGAGGGGAAAGGTGACCCGGTCGTACCGGTCCCAGCGTTCCAGCGTCCACCAGTCCCGTTCCTGGCGCACGGTGACCTGCACGTTCGGCACGGCGTTGTGCCACACCGCGCCGCCCGGCGACACCCCGAACCGGCCACGGCCGAACACGCCCACCTTGGCCAGCCCGGAGCAGGCCGGGCAGCGGCCGTCGGGCGCCACACAGTCCCCGCAGACCGTGCCCTGGCAGAGGCGGCACGGCCGGACCGCGGCGGGGCAGGCGGCGCAGGTCGGGTTCAGGCAGTACACGCACCAGTCGAGGCGGCCGGTCACGTGGTGCTCACGGCAGGTCTGCACCTCGGTCAACGGCTCCCCGGTGCTCTCGTCGAGGACGTACCCCTGGCTCCGGCCCGGCGCGACGTCGTAGACCAGCGGCAGCTCGTAGCCGTCCGGCAGCCGCCAGGTCTCGGCCACCCGCAGCCCCACCGCGATCCGGACCGTGTCGACCGGCCGGCGGCGCAGCCGCCGCAGCAGCTCGGCGGTCAGCTCCTCCGGCAGGTCCAGGGGCGCGGCCGGGGCCTGCGCGGCCGTGCCGGTCACCACACCGCGGATCATCGACGGTTCGAGCTCCTCGCCCGGCGGGTGCTCGACGATCCGCGGCACCACCATCTGCTGGACGCGCTGGGCCCCGCGGACCTGGACGCCGGTGAAATCGTCGCGCGAGGTGCAGGCGGTCACCTCGGCGAGCCGGCGCGGCGCGAGCAGGGTGGCGCCGACCATGCCGCGGTTCATGTCCGCCGGGGACTTGCTGATGCCGTGCCAGTCCGGCCGGCCACCGCCGCGCCGGACACCGAGCTGGGCGTGCCGGCCGACCCGGGCGAGGACCGCCTCCCAGGCGCCGAGCCCGGCGTACGCCACGATCTCCGGCTCCGGCTGCCAGTCCTCGACCGCCCAGCCGCCGCGACCGGCCGGTTCCTCCCACTCGGCCACGGTCTCCGCGATGCCGGGCGGCGGCGCGCCGGCCTCGGCGGTCCCGGGGCTGCCGATGGTCTCCGGGCTCCCGGGGGTCTGGACGCTCCCGGTGCTCTCGGGGCTTCCGGCCGTCTCCGGGCTCCGGGCGCTGTCGGTGATCCCGGCACTCTCCGTGATCGTGGCACCGCCGGTGATCGTGGCACTGTCGGCGGTTCCCGGGGTCTCGGTGCGTTCGACGATGCCGCGGCCGTCGATGCCGATCATCGTGCCGGGGCTGCTGCGGTCGAGGATCAACCAGCTCACGTCGTTCGTACCTCTCACGGTCGGGCCACCCGATCCTAGGCCGCCGGGGCGACCCTCGACCCGCAGGCTGGACGCCCGCCGGCTGTCCGACGTCTCGCGGCCATGCGCCGGTCCCCTCCGGACACCAGGATGACCCGAATGACCAACCTTCTTTCCGGAAGAGCGCTGCTCGCCGGCGTCCTCGCGCCGGTGCTGTCGGTGGCGGCGCTCGCGGCGCCCGCGGCGGCGGCCGCGGAACTGTCCGCATACGACGCGGTCGACCAGTTCATCGGCACCGAGATGGACACCACGCAGAACAAGAGCAACGACGCGTACGGCAACACCTACCCCGGCGCCGCCGTGCCGTTCGGCATGGTGCAGCCCAGCCCCACCACCTACCGGCCGGGCAACCCGCTGGTCGGCGAGAAGGGCGGGTACGAGTACACCGCGACGCTGATCCGCGGCTTCGGCCTGACCCGCCACTCCGGCACCGGCTGCACCGGCCGCTACGGCGGGTACGAGTTCCCCACCATCCCGTACGCCGGCGCCCTGCCCGGCGGGGTGCTGCCGGTCAACCCGTCGGCCGACGTCAAGCGCTACCACCTGGCCTTCCGCCACGAGAACGAGGTGGCCCAGCCCGGCTACTACCGGGTCGCGCTGGACAACGGGGTGAGCACCGAGCTGACCGCGAGCACCCGCACCGCGGTCAGCCGGTACGGCTTCACCGGCGCGGCCACGCTGATCCTGAACGTCTCCGGGCCGAACAACCGCACGTTCGGCAGCGAGGTCACCGTCGACCCGGCCACCCGTACGGTCAGCGGCTGGATGTACGGGGTCGACGTCTGCGACAACGGCAACTACTACAAGGCGTACTTCTCCACCACCTACGACCAGCCGTTCACCTCGTACGGCACCTGGAACGACGCCGAGATGACCGCCGGCTCGACGCACGCGCTCAAGAGCGGCGCCGACGTCGGGGTGGACTACCGGCACGACACCGGGGCGTGGCTGACGTTCGCCGACGGCGTGACGGTGACCGCGAAGACCGGGTTCAGCTACGTCAGCGTGGCCAACGCCGCGGCGAACCGGGACGCCGAGGTGGGCGGGGCGGGCTTCGACACCGTACGCCAGCGGGCCAGGAAGCTCTGGACGGACGCGCTCGGCACGATCGACGCCGACGGCGGGAGCGCCGAGCAGCGCACCACGTTCTACACCGCGCTCTACCACGCCCTGCTGCACCCGAACGTGGGCGAGGACGCCGGCGGCGAGTACCTGGGCCACGACGGCCGGGTGCACCGGGTCGCGGCCGGCCGGCACTTCTACCGCAACATCAACTTCGCCGGCACCGGCTGGGACATGTACCGCAGCCAGGCACAGCTGATCGCGCTGACCTTCCCGCGGGTGGCCGACGACATCAACCGGTCGATCATGGCGCTGGTCGAGCAGACCGGCGGCTGGGCGCCCGGCGCCTCCCGGATGCAGGGCGACAACCTGCAGGTCGTCCTGGCCACCCTGGACGACATGGGCGCCACCGATTACGACCGGGCCGGCGCGCTGGCCTCGATGGTGGCCACCCAGCGGCTGCCGGTGACCGGCTCCCGGCGGACCGACGCGCACCAGTACGCGGCCACCGGCCTGATCGAGAACCGCAAGGGCGACTTCGCGACCTCCCGCGTGCTGGAGTACGCGATCGACGACTTCGCCATCGCGCAGCTGGCCGGCCGCCTCGGCGCCACCGCCGAGCACGACGCCTTCATGGCCCGCGCGCAGAGCTGGATGAACGTGTTCGACCCGGTCACCGGGCACATCCGGCCACGCGAGCGGACCGGCTTCGACCGCTCGTTCGACCTGCGGGTCCGCGACGACGCCGCCGGGCGCGGCCAGTTCAACCAGTCCACCGGCTACCAGTACGGCTGGCTGGTCCCGCACAACCTGGCCACGCTGATCGCCAAGCGCGGCGGGGTGGCGGCGGCGACCGCGCAGCTGGACACGCTGATGGCGCAGCTGGACGCGGGCGCGTACACGCAGACCGGCAACTACCTGTCGAACCAGCCGGCCTTCGGCACGCCGTGGGTCTACCACTGGCTGCGGGCGCCGGCGAAGACCACCGACGTGCTGTACCGGGCGGTCACCGAGATGTACGACACCAGCCCGTCCGGCCTGCCCGGCAACGACGACCAGGGCTCGCTCAGCGCCTGGTACGTCTTCGCCAACCTGGGCCTCTACCCGGCCGTCTACGGCACCGGCGACCTGGTGGTCGGCGGCCCGATGTTCCGCAAGATCGGGATTCGCCCGGCCGGCGGCGAGAAGATCAAGATCAAGGCGAACGGCGTCGCGGACGGCGCGCGGTACGTGACCGGGCTGCGGGTCAACGGCGAGCGGCAGACCGCCAGCTGGATCGACGCGTCGTTCCTGCGGGTCGGCGGCACGCTCGACTTCACCATGTCGGACACCCCCGGCACGTGGGGCACCGGCGCGGCGGACGTGCCACCGTCGTACACCGGAGGCGCCGACGCCCGCAACAACGCCGGAACCACCCGGGACGGCCGCGGCGACCTCGGCTCGATGGACCTCAGCGACTGGTCGCTGTCGCGCGCCGCGCTGGCCGCGGCCGGCGCCACGCCCGGCGCCGCGCTCCCCCTGCCCGGCACCGGCATCGTCTTCACCTGGCCGTCCGCCGCGCCCGGCACGCCGGACAACTGGATCCCCCACGGCCAGCGGATCGACCTGCCGAACCGGGCCGCCACCGCGGTCTCGTTCCTCGGTCTGGCCACCAACGGCCCGGCCACCGGCACCGCGACCGTCCAGTACACCGACGGCACCGCCCAGCGGGTGAACGTCACCTTCGGTGACTGGGCGGCGCTCGCGCCGGCCGGCAACGCCGAGGTGGTCGCGGTGCAGGGCCGCAACAACGCCAACGGTACGGCCGGGACCGGCACGTTCCGCGTCTTCGCCACCACCCCGCAGGCCCTCGACCCGGCCCGCACGGTGGACGCGGTCATCCTGCCGGAGGGCACCGACCGGGGGATCATGCACGTCTTCGACGTGGCCGTGTCCTGAGCGCTCCGCACGGGCCCGGCTGCTCCGTTCCGGGCACGGTCGCTGTCGTGACGCCGGGTGACCGTGGACGCGGTCCGGACCGCGCTCGCCGGGCGGGACCTGGCGTGCTGGTGCCCGCCGGGCCAGCCGTGCCACGCGCAGGTGCTGCTGGAGGTCGCCGCCGGTGAGGCCCTGCTCCCTTGAGGGAGCGGGGCCTCATGCGCTGGAAGGCGCCCGGTGGGGCGGAGACGACTACCGGGCGCTCCGTCCGGCCTGGCCGCTGTTGCGTGCCGCGCCTCGCTGTGCCCGTGGTGCGGCGCCGGTCTGCGCGGTCCGGCTGGAGGGGTTCTTCGCGGCGGCCGACCGCATCCGGGCCGCTGCCGCGGTGGTCATTGCCGTCGAGCGGCTCCTGCCGCTGCCGCTGTTTCTCCCTGACTTGGTCATATGTGCAGTGTCACGCCCGCCGGGCCGGGCGACGCGGAAACCGTAGTAGCTGAGCAGGAGGTGGCCGCGGTGGAGCAGGTAACGCAGGACGAGGTAGGTGGCCGGGGCTGCTTCGACGGCGTAGCCGAGGACCGCCGCCCGTCGACCACGGGACCACCGGCTGGAAACAGCAGTACGCACAGGGCCCGGCACCGTCACAGCGCCGAGGCCCGATGTGCGCAGCGACCGGATCGTGGGCTCTGGCTGGCTTGTGGTGGTAGCGGTCAGCTGGGCATGGGTGTCGGGGACCAACGTCCGGGAAGTCACGCTCAAGCGTGATCTTGGCTGGTGAGCGCGGGTGTGCCCCGTAAGAGTCCTGGGTGCAAACGCCGTTGCCGCGGATGTCGTACCCCACCGGCACAATGATCGGCATGAGTGACGACTGGACTGTGGAGCGCCATCTCGAGGACAAGCCCGCCGAGGTCGTCGCGCTCTACGACCGTTTCATCGCGATCGCGACACGCTGCGGGCCGTTCACGTACGCGGTGGCGAAGACCGCGATCACCCTCAAGGGCAGCCACCGAGGCTTCGCCGGTGCCGCCCCCGGCGCCACCAGGCTGGACGGATACTTCGATCTGCAACGCCAGGTGGACGGCCCGCAGATCCGGCGATCCTCGCCATACACCAGGAAACTGTTCGTGCACCATTTCCGCGTCACCCACCTCGACCAGCTCGACGACGACTTCGCCGCATGGATCGCCGAGGCATACGAGGTCGGCCAGGGCGCCCACCTCAACCGGCCGGCAGCGCCGTAGGACGGCGGTAAGTCCTTCCCAGCCGCTTCCGGCACGGACAATCAGGGTCCGCAGGAACGACCGTTTCTGCGAGCCTTTCCTCAGAGCTCATCCCGAGCACCGGTCACCAGGTCAACGCGCTGGCCGGTCACGGGCGCAGGAAGCGATCGAACCATGCGCGGGTCCGGTGCAGCACGTCGAGTTGGTGGTTGCGTTCGCGGATCGCGTGGCCTTCCCTCGGGTAGCTCACGAACTCATGCTCGACGCCGAAGTGGCGCAGCGCCCGATGCAGGTACACGGCCTGACCGAGGGGGACGTTGGTGTCCTCGGCGCCGTGCAGGATGAGCACCGGAGTGCGCATGCGGCCGGCGAAGGAGATCGGGCTGACCGCGTCGTGCGGGTGCGGACCGATGCCGGACCAACCCGTGCTGCCTCCGAGCGCGGCCTCGAAATGGCCGTTCTCCCCGGTCGCGGCGAGCATGCCCCAGTCGGTGACGCCAGCGCCGACCAGCGCGGCGCGGAAGCGGTCGGTCTGGCCAACGGCCCAGGCGGACATGAAGCCGCCGTGGCTCCAACCGGCGATGCCCAGCCGGTCAGGGTCGGCGATGTCCCGCGCGATGAGCAGGTCGATGCCGGTCAGGATGTCGGTCCACTCCTCCCGACCGACCCGGCCGGCGACCCTGGCGGCGAATTGGTGGCCGTGGCCCTGCCCGCCGCGCGGGTTGGGCAGGAACACTGCGTAGCCTGCGGCGGCCAACCATTGCGCGCTGGGGAACCAGAACAGTTGGCAACGGTCGGCGTAGCGATCGTACGGGCCGCCGTGCGCGATTGTGACCAGCGGGAACGGGCCCTCGGATGCTGTCTTCCCGACCGGGAGAACGAGTAGGCCGTCCAGGGCGAGACCATCGGCGGCCCGGTAGGCCAGCGGTTCTTGCCGGCCCAGGGTGATGCCGTCCAGTTCCGGGCGAGTGTCGGTGATTCTCCGCAGCGGGCCGACTGGTGTCCCGAGATGAACGTTGGTGGGTTGATAACGGCTGCTGGTCAGCGCCGCGATGTTCTCACCGGTGCCCGTGGTGGTGAGGTCGTCGAGGCGTCCGGTGTGCTGCGACAGGATCGTGAGGTCGGCGGGGCCGAGCCGAGCCAGGGTCGTGTGCAGACCGTCGGCGAACACCACCAGTGCGGCGGCATCGGTCTGGCACAGTTCGGTCGGGCACATCGACAACTCAGCGGTGCGGTTGCGCAGGACGCGGCTGCCCAGGGCCAGGTCGAACACGGCGGTACCGGCGTGCAGCCCCGGCGGGGTGAGTGCGAGGTAACCGAGATGCCAGCCGTCCTCAGCCGGCCACCAGGCCAGGGAGCGTGCGTCGGCCGCGACCGCTCCCAGCTCTTCTACGGTGCCGGTGGTGTGGTCGAACAGGTGCAGCCGGCCGGTGCGGGGGCCGTAGTCGGTGTCGGCGCTGGCCTGGGTGAGCACGGCGAGCGGGCCGCCGTCAGGTCGTTGCCGTACGTCCACGACATGCCGGTCGCCGAACACATCCGGTGTGGTGACCCGGCCGGTGTCGAGGTCGAGCAGCCGTAACCTGGCACGTGGCTCCCGCTCGCCGGCGACGATGGCGTCGTCGCGGTCCCGGGCACGGCGCTCGTCCTCCTCAGTGGGCTCGTCCTCGGCGAGCAGAGCGACCAGCCGGGGGTCGGAGAGGGGCAGATGGTCGGTGATGCCGGCGCGCCAACCGGTCACCACGGTCACCGTGCCGTCGGCGGGGGTGAGTCGGTACAGCTGCGGGATACCGCGCTCGGCGCGGTCGGACAGGAAGAACAGCGTGTCCGAGTCCGTGGACCAGCGCGGCCGGGATTCCGTCGCGATGTCCGCGGTTACCCGGCGTGCCGTACCGCCGCCATCGACATCGGCCAGCCACAACTCGGTGTCGAGGTGGTCACCGATCCGGCTGGTGGGCGCCAGAACGTAGCAGATCGAGTGCCCGCTCGGGGCGAGAGCCGGGGTCTGCGGGGCACGACCATCCACCACGAGTTCAGCGGTCAGACCTGTCATGCGATCAGTTTGCCGACATCACCAACGCACGGGTGGGTAGGCAGGTCCGGGACAACCACGCTGAGGCCAGCCGCATGCCGCCGACCGGCGCTCGTGGGATTCTGTGGCGGGGACAGGCGCCGTCCGGCGCGGGTGCGGGACGTCCACGGGACGGACGATTGACCGATGGGGACCGCGCGGAGCGGCACGGCGCCCGCATCGGCGTGGCGGCGTGCGGTGCCCGAAGCGGACGTCGCGGCCGGGCGCGCGGAGCCGACGGCGGAGGTGCCGGGGCCGCCGGGTCCGGTGTCCCGGTGGGAACGCCCGGTCGTCGGCGTGGGACGGGCCCGGGCGGCGGGGCTGGGTGGGTGGGTATGGTCGGGGCTGATCGTTCTCGCGGGAGGCGGAATGAGTGTCACCAGCGGTGAGGCCGCTCGACTGGCGGTGCTGATCGACGCCGACAACGCGCAACCGTCGATCGTCGAGGGGTTGCTCGCGGAGGTCGCGAAGTACGGGACCGCGCACGTCAAGCGGGCCTACGGCGACTGGACCGGGATGAACCTGCGCGGCTGGAAGGAGCATCTGCTGGCCTACAGCATCCAGCCGATCCAGCAGTTCGCCTACACCACCGGGAAGAACGCGACCGACGCGGCGATGGTGATCGACGCGATGGACCTGCTCTACTCCGGGCGGCTGGACGGGTTCTGCATCGTGTCCAGTGACAGCGACTTCACCCGGCTGGCGGCACGGATCCGCGAGTCCGGGCTCATCGTGTACGGCTTCGGCGAGCGCAAGACCCCGAAGCCGTTCGTGGCGGCCTGCGACAAGTTCATCTACACCGACAATCTGACGGCCCCGAACAGCCCCGCCGAGCCGGCCGACACGCCCGCGGCCCCGCGGCCACCGCTGCCCGCGGGTCAGCTGAAGTCGGACAGCGCGCTGGTGAACAAGCTGCGCAACGCGGTCGAGGCGGCGTCCGACGACGACGGGTGGGCCACGCTCGCCTCGGTCGGGCAGATCCTGACCAAGCGGAGCCCCGACTTCGACGCCCGGAACTGGGGGTACACCAAGCTCAGCGATCTGCTCGCGGCGACCGCGCTGTTCGAGTCGGAACGGCGGACCCCCGAGAAGGGCAAGACCGCGGTGATCTACGTCCGGGACCGCCGGCGCCGCCCGGAGCGCCGCTCCGCCGAGCCCGGCTGACCCGGGCCGGGCCGGTCATTCCAGGTCGAGCTGGAGGTGGCCGGGCAGGCGGTAGCCGTGCGCGTCGAGGTGGCAGGCGGCACGCACCCGGGTGGTACGGCCGGTCGGCAGGGTGACCAGCGAACCGGGGGGCACGTCGATGTCGGGTGGGCAGAAGACCACGTTCCGGTTGACGACGCACGGGCCGATCTCGGTGGGTTCGGCGTACCGGCTGCCGTGCCGGGCCGCGACCCGCACCGTGGTCGGCGCCTCGGTGTGCAGCAGCGCGAATTCCAGCCAGGTCATATCCGCTCTTTGCCCGGTCCGCGGCGGATCAAGCATCACGTACGGCCGGAGACGAACGCGGCGAGCGCCTTCGCGTCCCCCGGGTTGATCCATTCGAACGTTCCGCGCAGCTGGTCGGAGCGCTGGTCGACGGTGGTGACCGCGGCGGTCAGCTCGCCCCACGGCATGGTGACGTGCAGCAGCGTACGGGTGATCGCGCTCGGCAGGTGCGGGCTGTCGCCGGCCGCGGTGGCGCGCAGCAGCAGACCGCTGGTGGAGATGTCCTGGACGTGACCGGTGAGCGGGACCAGGCGCTGACCGGTCCCGGTGTCGACCTGCGCGGTGCCGGTCGCCGGGTACGCCCCGGGCCGCCGCGGCGAGTCGCGCCGCTGCACCACGCCGGTCGGCGTGTCCCCCAACACGGTGATCAACCCGTCGCGTAGCTCCGCCTCGACCCAGGCGACCCCGGCGCTGCTGGCCAGCTCGAGAATGCCGTAGCGGCGGACACCGGGCTCGTCGAGGCTGAGCACCGGCAGCGGCGGCAGCTCGGCGATGAACGGGGCCCGCACGTCGGCCAGGCAGACGAGCGGGATGGTCTCCATGTCCGGGCAGCGGAGGGTGAGGGTGCTCCCGGCCGACACCGTGATCATCGAGGTCGCCTCCTCCCGGGCCGTCCGGCCCCCGTCCTCGACGTTCTCATGTGAGGGGGTGCGGGCTGGGCCGGTTGGCGGGAATGACCGGGAGCCGGACACCGGCTGGGTCGCGGTCATGTCCCGTGGTGGAGCGCCCCTCCGGGCACGCGGTGACACCTCAGTGAGGTGTCACCGCGGGTGGAAGCGTCAGAGCGGCCGGATGTTCTCCGCCTGCGGGCCCTTCTGGCCCTGGGTCACGTCGTACTCCACCCGCTGGTTCTCCTCAAGCGTGCGGTAACCGGACGTCGCGATGGCGGAGAAGTGCGCGAACACGTCGGCGCCACCGTCGTCCTGGGTGATGAAACCGAAACCCTTGTCACCGTTGAACCACTTGACGGTACCGGTAGCCATACCAATCTCCCTGAATAACTGTGAGGCGTCGCACCGTGCGAAACCTCGTGTCGCAGCGTCGACCACATCTCCGAGAACCCGCTTCCCACGAAAAACGCCCGGTGGGAACAGATACCCATCAGGCGTCGACATCGCTTTCACAAGTCAAAGTCTCTGGAAATCAAAGTCTCTGCGAAGAGAAGTCTCCGAAATTCGGAACTGCAACGGACCCAACGTAGCACAGCCATCCGGGCGGCGGAGTGGATCGCAAGATCAGATGGTGGCCCGGAGCCGCTGTTCATGATCAGTTCGCGCTCCGGCAAACCGCCGGATCGAGCCCCGCCGCGGTCCGGCAGCCGGGCGACGGGTGACACCGGAGGGCCACGGGCGACGGCTGCCACTCGACGGACGGCGGGCGACGGCTGCCACTCGACGGACGGCGGGCGACGGCTGGAGGCGGTAGCGTTGCAGGCGACGATTGACAGGCGGCGGGCGGCCGGTCCGTGACGGGCGAGGGTCGCGGCGCGTCGCATCGTGTGGCCCGTCAGCCGCGCGCCGGCGAATCCGGAGCCGACGGTCAGCGCTCACCACGTGATCCCACCGGACCGCCCGGCGGTTTCCGCCGATGATCGTCGAGCAGCGACACCGGTTCCGGACGCCGTATTTTTTCGCGGGAAATTGTCCAGCGGCACACAGATGCGGCCGGCATCTCACCGCGCCGACGATGCTCGAGGAACTCATCGGTCCGCCCGGACACCCGGAATGAGCGGCTGCCATAACTCATTCCGGCAGAAGAGCACTCCGGAAAATCAGCGATCAGCCGGCCGTCGACGCCGGACGTGCCCGGCACCGGCCGCATCCGGCGAACCGGTCACCGGTGGCACCACCCGGCGGACGTGGCCACACCGCGGGCCCGCGCCGCGGCACCGCCCGCCTCACCGGCCGGCGGTTCCGGAGCCGCCCTCCGCGGAGTCCGGGCCACGCCCCTGGCGCAGGCCGTCCAGCCGGGCCTGGGCCCGCTCCACCGCGGTGCGGGAGCGCTCCAGGAACGCGTCGCTGCGGTCGAGCCGCGCCACCTCCCGCGCGAAGGCGCCCTCGATGCTCTCCATCGGCCCGGACCGCGGTTGCGCGCCGTCGGACTCGCGGGAGTCGATCAGGCGCTCGCGGGCGGCCTGGCTGGTGTCGCGCTCGTTCGCCCGGGTGTCACGCTCGTTCGCCCGGGTGTCACGCTCGTCGGCCGCGCGCTCCTGCCGGTCCAGCAGCTGCTCGCGGACCTGGATCAACCGCTCCCGCTCGCCGACCGCCCGCTCCCGCCGGTCCAGCGCCGCCGCCCGGTCGGCCAGCTCGCCCTGCCGGGCGTCGAGCTGGCGTTTTCGGGCGTCGAGCCGCTGCTCCCGGCTGTCGAGGGCCGGGTCCCGGTCAGCCGAGTACATACCTCGATGATAGGCCCCCGCCCGCCCCGATCCCGTTCGCCGGAGCGGGCGGATCGGTGGTCAGCCGTGCTTGACGGTGAGGCTGTAGAACTTCACCTTGGCGCCGTTGGTGGTGCTGTCCGACGAGGACTGGTTGTAGGAGCCGGCCTTGAAGTACTGCCGGTAGGGGTTGAACGAGGACGGGATGGCGTAACTGGTGCGGCTGCCGTTCACGGTCAGGTTGATGGTGTTGCCGGTCACGTTGATGACGTAGGTCCACTTCTGGCCGAGCGGCACGTTGCCGACCTTGTGCAGGGTCTGCCCGCCGGCCGGCGAGTTCTCGGTGCCGAGGTGGATGTCGCCGTTGGGCCGGTAGTAGAGCTCCAGCAGCGGCTTGGTCGAGGAGCCGCCGGAGCCCAGGTGCACCTGGCCGACGGCGACGTTCCTGGTCACCGACGGGATGCGCAGCTGGGCGGTGAGGGTGTGGTTGCCGGCCAGTGGCCAGTCCGCGGCGCTGCCGTCGCGGTTCATCTCGCGCAGCTCGGAGCGGGCGTAGTGGGAGTTCGGGGTGGTGACGCCCTTCTCCGGGGCCCAGAAGGTCATCGAGCCGTCGTTCTTGTCGGTCCAGAAGTAGGCCGGGTTGCTGTACCCGTTGGCGCCCTTGAGCTGGGCCGGCTGGATGGTGTCCGGCTTGCCGGGCGAGCCGGTGGGCAGTTGCAGCTGCCAGACCGCCAGGTCGAAGTTGCCGCCGGGCGGCAGGGCCGGGTCGAGGGTGGCGGCCGACGCGGTGGTGATGCCGGCGACGCCGAGCCCACCGGCCACGACGGCGGAGAGGGCGAGGGCGAGCAGGGTGCGCTTACGCATGGGTGACCTCGATGCCTAGGGGATCGGTCCTGCCCCGAGGGGGAATAGGCAAGATGGTTGCCAATAAAGCAGGTGGTCGATGCCGGGTCAACCGGTCCGCCCGGACGAAACCCTTAAACAACCTTAAATCCGTACGACGGCGGGTGACCCGCGGCGCGGCGCGGCCGGCCGTCACGAAGCGGCCGGGCGCCGCCGTACCGGAACGGGTTTCGCGCCCGGGCCCGGTGGGGCAACGGCAGGCGCATGACGAACGAAGGTTCCGCGCAGACCCTGCTCATTCTCGGCGCCTCCGGGGACCTGACGGCGCGCCTGCTGCTGCCCGGGCTCGGCGCGCTGCTGGCCGCCCGGAACGCGCCGGCGGTGACGCTGGTCGGCGCCGGGATGGACGACTGGGACGAGGCGCGCTGGCGGCAGCGGGTCACCGACGCGTTCGCCGGCCACGGCACGGCGGCGCCCGCGGCGCGCGTCATCGCGCAGACCCGGTACGCCAGGGCGGACGTGACCCGTGCGGACGACCTGCGGCAGCTGCTGTCCGGCGCCGACCGGCCGGTGATCTTCTTCGCCCTGCCGCCGGCGGTGACCGCGAAGGCGTGCGAGGCGCTGCTCGACGTGCGGCTGCCGGAGGGCACCCGGCTGGTGCTGGAGAAGCCGTTCGGCACCGGCACGTCCTCGGCCGCCGCCCTCAACCGGCTGCTCACCCGCCTGGTGCCGGAGGACCGCGTACACCGGGTGGACCACTTCCTGGGCAAGTCGACGGTGCTCAACCTGGTCGGGCTGCGCTTCGCCAACCGGATCTTCGAGCCGCTGCTGAACGCCGAGCACGTGGAAAGCGTCGACATCGTCTTCGACGAGAGCCTGGCGCTGGAGGGGCGGGCCGGCTACTACGACCGGGCGGGCGCCCTCGCCGACATGATCCAGAGTCACCTGTTGCAGATCCTGGCGCTGCTCACGATGGAGTCCCCGCTGTCGCTGGACCCGCAGGAGTTCCGCGATGCCACGGCTGACGTGCTGCGCGCCACCCGGCTGTGGGGCGGTGATCCGAAGACGGCCAGCCTGCGCGCCCGTTACACCGCGGGCGAGCTGGGCGGGCTTCAACTGCCGGGGTACGCCCAGGAGCCGGGGGTCGACCCCGCCCGGGGCACCGAGACCCTGGCCGAGATGGTCCTCGCCGTGGACACCTGGCGCTGGGCCGGCGTGCCGTTCCGGCTGCGCTCCGGCAAGGCGGTGGGCCGCAGCCGCAAGGAGGCGGTGATCACGTTCAAGGAGCCGCCCCGGATGCCGGCCGGGCTGCACGGGCACGGCGAGGCGGATCGGCTGCGGATCAGTTTCGGACCGGACCGGCTGGCGCTCGACTTCAACATCAACGGGCCGGCCGATCCGTTCGTGCTCGATCCGGTGACGCTGGAGGCCGAGTTCGGGCCGGGCGACCTGCCCCCGTACGGCGAGGTGCTGCGCGGGGTGTTCGAGGACGATCCGCTGCTGTCGGTCCGTGGCGACACCGCCGAGCAGTGCTGGCGCATCGTCGAGCCGGTGACCGCGGCCTGGCGGGACGGCCAGGTGCCGCTGCTGGAGTACCCGGCGGGCAGCGCCGGCCCGGCGGAGTCGCTGCTTTCACCCACCCGAACGGATGGGTGATCGTTGCCGGACGCCGGGAAACGGTAAACGCTCGATGTGTGGCTGACTGGATGCTGGTGCCCTGCCTGGTGGCGCTGCGCGCGGAGTTCGACGTGCTCGCCCCGCGGCGGGACCGCGCCTCGGACGGCGCGATCGGGGACCGGGCGCACGCCCGGTCCCGCTCCGACCACAACCCCGACGAGACCGGCGCCACCCCGTTCGAGGACGCGGACGACATCAACGAGGTGCACGCCATCGACGTGGACGACGACCTGCGCACGCCGGGGTGGAGCATGAACCGGGCGCTGCAGATCATCATCACCCGGCACCGCGCCGGGCGCGACGACCGCTTGCAGAACGTCATCTACGACCGGCGCATCTGGTCGCGCAGCTGGGGCTGGACCGCCCGGGCGTACCACGGGACGAATCCGCACACCGGGCACGCCCATTTCTCCGCCCGTTACACCACCGCGCAGGAGCGGGACACCCGAGCGTGGGGACTCTTGGAGGACGACATGACCGAGGCCCAGGTGCTGGCCGCCGTGTACAAGGCTTTGGAGTCCGACCGCGGGAAGCGGGCCATCGGGGCCGGCGCCTGGGACCATCTGGAGGAGAACCCGGCCACCGGCCGGAGGGACTACCGGATGGGTGGCTGGGCGCGCAACGACCTGGTGCGCACCGAGGAACGGATGGAGGTGCTCACCGAGCGACTGGACGCCATCCTGGCCGCGCTGGCCCTGCGTCCGCCCGAGGAGGTCGCCGCGGTGCTGCGCCGCACCATGGGCGAACGCGCCGCCGAGGTGGCCCGGCTGCTGGCCTAGACCGGCCCGGTGGGCAGGTCCCGGCGCAGCAGTTTGCCGGTGGCGTTGCGCGGCAGCTCGTCGACGAAGAGGACGTCGCGGGGCACCTTGTAGCGGGCCAGCAACGCCTTGACGTAGTCGCGGATCTCCTGCGGGTCGCGGGCCGAGTCGGCGGTGGGCACGACGAACGCGCGCAGGCGGCGGCCGAACTCGGGGTCCTCGACGCCGATCACCGCGGCCTCGACCACGTCGTCGCGGTCGGCCAGCAGGTTCTCCACCTCCAGCGGATAGACCTTCTCCCCACCGGAAACGATCATGTCGTCGTCGCGGCCGTCGATGTGCAGCAGGCCCGCCCCGTCGACGTGGCCCCGGTCGCCGGTGGCCATGAAACCGTCGATGACCTGCTTGTGCCGGCCGTCGGTGTACCCCTCGAACGGGATCCCGGTGCGGACGAACACCCGCCCGGTGACGTACGCCCGGGTGATCCGCGCGCCGTCGTCGTCGTAGAGGGCGACGTGCACGGTGACCGGCGGACGGCCGACCGTGCCGGGCGCGCGGCGGGACTCGGCGGGCTGCGCGACCGAGGCGACGGCGACCTCGGTGGAGCCGTACACGTTGTAGACGACCTCGCCGAAGGTGTCCTGGAACCGGTTGGTCAGCTCGGGGGCGAGCGGGGCGCCGGCCACGAAGACGGCGCGCAGCGACGAGGTGTCGTACCGGCTGATGACCTCCGGGCCGAGGGCGAGGATCCGAACCAGCATGGTCGGGACCGCGACCAGCATCGCCGCCCGGTGCCCGGCGATCGAGCGCAGCACCGCCTCGGCGTCGAACCGGCGCAGCAGCACGGCGTGGTCGGCCAGGGCGAGCCCGACCGTCCAGGCGCCGAGGCCGGTGCTGTGGAACAGCGGGGAGGCGATCACCAGGGCACCCCGCCTGGGGAACGGGACCCGGTCCGCGATCACGGCGCTGGCCAGCGGCGACACCCGGGTGCGTGGGGCACCCTTGGGCAGGCCGGTGGTGCCGCTGGTGAGGATGATGAACCCGGCGGGCCGGGCCGGCAGCGGCAGCGGCGTGACCGGCCGCCCGGCGATCAGCTCCGCCACGTCGGAAAATCTCGGCACCTCGGCGGGCAGCGCCGCGACCACGCCGGCGAACTCGCTGTCGTGGATCACCGCCCGGACCCGCTCCCGGGCCACCACCTCGGCGAACTGCTGCGGCGCCAGCCCGGTGTTCATCAGTGCCAGCCGCAGACCGGCGCGGGCCGCCGCGCTGATGGTCAGCACGAGTCCCCGGTGGTCGCGGGCCAGCACCCCGATGACCGACTTGTCCGGCAGGCCCAGGTCGCGCAAGCCGTGCGCCAGCGCGTTGGACCGCTCGTCCAGCTGGCGGTAGGTGAGCGTGCCCCACTCGTCGGTCAGCGCCGGCGCGTCCGGGTGCTCGGCCGCCGCCTTCCGGATCAGCGCGGCCTGCGGGCCGAGCCGGGCGTTGCGGACCGCGGCGCTGAGCAGGCGGTCCGGGCGTAGCAGGTCGACGATGCCGATCTGGTGCATCCGCAGGACGGCGTGCAGGTTCTCGGCGACGCTCACGGTCGGCCCCTTCCTCCAGCGGATGCCGGCGTCCGCGTCGGTTCGCCGGGATCTTCGTCGACGAGGTGGCGGGCGGCAGGACCGCCGCCGGGCGGGCGGTGGCTGCGGGACAGCGCGGCGGCCCGAGCGCGACGACACGTGCGCACCGGCCTGGCGTGACGGTAAGCCAGTGACCTGGGTCACGGCAATCCTCCGGATCGGCGGCGCGATCCAGGGTGGACCACGTCCCCGCCGGCATCCCGCCCCGGCCCGCCGCCGCGAGACCGACCGGCCGCACCGCCCGGGTCTTCCCGTACGGCCACGGATCCGGCAAGCACTTCGAACCCTCGATCGCTAGCCACCATCGGACAGTGCCAACCACTACCTTGGGTCATCGAACCGATACGCTCCGCTATGTATCCATCGCCGAAAGTCGATATGCATATCGAGTGGAGTGATCCAGGCATGCCTGAGGGGACCCACAACAACAATTGCGCGTACGCCAAGGGACACGACTGCGCGTGCGGCGGATGCGGCGGTGCACGGCACGGCTGGCAGGGGTGGCTGCGCATGGCTGGCGACGCTGACCGCCGAAGCGCCAGGAGCCGGCACCTGCGGGCGCGGCTGACCAGGCGCCAGAACGGTGGCCTGCGAAGGGACCAGCCGAACCGCGCTCGGATCGTCGACCTGGCACGTCTGGACACAGCCGACTGGCTCGCCCGGCAGCACGACGCACCGGCCGGCTCCCGTGAGCGACCGGACCTCCCTTCCGAGCTCGACCAGGTAGCCGGGCTCGGCCGGGCGCTGGCCGACGACACCTGGTCGGACATCCGAGCCGCCATCGACGCCACCGCCGCCGACCCCGCGCGGGCGCGCCGGCAGCTGGCCGCACACACCTGGTGCGACCTGCTCGTCGCGCTCATCAGATCGGTGGAGGTCATGGCCGCCGCCGAGGAGACGTTCGGCGACTCCGCCGCCGACGCCGTCGTCCGCGCAATCTTGGCGTCGTCCCGGCAGAAGGACCGCGACCAGATCACCGAGCAGATCCTGCGGATCGTCGTCAGCCGGGTCTTCGCGGCGATCCGGGTCGCCACCATCGCGCACGTTCCCGTGCTGCAGTTGCTGACCGATCCGGGATCCTTGCCGGCTCTGCGCGCCCTGGCCGTGTTCATCTGCCCCGCCCCGGAACGGCATCCCGAGGTACGCCGGTACGCGCTCGCGCCGCTGGCCGCGAACGGACCCGGGGCCGTCACGGCGCAGACGCGGCACTGGCTCAGCGAGGTGTGGCCGGACTGGCCGGCGCCGGGGCCGAGCTGACCGGCCGACACGGTGGCGGCCGACGCCGGGACCGCTGTTGCCATCCGGGTCCAGGAGCGATAGACATTTGTGGTTCTTGGCAGCGTGTCCGATGAGGATCGTGGAGGGTGTGCGGTGGCGGAGCCGAACGACTGGGTGCCGGCCGGGATCGACGTCGGCCGGCCCAGCGCCGCCCGGGTCTACGACTACTTCCTGGGCGGGGCGCACAACTTCGCGGTGGACCGGGCGCTGGCCGAGCGGATCGCCGCGATGACGCCGAACATCGCCGAGACGATGCGGTCCAACCGGGTCTTCCTGCGCCGCGCGGTGCGCTATCTCGCCGCCCGCGGCGTACGCCAGTTCCTCGACATCGGCTCCGGCATCCCGACCGCCGGCAACGTGCACGAGATCGCCCTGGAGGCGGCGCCCGGCGCGCGCGTCGTCTACGTCGACATCGACCCGGTCGCGGTGGAGCACAGCCGGGCGATCCTGGCCGGTGTCGAGCGGACCGGGGTGATCTGCGCCGACGTGCGGGACACCGGCCGGGTGCTGGGCGAGGCGGAGAAGCTCGGACTGGACCTCACCGAGCCGGTCGCCGTGCTGCTGGCCGGGGTGCTGCACTTCGTGCCGGACGAGGACGACCCGGGCGCCGTGGTGGCGGCGCTGGGCGCGGCCCTCGCGCCGGGCAGCTACCTGCTCATCTCGCACGCCACCGGGGACGGGCAGCCGCCCGAGGTGATCGAGGCGCAGCGGTTGTCCGGGCGCACCGCGACCGAGATCGTGCTGCGGCCGGCCGCGCGGATCAGGTCGTACTTCGCCGGCTTCGAGCTGGTCGAGCCCGGTCTGGTGTTCATCCCGCAGTGGCGGCCGGACCCGCAGGATCCGGTGGACGAGCATCCCGAGCGAGTGGGGGCGTACGCCGGCGTCGGCCGCAAAGGATGACCGGCTTCGCCCAGCTCTGGCTCCAGCGCATCGCGCGCGAGGGTTTCGTGCCGCTCGACGGCGCCGGCCTGGAGGCGCTGCTGCACGGGCTGGCCGACCGGCTGGCCTCCGGTGACCCGGCGCGGGCCGGCGAGGTCGGCGCGGAACTGGTCCGGGCGCATCTGACCGATCCGGCGGTGCTGGCCGAGACGATCATGCTGATCGGCGCGTGCCTGCCCGGCCCGCGGACCACCGAGGTGCAGGCCGCGGTCGCCGCCGGGTACGCCCAGGCGCTGCGCGAGGCGACGATGGCCGAGCAGGAGGAGCTGACCCGGGCGGTGCTCGACGCGCACGCGGGCGCGGAGCGGGCGCTGCGGGCCAGCGAGTCCCGGCTGCGGGCGATCTTCCACAACGCCGCGGTCGGGATCGGGGTCAGCACCATGGACGGCCGGATCGTCCGGGTCAATCAGGCGTTCGCCGACCTGCTCGGCTACACCCCGGACCAGATGTGCGCGATGACCGTCCCGCAGCTGGCGGATGCCAGCGACCCGCCCGGCATGTGGCAGCGGTACGACGAGATGATCCGCGGCGAGCGGGACCAGGTGCGCATGGAGAAGGCGTACCGGCGTTCCGACGGCACGCTGGTGTGGGTGGACCTGACGTCCTCGCTGATCCGCGACGACGACGGCACGCCGCAGCTGACCATCGCGATGGTGCACGACATCACCGACCGGCGCCGCCTCGAGGAGAGCCTGCAGCACCAGGCCACCCACGATCCGCTCACCGGCCTGCCGAACCGCGCGATGATCGCCGACCGGCTGGCGCAGATCTTCCGGACCGCCGGTCGGGTCGGCCTGTGCTACCTGGACCTGGACGGGTTCAAGCGGGTCAACGACACGCTGGGCCACCAGGTCGGCGACGCGCTGCTGGTGGCGGTCGCCGAGCGGCTGGCCGCGTGCGCGGACACCCCGGGCCGGATGAGCGGCGATGAGTTCGTGCTCCTGGTCCGCGATCCGGCGGGGCCGGAGGAGATGCGCGCGCTGGCCGAACGGGTGCTGGCCGCGCTGACCGAGCCGTACCAGGTGGGCCGGCAGCGGCTGCGGGTGTCGGCCAGCATCGGCGTGGTCGACAGCGACGTGCGCGACACCTCGCCGGCCGAGCTGATGAAGGCCGCCGACCTGACGCTGTACGTGGCGAAGTCCGAGGGCCGCTCCCGTTACGTGATGTACGACGCGGACCGCAACGCCCGGCAGGCCGCCTGCTACGCGCTGGCCGCGGCCATGCCGGACGCCCTGGAGCGCGGCGAGTTCACCGTCGTCTACCAGCCGCTGGTCTCGCTCGCCGACGAGCGCCTGCGCGGGGTCGAGGCGCTGGTCCGCTGGCGGCACCCGGTGCTCGGCGAGCTGTCGCCGGACAGGTTCATCCCGCTCGCCGAGGAGACCGGGGTGATCGTGGCGCTCGGCCGCCACGTGCTGCGCCAGGCGTGCGCCCAGGCCGCCGAGTGGGCCCGCCGCTGTCCGGACGCGCCGGTCTTCGTCAGCGTCAACATCACCGTCGCGCAGGCCCACGAGCCGGGCTTCCCGGCCGAGGTCGCGAAGATCCTCGCCGAGACCGGGCTCGACCCGCGGCTGCTGGTGCTGGAACTGACCGAGAGCGCCATCATGGACACCGACGGCGCGCCGCTCGCCGCGCTCGACAGCCTCGCGCAGCGGGGCATCCGGATCGCCATCGACGACTTCGGCACCGGCTACTCCAACCTCGCCTACCTGCGCCACCTGCCGGTCCACATCCTCAAGCTCGCCGGCCCGTTCGTCGACGGGCTCCGCGAGCCGGCGCCGGCGTCCGGCTGCTCGGTCGACGAGCAGATCGTCGAGACGATCGTCCGGCTGGCCCACGCGCTGCGGATCACGGTGACCGCCGAGGCCGTGGAGACCCGGCTGCAGGCCGACCGCCTGCGCCATCTGGGCTGCGACACCGGGCAGGGCTACCTGTTCTCCCGGCCGCTGTCCGCGGACGCGATGCTCCCGCTGCTGCACCGGTCCGACCCGGTCTACGCCCTGCCCGGGTGATCCCCCGCGGCCGCCGGCATCCGCGGATTCCCGCGGCAACCGCCGGTCCCGGTACGACCCGGCCGGCCCGCGATGCGCCGGCGATCGGCCCGGGCACCTTTCCCGCCCGGACATGTGACCTCCCGGCGCGGCCGTCGTTGAGCCAGGCATGTCTCGCATGCTTGCCATCGCCGTCGCCGTCGGCGCCCTCTGCGTCACCGGATGCTCCGGCGGCCCCGAATCCACCATCGCCCCGGCCGCGCAGGGCTCGCCGGGCGCGCCGGCCGACGCGCGCGCCAGCCTGGAGGCGCAGCTCGGATTCCCGCCGAAACCGGACGCGCAGACCGCGCAGGCCTACCTGGCCGACCTGCGCGCCATCGACCCGGCGCTGGTCGCCGGCGACCCGGAGTCCCTGGTGAACCGCGGCCGCGACCAGTGCCGCGACCTGAAGGCCCGCCCGGAGAAGGAGTGGGCCAAGGTGGCCGGCCAGCGGTTCAGCACCCCGCAGGCGCCGCAGGGCGTGGGCGAGGCGACCGCCACGCGGATCATCCAGGTGGTGCGGACCCGGCTCTGCCCGACGTTCTGAGCCCGCCGGCCGGGCCGCGCCGCCGGGGCGCGTGAGCGCGGGCGGGGCGCGACCGGCCGTACCGGGAATGAGGCGGCGCGGGAACGGCGGACGCCGGCGGCAGCGCGCGGGTCCTACCCCGGCAGCGCGACCCGGTGGGTGAGCACCAGCCAGTTGGCGATCCGGCCGCAGAGCTCCGCGGGCGCCGGCAGCACCGGCCGGTGGGGCAGCGCGTCGAGCGCGGCCCGCAGCGCGCCGGTGCGGTCGGTCACGATCATCCGGCCGGTCGGCGCCCCGCGGGCCGGCCAGGTGGCGACCGAGGCGATGTCCGCGGTCCCGGCGAAGTGGAACTCCCCGCGCAGCAGACCCGGGAAGAACGCCACGGGCGCGCCGAACTCGTTGACCGTCACGTGCCGGAGCGGGCCGATCCGGCGCAGCCGGCGTGCGGGTCCGGCGGCGTGTCGAAGAACAGCCAGAACTCGATGTCGCTGTGCTCGTCGGCCTCGCCGGTCACGAACGAGCCGTAGATCAGCGCCGCGGCCGGCGGTCGTCGGCCGCGCAGAGCCGGCGGACGCGGGTGATCAGTCGCCGCTGCACGGCTACGGCATCAGGATGTCGTCGACCTTGACCGTGCAGTTGGTGACGTGCACGCCGTACTTCTCGACGGCCTCGATCACCCGGCGGCGGACCTCCCGGGTCACCTCGGCGACGACCTCACCGGCGCGCAGGCAGAGCACCACCGTGACATCCACGTCGACGCCGTCCACCCGGGCCTTCACCCCGCGGGTGGCGTCGCCGACCTTGTCCAGGCCGACCCGGTCGAGCACCGAGTTGAAGAAGCGGGCCACGTCCCCGCCGAGCTCGGCGACCCCGGGCACGGACCGGGCCGCCGCGGCGGCCAGTTTCTCGATCACCTCGCGCTCGAAGACGGTGTCGCCCCGGTACTCCGCCACCTCGATCACTTCCGCCCCGCCGTGCTGCGGCGGCACCGGCTGCACCACCGCGGGAAGGAACATCTCCTGGGTACGGTCCGCGTGGAACTCGGACTCGTCGGTCATCTGGCGGATCCCTCGGCTTGCGTCGGGCGGCGGTGTCCACGGGAGCCTACAAGAGATCGTGCACGGCGCTCGGCAGTGGACGGGCCGGCCGGAATACCATCGACTGCGCCCGTCCACCGCAACCCTGGGGCGCAGACCGATGTCGGACATCGCCGAACTCACCTCGCACGTGCGCGCGTTCGCCCGCGACCGGGACTGGGAGCAGTTCCACACCCCGAAGAACCTGGCCATGGCGCTGGCCGGGGAGGTCGGTGAGCTGCTGGCCGAGCTGCAGTGGCTGACCCCGGAGCAGTCCGCTCAGGTGATGGCCGATCCCCGGCTGGGGCCGCGGGTGCGGGCCGAGATCGGGGACGTGACCGTCTACCTGGTGCGGCTCGCCGACGTGCTCGGCATCGACCTGGTGCAGGCGGCCACCGACAAGCTGGCGGAGGCCGGGCGCCGCTACACCGTCGAGGCGGCGCGCGGCCGGGCCGCCAAGATCAGCGACGCGTGACGGTACGCCGGTCGTCCGGCAGCCGCCGCGTCGCGCCGGTGCGGTCGAGCAGCTCCAGCAGCGGCACCGCGACGCGCCGGCTGGTGTCCAGCGCCTGCCGGGCCTCGCTGAGCGTGAACGGCTGCGGCAGCACGGCAAGCACGTCGGCCGCCCGGTCCGGGGCGCCGGCCGGAAGCACCACGTTCGGGGCCAGCTGCACGAGCAGGCCCAGGCGTACCGCCGCGCCCAGCTGACGGGCGCCCAGCCCGAGCTCGGCGAGCCGCCGCGCCTCGGGCGCCACGAACTCGCGGGCCGGGTCGAAGGCCCGCCCGACGGCGTCCGCCAGCTCGGCGGGCACCCCGGAACGGGCCGGCGCGACCCGGCCGGCGCGCACCGCCAGCGGGGGCCGGACCAGCGCCTCGACCAGCGTCCGGTCGGGCAGGCCGAGCCGGTGCCGCAGCATCTCGACCGGTGCGCCCGGCTCCAGCGGGTGCGTCGTGACGTAGTCGGTGACCTCCTCGGCCAGCCGGGCGCCGAGGGCGGACCAGTGCTCCGGGTCGGCGTGCCACGGGCCGGCCACCGGCGCTGCGGACGGGACGACGCCCATCCGCAGCAGGTCGTCGCGGTGCGCCAGCCGGCGGCGGCGCAGCTCGCCGGCCGGGTCCGGGGTGCCGTCCAGCCCGGCCAGCGTGGCCGCCCGGGCGGCGGCCGCCCCGCGCCGTCGCAGCCCGGGCGGCGCGACGTCGAGCACGGTCACGCCACCGGCCACGTGGTGCCGGCCCGGGTCGCGCAGCAGCGCCCGGTCCCCGATCCGCAGCGGCAACGGCTGCGCGAGGCGCAGGCGGGCGGTGTCCGCGCCGAGCGGCCGGACCCGCACCGGCACCGCGGCGGACCCGGCGTGCAGGGTCACCGTGGCCGGCAGGGCCGCCACCGGGTCGCCGTGCACCCGGACGTCGATCAGGTCGGTGAGCCGGAACCGTCCCGGTGTCAGCAGCGCCGCGCCGCGGGCCACCGCGTCCCGGTCGACCCCGCGCAGGTTCACCGCCACCCGGGCGACCGCGGCGATCCCGGCGACCGGGGCGCCCAGGCTCTGCAGCCCGCGCACCCGGACCGGCTTGGCGGCCCCGGTCAGCTCCAGCTCGTCGCCGGTACGCAGGGTGCCCGCCCCGAGTGTGCCGGTGACCACCGTCCCGGCGCCCCGGATGGTGAACGCCCGGTCGATCCACAGCCGTACCGCGGCGCCGGGGTCGGGCGCCGGCAGCCCGGCGACCAGCCGGTCCAGCGCGGCCCGCAGCCGGTCCAGCCCGGCCCCGGTCACCCCGCTGACCGCCACCGCCGGCACCGCCCCGAGCGAGGTGCCGGCGATCTCGGCGCGCGCGGCGGCCGTGGCCGGCCGGGGGTCGGCCAGGTCGGCGCGGGTGACCACGAGCAGCCCGTGGCGCACGCCCAGCGCGTCCAGCGCGGCCAGATGTTCCGCGGACTGCGGCTTCCACCCCTCGTCGGCGGCCACCACGATCAGCACGGCCGGTACCGGCCCGACCCCGGCCAGCATGTTCGGCACGAACCGCTCGTGCCCGGGCACGTCGACGAACGCGACGGTCGCCCCGGAGTCCAGGCGCGTCCAGGCGAACCCCAGGTCGATGGTCATGCCGCGGCGGCGTTCCTCGGCCCACCGGTCCGGCTCCATCCCGGTCAGCGCCCGGACCAGGGTGGACTTGCCGTGGTCGACGTGCCCGGCGGTGGCGATCACGTGCACGTCAGCGCCCCGCCGCCAGGATGGAGCGGGCCAGCACGTCGTCGGACCCGGCCGGCACGCAGCGCAGGTCGAGCAGCAGCCGGCCGCGTTCCACCCGGCCCAGCACCGGCGGCTCACCGGTGCGCAGCGGTTCGGCGTACGCCGCGGGCAGCGCCAGCGCCCACGACGCGACCTCGAGCTCCGGGGCTCCTCCCCCGCCGACCACCGCGACCGAGGCGACCACCTCGACCGGTGCGCCGGGCAGCCGCGCCGCCAGGCGCGCGGTGCGCTCGCGCAGCTCGTCCGGGTCGTAGCGCAGCGCCCGCCAGGTCGGCGTGACCGGCCCGGCGACGGTCGCCTGCAGCGCCGCGAGGGTCAGCTTGTCCACCCGTAGCGCCCGCGCCAGCGGATGCCGGCGCAGCCGCTCGACCAGCTCGGCGGCGCCCAGCAGCAGACCGGCCTGCGGCCCGCCGAGCAGCTTGTCGCCGCTGGCCACGACCAGGTCCGCGCCGTCGCGCAGCGCCCCGGCCGCGTCCGGCTCGCCGGGCAGCATCGGGTCCGGCGCGAGCAGCCCGGACCCGATGTCCGCGACCACCGGCACGCCCAGCCCGGTCAGCTCGGCGATCCCGGCGGCGCTGGTGAAGCCGCGGACCACGAAGTTCGATGGGTGCACCTTGAGGATGAACCCGGTGTCCGGTCCGACCGCGGCCGCGTAGTCGGCGGCCCGGGTGCGGTTGGTGGTGCCCACCTCGCGCAGCCGGGCCCCGGTCGACTGCAGCAGGTCGGGCAGCCGGAACCCGTCGCCGATCTCCACCATCTCGCCGCGGCTGACGACGATCTCGCGGCCGGCGGCGAGCGCGGTCGCGGCGAGCACCAGCGCGGCGGCCCCGTTGTTGACCACGTGCACGGCCTGCGCCCGCGGGACCGCGGCGGCCAGCGCGGCGAGCGCGGTGCGGCCGCGGCGGGCGCGCCGGCCGGTGGCCAGGTCGAGCTCGACATCGGTGGCGCCGCTGGCGGCGACCACCGCCTCGACCGCGGCGTCCGACAGCGCGGCGCGGCCCAGGTTGGTGTGCAGGACGACGCCGGTGGCGTTCAGCACCCGGCGCAGCCCGCCCGCGGTCGCCGGCAGGGCCGCGACCGCGGCGTCCGCGACGTCGCCGGGGGCCAGCTCGCCGGCCCGGGCGCGCTGCTGCGCGGCGTGCACCGCGGCCTTGACCGGGGCGCGGCCGAGGCGGTCGGCGGCGGCGCGCAGCCGGGGATCGGCGAGGACCGCATCGGTACGCGGGGTCTGCCGCCGCGGATCCACGAGGTCCTCTCCTCCTCCGGCGTCCGGTCGCGTTCCCGGCTTTCCGGATGGTGCTTGGCGGAGGCGGACGGGAATCGAACCCGCCTGACCCGGATACCGCGTCACGTCGGTGTTGAAGACCGCGAGGAGCACCAGCTACCTGAACGCCTCCGTGATCACCGTATCCGATCGGCATGAGCGCCGCGTCGTGCGCGGTCCCGGCACGGCTCGTAAGGTGGGTGACCGTGGGTACCGAGGGAGCGGTTCGCGAGGACCCGGCCGTGATCCGGCTGACGCAGTACGCGCACGGCGGCGGCTGCGCCTGCAAGATCCCGCCCGGTGAGCTGGAGGCGGTGGTCGCCGGGCTGGTCGGCGGGGACGCCCCGGACGGGCCGGGTGAGCTGCTGGTCGGCCTGGACGACGGGGACGACGCCGCGGTGGTCCGGATCGCCGCCGGGACCGCGGTGGTGGCCACCGCGGACTTCTTCACCCCGGTGGTCGACGACGCGTACGACTGGGGCCGGATCGCCGCCACCAACGCGCTCTCCGACGTGTACGCGATGGGCGGCGCCCCGGTCGTCGCGGTGAACCTGCTCGGCTGGCCGCGCGACGTGCTGCCGATGGAACTGGTCGCCGAGGTGCTGCGCGGCGGGCTCGACGTGGCCCGGGCGGCGGGCTGTCACGTGGCCGGCGGGCACAGCGTCGACGACCCGGAGCCGAAGTACGGCATGGCCGTCACCGGTGTCGCCGACCCGGCCCGCCTGATGCGCAACGACGCCGGGAAGCCCGGGCTGCCGCTGACCCTGACCAAGCCGCTCGGCATCGGCGTGCTCAACAGCCGGCACAAGCAGACCGGCGAGGTGTTCCCGCAGGCGGTCGCCGCGATGACCGAGCTGAACCGGGCCGCGTCGGAGGCCGCGCTCGCCGCCGGCGCGGTGTGCGCGACCGACGTGACCGGCTTCGGGCTGCTCGGCCACCTGCACAAGCTGGCCCGGGCCAGCGGCGTGACCGCGCGGGTGGACCCGGCCGCGGTGCCCTACCTGGACGGGGCCCGGCAGGCGCTCGCCGACGGCTACGTCAGCGGCGGCACCCGCCGCAACCTGGACTGGGTGCGCCCGCACATCGGCACCGGCCGCACGCCGGAGGACGAGTTGCTGCTGCTCGCCGACGCGCAGACCTCGGGTGGGCTGCTGGTGGCCGGCGAGGTGCCCGGCTATCCGGTGATCGGCGAGCTGCTGCCGGCCCGGGACGGCCGGACCGTGCTGGTCGGCTGACGCCTGACCGCCGCCCCTCGGTCTTCTCGCCGCCGGCCCGCCGATCCCATCCGTCGTCTCACCGTCGAGCCGCCGGTCCCGTCGATCGTCTCGCCGCCGACCCGCCGATCCCGTCGATCGTCTCGCCGCCGACCCGCCGATCCCATCCGTCGTCTCGCCGCCGACCCGCCGATCCCATCCGTCGTCTCACCGCCGACCCGCCGATCCCCTCGATCGTCTCGCCGCCGACCCGCCGGTCGCCCCGCCGCCCGATCGGGGCTGCTCGCATCGCCGTGCCCGGCCCGGGTCACCGGTAGAACGGCACGGCCTCGTCGGGCGTGGTGCGGACCACGTCGATGCCGGGCGTGGTGAGCAGCTCGGCGATCGCCGCCTCGGAGCCGCCGATGCCGGCCCAGTGCGGGTCGACGTCGTCGGCGACGCACCAGGCCCGGTCGGCCGGCCAGACGAAGGCCGGATCGGGCCAGCCCGCGGTCGCCGCCTCCGGGCCGAAGTCGGCGAGCGGGCCGCGGAAGAGGTGGAAGGCGCGGCCGGGCACCTCGACCTTCGGCCCGGCGAGCACCTCGGCCGGGAACACCTCGGTCAGCCACCGGCCCCAGCCCTCCCAGACGCAGAAGTAGCAGTCGCCGGGGGTGGTGGTGTGCCCGGCCAGCGCGGTCAGGGCGGTGCGCAGCTGCTCGGCCTCGGCCGGCGCGTCGTCGTCGGTGACCACGTCGGCCTCGTGCTGTCCCGGGTAGGCCGGGTCGGGCAGGAAACGCAGCCGGGCGTAGGCCGGGAAGCCGGCCGGTCCGGTGGTGACCAACCGTGCCCACGGCTGGTCGTCGTCGACCAGCCAGCGGGCCGCCGACAGGTCGGTGCAGGGGGTGAGTGCCACCCGGCCATCCTGCCAGCGCGAATTCGCACCGGGGCAACCGTGCGCCGGGCTGCCTGACGACCGGCTTGCGTAACCCACCGGTTGCCTGGAACACCTCGCGCGGGACGGCCCCGACGTCCGGGCGAGTGGGCCGCTGCCGGCGCGCTCGGGCGGACGGCGCCGGTGTCACCGTCCGGACCGGGACCTTCCCGCACGGCCCGAGAACTACGGTGCTTCGCCGGAACGGCGGGCCAGCCGCTCGCGCTGCGGCACGACCGTGTACCGGGGATCCTTCGCCGAGGCGATCCCGCCCTCGAAGATGCCGAACCGGGTGACCAGCGACGCGGCCAGCAGCGAGAGCCCGGACAGCGCGGAGACCACGCGGCTCCGGCGGCCGAGCGCAGCGCCGGCCACCCCGGCCGCGGTCAGCGCCCGCCCGGCGCGCAGCAGCCGCCCGGGGCGGCCCTGGGCGTACGGTTCGCTCAGGATGCCCTTGCCCGTCTCGACGCGGTGCGCGCCGTACAACTCGAGCGCCGCGCCGAGGACCGCCATCCGGCGGGCCGGTCCGGCCTGCGCCGTCGGCGCGGCCAGCAGGCCGACTCCGGCGCCGCTGGCCAGCGCGCTGCCCGCGAAGATCATGGGGAGTTCCGGGTACGCCGCGTGCCAGCTCGGCGTGGCGGTGTCGGCCAGCAGCACCGCGGTGTACGTGGCCAGAGCCGGCGCGGTCACCGCGGCGCCGTACTGACCGGCGGTGCCCAGCGGTGGCAGCAGCTTGCGGGCCAGACCGGTGACGCCGCGGTCCGGCAGCAGCGGCGCGGCCTCGGCGACCGCGGAGACACCGGCGGCGGCCCCGAAGGCGCTGAGGATCCAGGTGCCCATCGACATCGGCGAGGTCGGCTTGGCGACCCGCAGCATGTGGTGGAAACGCTCCGGGCGGCCCAGGTCGTGGACCAGGAAGTAGGTGCTGGCCACGAGCGCGCCCAGCGCGGTGACCCGGCCGGCGCGGCGCAACGCCGGGCGACCGGTGGCGTCGCCGCCCGCGGCGAGCAGCGCGGAACCGGCGGCGAGGCCACCGGTGAACAGGTACGCCGCGATGTCGTGCCGCCAGACCGCCGGGCGCACGATCGGCCGCCCGTAGTAGGAGCGGAAGTCGGCGGGCGGCACCATCGGGCGGTCACCGCGGCCCTTACCGCCACCGCCCTTGCCGCCACCGGCCCGGCCGCCGTCGCCCTTGCCGCCACCGGCTCGACCGACGCCCTTGTCGCCACCGGCCCGGCCGTCGCCCTTACCGCCGCCGGCCCGGCCGCCGCCGCTGCCTTGCCCGGCACCGCCCGACCGTTCCTGGCGGTCGCCGTTCGACGAGCCGGAGAAGCCCCGGGGAGCCGCCTGCGGGCCGGACGCGGCGGGCGACGGTGAACCTGGTGTGGCGGACGACGGTGAACCCGGTGTGGCGGGTGGCTGTGAACTCGGCGCGGCGGGCGACGGTGAACCCGATGTGGCGGACGACGGTGAACCCGGTGTGGCGGGCGACGGTGAACCCGATGTGGCGGGTGGCTGTGAACTCGGCGCGACGGGCGACGGTGAACCCGGCGTGCGGGGCGGCTGCGAGCCGTCGGGCCGGTGGTCACGCGGCTCTGGCGGACGGGTCACGAACGGCCTCCCAGGAACGACACGACCACGGCGGCGGCCATCGCGAGCCCGGCCCACCCGGCACGCTTCCACATGGCCGGCAGGTCACGGGTGGGCACGACCGGGTCCGGCGGCAGGCCGTACACCTCCGGCTCGTCCAGCAGCAGGAAGAACGCGCCGTCGCCGCCCACCCCGTCGGACGGGTCGTGGCCGTAGAGCCGGGCCTCGGTCACGCCCTGCTCGTGCAGCCGCTCGACGCGGTGCGCGGCGCGGGCCCGCAGCTCGTCGAGCTCGCCGTACTGGATCGACTGGGTGGGGCACGCCTTGGCGCAGGCCGGGGTCAGCCCGTCGCCGATCCGGTCGTAGCACAGCGTGCACTTCCACGCCCGGCCGTCGTCCCGGCGCTGGTCGATGACGCCGTAGGGGCAGGCCGGGATGCAGTAGCCGCAGCCGTTGCAGATGTCCTCCTGCACCACCACGGTGCCGAACTCGGTGCGGAACAGCGCGCCGGTCGGGCAGACGTCCAGGCAGCCGGCGTGGGTGCAGTGCTTGCACACGTTGGACATCATCAGCCAGCGGAAATCGCTGCGCGGGGCGTCCATGGTGCGGCCCGGCAGATCCCGGCCGGGCATCCCGAGGAACCGTGGACCGCCGTTCTCCGCGGGCACGCCGATGGTCGCGGCCGCCGCGAGAGCGTCGACCGCCGCCGGTACGTCCGGGACGGTCCCGCCGTCGCGCCCGGTCCGCGCGGCGGCGACCGCGCTGTGCGGGCTGCCCGGCGGCCCGGCCGGGACACCCGCGAACGCGCCGGGCACATCGGTGCCGTGCCCGCCCCCGGCCACCGGCTGCTCGATGAACGCCACGTGCCGCCACGAGTTGGCGGTCAGTCCGCCGGTGTTGTCGTACGACTGGCCGAGCAGCCCGAACCCGTCGTCCGGGACCGCGTTCCACTCCTTGCAGGCCACCTCGCACGCCTTGCAACCGATGCAGACGCTGGTGTCGGTGAAGAACCCCATCCGCGGCGGGGCGTCGGTGTACCCCGCGTCGGGCGCCGGGTCGAGCGGCCCGTACAGGCTGTTCTTCCCGGTCACGCGCCGTGCCCCCTCGTCGTCAGACCGGCCCGTCGGCGGTACTCGTCGACGTACGCCAGCAGTTGCGGACCGACCGGCCGGCGTCCCGGCTGGATGTCGCAGGTGCCCACCTTGCTCTCCTGGATCAGCACGTTCGGATCGAGCACGATGCCGATCAGGTCGTTCGCCGAGTCCCCGGTGACCAGCCCGGAGCTGCCCCAGTGGTACGGCATCCAGATCTGGTGCAGGACCCGGCCGTCGACGCGCAGCGGGGCGAGCCGGTCGGTCACCATCACCCGGGCCTCGATCGCGGCCCGGGCGGTGACGACGTGCGCCCAGCCCAGGTGCTCCAGCCCGCGCTCGGCGGCCAGCTCCGGGGACACCTCGACGAACATCTCCGGCTGCAGCTCGGAGAGGTACGCCAGCTGCCGGCTCATGCCGCCCGCGGTGTGGTGCTCGGTCAGCCGGCTGGTGCTGAACACGTACGGGAAGACCTCGGCGTGCCGATCCGGCGAGCTCGGGTTGGTCGGGTTCTCGGACCGGTCGTAGAGCTTGCGGGTCGGGTTGGCCTGCTGCGGGTAGAGCGGGTTGCGGACCATCGACTCGGCCGGCTCGTAGTGCGTCGGCAGCGGTCCGTCGATCAGCCCGGCCGGGGCGTACAGCCAGCCCTTCCCGTCGCCCTGCATGATGAACGCGTCGTCACCGGCGATCGCCGCGACACCGGTGGCGCCCTCCGGCGGGCGGTAGTCCGGCGCCTTCGTCTTCTCGAAGTCGGGCACGTCGTAACCGGTCCACTCGCCGGCCGCCGGGTCCCACCACACGTACTTCTTCCGCTCCGACCAGGGCCGGCCCTGCGGGTCGGCGGAGGCGCGGTTGTAGAGGGTACGGCGGTCGGACGGCCACGCCCAGCCCCACTGGGCGGCCACCCAGTCCTGCTCCGAACCGGGCTTGCGCCGGGCGGCCTGGTTCACCCCGTCCTTGTAGACGCCGGAGTAGATCCAGCACCCGCACGCGGTGGAGCCGTCCGCCTTGAGCGCGGTGAAGTTCGGCACCGGGGCGCCGGTGGCGACGTCGTACCCGTTGATCTCCTTGAGCACGTCCTCGCCGCTGGGCTCGGCGTACGCGCCGTGCACCGGGTAGTCCCAGGCCAGCCGGAGCAGCGCCTGGTCGCGGGGCAGTGTGGAGCCGGCCAGCCGCTCCCGGAGCCGGCGGCCCAGGTGGTAGAAGAACCACAGTTCGGAGCGGCAGTCGCCGGGCGGCTCGACCGCCTTCTCCCGCCATTGCAGCAGCCGGTGGGTCTGGGTGAAGGTGCCCTCCTTCTCGGCGTGCGAGGCGGCCGGCATGAAGAACACCTCGGTGCGGCACTGCTCCGGAACGATCTCGCCGGTGCCGACCTCGGGGCCGTCCTTCCAGAACGTGGCGCTCTCGATCATGAACAGGTCGCGGACCACGAGCCAGTCCAGGTTCGCCATGCCGAGCCGCTGCGCCTTGCCGTGCGCGGAGCCGACCGCCGGGTTCTGCCCGAGCAGGAAGTACCCCCGGATCTTCCCGTCGATCATGTCGAGCACCTGCTGGTAGGTGCCGTGATCGCCGGTGAGCCGGGGTAGCCAGCCGAAACCCCAGTCGTTGGCCGCCGTGGCCGCGTCGCCCCAGTAGGCCTTGAGCAGGCTGACCGCGTACGCCTCGGCCTCGGCCCAGAAGCCCTTCTGGTCCGGGTGGCGGATGGAGTTCACCCACTGCCGGAACGTCTCGTGCTGGCGGTGGTGCGGCATCGGCAGGTAGCCGGGCAGCAGATTGAACAGGGTCGGGATGTCGGTCGAGCCCTGGATGCTGGCGTGCCCGCGCAGCGCCATCACCCCGCCGCCGGGCCGGCCCATGTTGCCCAGCAGCAGCTGGATGATCGCGCCGGTGCGGATGTACTGCACACCGACGCTGTGCTGGGTCCAGCCCACCGAGTAGACCAGCGCGGTGGTGCGCTCCCGGCCGGAGTTCGCCGTCCACGCCTGGCAGACCTCGAGGAACTTGTCCCGCGGCACCCCGCAGACCCGCTCCACCAGTTCCGGGGTGTAGCGGGCGTAGTGCCGTTTGAGGATCTGGTAGACGCACCGGGGGTGCTGCAGCGTCGGGTCACGCGGCACGTCGGCGGGCACCGGCGGGCCGTGCGACTCCTGCTCCAGCCCGGAAGCGGTCTCCCGGTCGACGTGCGACTCCCCGTGGCTCTGGACCGAGTCGTCCTCCTGCTGCCCCTCGTACGCCCAGCTCGACTGGTCGTACGCCCGGGTCTGCGGGTCGAAGCCGGAGAACAGCCCGCCGAGGTCCTCGGTGTCCCGGAAGTCCTCGCTGACGATCGTGGACGCGTTGGTGTACGCCAGCACGTACTCCCGGAAGTCCAGCTCGTTGCCGAGAATGTAGTTGATCACCCCGCCCAGGAAGGCGATGTCCGCCCCGGCGCGCACCGGCACATAGGTGTGCGCGAGCGCGCTGGTCCGGGTGAACCGCGGGTCGACATGGATCACCTTGGCGCCGCGGTTCTTCGCCTCCACCACGTACTGGAAGCCCACCGGGTGGGCCTCCGCCATGTTGGAGCCCTGGATGATGATGCAGTCGGCGTTAGCCAGATCCTGAAGGAATCCGGTGGCCCCGCCACGGCCGAAGCTGGTCCCCAGACCGGGAACGGTGGCGGAGTGTCAAATCCGCGCCTGATTCTCAATCTGCAACGCGCCCATCGCCGTGAACAGCTTCTTGATCAGGTAGTTCTCTTCGTTGTCGAGAGTGGCCCCACCGAGGCTGGAGATGCCCAGCGTGCGGTTCAGCGGGCGGCCCTCGGAGTCGACGTCCTCCCAGGTCTCCTCGCGGGCCTCGAGCACCCGGTCCGCGATCATGTCCATCGCGGTCTCCAGGTCGAGCTCTTCCCAGTCGGTGCCGTAGGGGCGGCGGTAGAGCACCTTCTTCTGCCGCCGCTCGCTGGTCACCAGGCTCTTGCTGGCCGAGCCCTTCGGGCACAGCCGGCCCTTGGAGATCGGGCTGTCCGGGTCGCCCTCGATCTGGACGACCTCGCCGTCCTTGACGTAGATCCGCTGCCCGCAGCCGACGGCGCAGTAGGGGCAGACGGAGCGGGCCATCGAGTCGGCGGTCTCGGTGCGCGCGGTCAGGCTCCTCGACCGCGCGGACTGCGCGGCGGCGCCCCGACCCAGCGGATCGGTCCCGGTGAGCTGCCGGTAGACCGGCCAGCCCTCGATCCAGGTGCGCACGCCCATGAGATCAGACCCTAGCGCGGCCCGCGCCCGGCCGCACGACGAGCGGAACGTGCCAACTCACCGTGTTTCTCGCCGGTCATCGATTCCGCTCACTAATATCGTCCCGTCCGGGCACGGATGGGAGACGTCGGATGGACGCAGCGCGTGGCGGCGCGGCGCGTGACGGCGCGGCGCGTGACGGCGCGGCGCGTGACGGCGCGGCGCGTGACGGCGCGGCGCGTGACGGCGCGGCGCGTGACGGCGCGGCGCATGGCGAGGCGGCGCATGGCGACGCGGCACGCGACGACGGCGCCCACGGAGACACCGAGCGCGACGACGCGGCGCGGGCCCGCAGCCCCGGCCCGTGGGACACGCCGCCGCGCCGGAACCTGGGCACCGATCCCCCGGCCGCGGAACCGCGCCCGGCCCCCGGACCGCCGACCGCTCCCGCCCCGCCCACCGCGCCGAGACCGCGGACCGTTCCCGCCCCGCGCACCGCGCCAGGGCCACCCACCGCTCCGGCCCCGCGCACCGCGCCAGGGCCACCCACCGCTCCCGCCGCGCCCCCGGTTTCTGATCCGCCCCCGTTTTCTGACTCGCTCCCGGTTTTTGATTCACCTCCGGTTCCTGATTCACCTCCGGTTCCTGATCCGCCCTCGGTTCCTGATCCGCCCCCGACCCCCGGGACCGGGCCGTGGGCCACGCCCCGGCTGTCGAACCCGTGGGCCACCCCGGCCCGGCCACGCCCGGCGGAACCGGCCGCACCCGCCGACCCGCGACCCGTGACGCCGCCGCCGCACGCGCCGGACCCCGTGCGCCCGCCACCGCGGCGGCTCCCGGGATCCGGCGCGCCGCCACCGCGCAACCCGCAACCGGGCACTGCGCCCACCCGCGCCCCGGCCGGCCCGCACCCGCCCACGGCCGCGCGAACCGCGGGATCCGGAACGCCACCGGAGCCGGTCGCACCGGACCTGCCGCCGCCCGGGAGCACCCCGCCGGGCGCGCTGTTCAGACCGACCGGGACCCCGGGAGCCGAGCCGCCGCACCAGCGCCGGGCTCCCGGAGCCGCGCCCGCGCCGGGGACGCCGTCCGGCACGGCCGGACCGGTACACCGGACCACGGAACCGGGGTCACCGCCGGACCACGTGGAGTCGAGCCAGCCGCCGGACCGCTTCGCACCGGGGCCACCGGCGGACCACGTCGTACCAGGTCCACCGCCGGACCACGTCGTACCAGGTCCACCGCCGGACCACGTCGTACCAGGTCCACCGCCGGACCACGTCGTACCGGGGAACGCAAGCGCGGCCGACCGGCCGCCGCACGTGCCGCGCCGACATCTGGCATTGATCTGCCTCGCGGTGCTGGTGGCGCTCGCCGCCGCGGGCGGCCTGGTCCACCTGCGCTCCCGGCCGGACCGTGACCCGGATCCGGCGGCCGCCGCGGCCCGGGCCGCGGCGGGCCTGCGCGGGCAGGATCTCGCGTCGATCCGGGTGAGTTTCCTCGATCCGGCGGGGCTGGACGTCACCGGCGACCTGACGGTCGCCCGCGGTGGCGCCGCGTCCGGCACGCTCGCCGACGCCGGCGGCGGGCGAGCCGAGTTCTACGCCTCCGGCGACGAAACCTCGGTCCGCGGCGACGAGGCCTGGTGGGCCCGCCGCGACGCGGCGCGGGTCCGGGCCCTGGCCGACCATTGGGTACGCACGCAGCGGTACGCGTTCCCGATCCACGGCTCCGCCCTGCGGCCGGCGGCGCTGGCCGACCTGATCGACTGGGTCCGCGACGACGCGACGACGGCCGGTGACGCGGACACGGTGGCCGGCGAACCGGTCGTCGGGCTGCGGCGCAACGACTGGACCGTGCTGTTCAGCCGGGCCCGGCCGCATCGGCTGGTCTGGTTCGGCGGGCCGCTGCGCGACGGCGCCCCGATCACCTCCGTGCCGGCCGGGTCGCCGCCGTCCCCGGCGTATGTGAGCGCGCTGGTAGCTCCGGCGCCGGGGAGCCCGCCGGTGCCGCGCCCGCCGGCCGGTGCGGTGGCCCAGGCGGAGGTCGCCGTGCGGCGGCCGGAGTTCGACGTGACCGTCAACGCCGCGACCTGCCGCACGGTGACCTGCACCTGGTCGGTGACGGTGCGCAACACCGGTACCGCGCCGGGCGAGGCGTCGGTGATCGCGTCGGTCTCGCCCGGGATGCCACGAACGCGGGTCGTGTCGCTGGGGACGCTGGCGCCCGGGGCCACCGCGACGACCGCGAAGCTGAGTTTCGCCAATCCCGCGCCGACCGGCCGGAACGTCTCCGCGGATTACCGGGCGCAGGTGTTCTGCCCACAACGGCACGGGCCGAACCTCACCCGGATGCGCCGGTTGCAGGAGGCGGGAATCCTCCCGGAACGCTCCGGGACGCTCCGCGCGCTGGATCCCGCGCCGGCCGCGACGGCGCTGCTGGCGCTCGACGGGATGCGGAAGGTACCACGCCTCGACCCGGACCGGGCGGTGCAGGCGGTCGAGGCCGCGGTCCGGCTGGGCGCCCTGCCCGAGGTCGGCGACCTGGTCCGAGCCGGGCGCCTGGAGAACCCGGAGATCCTCTACGCCGAACTGCCGGGCTTGACCTTCGAGCACGGCACCGCGGCGGCCACCCCGGCGAACGACCGGACGGGGCGCCGGCGGCGGTTGCAGATCGCCGCGGCGATGCTGCGCGAGGACCCGGCCGCGCGGGTCACGATCGACGCCGCCGGCCCGGGATATCGGGCTGACCTGCTGGTCCGCAGCGGGTCCCGTACCTCTGCGGTCCAGGTGCGCCCGGTGCGCGGCGATGCGGTGAGCGCGGATCTGACCGAGGCGTTGACCGCGCTGCGCGCGGGCGCCCCGGCCGGGAGCACCCGGGTGGTGGTGCTCCACCTGGATGCGTCCGCGGGATTCGCGCACGCCGCCGGGCGCGAGCATTTCGCCCGCCTGGTCAAACCGGTCTGGTGCGACGGCCGGGCCCGGGCCGACGAGATCGTGGTGATGAACCAGGCCGGCGTGCAGCGCTGGACCGGCAAGGACTTCGCCGACTGCGGATGACCACGACCGGGACCGCGCCCGGGACCGGGACCGGGACCGGGACCGGGACCGGGACCGGGACCGGGACCGCGCCCGGGACCGGGACCGCGAGCGCGAGCGGCCGTAGTTATCCACAGGTATGGAATCGATGGTCGCGGTGGGCCCGGTCCGTCGCCTACCTTCAATTGCGGCCGGCCAGCCAGACCCTTCGGACCCTCCACCCGCCACGGCGGAGGCCCGTCTCGCATCGATGCACGTCATCTCGACTCATCGCGACGAAGGAGTTTGCATGGCCTCGGACGCCGAACCTCTCCTGGAGCCGGGCATGGCCCTCGACCGGCTCGCCGCGTGGCAGCACGACATCGATCAGGTCGTCGCCCGGACCAGGGCGGCCACTGCCCGGCTGGCCGCGCTCCGGGTGTCCGCGAGCGACCCCCGCGGCCTGGTCCGGGTCACCCTCGACGCACAAGGCACGCTGCACGACATCCGCTTCACGGCGCGCCTCGACCACTACGATCCGGACGTCGTCTCCCGCACGATCATGGCCGCCGTCCGCGACGCCCGGCGGCGGGCGGCCGGTGACTCCGCCCTGGTGATCGAGGAGACCCTCGGCAGCGCCTCGGTCGCCGCCCGGGAACTCACCGCCCGGGTCGCCGAGCGCCTGCGGACCTCCCCGGAGGACCGGCCGTGACCACGCCGCACGACGGCCTCCTCGCCGACCCCGCGCAGATCCGCCGGCACGCGGGTCAGGTGCAGGCCATCGACGAGCGACTCCGGGCCGTCCGGGCGGCGAGCGCGTCGATCGCCCACGACAGCACGGCGTTCGGGCTGCTGTGCAGCTGGCTGCCGCCCCTGCTGCGGGACCGCCACCGACGCCAGGACGAGCTGGTGGCGTATGTCGCCGGCAGTCTCGCCCTGCTGGCCGGCGAGCTGCGCTCGGCGGCGGCCGACTACGAGCACACCGACACCCGGTCGGCCTCGGCGATCCGGGCGGCGGGCGCCCGGTGACCGGCCCGACGCTGGTCGCCGAGGCGCCCACCACCTCGGCCGCCGGCGCCACCCTGCTCGGCGACGTGGACGCCCTGGTCGCCACCATCCGCGGTGGCGGCTGGGTCGACCCGCTCCTGGCCGGCGGCGCGACCGGCGCCGGCGTGGCCGCGACGGCGACGGACCCGTTCGGCGCCCTGTTCGCCAACGGCCTGGGCTGGACAATGGAGTACTTCGATCCGCTGCGCCACCTTCTGGACCAGCTCACCGGCGCCCCGGAGCGGGTCGCCGCGCACGCCGCGACCTGGCAGAACATCGCCACGGAGCTGGGCGACACGGCCGCGGTCCTGCAACGCTCGGCGACCGGCGACCTGCCCGACTGGCGAGGCCGGGCGGCGGCCGCCTACGCCGCGATGATGAGCCACAACGTGACCGCCCTCGGCACGCTCAGCGGCACGGCGGCGGCCATGTCGGCCGCCACCGAGGCGGCCGGCAACCTGGTCCAGTTCACCCGGGACCTGGTCCGTGACCTGATCGCGGACCTGGTCTCCCGGGTGATCGTCTGGGCCGCCGAGGCGCTGCTGGTGGTCACCGTCCCGGTGATCGCCCACCAGGTGGCCACGACGGTCGCGAAGTGGTCGGCCCGCATCTTCGGCTACACGGCGGCCCTGACGACGAGCCTCACCAACCTCTCCCACCTCATCGAGTGACGCCCCCATGGCGCGATCGAGGGATCGTCGGGGCGGCGGTTCGTCAAACGGCTCGGCAGGCGCCGGAAGCATCGGTGGGAAGCACAACAGCGCCCAGCGGACAGCGCAACGCGGCCGCCCGCGGACCGGCCACTCGGCACGAGGATCGGGCGGTTCTGGCGGCATGGCCACCACTACCCCGACGGGACAGCCGGGAGGCACCCCGATCGGCCGGCCCACTGTCATCGATCGCGACGGAGGAGCCGAGACCGAACGATCTCTGGCCCGCGAGAATGCGGTCGCGGCGCTGCTTGCCGAGCAGGGATACGTGACGCAGCAGAATCCCTCCAAATCCGAGGTGGCTCAAGCCCGCCGCAACAGCGGTGACCACGGCTCGCCGGACAAACAACCCGACTATCTGATCGAAGGCCGCGTCTTCGACTGCTACTCACCGAATCCGAACACGAACATCCGGAACGTCTGGAGCTACGTCAAAGGCAAGATCAAGGATCAGCAGACCGAGCGTGTAATCGTGGACCTGACGCAGTGGCGTGGGGACATGGCGCAGGTACGAGACCAGTTCCATCAATGGCCGATCACCGGGCTCAAGGAGGTCAAGGTCGTCACCGCGGGTGGCGCCATCGTCCAGATCATCCCTGACCCGGACCTTCACTGAGAGACGACTGATGGCGATTGACTACCGTTTGACCATTGGCGGCGCCACCTTGATCGACGATGTGGCGGCGCGCGCATTCCCCGAACCAGCCGAACGCCCGGCAGGCACCGCGTCCCTGGCCAGTGCCGACCTGTCCGAGCGATACGGCTTCGCGGTGAGCCTTTACACCGACCGGAACGGCTACCTGGAGGCCGAGGCCGACGACGGGATGTGGGAGTGGGAGCCGGCCGAGTTCGTGTCGATGATGTTCCGCGTGGAGAAGACCGTTGCTGGAAATCGAGCGGTGATCCCGATGCTGATCGCGGTCAGGAGGCTACTGGATTCCGGGCCTGAAGACGTGGCGCTCGACCTCAACGGGAGCTGGCTGCTTCTGACCCGGATCGCCGGCACGCTCACCAGGTACAAGCAGGCAGCCTGGTGGGCACGGTATCCCTCGGCCGACCGCATCATCCACGCCGGATGAGCCCGCTCATCGTCACCTCGGGCTCGGGCGGGTCTCGCCGATGACCAGCGCCGGGCGGCCCGATTGCTGGGCCGGGGTCGGCCCGTGCGCGGACCGGCCCGACCGCCTCCGTATCCTGCCCTCATGGACGAAGACCTCGCGACCAGCACCGATGCAGGCTTCGCCGGACTCGGCCTGCGGCCGGAGCTGCTGCGCGCCCTGTCCGATCTCGGCTACGAGGAGCCCACCCCGATCCAGCGGGAGGCGATCACTCCGCTTGTCGCCGGGCACGACCTGGTGGGCCAGGCGGCGACCGGCACCGGCAAGACCGCGGCGTTCGCGCTGCCGCTGCTGCAAAGTCTGCCGACCGGCGGCACGGACGGGCCGGCCGCGCTGGTGCTCGTGCCGACCCGGGAGCTTGCCGAACAGGTGTCGCAGGCGGTGCACCGGTACGGGCGCGACCTGAACGTCCGGGTCCTGCCGGTGTACGGCGGGCAGCCGATCAGCCGGCAGCTGCAGGTGCTGCGGCGCGGCGTCGACGTGGTCGTCGGCACGCCGGGACGGATCCTGGACCACATCGAGCGGGACACCCTGCGGCTCGACGGCATCCGTACCGTCGTGCTCGACGAGGCCGACGAGATGCTGGACATGGGTTTCGCCGAGGACATCGAGGCGATCCTGGCCGGCACGCCCGCGGAACGCCAGACGGTGCTGTTCTCGGCGACGATGCCGCCGCGTATCGACGCCATCGCCCGCCGCCACCTGCGCGAGCCGCTGCGGATCCGGATGGGCCGCGACACCGCGGCGGCCGACGCCCTCCCTTCGGTACGCCAGAGCACCTACCTGGTCGCCCGCGCACACAAGACGGCGGCGCTGGGCCGGGTGCTCGACGTCGAGATGCCGGGCGCGGCGATCGTCTTCTGCCGCACCCGGGAGGAGGTCGAGGAGGTCACCGAGAGCCTGAACGGGCGCGGCTACCGGGCCGAGGCGCTGCACGGCGGGCTGAGCCAGGACCAGCGCGACCGGGTGATGGGCCGGCTGCGGGGCGGCAGCACCGAGCTGCTCGTGGCGACCGACGTGGCCGCCCGCGGGCTGGACGTGGAGCAGCTGACCCACGTCATCAACTTCACCGTGCCGTCGGCGCCGGAGGCGTACGTGCACCGCATCGGCCGGGTCGGCCGGGCCGGCCGGACCGGCGCCGCGATCACCCTGGCCGAGCCCCGCGAGCAGCGGCTGCTGAAGGCCATCGAGCGGCTCACCGGCCAGCGGATCGTGGTGGAGAAGCTGCCGACCGTCACCGATCTGCGGGCCCGCCGTCTGGAACTGGTCCGCACCACGGTGCAGGAGGCCATGGCCGCCGACGATCTGGACCGTTTCCGGTCGGTCCTGGACTCGCTCATCGAGGAGGCGGACCTCGAACAGGTCGCGCTGGCCGGCCTGAAGCTGCTGCACGAGGCGAACGGCGGCGACGTCGACGAGCCGGAGATCCCGTCCGCGATGCCGCTGCGAGACCGCGAGCCGCGGCGCAACGAGGCTCGTGGCCCGGCCGGTGGCGGCCCGGGCCCGGACCGGTACGGCGACAAGCGCTGGGCGCGCAACCGCGGCGCGGTGACCCGGGTGTTCGTCGGGCTGGGCCGCCGCGCGGGGCTGCGCCCGCAGGACCTGGTCGGCGCCATCGCCGGTGAGGCCGGCCTGCCCGCCCGCGACGTCGGGGCGATCCAGATCACCGACCGGTTCGCACTGGTCGAGGTCCCGGAGGCGGAGGCCGATCGGGTGATCCGGGCACTGAGCCACAGCACCATCCGGGGCCGCCGCCCGACGGTGCGCCGGGACCGCCCGAACCGCTGATCGCTCGCGCGGTCTGGTGGCCCGGCCGCGGCCCGGTCACCAGACCGCGCGGATCGGTCGGTCGGAGTGTCCAGCCGGCCCTTGACGACCTCAAGGTCTGAGCAGCGTGACCCGGACGTCCACGTTCCTGCACGCCGCGCGTCGACCCGGTCAGCCGGGCGATCCGTTGCCCGGGATCCGGCGGCTCCTCGACAGCGACGCGGTCGATCTGCCGCAGGAGCATCCGGTAACCCTCCTGGGCATGCCGGTCGTCCCGACCGACCAGCGAGAGGGCGCCCCCTATGGCCCTGATACCGACGTCGGTGATCTCCGTGCGCCGTGGCGGCGGATCCGGCAGCGTCAGGGATCGCAAGAATCTGTTCCGCTCCGCGATGTCGGCCACCTTGCGGCCGTCAAGCCATTTTGTGCCCGGCTCCCTCCTCGCACCTGCCGTGACCCCGGCACTGGATGCGAATACGTAGGTGCACCATTCTCCCGTCGCGCGCCACACCCGGTGGAGATCCTGCAGTGGTTTCCGCAGCTCCTGCATGGGCCAGTCACCGGTGCCGGGATCCCGGTGTTTCCCTGAGACGAGTTCCGGGCCGTCGTCCGCCGCGATCGCGATGTAGTCCGTGAACCACTCGACGATGAGTGCGATGACCGCGCTCAGCTCCTCGGAGGCAAGGTCGGCGATGCGCCGGAGCGCGACACACTCATGCTGATAGCGGAATCGCCACGGATAGCAGGTGCGGCATTACGGTCATCGAAGTACATATCGACCTCCGACGACGGCACCCCGTCACCATAGAGGGTGCTCATATCCACGGCAACGCCGCGTATCGACCCCGACATATCGCCGACGGCCATCGCCCGAGTGGCCCGATCGCAATTCGGGACAGGCTCACGCCGACACACTCCGACAATCATATCCGCACGGAGCGTAATGGGAAGCGCAGCAATATAGTCATGGGACTACCCGCGTTAAGACAAGTTGACGCTGATCTACTTCTCGAATTCCTAAGGTCCGACCATGACTCGGGGCGGGACAACAGGCAGCGTCACATTCCACGGATCCACCAGCCCGCGCCGGGATCGCTATGCGGCCTCGGTCAGGGATTTTCATGCCGCCACACGACCGGGCGCGATCGACACTCTCGTGGAACGGCTGGCCGGCGCGGTTCTCTCCGACCGGCGGCGAGACATCGGAGAGATCGGTTCCTGGACCGCCAGCCTGCCGGCTCTGGCCGACATCCTGCATGCGGCAGGTCTGCACGATTCGTGGATCGCTCTCGAATATCGGCCCTATCAGGCCGGCTGGAGCCGCGCCGACGCGGTCATCGCGGGAACCCGGGCGAATGGCCGAGCCGCGTATCTCGTCGTCGAGCTGAAACAATGGCAGCAAGCCACCTGGAACGCCGTGGATGAATGCGTCACCGGCACCGGCGCCCGCTACGAACGCGACCGCGGGCTCGCACACCCCTACCATCAGGCACGCGACTACAGCCAGTTCATCCGCAATTTCACTGATGGGATGCACGACGAGAACGAGGTCGCCATCGCCGCGGCAGCGTATCTCCACAATGCCACCGAAAGGTCCATCGAGACGCTTCGGACCGCGGGCCTCGACGAGGCCGAGGCAACTTTCAGCGGGGACCCGGAAGGGCGTCGCAGGTTCATCGCCTTCCTGAAGGCGTTCTTCGCTTCGGACGGCACCGGCGCAGAAGCGTGGGAAGATCTGTGCTGGGCACCGTACCGGCAGGGGCCATCGATCCTGGAGGCCGCTACTCGGATCTTCACCGATCGAACGGTATATCCGTTGACGGACGAACAGCGGAACGCATTCAGCTACATCCAGAAGAAGGTCTCGGACGCCCTTGATCCACAGGCTGACCGGGAGCAGGCGATTATTGTCGTCAAAGGCGGACCGGGAACCGGGAAAACCTGGATCGCCATGCATCTGCTGGGCGCCAACGCAAATGCCGGGCGTCAGGTCAGCTACAGCACCAACTCAACCGCACTGCGCAACGCATTACAGAAGGGCGCCGGCTTCAACAAGCATCTCGGCACGGAGTACGCCGCCAAGCTGATCACCTCGGCTCGCATCTACGACGACTTCGCGACCCGTACGAAGCTCGACGTTCTCATCGTCGACGAGGCACAGCGGCTCACGGAGTGGAATGTTCCCACCGGTCACCAGAATCGCAAGGACCGGCAGGAGTACCTCGAAAAGCGCAGGATCACACAGCTGTTCGAACTGAAGAAGTCCGCGAAGGTGCTGGTACTGTTCATCGGCGAGGACCAGGCCTCCACCTACAAGGACTTCGTAACGATCGCTCACGCGGAGGAAATCGCTGCCCGAACTGGTGCCGATTTCAAGGTATTTGAACTCACCGAACAGCACCGGAGCGGCGGCTCCCAGGCATTCGAAGCATGGGTCGACGCACTCCTCGACGGGGAGCCGACGGTCTGGCATGACGAGGACTCCTTCAAAGTACGAGTGGTCGACTCCCCTGAAGCCCTCGAGGATGCAGTTCTCGGGGACGCTGCAGACGGTGACGGCCGTCTGGTCGCGGGCTTCTGCTGGACCTGGCTGAACACCGAAGCAAGAACTCTCGGCGAATTGCCTTTCGATATCAAGATCGGCGACTGGAAGAAACATTGGAACCTGCGCAAGCCGATGGGTGGCTACCCCAAGGATGACGACTGGGCCCGGAATCCCAAGGGAGCTGCACAGGTCGGTTCCATCTTCACCGCGCAGGGCTTCGAGTTCCCGCGAGTCGGCGTCATCATGGGCCCTGACCTGACATGGGACGCCGCCAGCGGGCGAATGACGGTACACATGGACGCGTGCCGGTACTCGAAGCTCGTTCAGGAGCACGGCGACACCCCGACTGGCGACGCGCGTATCCGTAATCAGTACCGAGTTCTGCTGACCCGTGCCATGAGCAGCGTCGTTCTGTACTCCACCGACCCCGACACCCGGGCTCTGCTCAAGCGCATCGTCAACCCTGCCGGGCCACTGACCGAGTCGAGCGACGGCAACAGGACACCGGGCTGACCAGACGCCGGCTGAGCGCGGGACAGGTCAGCGCCGGATCAGCACCCGGCGGCGAGCACGGCGAGGTGGCCGTCGACGGCGGCCCACAGGTGGTCATCCGGGAAGGTGCCGAAGCGTCCGTGCATCCGGCACCGGTCGCGGCCCCGGTAGCCGCTCCCGACCCGGCGCATGTGGGGGCAGATCCGATCCTGCCCGGTTCCGGCTCTGATGGAATGTGGACATGGCGTGGTTCAGCGACGGGGATCTGCGGCGGCTGGCCGGCGCGAAATCGTACGGCCGGGGGGTCGACTATGTCGGCGCGGTCGGGATCGTGGACGAGTTGCCGGACGGCGTGGCCGCCACCGTCGAGGGTGCCGAGGAGTATGTGGTGCGCCTGACCCGGCGCGGCGGGCTGCGCGGCGAGTGCTCGTGTCCGTGGGGTCAGGACGGCAACTTCTGCAAGCACTGCGTCGCGGTCGGCTTGTCGCTGCTCGCCGCGGAGCCGGCCGGACCACGGCGCAGGGCGGCCCGAACCGATCTGCGGGCGTTCCTGCGGACGATGCCCCGCGACGAGCTGATCGACCTGGTGCTGCGGCTCGCCGAGGACGATCCGGCGCTGTACCGGCGGCTGTCGCTGCGGGCGGCGACGCACGGCGAGCCCGACGTCAAGGAGCTGCGCCGGTTGATCGGTGGGCTGCGGGGCAGGGGTTTTCTCGCGTACGGGCGCAGTTTCGACTTCGCGCGCAAGGCCGGCGACGTGCTGGACGCGCTGGACGAGGTGGCCGCCCGGCATCCGGGACCGGTCGTACCGTTGTACCGGACCGCCATTCAACACCTGACCAGCACGCTGGAGCGGGCCGACGACTCCGCCGGGGCCATCGGTGACGTGCTGGAGCGGGTCGTCGCGTCGTACGCGAAAGCCTGCCGGGCCGCGCCACCGGACGACCCGGCCGAGCTCGCGACATGGCTGATCGACTTCCAGGTGCGGGGACCGGGGTGGCCGGAGTTGCCGATCGCCGAGTTCTCCGGGGCGCTGGGCGAGACCGGGCTCAGCGCGTACCGGAGGCATCTGTCGGGGTTGGCCGGTGACGATTGGGCGGTGCGCCACCTGCGGGAGGACTATCTGCGGGTGATCGCGAAGGACACCGACGCACTGGTGGCGCTGTATGCCGAGGAGCTTCCGCAGGCGTACCAGTACGTGCGGATCGCCCAGGCGCTGCGCGACGCGGGACGGCCGGAGGAGGCGATCCGCCGGCTGCGCCGCGGGCGCAACGAGGCGGATCGGCCCGATCCCCGTATCGGCCGGCTGCTGGCCGAGTTGCTCACCGGCCAGGGCGACCACGGGGAAGCGGTCGACGTGTGGTGGGAGCTGTTCACCGCCGACCCCACCGGTGACCGGCACCGCGGTCTGCTCGACGCGGCCGAGCGGGCCGGGACGCTCACCGCGGTGGCCGATCGGGCGCTGGCTCATCTGTACGAGAACGCGGCTCGCGGCCCCCATCTCGCCGACGTGCTGCTGCGGGTGCTGCTCGACACCGGCGATGCGGACGCCGCGTGGGACGCCACACAGCGGTTCCCCTGCGGGCCCGGCATGCGGTACACCGTCGCGCAGATCCGGGCGCGGACGCATCCGGCGGAGGCGCTCCCGGTCTTCGCCGACCGCGTCGCGGCGGCGATCGACCGCCGGGACCGGCGATCGTACGACGAGGCCGCGCGAACCCTGGCCGAGATGCGCGACCTGTACCGGCGGGCCGGTGAGCACTTCGATGCGTTTCTGACCGGGATCAGGGAGCAGCACCGCCGCAAGTCGGCCTTCCTCGCGGCACTCGCCCGGATGGGGCTGTGAGATGCGAAGACAACCCCGGCATGGTGGCCCGTGGACCGACGCCTGATGCTCGACACCAACGTCCTGAGCACCTATAGGAGCGAGGAGCCAGCGACCGGGCAGCTCTCGACAACGACGACCTCGCCGCCGCGGTTCGCGCAACGCTTCATCCATCCACGCCTACGTCGAGGTCACGTGTTCACGCGTGGGCCGGACATTGCACCATGCGAGCCGTGCCATGGTCGTTCCCGGCAACCCATTGCCAGGCCGTTTGACCAGCTCATAGGCAGATGGGCGCAGCCGGAGCGCGCTGACCACTGATCACTGGATCCCGCTGTGCCGGCGATATGGCCGGGTCTCGCACGGTAACGGTGCGGGTCGTCGTGGAACGCGACGAAGACGGCGTGTGGTGCGCCCACAGCCGGTCCTACCCCGCGGAGTCGTGCTGCGGCAGGTCAGCGGGCCCAGCTGCGCGCGACCGGGCCATTATGAGCCCGATGGTCAGCGGGTCACCAGTCTGGCGACGGACTTCAGCGTCTCCGGGTCCCGGATGACGAACCCACGGTAGACGGTGTCGATCAGCTTGGCCGCACGAAGGTCGTGCAGCGCCTTGTGCACGGTGACGTCCGCGGCGCCGCACAGGGTGGCCAGCTCGGACTGGGTCATCTCGATGTCGACGGCGATGCCGTCCGGAGTCCGGCGGCCGTGGCTGGCGCCGATCTCGGCCAGCGCCCGGGCCACCCGGATCTTGGCGGGGTAGGAGGCGAAGTCGACCCGTTGCCGGTTGGCGGCCCGCAGCCGGTCGGCGACGATGCCGGCGACCTCGATCGCAGCGTCGGCGTTTCGGCGCAGGAAGTCCCGGAACGCGTCCCGGCCGATCAGCCGGATCGCCGACGGCCGGCAGACGGTCACGGTGGCCGAGCGAGGCAGGTCGTTGAGCGCCGACATCTCACCGACGATGTCGCCGGAGACCCGGATGGCGATCAGCGCGTGGCGGCCCTCCGGCAGCAGCGCGGTCACCTTGGCGAGGGCGTCCTCCAGCAGAACGACGTGGGTCTCCGGCAGGCCCTCGTGGATCAGGACATCGCCGCTGTCGTACCGGCGCCGGACACCGCGGCGGAGCAGGTCGGCGCGGGCCTGCGGGGCGAGCCGGCCGAGGAGCGTACGGGCCGACCACGTCACGTCCTCCACCGGGATCTCCCTGCGGCGACAAGATTCACTCACGCACCGCATCATCGCCGCTACTTCGAGCTACTTCAATACCTTGATGGCCGCACGGGGTGACGGCAATCCACCAACTCATATTTCTACGCATTCAGCGGCCCGACCGGCCGGTAGAGATGTCAGGGTCCGATACCACACCGGGAGGGTGTACCCAGGTGCCCGAGTTCAGTGACCCCAAGCGGCGCGTCGTCGTCTCCGTCGACATGGAGAGCTACAGCCGCCGCAGCAACGCGCTGCAGTACCGCGCCCAGCAGGACTTCCGCCGCATCATGGACGAGGCCTCCGCCGAGCTCGGCGTGCACCGGCCGGCCTGGCTGCAGCAGCAGGCGGGGGACGGCGAACTGGCCATTCTCCCGCCGGACGCCAGTGAGCGGGCGCTGGTGGGCAACCTGACGCCGACGCTGGACCGGCTGCTGCGGCAGTACAACATGGGCCGCAGCGAGGAGGGGCGGATCCGGTTGCGAGTCGCCGTCCACCAGGGGCTCGTGCACCTCGACGGGGCGAACGGCTTTCCCGGCGACGCGGTCGTCACGGCGTGCCGGCTCATCGACTCGCCGGTGCTCAAGGACGCGCTCAAACGGCGCTTCCCGCGCGCGAACGTGGCGCTGATGGTCTCCGATCAGATGTACACCGACGTGGTCTGCCACTACCAGGACCTGCGACCGGATCTGTTCCAGAAGGTGCAGGCCGAACTGCAGGACAAGGGCTTCTCCCAGCCGGCCTGGCTCTACGTCCCGCACGAGAACGCCGCTGAGGAGGACGCGGCGCAACCCGCGCCGGTGACGCCGTCGCCGCGGCCGGCCGCCGCGGAGCCGCCCGGCACGCAGGTGTTCCGCGACATCCAGGCCTACGGCCCGACGGTGTTCGGCAACCACAACACCCAGCACAACGGTGAACACCGGTGACCGACCAACCCGAACAACCGGCGCCCGCCCCGGAACCGGACCGCCCGCAACCGGCCCTCGAATCGCCGGCCCCGGCCGGTGACGCCCCCGAGCCGCCGCCCGCCGACGACACCGGCGAGCAGGACGACGACCGGTTCGAGCCCGACGACTCCCCGGTCGACGAGGAGGTCAAGGAGGAAATTCTCGGTGCCGATTACGACCGCCAGACCTGGCAGCACACCACCGCCAACGATCCGGCGCAGTTCGGCAACCACAACACCCAGCACAACACGAGAAACTATTTCTCCCCGCGGAGACGCCCGACCTTTCCCCGGCCGCCGGAGATCGACCTGATCCAGGACTGCTACGCGACGACGGGTGTCGAGTCCCGACTGAGCCACCCGATCGGTGGCGGCGCCACGGTATGCCTGACCGGCAAACCGGGGACCGGCCGGTTCAGTACCGCCTGCAAAGCCCTGATCCAGCGTTTCGGGCCCACCCGGATCAGTGAGATCCAGCCGCCACCGGACCAGACCCCCGGCGACGCGGTGCACGAGATCGTCGCCCTGAAGCGCCGGCACGGCTACCTGATCCGCATGCGCGACGGCGATCCGGAGCAGGTCGTCAGCCGGCTCGGCTCCATCCTGAGCGAGGCCCGGTCCCTGCTGATACTGATCTGTGACGCCGAGGACGGGGCGTCGCCGTACAGCGCCGGCGCCGAGGTCCGCCACACCACGCCAGATCCCTATCAAGTCTTCCGGGTGCACGCACAGTACCTGCACCCCGACCCCACCGAGTACCTCACCATGGTCCACGACGGTGTGCGCCTGCCGCCGCGCCCGCGAGAGGTCGCCGACCTGGCCAAAGAGGCACTACGGATGTCCGTGCCGGACGCCCGGAAATTTCTGCTGGAGCACGACCGCGACACCATGTTCCGGGAAGCGAGGCAGATCCTCGACGCACCCGGCGGGGAGGAAGGGGGGCGCCGCCGACGGCTCCGCCAGCATCGGCGTGCCTTCCGGATCTCCTACGCCGCCTCGGGCGGACAACCCATCGGGCAGGTCTTCACCGTCACCGGCAAGCTTCTGACCGCTCTCGACGAGGAGTCCGGCTGGGCGGAGCTGGGCCGCACCGCCCTGGAGCATTCCGTCGAGGACCTCCTGGGCGACCGCCTCGCCGCGTCGTGGAGGGAAGGCGGGCCATCACGGGTCGCCCGGCTGGACCGGCGTCTCGTCGTCCCGATCTTCGACGTGGTCTGGCACGAGTTCGACCATACGAGGCCGGCATTGATCGCATGGTTGAACACGCTCGTGGAAGGTGACAACCAGGCGCGCGAAACAGCGATCCGCGTGGCCGCCGTCCTCGCCCGCGTCGACTTCGACGAGGTGTCGCAGCACATCATCGACGCCTGGAGCGGGCACAAGAGGGTCCGGTTCCGGTGGGCGGCAGCGCGAGTCGTCGTCATCCTCAGCTCAGCGCATCACCTGAGAGCCCGGGTTCTGCCGATGCTGGACGACTGGGTGTGGGGCCGGACGAACAACCGCCGGGACACAGCGGCGTATGCCTACGCGAGCGGCCTGCGCCAGAGTGATCCGCGCTGGAACCTCACCGATCTGCGGCGGATCGCCGAGGACCCGTTGCAGCGCTGGTCCGGGGTGATCGCCGGAGCGGTCCGGCGGCTCATGGAGCCCGAGCTGGCCGGGTTGATCGTGAGCACCCTCGCCACCTGGATCCGTGAGGACGAGCCACCCCGCAGGGTCACCGGGCACGCGGCCCGGGCACTGCTGCGCATGGCCAACGTACCCGCCGACCACCGCTGGAACAGCCCGCCGATGCTGTTGCGCGCCCTCGCCGACCGCTCGGTCCAGCCACACGATCTGGGACCGCTCTGGTACGCCGCGCTGCTCGGCGACCGTACGAAGACGCCGGCCTGGCAGGCGCTGCTCGACTGGCTACGGCACGCGAACGAGGACGCAACGCTGCGCAAAGCCGCGGTCGACCTGCTGAACGAGATGGCGGCGAAGGCCCCGCCGTTGCGGCGCCGGCTGCTCCTCTGTCTGGAGCGGCCCGGCGCGCCCGACTGGATCGCCACGTTGATCGAGGAGTGGAAGTGACGACCATCCCGACGAACGAGCCGGCTGCCACGACGGGATGGCAGCGGTTCGCCGCGTTCTGCAGGCGACTGGTCGCCGCGCTGCGGGGCCCGGACCCGATCCCGTACGTTCCGCCGCCTCCGCCACCGCCACCGGGCCGTCTCACCGAGCGCCGCACCATCGCCCCGCTGGCGGTGCCCGCACGGGGACTCGCATTCCACTTCCAGGTGTACGGGATGTTCCTCTGGACCACCGACGGATTGGAACGCAGCGCGCTGCACGCCCTGGTCGAACGGTTCCTGCCGTACGCGCACCAGTACCTCAAGGAGCTCGCCACCGACCTGGCCGGTGAGGTGGAACCGCACCGCGGCGGCGACTTCGAGCGCCGGCTCCGGCAGCGGCTCGACCGGTTGGGCGAGTGGACATACCAGCGACGGGGCCAGGAGGTCACCTGCCGCCCTCAGGTCCGGGTGCACCTGGACGAGCGCGTCCAGCAGCACATCCGGCCGTACTGGGAACAGTTGATCGCCCTGGATTACGAGCGCGACCTGGCCGCCCGCCGAGCCAGGAACATGGCCGGCGCCAGCACCCAGTGGGCCTCCATCCTGGAACGGTTGATCGACGGCCCGGTGCCCGGCGGCGCCGCGACGATGACCGACGAGCAGCTGGCTCAGGTGGTCAAGGAACTGCTCGTCGATCGCGCCGCGAAGGTGGACCCCCTGTTGGAGGCGCTGAACAGCCTGAAACCGCAGGACGAGTACGCCCGGGAGGGCTATTTCGATCTGCTGGACTCGGTCCGCCCGCCACAACCTCCGGCCTGAACGTCTCCAGCTGGGGGCCGGGCACCGACGGGGGACCGCACGACCCGCGGGTGGCGTAGCGACCGCCTGCCGCGCCTCATCGGCGGGTGAGGTGGATGAGGCGGCGGGCCCAGGCGGTGGCGGTCAACCAGATCGCTTTCAGCAGGGTGGTGCCGCTCAGCAGGGTCTCGCCGGCGCACGCGGACGCGCGGTCGAGCACCAGCCGGGCGTGCGCCAGATCGTCCTCGTCGTCGCGCAGGCGCCAGAGCGTTTCGGCCTGCTCCCAGGCCATCGCGCGGGTGGTGCGGACCAGGATGCGCTGGCTCCAGTCGTCCAGGCCGCCGACGCAGCGGTCGATCTGCAGCTGCCAGGCGGTGGCGAAGCGGCGGCGCAGCAGCGGGATCTGCCGGTAGAAGATGCGGTTCACCAGCAGGTAATCGGGGTGCTGCGGGCCGTCGCCGGGGTAGCCGAGGCGTTTCCAGGTGGCGACCAGAGCCAGCGCCAGGTCGTGGTTGATGTGGGCGTTGACGCCGAGGACGGCGGCGTCCATCACGGTCATCGACTCGTCGTGCGCGCGGCGGAACAGCACCTCCCAGGCGTCGGCCGGGTTCGCGCCGGAGACGCCCCAGGAGCCGAGCGCCCGGAAGTACAGCCGGGCGAACTCGACGTCGAGGGTCTCCAGCCACTGCGGATCGGTGCAGCCGGGGCCGCGGAGACTCTCGGCGACCTGCTCGGTGATGGTGAGGTAGAGGGTGTTGAAGGCGGCGACGCGGTTCGCGCCGGGGCTCGGCGGCAGGGTGTCGAGGATCTTCTGTACGGCCTTGAGCCGGTCGATCACGCCGACGATGTCCTCGGGCGGGTCCTCGACGGCGGTCAGCATCTCCTGCTGGGCCGGCGACCAGTCGCGCACGGTCGCCGCGGTGGCGCGGGCGAGCCGCTGCCGGCCCTGGGCGAGCAGTTCGGCGCTGGACCGCACGCGTTCTCGATCGAAATTCACGGTCCTCATGCTGGCGGCTGCGTCTCGTACGGGAAACATCTTCTCGCCGTCGGATCTCCGACATAGCTGTCTGCGTTTCGGTTATTTCCCCACATCGCCCTGCGCCGGGCCGTTGCGCCGACCGGTGGCCGCGACGGCAACGGATCCGCCGCCGGGGGGGTGCGCCGCCACCCACTCACACCGGTGGATGCGCCGACCGCCGCGCGCCCGCGCGCTCAGCGTGCGCACAGCGAACGGGCGGGAAGATCCTGCACCGGAGCGCCGGAGGCCGGAACCGGCACGTGCCGCAGGCCGCACGGCGGGACCCAGCACCATCGATGAAAGGACATTCCATCGTGAACCGCGCAGGAGCCAGGCGCCGGATCGCGACAGTGGCGGCGCTGTCCCTCGCGGCGGCCGGCCTGCTGACGCCGGCGCCCGCAACAGCGGCGACATCCGCGACAGCCGCATCACGGGCAACACCGGCAACAGCCGCGACACCCGCAGCAGCGGCGATGACCGCGGCGGCGGCGGCGACCGCAGTCACCGCGACACCGGCAGCGGCCGGGTCGCCGCAACCGGGCCCGGCAGCGGTCCCGCCGCAAGGATCCGCGCTCGCACTGCCCGCGCCGACCGGGCCGTACCCGGTCGGCGTCACCGACCTGCACCTGACCGACCACAACCGGGCGGATCCGTGGGTGCCGCAGCGGCGCCGTGAGCTGATGGTCTCGCTCTGGTATCCCGCGGCGAGCCGGCAGGGGTCCCCGGACCGGTACGTCAGCGCCGAGGAGTCGCGCCTGATCCTGGCGGAGTTCGGACTGTCCGACGTGCCCACCGACATCCTGACCGGCGTCCGGGCCCACGCCCGGACCGGTGTCCGCGCGCTGCGCCGCGGGCACGGCTGGCCGCTCGTGGTGCTCTCCCCCGGGTTCTCACACCCGCGCAGCTCGCTGACCGCGCTGGCCGAGGACCTGGCCAGCCGGGGTTATGCGGTGGCCGGCATCGACCACACCTATGAGGCGGCGGCCGTGACGTTCCCCGACGGCCGCGTCGCCGGGTGCGTGGTGTGCCGGCTGGAGCAGACCGGTCAGCTGGACTCCGAACGCCTGACCGCCGGCCGTGCCGCGGACATCTCCTTCGTGCTGGACGAACTGACCCGCCGCCGCACCGGCGTGACCCGGGCCGTGGTGGATGCCGACCGGATCGCGGTGGTCGGTTACTCGGTCGGGGGCGCCGCGGCCGCCGAGGCGACACGGCGCGACCGCCGGATCGGCGCCGGCATGAACATCGACGGCACGTTCCAGCCGGCGCTCACGGCGGATCTCGACCGGCCGTTCCTGATGATGGGCTCCGACCTCGACCGGGCGGCGGCCGACGACCCCACCTGGGCCACCACGTGGACGCACCTGACCGGGTGGCGCCGCTGGGTCACGGTGACCGGGTCGGTCCACAACTCGTTCCCCGACTACGGCATCATCGCCGACCAGCTCGGGCTGCCGGCCCCGCCGCTGACGGGCGCGCGGGCCACGCGGATCACCCGGGAGTACGTGGCCGCGTTCGCCGGCCGGCACCTCCAGCACCGCCGGTCGCCGCTGCTGAACGGCCCGTCGGCGGATTACCCGGAGGTGGTCTTCGCGCGGTAGCCGCCGGCCGGATGCCCGCTCGCCGCGACGGTTGCGACCGCGGTGCGCGGGGCATCACGAGGGCGTCCACGACGGCGCACCGACAACGCTGGAGCCCTGCATGACCGGTACGGCACCTGTCGCGCGACCCGGGAAGACGTTCTTCGGGCAACCGCGACCCCTGGCGAACCTGTTCGGGGTGGAGCTGTGGGAACGGTTCTCGTTCTACGGCATGCAGGGCATCCTGCTGATCTATCTGTACTACGCGGCGGCCGAGGGCGGGCTGGGCATCGACCGGGACGCCGCCACCAGCATCGTCGGCGCGTACGGCGGCGCCGTCTACCTCTCCACGGTGCTCGGCGCCTGGGTCGCCGACCGGCTGCTCGGGTCGGAGCGGGTGCTCTTCCTCAGCGCGGTGCTGGTGATGTGCGGGCACGTCGCCCTGGCGGCGTTGCCCGGGCTGCTCGGCGTCGGGGTCGGGCTGGTGCTGATCGCGGTGGGCAGCGGCGGCGTCAAGGCCAACGCCACGTCGCTGGTCGGCAGCCTCTACGACGCGCACGACCAGCGCCGCGACGCCGGTTTCTCGCTTTTCTACCTGGGCATCAACCTCGGCGCGCTGGCCGGGCCGCTGCTGACCGGCCTGCTGCAGGAGAACGCCGGCTTCCACTACGGGTTCGGCCTGGCCGCGGCCGGGATGGCGGTCGGCCTGGCGCAGTACGCCCGGGGCCGCCGCGACCTGCCCGGCACCGGCCGCGAGGTGCCGAACCCGCTGCCCGCCGCGCGCCGCCCGGCCGCCGCGGGCGTCCTGCTCGCCGGGCTCGCGGTGGTCGTGGTGTCCGCGCTGACCTGGCTGCGGGCGGACCGGCTGTCGACGGTCGTGGTGGTGCTCAGCGTCGTGGCCGCCGCCGGCTACTTCGCGGTCCTGCTGAGCAGCCGCCGGATCACCGCGCAGGAACGCCGGCGGGTGTGGGCGTTCCTGCCGATGTTCCTGGCCAGCGCCGCCTTCTGGTCGCTCTACCAGCAGCAGTTCACGGTCGTGACGATCTACTCCGACGAGCGGCTGGACCGGACTCTGGCCGGCTTCCGGATGCCGGTGTCGTGGGTCCAGTCGATCAACCCGGTGTTCATCATCGTGCTGTCCGGGATGTTCGCCGCGCTGTGGACCCGGCTCGGCGACCGGCAGCCGTCCACCCCGGTCAAGTTCGCCGCCGGCACCGCGCTGATGGGTGCCGCTTTCCTGCTGTTCCTGCCGTTCGCCGGCGGCGGCGCGAACAGCACCCCGCTGCTCGCGTTGGCCGGCATCCTGCTGGTGTTCACCGTGGCCGAGCTGCTGCTGTCCCCGGTCGGGTTGTCGCTGGCCACGAAACTCGCGCCGCACGTGTTCCGGACCCAGATGGTGGCGCTGTTCTTCCTGTCGGTCGCGCTGGGCACGGCCGCCTCGGGCAGCCTCGCCGGTTTCTACAGCACCGCCCACGAGTCGGCGTACTTCGGCGTCCTCGGCGCGGTCGCGATCGTCCTCGGCGCCGCGCTGGCCGCCGCCGCCCGCCCGATCTCCCGGCTGATGGGTGACGTCCGCTGAGCCTCGGACCGCCCGCGGTCGCCGGCCGCGCGGGCGGTCCGCGGGACCCGGCGGCGTCGCGCGGGATCGGCACGGGGCTCGGCTTCTGCCTGCGGGCGGGGCCACGAGGGCGTATCCCGGAAGGTTTTGATCCTTCGGCGGTTCGCGGTTGCACCGATCCGGGCGCGCGGCGCCGGGAGGTGACCGCAGCGGCTGTCCCGTCCCGGGTGGAGCTGGCGGATCGCGTCAGCTGGGCGGGCCGCCTCAGCTGACGGATCGCGTCAGCTGGGCGGATCGCGTCAGCTCGCGTTTCGCGTCAGCTGGCGGATCGCGTCAGCTGGCGGATCGCGTCAGCTGGCGGATCGCGTCAGCTGGCGGATCGCGTCAGCTGGCGGATCGCGTCAGCTGGCGGATCGCGTCAGCTGGCGGATCGCGTCAGCTGGCGGATCGCGTCAGCTGGCGGATCGCGTCAGCTGGCGGATCGCGTCAGCTGGCGGATCGCGTCATCACCGGCATCGGGACCGGCTACCCGGACGCAGCGCGCCGGCCGGACCCGGTCCTGCCCGACGGCCGCCGCTTGTACGAGGCGCGAGGCGCTGCGCACCGGCCGGTGGGTGCGGCTGTCGCCGTCCGCCGCCGTACCCGCGGACCGCCGCGTGACCAGCCACCCTGAGAGCTCACAGGGACCGGAAACCTTCCGCCGTCGCTAGCATCAACTGATCGATGACGGGCGATATCGGAGAAATCATGCCGAAGAACTTCAAGCGGGCCCTGGCCGCGGCCGCCGCGCTCCTGGCCGGGGCGGTGTCCTCACTGGTGGTGGCGACGTCGCCGGCGATGGCCGACGGTGTCACCGTGGCGCACAAGTGCGGCAACCCGTCGCGCGTGTTCAAGACGGTTCGGGCCGGGATCTGCGCCAACCTCGTCAAGTTGCGCAACGGCTCCAGCGGGCCGTACCGCCTTGCCGCCTACACGGAGGCGTTCTGCCAGTCGAACCTGTCGCCCTACACCATCAAGAACTGCCGGGGGATCGTGGCCGGCGCCGACCTCTACCGGCGCAAGCCCGGTGCCACCGCCTGGCAGCTCGTGTTCCACAGCAACAACTACGGGTGCGGATCGCTGTGGTCCGGCAACCCCACGTGCGACGCCCAACGGTACGGCCCGTACTCCTACGAGACGGACATCAACGACTGCTGGGAGTTCATGGGCCACGCCCGTGCATCGATCCAGTTGCCGGGTGACGACGCGGTCATCAGCGGCATCCTGATGGACAGCCAGGTGTGGGCCACCGGCGTTCCGGGCTGCAACACCTGATTCCGCCCTCACCGCGGCGGTTGTGGCCTCCAGCGGCGGAAACGACGACACCGCCGGCTGACCGGCCGATGCCAGGAGTGGCACCGGCGCGCGGCATGTCGGCCCTGACCAGCGTTGTCGTTGACCTGGATCGATGACTACGGGCGGGCCGTCGGTATCGCTTCCGCCCGACCGGTCATGGCCACGACAACGAACGTCAACAGGTCCGGGACGCGGCGGCACGCGCAGCCGAAGCGGTACCAGCGCACCGGACCGCTACCACCGATGTCAGATAGCTGACGGGTTGACTACGGCGCTCATAGGCTGATCCAGTAACGCTTCAGCTTTCCCAGCTCGGTGTCCCGGATGTCGTCGAGCGTCCCGCCGTGACCTTCGATGGTGCGTGCTGAAGCCACGTTCTCGACGTTGCAGGTGAGCAGAACACGACGCAGCCCGATACCGCGCGCCTCGCCCAGCATCTCGCCGAGCGCCCAGGACGCCAGACCACGCCGCCGCGCCGTGGGCCGGATGCCGTACCCGATGTGGCCACCGGCGTTGAGCAGGAAGTCGTTCAATTCGTGTCGCAGCGCGACCGCGCCGAGCACCCTGTCGTCCTCGACCACCCATCGATAGGTGCAGTGCACCCAGCCTTCCTCGACGGGGACTGCCGGATCCTCCTGCCGGTGCAGCCGCTGGACCCAGGCCGCGAAACCGGGCACGGAGTCCACCTCGTCGCCGGGGCGCAGTCCGGCGCCGTCCTGATGGACACCCCTGCCCCAGTCGTCACGGGACGCAAGCCAGGAGGCGTGCAGGCGGGTCGTCGGCTTGACCAACTTGATCATCCGCGGACAGTATCCGTACTCCCCGACAGGATGCGCGACATTTTTCTACGCCGACGCCGCACAACCCGAGAATTCTCCACTCGGCGCCGTAGCCGTGACGCTCGAGGCTGACGTGCCGGGAACGGCTGCGCGCGGGACTCTATGCCGCGGACAGCACGCTCCGCTTCGGTCGCAACACGCATCGGGCTCGTCCATCGGCACGGGCCGCAGCCGACCTCGGTGACGCAGCGGGTCGGGAGGTGCTCGCGGAACCCCGCTGACACATCGCTCGCTTCCGGCCTGTCCGTCACGACCGCCACAACGAGCATCGATAGGTGCCGGATGCGCCCCATTCTCACCGGATGACGCTGCGTCACCGTAGGCCAGACCGACAGCGGACCCTACGAATGCGCGGATCCGCCGAGTTGAGGGCTTCGCCGAGAAATCGGTGGCTAGTGCTGGCCGCCATGGCCCAGGCTGCTCGAATGACAAGCAGCGACCTCTGGGATGCCGAGACGGCTGAGCGTTACGACGAGACGTCCGCCTTCATGTTCGCACCCGAAGTGCTCGATCCTGCGGTTGATTCTCTCGCTGACCTGGCGGGCAACGGTCCCGCACTGGAATTCGCGATCGGTACCGGGCGGGTGGCTATACCTCTGGTGGAACGTGGCGTGTCGGTATCCGGCATCGAGCTTTCGCAGCCGATGGTCGACCAGCTACACAAGAAACGGGCAGACATCCCCGTTGTGGTCGGCGACATGGCGACCAGCACGATGCCCGGCCAGTTTTCGCTCGTATACCTGGTCTGGAACAGCATCGGAAACCTGCGCACCCAGGCTGAGCAGGTTGCCTGCTTCCGCAACGCTGCCCGTCACCTCGCGCCGGGCGGACGGTTCGTCATCGAGTTGTGGGTGCCCGGCATCCGGCGTTTTCCGCCCGGGCAGGCGGCAGTGCCCTACCACGTCGGCCGGCACCACGTCGGCTTCGACACCTACGACATGGCCACTCAACAAGGCACGTCGCATCACTACCGACGGCACCCCGATGGCACAGTGACCTATTGGGACAGCAATTTCCGCTACATCTGGCCGGCCGAATGCGACCTGATGGCACAGCTCGCCGGGATGCATCTTGAGCAACGTGTCGCTGATTGGAACGGCGGGCCCTTCACGAGCGACTCCGAGAGCCACGTCTCCACATGGCGCAAGCCGGCGTGATCCCTCGACGCCCGGATCTGCCGCCGCGAGGGTGATGGCCGTAAGAGACGATCAGGTGCCGAGCAGCGGTCATCGCGGGGAGAGAACCGCCCGAAGGTGCACCACTGCCCGGGACCTGAACAGGGTAGGCGTCTCGCATCATGGACGGTCCCGGACTATGAGGGCCAGCGCCGGCCGGTCGAAGCGAGCGGTATGACTACCTCAACTGCGTTACAGCCCAGCCCGGCCATTTCCGACCCACGACTATTGGCAGCCGCAGTCGCCGCGTACCTCGGCCGGTACCGCGGTCAATCGCGGATGCACACCGGCTCCGACCTCAAGCTCTTCCTGCACTGGTCGGCTGACCAGCCACTGGACCCGCTGCAAGCAACACGGGTGGACATCGAGCGCTACGTGCGCTGGCTACAAGATGTCCGTTGTTACCAGCCCTCGACGGTGTCCCGGCGGCTGTCGGTCGTGATCGGCTTCTACCGCGGCTGCGTCATCGACCCTTCATGGCCTGCGGGACGTAGTCATGAACCCACGCGCGATCGTGCCGATGAGCGGATAGCTTCGGCGGTTGGGACCAGGCAAGATGTGGCGGTGTGACACTCGATAGGTCCGGGCAGCTTTGGCGGGGAGACAACTTCGCCGATCTTGCCGAGTATATCCGCCACTTCAAGGCCGGCGGTTATCCGGTCAACACTGTGACGGAGTCTCGATGTGGCGAGTGCGACGGTACCGCTTTCCGCATCAACATCGACGGGGACGAAGCGACGCGGCGGGTATGCCTGTCCTGCGGCGCCGCAGCCTTCATCGGCGACAGCGGCGAACACTGGAACGAGGAGGAGCACGACTCGTGCGCGTGCCCGTGCGGCAGTGAGGAGTTCACCGCCGCGGTGGGCTATGCACTATTCGACGATGGTGAGGTGCGATGGGTCAGCCTCGGCCTCCGGTGCCTAAAGGACAACACACTGGGCGTCTATGCCGACACGAAGGTCGACTACAGCCCCTCGCGCCACCTTCTCGACCAGGCGTAGCCGCCGAATAGCGTCCGGATCTGCCGCCGACCGCGCGGCCATGAACAGTAGAACTACCTCTCGGCTTGACCGGCGGCATGCAAGAATCGCCCGGTCCCGACAACAGGCGCACCGGGGCGCCCCAGGCCGTAGGCCGAACCGGTTGTAGTAGGAGGCGACTCACGGGGCGGTCGTACGCGTGATGCTCGAGCGGCATCCTGGATAGGCGCAGCCGGACCCGGGCTGAACATTGCGAGCCGCACTCTCGTGCCGCGACGCGCGTCCTTCGACGCCTGATTTGGCGGGGCGAGGGCCTCAGTCACGGACGGGAAGCCTGCCGGCATCGGATCAATTCGTCTTTCCAGCCGGGCGGCGGAGGCCACGGAACGCCCCAAGCTGCGAGGGTGGCCTTCGTCCAACCGCCCTTCGGGGTCTTGGCGGCCTCAATCTCGTCGGGCGACACGTTCGAGCGCAGCGGAGGGCCTTGGTAGCTCACCAGCACATGATTACGGGAAAGGCCTACGGGCTTCAAACCCCTTGGCCTCGACGACAAGATCACATGCGCTCCTCTGCCGCCGATCGTGCGCGCCGGCTCGAAGCCTGGCAATCACTTGCCGTGGCCCCGGCTTGGCCGTCTCGATCCGCCGTAAAGGTGGACACGGTGGTCGACATGATGCTCAGGCTCGTGTAAGACGAACCCGTCACGCTTCATCTCGCCGTTCGCGATGAGCATCAGCCAGTCCTCGTAGTACCAGCTGGGATTGCAGGCGCAGGTGCTGACGGTGAACCGGAAGTTCGCCCGATACCGGCCGATCTCCCCAGGCTGGAGCGCGAAGAGACGGGCCGGGCCACCCTGCCGCGGATAGGCGGCCCAACCGGGTAACCGGTCAACGACCAGCCTCCCGCTCTCCACGGACAACGAGAGGTCGAGCTCCCGGGCTCGATCCAGGCCACCACTGACTACCCCGTCATGAGGCACATACCGGGTCGCCTCATCGGCAAGCACGTCGTGAATGACCACATCACCGGCTGGTATCGACGGCGGAAGCACCGCTGGGCTGCACAGACCCCGCCGGGCGTTCGCCGCCGGCGCTCCACGTGCTGCCGCACTCCAGCGCACACGCACGCGTTGAATAGTGATCACGGTTCATCCTGGCGTGCCATGCCACCGGACCGCCAGCCGTTATCCGGATCTGCCGCGAGTCCGGCGGACGGCTTGATGCGGGTCGTACGATCCCGGGAGCCATACGGCACCCGAACCTACCGGGGTCAGGGGCCCCATTGCGTGGGTGGACAGCCCCTGACCCTCACCGCAGCGTACTGGCTCACCACAGCAACGGCCTCGGCCTAGTCTGATGGTCCCGCGGACCCCAGCGCAGCGCCCAAACCACCATCTACCGACCGCACTGAACTTTCCCGCAACCGAGGAGTGGTCGGCCGGCACCCGAACACTCGACAGAACACGCGGAGAGCACTCCGGAATCGAAGGAGAGGTCACGGGAGCAAACGCAGTAAAGAGGTCACGCTGTTCGATGCCGTTGAGCCGCATGCACATGCTCTTCGGCGCTGTTGGGCGCTGTTCGTGGAGCTCTCCCGTGTGAACGTAGTCCGATCAAGCCACTGACCAGGAACAACGCAAATCAGGCCTGGTCAGACGATGCCACCCGACGCTACTGAACGCTGTTCGACGCCGCCCGGCGCTGCCAGTAACCACCCCGCCTGCTCCCCACCGATCACCCGGATTGGGAGCAGCGCCGCACGACCCCCGCCAGAAACGCGGAATTCATCGCCACGGTGCTCCCCCACCGGCGGCACCTCGGCCGATGCCCGAGGGCCAGCCGAACGGGGAAGGCTTGCTCCCCGGAGAACCTCGGCAAGACACCTCGTGGGGAGCAGCGCAGGGGCACAAGAACGCCGGAAGACAGTCCAAACAAGGCCTCCTTACTACCGCGCTGCTCCCTCATCAGCGGAACACCGCCAGACTCACAGTCACCGAATGTAGTCGAGATGGATTGCCGATCCATGATGGACTTCACGGATCTGCCGAGAAGAGTGAATTCGATCATGGCTGGCAAAGGACTGCTTTTGCGCTTTTTGAATTGCTTTCTGATCTGCTATTCAAGATCTCGTAATCCGATTATCACCCTTCGGCGAGGTGTTCTTGAATGATTTTCTGAGCGGCCAAGACGCGGGCTCAGCGTTCCGGGACGCTTCGGCCTGGAAGGTGTTCAGACGCGCCGGATAACGGGCCGCCAGTTCATCATGACGCCGGGCGTGTCCCGGGCGTGTGGTGCTGGTTATGGTGATCGCCTATGCAGATCCGTGTGATCGCGCGTCGCGGACCATGGCTAGGCTGGGGCCGGTGAGGCGCCGACACGGTGGGAGGGCTGTGGAACCAAGTACGGTCCTCGCAGCCCGAGCCGACCGATGGTCGCGGGCGCGTCCACTGCTGGTGGATGGCCTTCTCACCGGTGTGATGTGGCTGGTGTTCGGCGTGTCCAGCGTGCTCGGCGGGCCCGCCGGACTTGTCGTGGGCACCGTGACTATTCTGCCGCTCGTTATGCGACGCCGATGGCCGGCCGCTCTGCTGGTGTGGTCGGCTGCGATCTTCGTGGTCCAGCTGGTGGTGCTACCTATTCCGCTGCCGGCCAACATCGCCCAAGCATTTGTGATCTACACGGTCGCCGCGCACGTCCCGTCGCTGCCGATCCGATTGTGTGCGCTCGGCGCAGGGCTGGCCGGCAGCCTCGCAGCCGGCTTCCGATGGAGCACCGAGCCGGACTACACCCGCAACGCCCTGGTCATCGCCGTGTTTCTCGCCGTGTTCACCGGGTTGATCTGGCTGATCGGGAACGTCGTTCGGGGTCGCGAGACCAACATGAGAGCGCTGAGCGAGGCCTATGCGCGGCTGGAGGAGAACAGCCGGCAGCGCGAGCGGTTCCTGGCACAGCGGGAGCGGGTCGCGGCCGCCCGGGAGATCCACGATATTGTCGCCCACTCGCTCACCGTCGTCATCGTGCAGGCCGACGGGGCCGAGTACGCCGCCGAGCATGCGCAGCCGTGGGACCGTGACCAGGCCCGGACCGCCCTCGCCACGATCGCGCGGACCGCGCGGACCGCGCTGACCGAGGTACGCGGCGTCATCGACGTGCTCCGCGATCCCGAAGCGGCCGACGACCCGGCCGGGCCGCCGGTGGGCCTCGCCGACCTGGAGCAACTCATTGCGGCGGTCCGGTCCGCCGGTCTGCCGGTCGAGTTCCACGTCGACCCCGCCGTGTTCGAACGCACGCCCGCCGCAGTGCGCTTCGCCGTGCTTCGGGTGGTCCGGGAGTCACTGACCAATGTCCTGAAGCATGCCGGGTCCCAGGCCGTGGCGCGGGTGGCCGTCGAGCGGGCACCGCAGGCCGTACGGGTGCGCATCGACGACGACGGCGTCGGCCGAGCCGTCGGCGTGGTGGCTGCCGCACCGGGTCACGGGCTCGATGGGATGCGGGAGCGACTGCGTGCCCTCGACGGTGCTCTGATGGCCGGTCCGCGTCCGGGCGGCGGATTCGGTGTGCAGGCCACCATCCCGGTCGCCGTCCAGGAGAGGCGATGATGAGCCGGCCAGAGCCGATCCGGGTCTTCCTCGTCGACGATCAGGACTTGGTCCGTGCCGGTTTCGCGATGCTGCTGGGCGCGACCCCGGACCTGCGGGTGGTCGGGTCGGTCGGTGACGGCCAGGCGGCCCTCGACGCGCTTCGGCAACCGGAGCACCGCGCCGATGTCGTTCTGATGGACATACGGATGCCCGGCCTCGACGGGGTGGAGACGACCAGGCGGCTACTCGCCGCCGCGGATCCGCCGCGAGTCGTGATGTTGACGACATTCGACTCCGACGACCTGCTCGTTGCCGCGCTACGGGCGGGCGCGTCCGGATATCTGGTCAAGGACGCCGGCCCCGCGGAACTGCTGTCGGCGATCCGGGCCGCGGCGGCCGGCGAGTCACCTGTCTCGCCACGGCTAGTCCGTCGTCTGATCGACTCGTTCGTCCTCGTGGCGCCGGCCGGGTCCACCGAAGACCGGCCGACCGCCGCGCCGTCCACTCTGACGCGGCTCACCGCCCGCGAACGCGAGATTCTCGCGGCGATCGGGTTGGGGTTGACCAACGCAGAGATCGCCGCACGGCTGCACGTGGCGGAGTCGACCGTCAAGACGCACATCGGCTCGGTGCTGCGCAAGCTGGAGCTTCGTGACCGGGTGCAGGCCGTCATCCTCGCGCAGACGCTCGAAGTGACAGACGGGCCGCTTGCGCCCGGCTGACACCGATCGCGGCAGCGCACGCGGCGGTGCCAAGCATCACGAACAGCCCCGAGTCGCCGCTGAGGTATTCGTTGACCACCACCGGCTGCTCGGTGGCGATCGGGATGGTCAGGGCGGCGAATGTGGCGTTGTGCGTAAAGTGGGCCAGCACGGCTGGCCACACGCTGGCGGACATGGTCCGCAGGTGGCCGATCAGGAACGAGAACGCGATCACGGAGCCGCTGAACAGCGTGAGTACCACGACCCGGTTCCCGTCGCTGTGGTAGTTCGGCGTGGACAGGATGTACGGCAGATGCCAGCCGATCCAGACGACACCGACGGTGAGCATTGCCGCCCGTTCGCCCAGGAAGGCAAGTCTCGGCTGCAGGTAGCCGCGCCAGCCGATCTCCTCCGCGAACGCCAGGACTGGGCCGGCGGCGCACAGCGCGAGCACGTCGGCCAGCCACGGCTGCTGCGGGGCGGCGAACCGAGCAAAGCCGAACGCGACGACCCCCACGGTCGCGAGCAGGCAGACGCCTGCGGTGGTGGCGATCGTCAGCGGCCAGTAGCGCAGCCCGAGCCGGCCCATCCCGAGCCGACGCCAGCCGTCACGCGTGTAGCCCTCGCGGGTGACTAGAAGGAGCATCACCAATACCACGAGCAGCGGAGACAGGGCCAGGATCAGCCCTCCTGCGACGTCGGCGGTCCCCAGCGAGACCCCCAAAACCAACAGGACGAAGACGATCGACGCGGCGCGATCGGAAAGCCTGGCTAACACGGGCGGACCTGCTTTCAGTAAGGTCCGCCCAGTGTCGGCGAGCGTCCGCCCCCTGCCATCCACCTGCGATCGGAACATCGAGGCACAGTGCATGCTGCCTCCCCCCAAGGTGCTAGCACCACCGTCGTACGACCCGGCGTCGGCGGACCGCCGATACGTGGCCGCCGATACACCGCTGAGGGTCGGCAGAGCCGATCACGCGCGGACACGGAATAGGAACGACTCAAGTGCGCGCATGAAGTCACGCGAGCACGGACTGAGTCAACGAGTCATTGAGCCGTTTTAGGCTCACGCTGGGACAGTGGCTCACGCGCCGATCCAGAGACCTGATCGGTGAACAATGAATCGGGTCACGTGGCCAAGATCGGTTTGACTATCATGCCGCAAAGAAATCGCCGCCTTCAGCGAGGCTGTCATGTTCTGCGGCCTGAAGGCTGGCCGTGCCCGGCACGCTGCTACACGCCCGCCACCTGCATACGGTGATGTCAAGGCGCGGACCTCTACACTCCGGCGATGGATGTCGTCTGGTCCGCGACAGAGCTGGGATCGCGCCGTTTCCGCCCTACACCGGTACGGTCTGACCCGGCGGAGTTGGACAACCACTTCCGCCAACTGCGCCGCCGCCGCATCCGTGGCTACATCGAAGTCGAGGTTGCGAACGTCGAGTCACCGCAGCTGACTATCGGTTTCCCCGGAGAGTACGCGGTGATCCATATGTTCGTCGTTGCCCCGGCCGCACAGTCCTTCCTGCTCGCCGGGGACGGCACTGTGCCTCACGAGGCATACGTCCAGGTGCCGGTCATGGATGAACTGGCACGCTTCACCGGCGACGTCGTCATGAATGTCCACCGCGCGTGGGCCCTGGTGCAAGTCTTTCTCCGTACCGGGCGGGCCGGCGAACTCGGCGAGTGGCACGCGCTTCAGGCATAGGCACGACGTAGAGGAGGACCGAGCATTTCTTGAGTCCTGGTCAACGGACCGTAGTTAAGCACTCACATGCCGCGATCCGCTCGCCACCCAGCGTCACGGCCACCGAGGGCCGGCTGACGCCCGCTCGTGCCGAGAAACGGATGCTGGCATCGGTTGACGCAACGCCTCGGCGCGTCCCTCGAGGCGTTCAGCGCTGCCAGTGACCACACCGTCCGCTCCCCACCGATCACCCGGTTCGGGGAGCAGCACCGCACGACCCCCGCCAGAAACGCCGAATTCATCGCCTCGGCGCTCCCCGCATCCCGGTCAGGCCGATGTCGGCTACCGCATGGTCGCCCGCCCGCTGTTCACCCGCCTCGGAGCCCATCATTGCCGGTGGGTGCTCGAGGCCGGCATAAGGCCCTTTTTGACGAGATCGATCACGTTGCTCTGATGGATCGCCTGGGTGACCTCTTTGCCGTCGGAGAAGTCCGAGCGGTGTCGAGTACAGGGTCCACCACGGAGGTCATGGGCTTGAAGGGGCCTCTTGCCATTCACTCTACACCGGTGTACGAATCGAAGTGCACCGATGTAATGAGGACCTGTCGGGACTGCCGGGAAGGCCTCAGTGGCCGATCCCGATGGTGAGGCGAGTGCCTTCAATGCGGGAGGTCTTGACGCTCTGAGAGGAGCAGCGACGCCATGTCACACAGCAGAGGCCTCCGAATGACCAGCCTTGTCGCGGCCGCGGCTTTGGCGGTGTCAGTCATCGCGGCCGCCCCGGCGGCTGCCGCGACTGACACATGGCATTCAAACGACGACGTCTATCACTACTTCAAGGTGCCGCAATCGGAGGCTGGCAGCATCGTCGGCGGAACGCCGGCAACGCTCGAACTGGAGGCGAACATCGGTCCGAGCGGCACCTGGTCGGCGCTCGCGCTGGACCCGAGTGGCTCGGACTACGCCGCGAACGTCGGTCCACTCGAGCCCGGGCTGTACCACTACCAGTACACCGCGACCATGCAGGACAGGTCGAAGGTGTCCTTCCGCCAGCCTGGCATTCCGGTGGCGGTGACGTCGAAGCCGAACTGGAACACCTTCTTCGTGCCGGGCGAGTCGGTCGCATGGATGGACGACATCGCTGCGGGTGGGACGGTGGAGGAGCTGTCCTACAGAAGCCCAGCGGCGGGAGAGAGCCGCACCGCCGTGGTGTGGACGCCGCCCGGCTACGACTCCGCCCGGGCCGAGGCGTACCCGGTTCTGTACCTGCTGAGCAGCGAGGGCCAGACCGCTCGTGAGTGGCTGGAGCTCGGCCGGGCGAAGCAGATCCTCGACAACCTGGTTGCAGGCAGGGACGCCAAGCCGATGGTGGTCGTGATGGCTGACGCCAATTCCGCCGACCCCCGCGCCGAGTTGCTGAACGCCATCGTCCCGGCAGCACGGGCCGGCTACAACATCTCGTCTCGGCCCACCAGTCAGGCGCTCGCCGGTGTCGGCACCGGTGCCGAGCAGGCAATCAGCGTCCTCCGCAGCGATGCCGGGGCATTCGGCTACGTCGGCTCCTTCTCCGGCTCCGCCGACGGCCCGATCACCAAGGCGGAGGCCAAGGCGATCAACAAGGGCACCAGACTGCTCCGCATATATGTCGGCAACACGCTCGACCCGTCCTACAACGACAACTACGACCTGCTGGTGGACCTGAAGAAATCCGGAGTGAAGTACGAGTTCGACGGCGTCAACCCCGACGACGCCACCTGGGACGCGTGGCGGGAGAACCTGCGGGACTTCGCCTCCCGGCTCTTCGGGCAGAAGGGCGCAGGCCACGGTGCCGGCAAGGGACACCGCCCGCTGCCCAAGCCGTACCAGCCCCCCGCGGCCGGGTCGATCACGACCCCGCACATCGACCCGCACGGCATCGTCACGTTCGAGACCGGCACCCAGTGGGCCGACGCCAAGGACGTCACGGTCTGGGGCAACTGGGCCCCGAACGGCCAGTGGTTCCGGATCCCGATGGCCAAACAGCCCGACGGCCGCTGGCGCATCACTGTCGGACCGCTCGACGGCTACTATTACTACCGGTACGTGGTCGACGGCGTCGACAAGAAGGACCCGGCCGACACCGTCAACACCCATGTGATGGAGTCGCAACTTTTCGTGCCGGGCAAGACCGACGCGATGCTCGCCGACGTCCCCGAAGGCAAGGGCGGCACGGTCTCGCTGATGACCTACAACGGAGGCCAGGGCGCAGAGCGCTACGCGTACGTCTGGACGCCGCCCAGCTACGATCCTGACCGCGAAGCTGCCTACCCGCTGCTGTACTTGTACCACGGCGGGGGCCAGAACTACGGCAGCTGGCTCGAGACCGGGCGGGCCAAGCAGATTCTCGACAACCACTATCTCAACGGGACAATGGTGCCGATGGTCGTGGTCATGCCGGACCAGAACGGCGTCGACTTCTGGACCGACCTCAGCCAGCACCTGATGCCAACCGCGGCGGCGAAGTACAATATCTCTACGGATTCGGATGAGCAGGCGCTCGCCGGTCTGTCGTGGGGAGCCATGAACACCCTCAGCACGTGGCTCAGCCACCCGGGCGAGTTCGCCTACATCGGTGCCTTCTCGGGCGGCCTGCTCTCCTACCCCACCGTCGATGTCCAGGCGGTCAACGCGAGCACCAAGTTGGCCCGGTTGTACTCCGGTGACGTCGACTTCACGTACTCGTTCACCCAGGAATCGATGCGGTGGCTGACCTCCCAGGGCATCGAGTACGAGTACGCCGGCACCTGGGTCGGACCGCATGGCTTCGACATCTGGACGGCGAACCTGGTCGACTTCGTGCCGCGGCTTTTCACGCCTGAGTACCGGTTCGGCGGAGTGCGGCCGCCGCTGGCCGGCGACGGCTCCGACGTCGTCAGGGCCGGACGCGCCGTGCCGGTCACGTTTACCCTGACCAGCGCGGACGGCAAGACGGTCACCGACGCGCGGCCGCGTCTCTACCTGGCGAGGACGACGGACGGTGTGGCCGGCGATCGGGTCCCGGCCACACCCGTTCAGAAGAATGCGGACAACACCGCGCGCTACCGCGCCGGCAAGTACGTCTTCGACTGGGACACCGGAGGGCTCGCCCGGGGCGCCTACGAGTTGCAGATCGACCTGGGCAGCTCGGTGCACGCCATCGCTCTGACCATCGACTAAACCGTGGGCCACACGGCCGGCCCGCCCCGGATCGGGGCGGGCCGGCCGCTGCGTCGGGTCTCATACGCTGGTCGACGAGCCGGCGAGCGGCGGGAGGGGCTGTGGCACGCAAGACCAACGGGTCGGCGACGATGCGCGACGTTGCCCGACTCGCCGGGGTGTCGATCAAGACGGTGTCCAACATCCTCAACGGCTATCAGTACGTGCGTCCGGAAACCCGCAAGCGGGTGGACGACGCGATCCGTGAGCTGGGCTACCACGTGAATGTGTCAGCGCGGAACCTGAGCCGAGGCCGGACCGGGGCGATCGCTTTGGTACTGCCGTCGCTGCGCGTTGTGTACTTCGCCGAACTTGCCGACGCCGTCATGCGAGAGGCGTCCCAGCGAGGTCTGACCGTGTTCATCGAGCAGACCAACGCCGAGCGCGACCGCGAGTTGCGGGTACTGGACGGCAGCTACCGGTCACGCTTCGACGGCGTGCTGTACTCTCCGCTCGCGCTGGGCCAGAAAGATCTCCCGCTGTTCGACGTCGACTTCCCCCTCGTGCTCCTGGGCGAGCGAGTGTTCGATAGCAACCTCGACCACGTCACGATGAGCAACCTCGAGGGAGCACGTGCGGCGACCGAGCAGGTCCTGGACCGAGGTGCGACCACGGTAGTTCCCCTGGGAGTCAAGCAAGACCCATCGCCGAGCAGCGGAACGCTGCGGTTCCAGGGTTTCCGGGAGGCTCTCCGGTCACGAGGGTTGGACGTCGACCCGCGCGCGATCATCGGTGTACCCGACTACTTTCACTCCACCGGCGCCACGACGATCGCTCGCATACTCGACAGTGGCGTCAAGCCCGACGCCGTTGTGGCGTTTGCCGACACACTCGCGCTGGGTGCACTCGCCGCCTTTCAGGACCGCGGCCTACGGGTCCCCGAGGACGTCCAGCTGATCGGCTTCGACAACATCGACGAAACGAACTACTCTCGACCTCCACTGAGCACCATCGACCCCGGACGCGACATGATCGCACACCGGGCAGTCGCCCTGTTGGAAGAGCGGATCCAGCTCCAGATCGACGGCGTGCCGCGAGAGAATCAGCCGGCGCCCCGGAGGATAGTCGTCGGCTTCGAACTGATTCAGAGGCAGTCGACGCTGCGCTGAGGCCGTTGAGATCGGGATGGAGCGCGGACCGGCCACCTCCCGATCGATGTGCCAGGTTCGATGTATATCAGCGGTATCACCTATCGGTGCAGCAGACCCCAGCGACCTGGTCCGCAGCGACGTCGGCGTGGAACGGGAAGTTCAACGGCAAGCTCAGCGGACGTGACCCGGCGCTGGTCGCATGGCGTTCGTCCGGCGGCAGCACCTCAACGGTCACGCGGTGAGATGCACCCCCGGAAAGGGCGGACGAGAGCTATCGAACAGAGGTTGCCTGCGGTGGCGCAGGTGCAGGTCGAAGAAGGCGAGCGGGTACGTCTGCTGGATCTTGACCGCCAGGCTCGGACGGAACATTCCGATCCACCCGGTCAGGTCCTGGTTCGTCATCCCGGTGAGCCGGGCCATCTGCGGCAGCAGCCAGACCGCGTCGGAGCAGGAGAGCTCGGTGCCGTCGTCGATCTGCAGGTCGCGGCGCCAGCCGTGCAGGTGGGTCCAGAAATCGGCGGCGCTGGAGCCGCCGACGCGCGTGAAGTCGGCGGTCATCATCAGGAACGGCCGGTCGATGTCGGCGGCGATCGGGGGTTGGCATTGCATCGGGCCGTCCAGGCTGAGCCCGGCCCGGATCCGCCGGTCGTCGATCATGGCCAGGGCGGTCGCGGTGCCGCCTTTGGAGAAGCCGAACATGCCGATCCGGCGCATGTCGAGGATCTCGGCCAATCCAGCCGGCAGCCGTCGGTGCTCCGCGTCGGGATTACGGCCGGCGGCGAGGTCCTCGATGCGGTCGAGCACGAACGGGATGTCCGCGGCGTGGTCCCGGGGCGTGGTCGACAGATCGTCGCCGGGGACGCCGAGGCGGCCGTCGGGGAATTCGGTGAACGCGTCGTACGTGGTGTCGACCGTGACCACGACGTAGCCGCGGCTGGCCAGTTCCTGCACGATGACGGTGGTTTCGCCGCGGTGGCCGTAGGAGCCGTGGGAGAACACGATCACGGGCCGCCGGCCGAGTGCCCGCAGCGCCGTGGCCCCCTCGCGGCCGGCCGTGAGCGGCGACGCGGCGACGTCGACCGGGAAACCGCTGTTGGCGAGCAGGCCGCGCATCGGGGCGTCCGGCAGCCACACCGCTGCCGGACAGCGGCGGGCGTCCGGGGTCGCCGGGTACCAGATGCTCGCCATCAGCTCGTGGTGGCGAGCCCGCCCGGCAACGCGGTCGGGCCGGGACGTGTCGATCAGGTGCAGTGACACGGTGCCGACCCGGTACGGGCCGGTCGGCGCGGGCAGCGTGAAGCGGGCCCGACCGGGCGCTGCGGAGGCGGGACATGCTGCGGTGAGCGACCCGGCGGCCCCGGCGGCGAGGGTGGCGGCGAGCAGCCGGCGACGGCTCAGGGTCATCGGTCCTCCGTGGTGGTCTCGACGCGGGCGATCAGCGTCCTGAGGCGGCCGATCTCCTCGGCGAGGGCGGTTTTCCCGGCGGTGGTGAGGGTGATCCAGGTGCGGGCGCGCTTGCCCTCGTAGCCCTTCTCGATGTCGACCAGGCCGGCCGTCTCCAGCACGCTCAGGTGTCTGGAGAGGTTGCCGGCGGTCAGGTCGAGATGGGTGCGCAGATAACCGAACTCGACCCGCCGTGCTTCGTGAGCGATCGCGAGGATGCCGAGCCGTACCCGCTGGTGCACCACCTCGTCGAGGCCGATGGTCGGGTGGCCGGTCGGGTCAGGGGCGCCGGTGTCGGCGGTCATCGCTGACTCCGGCGTGCCCGGGCGAAGGCGATCCCGGCCGCCAGGAGCGCGACGCCGATGACGAGCTGGGCCGGCGTCATCGACAGCCGCAGCTGCATGGTCGTCGCTGACATGAACGACGGGACCGCCCAGCCGGGGAGCCGCATGCCGTCGGTCGTCGGTAACACCAGCAGTACCAATACCAGGTAGCCCAGGGTGAACCCCAGCAGCGCGACGTTGCGTTCGAGGCGGGCCAGCACGAGCAGGGCAAGCCCGATCAGCCCCCACGGTGCGATCAGCCGGTCCAGAACGATCCACCAGAAGGGAACCGGACCGCCTCCGAAGGGCGGGTGGGTCGGGAAATAGGCGGCCGCCGCCGTGTACGCGGCCGTGAAGACGACGGCTGTCGCGGCTCCGGTGATCGCGTACGGCGCCACGCGGGCGCCCAGCCCTCGCGCCCGGGCGGCCCGTACATAGCTGACCGCGATCGCCGCGTAGGCGAGCAGGAGCGCGGGCGGCCAGTAGTAGAGCATTCCCCGGCGAGCGAACATGCAGCCGCTGCCGTCGCAGTGCACCCTCATGAAGAGCCAATCGAAGGGGATCGCCACGAGGGTCACCGCGGCGAGGACCAGCAGCGCCACATAGGTCAGACGCTGGTCGCGGCGTACGCGGTCGGTCAGGTGGCGTATGTCGAGGAGGAGACGCCGGGGATCATCGCCGGCGGCAACCGAGTCAGCGGTCATGGCAATAGGTTTGCACAGCAAACCTGTTTGCGCCAGCCCCCAGGCCATCGGCGGGCAGCACTGTGAAGCCGACCTGGCTCGGCGGCTTCTTCACGACCTCGACGGTGCGGTCCGGGTCGGCGGCTTCTTCACGACCTCGACGGTGCGGTCCGGGTCGGCGCAGGCGCGCCGACCGGATCCAGGACCTCGGCGGCATGCTGGACGTGCTGGGACGCAGGGCGTGCGCGGCAGCGCTTCACCGCACAGAGCGGGTGGTACCGGGTGGCGAAGCGAGTCATCGCGCACCGGGCCGGAGGCGGAGGTCGCACGACGAGCTCAGGCCCGGGAGAGCAGGTGGCTGACCTCGGGCGGGCCGTCCGCGAGAGCCCGGGCGCGCTCCTCGACGGCCTGATCCGCGCCGGTCAGCCGGCCGGTGTGCTGGCGCAGGTGCTCGTCCCAGCTGGGCACCAGATAGACCTCCACGAACCGGCCGGCGTGCTCGCCGTCGCGGAACAGCCCCCACCGCACCGCGCCGGTGCGCAGCCGGCTGCGGCGCACCGCCTGCATGGCCTCGATGAACGCGGTCTCGTGGGGCGGGCTGACCGGGTAGGCGGCGGTGACCAGGACCGGGCCGTCGTGCTCGTCGGGATCGAGGTCCAGGTGCGGCTCCGGCCAGTACACCGCCGGCTCGCGGTCCAGGCCGCTGGTGTCGCGCATCGGCCACCAGCGCAGCGTGACCGCCCCGGCCAGCATCAGCCCGGTGGCCGACATCAGCGCCGGCATCAGCCCGGTCAGGTCGGACAGCGCGCCCCAGGCGAGCGCCCCGGCGGCCTGGGCGCCGGCGAACACCATCTGGTAGACGGCCAGGCCGCGGGCGCGCACCCAGCCCGGCAGGAACAGCTGCATGGCGGCGTTCACGCTGGACAGCACCAGCACCCAGGCGAGGCCCGCGGGCAGCAGCGCGAGCACCACCGCGGTCTCCGAGCGCGCCAGGGCGAGCACGGCGAGCACGGCCGCGAACGCGAGGCCGGCGATCAGCAGCAGCCGGTTCAGCGACCAGCGGGCCCGCATCCGGGGCAGCAGCAGGGCGCCGGCCACCGCGCCGGCGCCGACGGCGGCGAGCAGCACGCCGTACCCGCCCGAGGCCAGGCCGAGGCGGCGGCTGGCGACCAGCGGCAGCAGCGCCCACAGCGCGCTGCCGGGCACCAGGAACAGCGCGGCGCGCAGCAGGATCCGGCGCACCACCGGGGAGTGCCGGACGTACCGGCTGCCGGCGCGCATCGCCGCGGCGAACGGCTCCGGCGCGCCGGCCGGCCCGCTGGCCGCGGGCCGCCAGCGCATGAGCACCAGGGCGAACAGCGCGAACGACAGGGTGTTGAGCCCGAACACCACACCGGTGTCGGTGCGGGCGATCAGCACCCCGGCCACCGCAGGGCCGACCGCCCGGGCCAGGTTCATGCTGATCGCGCCGAGCGCCGACGCGGACGCCAGCTGCGGGCGCGGCACCAGTTCCGGGATGACGGCCTGCCACGCCGGGGCGGTCAGCGCCTGCCCGGCCCCGAGCACGAAGGTGAGCGTCAGCAGCAGCGTGGCCGGCATGTGGTGGGCCAGGGTCAGCACGGTGAGCAGGAGCCCGACCGCGCTGAGGAACACCTGTACGGCGATGAGCAGCCGCCGCCGGTCGAAGGTGTCGGCCAGCGCGCCGGACGGCAACGCCAGCAGCACGATCGGCAGCGTGCTGGCCGTCTGCACCACCGCCACCAGGGTGTCCGTCCCGGACTGCTCGACCAGCAGCCACTGCGCGCCGACGGTCTGCATCCAGGTGCCGATGTTGCTGGCCAGCAGGGCCAGCCAGAGGCTGCGGAACGCGGCGATCCGCAACGGCGCCCAGGCCGGCTGCGGAACCGGGCGGACGGGAGGCGCTTGCGTGCTCATGCCACCCGTCTACCCGGGTCCGGCACGCTGTACCGCCACGTGACGTTCATCGACGGACACCGCGGGTACTCCCAGGCGGACGGAAAGGGCGGAGCCGACATGCTGGCAGGTACGCGCGAGTCGTATTGGATGGACACCACCCCGGCTACCACGTATCCGGCCCTGCCGGACGACATCGAGGCCGACGTGGCCGTGGTCGGCGGCGGAATCGCCGGGCTGTGCACGGCGTGGGAGCTGACCGAGGCCGGGCGCCGCGTGGCGCTCATCGAGGCCGACCGCATCGCGGCGGGCGTCACCGGCTACACCACGGCGAAGCTGTCGGTGCTGCACACGCTGATCTACGACCGGCTGCGCACGTCGTTCGACCGGGACGCGGCGCGGCTGTACGCCACCTCACAGCAGCAGGCGGTGGACCGGGTCGCCGAGCTGGCCGCTCGGCTGCGCATCGACTGCGAGCTGGAGCGGGTGCCGGCGTACACCTGGACCGAGTCGGCCGAGGGCGTGCCGCGGATCCGGGCCGAGGCGGACGCCGCCGCCGAGGCCGGGCTGCCCGCCTCGTTCGTCACCCGGACCGGCCTGCCGTTCCCGGTGGCCGGCGCGGTCCGGGTGGAGAATCAGGCCCAGTTCCACCCCCGCAAATTCCTGCTCGCCCTGGCCGAGGACCTGACCCGGCGCGGCGGCCGGATATTCGAGCGGACCCGGGCGACCGGGCTGCACGAGGGCGAGCCGTGCACCGTCACCACCGAGCACGGGCGCACGGTCACCGCGCGGCAGGTGGTGATCGCCACCCACTACCCGGTGTTCGACCGGGCGCTGCTGTTCGCCCGCCTGCAACCGCGCCGGGAGCTGGTGGTCGCGGCCGCCATCCCGGCCGGGCAGGACCCCGGCGGCGCCTACCTGACGCCCGAGCGGAACACCCGGTCGATCCGCACCGCGCCGTACCGAACCGGGCAGCGCCTGCTGATCGTCACCGGCGAACACTTCACCCCGGGCGAGGGCGACCCGGCGCAGCGGTGGGAACGCCTGATCGGCTGGACCCGGGAGCGGTTCCCGGACGCGGAGATCGGCTACCGCTGGGCCACCCAGGACAACACCACCACCGACGGGGTGCCGTTCATCGGGCCGTTCCACCCGGGCGCCGGCAACGTCTACGTCGCCACCGGATTCGGCGGGTGGGGCATGAGCTCGGGCGTGCTCACCGGCGCGCTGCTGACCGCGTACCTCACCGGCGCGGCGCCCGCGTGGGCCGAGCTCTACGACCCACGCCGGCTCGGTCTGGCCCGCGAGGCCGGCACGATGCTCAAGTTGCAGGCCAAGGTGGCCGGGCACTTCGTCGGTGACCGGCTGCGGCCGTCGCACGCCGACTCGGTCGACGACATCGCGCCGGGCTCCGGGGCGGTGGTGCGCATCGGCGGGCAACACTGCGCGGCGTACCGGGACCGGGCCGGCGAGGTCCACGCCGTGTCGGCCCGCTGCACCCACCTGGGCTGCCTGGTCGCGTTCAACGACGCCGAGACCGCGTGGGAGTGCCCGTGTCACGGGTCCCGGTTCGGCATCGACGGCTCGGTCCTGCAGGGACCGGCGAACCGGCCGCTGCCGCCGGTGCACCGGGAGTAACGATGGCGGCGTCGCAGGATCGGCTGGACGCGTACCGGCGGATGCGTGACTTCGCCCGCACGCCGGAGCCGTCCGGGGCGGTGACCGTCGGTGGCGCGCGGCGCTTCGTGGTGCAGCGCCACCGGGCCCGGCGGCTGCACTACGACTTCCGGCTGGAGATCGGCGGGGTGCTGGTCAGCTGGGCGGTGCCGAAGGGGCCGACGCTCGATCCGGGCGTGCGCCGGGCCGCGTACCACGTCGAGGACCATCCACTGGCGTACTTCGACTTCGAGGGCGTCATCCCGGCCGGTCAGTACGGCGGCGGTGACGTCATCGTCTGGGACGCCGGCACGTGGCAGCCGCGACCGGCGCGGCGCGGCCAGGACACCGACCCGGCGCGGGCGGTCCAGGCCGGCGAACTGCACCTGGACCTGCACGGCGAGAAGCTGCGCGGCCGGTTCGCGCTGGTCCGTACCGGCGACGGGCGGGCCGGGCGGGAGTCCTGGCTGCTGATCCACAAGCGCGACGAGCACGCGGCGCCCGGCTGGGACGCCGAGCAGCATCCGCTCTCGGTGCTCAGCGGCCGGACCAACGAGCAGGTCGCGGCGCAGCCGGAGCGGATGTGGCGCTCGGACCGGCCGGCCGAACGCGCCGCGGTCACGCTGCGCCACCCGGCCGCCTCCCCCGGCGAGCTGGCGGCGCTGGACGCGCTCGGCGCCGGCGGCACCTGGGAGATCTTCGGGCGCCGCCTGCGGGTCACCAACCTCGACAAGGTGCTGTTCCCCGGCGAGCCACCACTGACCAAACGGGAGTTCCTGCACTACACCGCCCGGGTCGCGCCGGTCGTGACGCCGTATCTGGCCGGGCGGGCGCTGAACATGCACCGCTACCCCAACGGGGCCGGGACCCGCGGCTTCTGGCACAAGGAGCTGCCCGAGCACGCCCCGGACTGGCTGCCGCGCTGGACCAACCCGGCGGCCGATCCGGGCGAGACCCGGACGTACCTGGTGGTGGACGAGCCGGCCGCGCTGATCTGGGCGGCCAACTTCGGGGCGCTGGAGTGGCACCCGTGGACCTCGCCGGTGGACGCCCCGCACCAGCCGACGTACGCCCTCGTCGACATCGACCCGGGCACCACGACCTCCTGGGACGACGTGCTGACCCTGGCCCGGCTGCACCGCACCGCGTTCGAGCATCTCGGGGTGACCGCCCGGGCCAAGGTGACCGGGCGGCGCGGCATCCAGATCTGGGTGCCGGTCGCGCCGGGGCTCGGCTTCGACGACACCCGGGCGTGGGTGCGCGACCTGTCGCGCAGCATCGGCGCGGTCGTTCCCGAGCTGGTGAGCTGGAAGTGGCAGAAGAACGAGCGGGGCGGGCTGGCCCGGCTCGACTACACGCAGAACGCGATCAACCGGACGTTGGTCGCCCCGTACAGCCCGCGGCCGGCGCCGGACGCTCCGGTGTCCGCGCCGATCGACTGGGCCGAGCTCGACGACCCGGCGCTGCGCCCGGACGGTTTCCCGCTGCGGAGCGTGCTGCGGCGGCTGGACGAGCGCGGTGACCTGTTCCGGGACGTCCTGGATCATCCGCAGAAGCTGCCGCCGCTGACTTGAGAGGCGACGCGCCGGGGTAAGGCGGGGCGATGCGCGAAAGTCCACGGTTCCACAGCCGGTACCTCACCACCGCCGGGGTGCGTACGCACGACCGCCACTGCGGCCGGCCGACCGGCCTGCCGGTGGTGCTGGTGCACGGCCTCGCCGTCTCGCACCGCTACCTGATGCCCACCGCCCGGGCGCTGGCCGCTCACCACCCGGTCCTGGTGCCGGACCTGCCCGGCTTCGGGCGCAGCGGCAAACCCCGCCGGGCGTACGACGTCGGCCGGCACGCCGGGCACCTGGCCGCCTGGCTGGACGCGCTGGGACTGGACCGGGTGTGCCTCGCCGGGCACTCGTTCGGCGCCGAGGTGGTGGCCCGGCTCGCGGTGCTGCGCCCGGACCTGGTCGCCGCCGTGGTGCTGGCCGCCCCGACCACCGATCCGGTCGCCCGCTCGCGGCGCGCGCTGATCGGCCGCTGGGTGCTCGACCTGCTCGTCGAGGCGCCCTGGCAGGCGCTGGTGCTGGCCCGCGACGTGGCCGACGCCAAGCCGTGGCGGGTGCTGGCGACCGTCGGGCACTCGGTGCGCAACGCGATCGAGGACGATCTGCGACGGCTGCCGGTGCCGCCGCTGGTGCTGGGCGGCGCGCTGGACCCGGTGGCGCCGCTGCTCTGGCGGGCCGAGGTGGCGGCGATGACCGGCGGGGTGCCGGTGAGCGTCCCGGCCGCCGCGCACAACGTGCTGACCACCTCGGGCCGGCGGTCAGCCGACGCGATCGTCAGGCATCTACGCCGGGTCCACGGGGTACCGGAGCAGTCATGCGTATCGGAGACACCGAAGTCCGCTTCCTCGGCGGCCCGGCCGGCTGCCTGGTCATGCTGCTCGTCTCGGTGATGCTGTCGGTGATCGGCACCGTCGTGCTGAACCTGCTGTGGTGAGACCCGCCCGGCCGGGCCGACCGGCCGGGCGGGCCCCGGCGCTCACTTGGTCGCGCGCCCGGTCAGCTTGTCGCGGAGCCGGTCGACCAGGCCCACGCCCGGGCCGACGAGCTTGTGGAACAGCTCGCTGTTCGGCGCCGCCGGGTGCGGCCGGGTCGGCGCCAGCTTCTTGGCGGTCTCCACCTTGGCGGCCAGCTCGACCAGCTCCTCCTGCGGGATGTGCCGGCGCAGCTGGGGGAACTGCTCGGCCTCCTCGTCCCGGACGTGGTCGGCCAGCAGCGCCTCCAGCTTGCGCAGCGCGCCGTCGAACTCGGCGCTGGACACGTCGGCCGCCTCCAGCTGCTTCATCGTCTGCTCGAGCTCCTTGTGCTCCTCGATGTCGTGCTCGACGGCCTGGTCGCCGTCCGGCAGGTGCTTGCGCATCGCCGGGTAGACGTACATCTCCTCGGCCACGGCGTGCCGGACCAGCTCGCTGATCGCGGTGTCGGTCAGGTCCCGGCGGATCATCGGGTCGGCGACCGTCCAGATCTCGCCGATCAGCGCGGTCACGTCACGGTGGTCGCTGGTGAGGATGTCGATCACGTCGGTACGGGCGGTGTCGGTCACGGTTGTCTCCTCGAACTCACGATCATTCGGACAGCGCACCGCATACCCCGGAAAAGGCCCCGTCAGTCCCGGTTCGCGCGACCCGCGCCGACATGCCACCCGAACGTTGCGCGCCACCCGGGAAAACCCTCATGCCTGCGTCTTCTCCCGTTCGGCATCCCGGATCCCCCGGCCGGGTGTAGACCCGCTGCATGGGTACGAGCAACCAGGCCCCGGATCCCGCCCGCACACACCGCACCGCGGCCGTACCGCCCGGCGCGGTCGCCCGGCTCGTCCAGATCGCCGCCGACGTGGCCGACGCGCCGATCGCCACCGCCAACCTGATCACCGGACCGGCCCGGACCGTGCTCGGCTGCGTCGGCCTGCCGGGCATCGCCGCCGGTGAGGAACTGCCGCTGGCCGGGTCCCTGACCGGCGTGATCAACGAGACCGGCCTGCCACTGATCATCAGCGATGTGGCCACCGACCCGCGCTGCGCCGGCCTGGCGGCCGCCCGCGAGCAGGGCATCGCCGCCTACTCCGGCTTCCCGGTCCGCGACGACGGCGGCCGGGTCGTCGCCGTCCTGGCCGTCGCGGCACATCAGCCCCGGCACTGGACACCGCGGCACCTGCGCGGTCTGGACGCCGCCGCCCAGCTGCTCGGCGACCTGCTGCCGCCCGACGGCCGAGCCGGCCCGGTCCCGGGCGGTCCGGGCCTCGTCGAGCACCCCGAGTCGACGTTCGAGGGGCTGCTGGAGGCCGCGCCGGACGCCATCGTCGGGGTCACCACCGACGGGACGATCACGCTGATCAACGCGCAGGCCGAGGACCTCTTCGGCTACCCCCGCGCCGAGCTGCTGGGCCGCCCGATCGAGGTGCTCGTCCCCCAGCCGCTGCGCCACACGCACGTCCACCACCGCGACCGCTACTTCGCCCATCCGAAGCGAAGGGAGATGGGCGCCGGCGTGCAGCTGACCGCCGTGCGCCGCGACGGCAGCGAGTTCCCCGCCGAGATCAGCCTGTCCGCGCTGGAGACCGACCAGGGAATGATCGTCTCCGCCGCGATCCGCGACGTCAGCGATCGGCTCATCGCCCAGGCGGAACGGGAACGGCTGATCGCGCAGGCGGAACGGGACGCCGCGGAACGCCGGCTGCAGCACGCCCACCGGCTGGAGAGCCTCGGTGAGCTCGCCGGCGGGGTGGCGCACGACTTCAACAACATCCTCGCCGTGATCAGCAACTACACCGAGCTGGTCCAGGACACCCTGTCCGTGCCGCACCCGGACCCGGCCGAGGTGGCCACCGCCCGCGACGACCTGGGGCAGATCAGCCGCGCCGCCGAGCGGGCCGCGCGGCTGACCAAGCAGCTGCTCGCCTTCGGCCGGCGCGACATCACCCAGGCCGAGGTGCTCGACCTGAACCGGGTGATCGACGAGGTGGAGCACATGCTGCGCCGTACCCTCGGCGAGCACATCCACCTGCGCACCAGCCTGGACCCGGCGCTGTGGCCGGTCTTCGCCGACGCCGGGCAGATCGAGCAGATCCTGGTCAACCTGGCCGTGAACGCCCGCGACGCGATGCCCGGCGGGGGCACGCTGTCGATCGACACGGCCAACGCCGAACTCGACCGCGACGACGGCATCAGCCCGCCACTGCCGCCGGGCCGGTATGCCCGGCTGCGGGTCAGCGACACCGGCACCGGAATGACGGCCGAGGTGATCGAGCACGCCTTCGAGCCGTTCTACACCACCAAACCGCGCGGCTCCGGGACCGGGCTGGGGCTGGCCACGGTGTACGGCATCGTGAAGGCCGCCGGCGGCGACGTCCAGCTCTACTCCGAGTCGGGCATCGGCACGAGCATCACCATCCTGCTGCCGGCCAGCCTGGACGCCACCCCGGGGGCCGCGCTGCCCGGCGCGAGCGCCCCGGCCCCGCCCACGCCGGGCTCCACCATCCTGCTGGTCGAGGACGAGGACGCGCTGCGGCAGGTGGCCCACCGGATCCTGACCCGCGCCGGCTACCACGTGCTGCCGGCCGCCGGCGGCGCGCAGGCGGTGCACATCGCCCAGGTCCACCCCGGCGGGATCGACCTGCTGCTCACCGATGTGATCATGCCCAACATGTTCGGCAACGAGGTGGCCCGGCGGGTGCAGGCGCTGCGGCCGCACATCCCGGTGCTGTACATGTCCGGTTACGCCCAGCCGGTGCTGACCGAGAACGGCACCCTGCAGGACGGCGTGGTGATCATCGAGAAGCCGTTCACCGGGCACGAGCTGCTGACCCGGATCCAGGCCGTGCTCCGCGACTCGGCGCTCGCCGGGCGGTAGGCCCCGGCCACCGGGGTCGGTCCCGGCCGCCGGGCTGGGCTACCGGGGGCCTGGCCGCCGGGGTCGGTCCCGGCCACCGGCTTGGCCACCGGGGTCCGTCCCGGCCACCGGCTTGGCCACCGGGGTCGGTCCCGGCCGCCGGGCGATCAGGCCGGGCGGTCACGCCGCGCCGGCGCGGGTGGCGCCGCCGCGCGGGGCCGGCGGGTCACCGGGCCCGCCGGGAGCGCCGGACCAGGACGGCCCCCAGCAGCCCGGCCAGCACCCCGGCCCCGGCCACGGCCGAGGCGGCGACCAGCACCTTGCGCAGCCACCGGTCGGCCGCGGAGCCGGTGTCGGCGGCCGCCTCCGCGCTCGGCTCCGGCGCCGGGTTCCCGAGCGGGTTCGCGGTCACCGCCGGCACCTTCGCGGTGAGCGCCCCGACCAGGTCGAGACGGCCGAAACCGTACTGCTCGTCGCGCCCGGCGGGCCCCGCGTCGGTGGCGGTGGCCAGCAGCCGGTTGATCACGTCGGGGGCCTTCATCTCCGGGTACCGCGCGCGGACCAGGGCCGCGGCGCCGGCCACCATCGGCGCGGCCGCGCTGGTGCCGCCGGGCACGTCGACGTAACCGCCGACCTTGCCGCCCTGGTCGCGGGCGAGCGTGACGATGTCCACCCCGGGAGCGGCGATGGCCACCTGCGGCCCGTGCACCGCGCCGCTCCAGATCCGGCCCTTGCGGTCGAACGCCGACACGGCCAGCACCCCGGGGATGTTGGCCGGTGAGACGACCGCGGTGTCCTGATCGGTGTTGCCGACCGCGGCGACGAGCACCACGTCGTGCTGCAACGCGTACCGGACCGCCTCGCGCATGTCGCCGGTGGTCCGCTTGTCGCGGAACGACATGTTGATCACCCGTGCGCCGTGGTCGACGGCCCAGCGGATGCCCTCGGGCACCAGGCCACCGGTGCCCTGCGCCCCGATCGGCGCGCCCACCGGGAGAATCCGGGCGTCCGGGGCGATGCCGAGCGCGCCGTTCCGGCCGCCGGAGGCGGCGATGATGCCACTGACGCCGGTGCCGTGACCGTTGCGGTCGGTCCTGCCGTCCCCGTGCGTCAGCACGTCCGTGCCGTCGAGCACCCGTCCGGCCAGGTCGGGGTGCCGGGCCTCCACGCCGGTGTCCACGACGGCCACCACGACGCCCTTGCCGGTGGAGAGCCGGTGCGCCTGGGCCACCCGCAGGTAGTCCAGGTGCCACTGCCGGTCCTGGATGGACGCGGCCCGGACGGGTCCGGCCGGGACGGCGCCCGCCACCAGGCCCAGGGCGACCGCGCCCGCGGCAGCCGATCCGCGCCGCACCGTCCACCACCGGTTCATGCCAAGCCTCCCGCAGGTCCGTCCGAACCGCTGGCACCCTACCGGCTCACGTCCGCCCCCGGTCACCCGCGCCGGAGCGCAGTCACGCCCGCTACGCTCGCGTCGTGCCGAATCGTCCGCGAACCGTGCTCGCACCCGCTCGCCCCGCCGGCCGGACCGTCCGGCTGCTCGCGGCGGTCCTGCTCGCTGTCGCCGCTCCCCTGGTGGTGGCCGATCCGGCCGCGGCCGCCGGGTGCGGCCGGGCGGGCGATCCGGCCCCGGCCACGCCGCCCTGGGCGCAGACCCGGCTCGCGCCGGACGCCGTCTGGCCGCTGACCCGGGGCGCGGGCACGACCGTCGCGGTCATCGACTCCGGGGTCTCGGCGACCCATCCGGCGCTGCGCGGCAAGGTGCTGCGCGGGCACGACCTCGGCTTCGCCGAGCGGTTCGGCCGGTGCGACGAGGCCGGCCACGGCACCATGGTCGCCGGGATCATCGCCGGGCGGCAGACCGAGGGGTCGACCTTCGCCGGCATCGCGCCGGACGCCCTGATCCTGCCGGTCCGGGTGCTGCGGACCACCGACCGCAACTTCGATCAGCAACTGCCGGTACGCATCGCCAACGCCATCCGGTGGGCGGTGGACAACGGCGCCGGCGTCATCAACCTGTCGCTGGAAACGGTGCCCACCAGCGAGCTCGCCGCGGCGGTCAACTACGCCGTCGCGCACCGGGTCGTGGTGGTCGCCGCCGCCGGCAACCAGGAGCAGGGCACACAGCGCGACCAGCCGGCCTTCCCGGCCGGCTACCGGCCGGTGCTCGCCGTGGCCGGTGTCGACCAGCAGGACAAGCATGTCGACACGTCGATCAGCGGCGACTACATCGACGTGGCCGCGCCCGGCCTGCAGATCGTCGCGCCGGCGCCGGGCGGCGGCTTCTTCACCGAGGCGGAGGGCGGCACCAGCTTCGCCGCCGCGTACGTCTCCGGCGTCGCCGCCCTGGTCAAGTCCTACTACCCCGACCTGCCGGTCCAGGACGTGGTGAACCGGATCGTCGCCACCGCGGACAACCCGCCGGAGGGCCGCACCCAGGAGGCCGGCTACGGGGTGGTCAACCCGTACCGGGCGGTGACCGCCATCCTGGGCGGCCGGGAGAACGTGCCGGCCGGGACCCTGCCGGAGCCGGAGGACACCGACGACTCGCTGGCCGGGGCGCGCACCGCCGCGGCGATCGCGGTCGTCGCCGCCCTGGTGCTGACGGCCCTGATCCTGATGGCCCGGCCGATCCTGCGGCGGGGCCGGGAACGGGGCTGGCGCGCCGGACCGGCGAGCCGCTCCTAGGAACGCGTCCGTCCCGGCGCGCAGCCGAGCGCAACACGCCCCGGCGGCAGATCGCTCCTAAGGAACGCACCCCGGTCCGGCCCGCAGGTCAGCGCAACACGGGCCGGCCGGCGGCAGGTCGCTCCTAGGAACGCACCCCGGTCCGGCCCGCAGGTCAGCGCAACACGCCCGGCGGCAGGTCGCCACCGGCGCCCCACACGTCCTCGTCCTCCTGCAGCCAGCTGTTGCGGTCGGCCTGGTCCTCGCCGAAGCCGTGCCCGCCCCGCGCGCCCGGGGCCATGCCACCGGCCGCCGCGCCACCGCCGCCGGCGCGCAGCGCACCCGCCGCGCCGCCCTTGGTCCCGGCGCCCGTGCCCTGACCGCGTCCCCCGGCGCCGGCCCCGGCACCCATCATGCCGGGAGCCAGGCCGGTCCCGACGCCCTTGCCGAGCGCCCCGCCGCCGGGGATCGCGCCACCGCCGCCCGCGCCGGCACCCGCGCCGCCGCCGAGCCCGGCCGTGGAGCCGAGACCGCCGCCGCCCAGACCGGCGGAGCCCAGGCCGCCACCGCCCAGACCGGCCCCACCGGTGCCCAGCCCGGCGCCGCCACCGCCGGCGCCGGCCAGGCCCGAGCCGTAGTCACCCGGGTCGTACCCGGAGCCGGCGCCGGGCCCGGCACCGCTGGTCCCGGTGCCGGGGTAGCCGCCGGTGCCCGGGTGGTCGCCGCCACCGGTCGACGGGTAGGTGCCGCCGCCACCGGTCGAGGGATGGGTGCCGCTGCCGGTGCCGCCGACGCCGCCCGAGCCGATGTCCGAGGGGTTGAAGCCCTTGGTGCCCGGCAGGCCGCCGGCGCCGGCGCCCGCGCCGCCGCCGAAGCCGCCCGCGCCCGCCGCTCCGGACGCGCCGGCTCCGCTCAGGTCCGGGGTGGTCCGCTCACCGTGCACTTGCTGATATCCACCGGTCTGGCCGGGCATGTCCGCGGCGCGGCCCTGGTACTGGTCGTCGACCTGCTCGTAGACCTTCCGCGCCTCGGCGGTCTGGTCGAACAGCCAGTCGTGCAGCTTCGGACCCCAATCCAGCGGGCCCCAGCTCAGGAAGTCCGGCTTGACCTTCATCTCGAAGGTGCCGATGCCGAGAGTGAGCCGGCCGTCCCGGGCCGCCGCGATGTCGTCGGCCGAGGCCAGCGGGATCGGCATCGCGGCCTGCGCCTGGGCGAGGTCGGACGCGGCCGTGTTGAGGCTGGTCACGATGCCGGAGCCCGTCTCGGCGTCCTCCACGATGTACCCGACGTTCTTGGCCAGGCCGTCGATGTGGGCTTTGAACGCGTCGTAGCCCTTGCCCTTCCAGGTCTCGCCGAGGTCCTTGACGTTGGTCTCCAGGCTCTGCTTGACGTCCCGGAGATGCCGCAGCAGTTCCTGCCAGCCGAGCGCGGCGCTGCGCACGTCGCCGGGGCGGCCGTCGATGACGACCTCCTGAACCATCTCTTCCCAGCTCTTGCTCATCGGTTCCTCCCCCGTGCTCAGGCGTACGGACTGCGCGCCACGTCGGCGAAGATCTTCTGCATGTCCATGGCGGTCAGCGCGTTACGTTCCTCGGCGCGGTCGTAGTTGTCCTTGACGTTCTTCAGCGCGCGCGCCGCCGCATAGAGGTCGTCGGAGAGCTTCTTGATCGCGGTCTCGGTGCTGCCGTAGAGGGAGGTGTGCTTCTCGGCGAGCCGCTTGGCCCAGGCGAAGCCGCCGAGCGGGCTCTTGCCGCCGGCCGCCGCGTCGCCGCCCATCAGGTCCTTGATGTCGGCCATCCCGACCGACAGGTCGTTGAGCCACTTGCCGTGCGCTTCCAGCCAACCGATGGCGTTCTGCAGGGAGGTGGCGTCCCACTCGGTCCGCGCGCCGGCGTCGTTTGCGCCGGCGACCACGCCCTCCGGCACATGGGACTTGTAGACGTTGTCCATCTCGGCGCCCGCGTGCCCGGGGAACAGCACCGGCACCGGGCCGGGGATGGGCACCGGGATCCCGTAGGACGAACTCACCCGGTCCGGCGTCGCGTTCTCATCCGCCATCTTTCAGTCCTCCCCGTCGTGCTGTGTACGTGTCACCGGTGATCGGATCCGGTCCCCGGTCCGGCAGGCGGCGCCTGCCCCGGCGGATAACCGGGCGGCGCCTGCACCGGCGGATAACCGGACGGCGCCTGCCCCGGCGGATAACCGGGCGGCGCCTGGTAGCCGGGCTGGGCGGGCGGGTGGTACCCCGGGTGCGGGGGCATCGCTGCCGGGTGGCCGGGGTACCCCGGCGGCGGCATGCCCGGGCCGTAGGGCGATCTCAGCGCGGCCGCCTTCCGGCGACGGCGGCGGATGCCCCGCACGAGCAGCCACCCGACGACGACCACGACCGCCAGGCAGAGGCCACCCTGGAGCACCGCCAGCTTCGGATCCCCGACAGAGATCGCGACCGGGGAGCCGTCCTCCGCCTTCTCACCGGCGTGCTCCCCGGCGCCACCGGGGGTGGCGCTCGCGGCGCCCGCCAGCGGATTGGCCGGCACCACCGGCACGTTCGCGGTCAGGGCGGCCAGCGGATCGATGACGCCGAACCCGAACTGCGGATCGCGGCCGGGCGCGCCGCGGTCGTCGGCGGTACGGATCAGCCGGTTCACCACGTTCGCCGAACTCAGGTCGGGATACTTCGCGCGGACCAGCGCCGCCACCCCGGACACGATCGCGGACGAGTCGCTGGTTCCGGTGGCGAGGCTGTAGCCGTTCGACGACAACCCGGCCGGGGCGGGTGAGATGACGTCCTCCACCGGCGCCGCGATCGCCACCTCCGGGCCGGTGACCGCGCCGCTCCAGGCGTCACCGGACTTCATCGTGCCGGAGACGGCGAGCACACCCGGAACGTTCGCCGGGCTCTGCACCCGTGTGGTGGTCGGCTGCTGCTCCCGGTTGCCGGAGGCGGCCACCAGGACGGCGTTCTTCGACAACGCGTACTGCGCCGCCTTGTGGACACTGCCGTCGGGATCCGGCCCGCCGATCGACAGGTTGATCACGTCAGCGCCGTGGTCGGCGGCCCAGCGGATGCCCTCGGCCACCTCCAGCGCGTCGGCGCCCAGGCTGATGCTCACCGGGAGGATCTTGACCTTCGGCGCGATGCCGAGCAGGTGCTGGGCGCCACCGCCCCGGCCGGCGATGATGCCGGCCATCGAGGTGCCGTGACCGTTCTTCGGGTCGATGTCGCGACGGCCGTCACTCGCGCCCGCGCTGGTGGTGCTGTGCCCGGACAGGACCTGGCCGCGCAGGTCGGGATGGGTCGCGTCCACCCCGGAGTCGACCACCGCGACCACGACGCCGGCGCCCTGGGTGATCTGGTGGGCACGGCTGATCCGCAGCGCGTCCAGATACCACTTCTGGTAGTCGGCGACCGTGTCGGCGCGCGCCACCCCCGGGCATCCGAGGACCGCCGCGGTCGCCGCCGCCAGCGCGGCCGCCACCACCCTGGCCACCGGCCCCGCCTCCACCGTCAACCGCATCGCGCACTGTCCCTTCCCGCGAGCACACACACCCGCGGCTCCGGCCCCGGACCAAACCGGGAACGGAGCCGCGGGCGGTACGACCAGATCAGCCCCAGAGCTGCGAGTTGCTCATCTCGGTGGTCACGTAGTTGTCGCGGGCCACGCCCACGGCGCCGCCGATCTCGTTGAGGATCTGGTTGATGTCCCGGACCGCCGCGTCCCACTGGGCCTGGTGCTGCTCGTAAGCGGCGCGGTCCTTACCCTCCCAGACCAGCTTCGACAGCATCTGCCGGAGGGTGTCCAGCTTCTCGTCGATGCTCCGCGAGATCGCCGTCATCTGCGAGTTCGCGTTCTCGAGGGACGCGTAATTAACCTTGATCATGCTCATCAGTCATCCACCCAGAATCTCGTCAACGGCCTACGGGTTCAGCGCAGAGTGGAACTTGTCGAGCATCTGCTGCTGCTCCTCGTCGTTCACCTGGTGCGTGGTGCCCGACTTGTCGAGCAGGTCAGCGATGTTGTCCAGGGCCTCCTGCAGCTTGAGGGTGTCGTCGTTCCACCGCTGCATCAGGCTCTGGAAGCCGCTGGACGCCTGACCCTGCCAGCCGATCGCCAGGTCGTCGACCACATTCCAGAGCTTCTTGAGCTCACCGTCGACCTCGCTCCGCGTGGTACGGACGTCGTTCGCCGCGGTATGCAGTGTCGCGTGATCGACCTCGAACGGGGACGTCATGCCTCTCACCCCTTCGTCATCGTTGTGGCGGCGTGCTGCCGCGTCTCCCCCGCGGCAAGGCGTTGAGACCCCACCTGCGGACACTTCGCGCCATACCGTAGCCGAGGGCTGCCAGCAGGGGCAGCCCCGGGGATCGGCTGAGCCGTGAACCGTTCACAAATCATGACGAGACCGCCGTTCGTACGTCCGATTGTCGTCATGCCGGGTCGCTCCACGCGGTTTGCACCACTCGCTGCCCGTCTCGCCGCCGCACCAGCGTGCCCCGGCCCGGCGGCTGCGGGCTGGGCCGCAGGGTGCCGAAGAGCGCGCCCTCCTCGCGGTTGCCGGACATCAGCAGACCCGGTGTGTCCAGCTCGCGCAGTCGCTGCAGGACCGGCTCGAACATCGCCCGGGCCGCGCCGCCGATCCGCCGGGTGACGATCAGGTGCAGGCCGATGTCGCGGGCCTGCGGCAGCAGGTCCATCAGCGCGCTGAGCGGGTTGTTGCCCGCCGAGGCCACCAGGTCGTAGTCGTCGACCAGCAGGAACAGCTCCGGCCCGCGCCACCAGCTGCGCGCCCGCAGCTGCTCCTGGGTCACGTCGGGCCCGGGCAGCCGCTTCTCCATCGCGGACTTGATCGAGGCGAGGCCCTTGCTGAAGGCCTGCGCGGACGGGGCGTAGTCGAGCAGGTGCGCCTCGCCGAACGCGCCGAGCAGCCCGCGGCGGTAGTCGGCCACCACGATCCGGGCCTGCTCCGGCGTGTACTTCGCGGCGATGGACCGGCCGATCAGCCGCAGCAGGTTCGTCTTGCCGCACTCCGCGTCCCCGAAGATGATCAGGTGCGGTTCGGCCGCGAAGTCGAGCATCACCGGGGCCAGCGCGGCCTCGTCGACGCCGAGCGGGATGCCCGGCGCCCCCGGGTCGACCACCATGGCCAGTTCGGCGGCCGGCAGCTCGCGGGGCAGCAGCCGGACCTTCGGCGCGGGGTCGCCGCGCCAGGCCGCGTCCACCTGCTTGACCAGGTCGGCGGTCGCCTCGGCCAGGTCCTCGATGTCGTGGCGTCCGTCCAGACGCGACACCGCGGCCAGCATGTGCAGCTTGTCCCGGGTCAGACCGCGGCCCGGCGACTTCAGCGGCACGTTGGCCGCGGCCCGGCGGTCGATCTCCGACTCGCCCGGCTCGCCGAGCCGCAGCTCCAGCCGGGTGCCGAGCAGGTCGCGCATGTTGATCCGGATCTCCGCCCACCGGGCCGCGGTGATCACCACATGGATGCCGAAACCGAGCCCGCGGCCGGCCAGCACGGTGATCGCCTGCTCCAGCTCCTCGTACTCCTGCCGCAGCGTGTTCCAGCCGTCCACCACCAGGAAGACGTCGCCGAACGGGTCGTCGGCGAACTCGCCGGCGGCCCGCCGCCGGCGGTACCCGGCGATCGAGTCGACGCCGTGCTCGGCGAAGTACGTCTCCCGCTGGTCGAGCAGCGCGGTGACCTCGGCCACGGTGCGGCGCACCGCCTCGGTGTCGCGGCGGCGCGCCACCCCGGACAGGTGCGGCAGACCGTCCAGACCGGCCAGCGCCCCACCACCGAAGTCGAGGCAGAAGAACTGCACCTCACGCGGGGTGTGGGTGAGGGCCAGCGAGGCGAGCATCGAGCGCAGCAGGGTGCTCTTGCCGGACAGCGGGGCGCCGACGATCACCACGTTGCCGCCGGCGCCGTCGAGCTCGACCATCATCGGGTCGCGGCGCTGTTCGTACGGCCGGTCCACCACCCCGACCGGCACGACGAGCCGGCCGCGACCCGTCCAGCCGGTCGTGGTCAGCCCGAACGCCGGGTCGATGGCCAGCGGCGGCAGCAGCTCGTCGAGGCTGGGCGGCTCGGACAGCGGCGGCAGCCAGACCTGGTGCGCCTTGGGGCCCTGCCCGCGCAGCCGGTCCACGATCACGTCGAGCATGCTCTGCTGCTTGCCGGTGCCGGCCTCCTCGGCCGCCCGCGCCGGCAGCGCCTCGCCGGGCAGCTCGGGCACCGGCACGAAGTCGGTGCCGTACGGCACCACCTGCCGCTGCACCACCGCCTGCGAGCGCGGGGCCCGGCCGGGCTGCCGGTACGGACCGGAGACGTACGCCCCGCGGAAGCGCAGCATCGTCTGCGTGTCCGTCTTGAGGTAGCCGTGACCGGGGGCGTTGGGCAGCTCGTACGCGTCCGGCACGCCGAGCACGATGCGGCTCTCGACGGGCGAGAAGGTGCGCAGGCCGATCCGGTACGACAGGTGCGTGTCCAGGCCGCGCAGCTTGCCCTCCTCCAGCCGCTGGCTGGCCAGCAGCAGGTGGACGCCGAGCGACCGGCCCAGCCGGCCGATCATCACGAACAGGTCGATGAAGTCCGGCTTCTTCTCCAGCAGCTCGCTGAACTCGTCACAGATGATCAGCAGGCTGGGCATCGGCTCCAGCGGCTCACCGTCGAGGCGGGCCTTCTCGTACTCGAAACGGGAGACGTAGTTGCCGGCGGCCCGCAGCAGCTCCTGCCGCCGCACCATCTCACCGGCGAGCGCGTCCTTCATCCGGTCGACCAGCGGCAGCTCGTTCTCCAGGTTGGTGATCATCGCGCTGGTGTGCGGCAGCACGTCGAGCGACGCGAACGTGGCGCCGCCCTTGAAGTCGACCAGGACGAAGTTGAGCTCCTGGGACGAGTGGGTGACCGCGAGCGCGCCGACGATGGTGCGCAGCAGCTCGCTCTTGCCGGAGCCGGTGGCGCCGATGATCAGGCCGTGCGGGCCCATACCCTCGTGCGCGGACTCCTTGAAGTCCAGTTCGATCACGCTGCCGTCGGGGCCCACGCCGAGCGGGATGCGCAGCCGCTCCCGGTGCGGCCGGGCCCGCCAGGTCAGCCGCGGGTCCACCGCCGCGGCGTCGCCGACCCCGAGCAGGTCGGGCAGCTCCATGCTGCGGGCCAGCGGCTCGTCGGTGACCGCCGGGGCGGACAGCCGGTACGGCGAGATCTGCCGGGCCAGCGCCTCGGCCTGCCGCACGGTCAGCCGGTCCGGCCGGCCCAGCGGGGTGCCGGCGGCGCCCCGGTCGATCGCCACCCGCTCGGCGTTGACGTCCAGGCACAGCAGCCACCGGCCGGCGTCGCGCGGCACCGAGCCGGACAGGTCCAGCACGGTGGTGCCGAGCAGGCCGCTGCCCAGCAGCTGGCAGGTCGGGGTGACCTCGCCGCCGTCGAGCACGACCAGCACGTGCGGCGCGGTGGTCAGCGGGCGCGCGTCCGAGCTGTGCCGGGGCCGGCTGCTCAGGTCGTCGCCCAGCGCGGACTCGGCCTCGGCGAGGGTGCTGAACACCATGCGGCGGCCACCGGCCGCGTCGGTGCGCCGGGTGCTCTGCGCGTGCGGCAGCCACTTGACCCAGTCCCACACCGGCTGCCGGTCGGCCGCCGCGACGACCACCACGAGCAGGTCGTCCGGGGCGTGGAAGGTGACCAGCTGGCCGATCAGCGCGCGTCCGAGGTCGAGCACCGGGGTGCGCTCGCCGCGCAGCACGATCCGGCTGAACGCCCGCACCGACAGCGCGATCGGCAGGCCGGGGACGCTGCTCTGCGCCCGGACGAAGCGGCGCAGCGCGATCGCGGTCATCGGCTCCAGGTCCTCGACCGGCTTGGTCTCCGGCGGCACCACCTGCACGGCCAGCCGCTGCGGGCCGACCGCCACCCGCACCTCGCCGAAGTCGTCCTCGGTGACCCGCCGCTCCCACAGCCGCCGGGACGCGGCGATGGACCACAGCGCGTCCGGCTCCGGGTGCTTCCACGTGGTCGCGGCCCGCTGCTGCGCGGCCGCGCGCCGGGCCCGCTTGCGCATCTGCGCCAGGTAGCGCATGTAGTCGCGGCGCTCGGCGTTCAGCTCGGCCTTGGAGTCGTTGGTGCCGCCCATCGTGCCGATCGCCATGCCGATCATGGAGACGCCGAAGAGGCCGCCGGCCACCCACATCATCGGGCCGCCGCCCTGCCGTCCGCCGGCGTACAGGAACGCCATCGCCCCGGCGCCGCAGATCATGGGCAGGATCATCAGCAGCTGCCCCATGCCCCGGGGAAGCTGCTCGGGCAATTCGGGCGGCGACTCCAACAACAACTCACCGCGCGGCATTTGCGGTCCCAGCCGCCGAGGCGGGCGTCGGAACAGCACCGTACTCACGACGGGTCACCTCCCCCGGATGTTCCGTCCGCCGGCTGGCGCCGAGCTGTTTGGGTGGGCATCGTACGCGCCCGACATCCTAGGTAGGCTCCCCTCCGGTCGTGCGCGCCACCGCCCCGCGGAGCTCCGGGAACGCTGGTGGCGGCACGCCGACGTACTCGACGGCACCGGCACGGGGAGCGAATGTGACGAGCAACATGGTGGGCGGTCTCACCCGGGTCACGATCGTCGCGCCACGCACCCGGATGGACCTGGCGCTGCCGGCCGACGTCCCGATGGCCGACCTGCTGCCCACCCTGCTCGGGCACGCCGGGGAGGACCTCGCCGACGAGGGCGCCAAGAACGGCGGATGGTCGCTGAACCGCCTCGGCCAGGCGCCGCTGGACTCCAGCCGCACGCCGCTGGAGCTGGAGATCCGCGACGGCGAGGTGCTCTACTTCACCCCGCGCAACGCGGCCGCCCCCGAGGTGCTCTTCGACGACGTGGTCGACGCGGTGGCCACCGGCACGCAGAACCGCGAGGGCCGCTGGGAGGTCGTGCACACCCGGCGGTTCGCCGCCTGGTTCGCCGCGGCGATGGCCCTGGCCGGAGCGGTGGCGCTGCTATTCGCCGGTCCCCCGCAGCTGCCCGGCGCTCTGGTCGGCCTGCTCGCCGCCGTCGCGCTGCTGGCCACCGCGGCGGTGCTGTCGCGGGCCGCCGGGCACACCGGCTCGGCCACCCTGGTCGCGCTGACCGGCCTCGGCTATGCCACGGTCGGCGGCCTGCTCGTGCTCGCCGGCGACCGTGAGCTCACCGAGCTGGCCGCGCCGCACCTGCTGCTCGCCGCGACCACGCTGATGGTGGCCGCCGCGGCCGCCACCGTGGCGGTCGGCGCCTCCGGGCCGCTGTTCCTGGGCACCCTGGGCGTGGCCGGGGCGCTGGGCCTGGGCACCGGCATCTGCCTCGCCTTCGGCGTCGCGCCGGCAGCAGGCGCGGCGGTCGCCGCCGCGCTGGCGTTCGCGCTGGTGCCCGCGCTGCCGATGCTGGCGTACCGGCTGGCCCGGCTGCCCATCCCGTCGATCCCGACCGGCCCGGAGGATCTCAAGACCGACGACGACGTCGTCGACGGCCAGCGCATCCTGCAGCTCAGCGACCGCGCGGACCGCTTCCTCACCGGGCTGATCGCGACCGTGGCGGCGATCATCGGCGGCGCCTCGCTGGTGCTGGTGCTCGGCGGCCGCACCCAGAACATCGTGCTGTGCGCGGTGCTCGCGCTGCTGCTCATGCTGCGCGCCCGCCCGCTGCTCACCCAGGCCCAGCGGCTGCCGATGCTGGGCGCCGGCAGCCTGGCCCTGGCCCTGGCCGCGTACGGGCTGTTCCAGCACGGCGGGGTCGCGCTGCGGCTGACCGCCGTGGTGGGCGGCCTGGTGGCGGCCGCCGCGGCCAGCCTGATCTACGGCACCGCGGTGGCCGGCCGGCGCATCTCCCCGGTCTGGGGGCGGCTGCTCGACATCGCCGAGATCCTGCTGATCGTCGCCGTGGTGCCGCTGGTCGCCTGGGTGTGCGGCCTCTACGGCTGGATCCTCACGGTCCGTTCCTGAACCGGCCGGGCCGGGGTCAGCCGGTCAGGCCCAGGTGCTGCCGCTCGGCGGCGGTCGGGGTCAGCCACACGTAACTGGCCGAGTCGGCCCGCAGCGCGCCGACCATGTCCGGGTTGAGCACGGTCAGCGGCTCCACCGCGCGTACCGGAAGGCGCAGGTTCGCCACCGCGACCGCGACCTCCTCCGCGGTCAGGCGGGCGAACAGGTGCAGCTCGGCGTCGGCGACCGCCCGGGCGTTGCTGGCGGTCAGCTCGGGCAGGATGGTCAGCCGGGTGTGCCACGGCTGGTCCGGAGTGGTCACCGCCAGCGCGCCCACGCCCAGGTCCAGCACGATCAGCGCGGGCTGGGTGGCGTCGGCCGGCACCGGCGGCACCGCGTTGCCCTCGGTCATCACCCACATCCGGTCGCTGCGGCCGGTGGCCCACTCGCCGAGGCCCTGCCAGTGCGCGGGCGCGTCGGTACGCACCACGATCCGCGCGCCCATCGCCAGCGCCCGGAAGACCAGCAGGCGCCCGAGCGCCCACTTGCCGACCAGAGCGACCCGGCTGCTCTCCGGCCGGAACAGCGGCACCGTCGCGATGCTGCCGTCCTGCACCCGGCCCAGCACCAGCCCCGCGGGCCCGGCCGGCAGCGGCTGCACCGCTACCGAACCCGGGTCGCCGGCCTGGCGCGGCATCACCGTGGTGTCACTCATCTCGACCTCCGGTCGTCGGGCGCGGGCCGGCGCTCACAGCGTCTCGGCCGCGGTCGGGGCGGCCGCGTAGACCCCCACGGCCTGCTGTCCGTCGAGGCGGTGCATCGTCACCCCGATCTGGTCCGCGCGGCCCCGCACCCAGCCGCCGACCTGTTCCAGGCCGTCCGGCGGCGCGGCGATGCGCAGCACCCCGCTGAGCGCCAGCGCCCCCTCCGGCGCCGGCGCCATGCGCACGGCCACCGTGGTCGAGGTCAGCGGCGGCTGGGCTATCTCCTGCAGCAGGGCGCTCAGCGACCGCGGCGGGAGCCCGGTCAGCGCGTACACCAGGTGCCCGGACTCGCCGCTCACCCAGCGTTCCCACTCCTCCTGCGGGGTGGCCGTCCCGGTCAGCCCGGCGGCGGTGGCGATGGCGGCGGTCAGCCCGGCGGCGTCCAGGACGCGGTAGTCCACGCCGCCGCCGCGCAGCGCCTTGCCGACCCGGCCGGCGAACGCCGTCAGCGCGCGGTGCACCCCGTCGATGCCGCCGCCGCGGGCCGCCGCGGCGGCCCGCGCGTCGCGCGGATCGAGCCGGACGACCACCCAGATCTGCCGGGTGGCCGGGACCGATTCGCCGTTGAGCAGTTCCAGGTACGACTGCACGGCCGGCGCCGACCGGTGCAGCAGCGCGCTCGGGCCGGGCACCGTGTGCACCACGATCTGCAGCGCGGACGCCGGGTTGCCGCCGGTGGTGACCGCCGCGAGCCGCTCCAGCACGGGGACCGGCAGGGCGTGCGGCGCCGGGCGTGGCAGGCTCACCGACATCGCGACGAAGAACCCCTCGCCGTCCTGCCCGATGCCGACCTGGTGGCCCCGGTCGGTGATCTGCGCGATCCGCAGGTCCGGGGCCAGGGCGGCGAGCGGCGCCGGGACCGAGCGGGTACGCGACCGCGCCGCCACCGCCGAGCGGCGGACCCGGCGCTTGAACCGGCGGTTGACCAGCAGGTGTTCGAACCACCAGCGCCCGTGCCGCCGGGCGAACGCGGCGCCCAGCGCCAGCGCCGATGCCGTGCCCACCACCGCGACGATCCACACCGGACGACCGAGGCTGAGCGCCACCGCGAGCGCCGCCACCTCCAGCGCCACCAGTTGACCGACGTACAGCCCGCCGATGCGCCCGGACCGGCGGCGCGGCGCGGCGACCGGGCCGGCGGCCGGGGCCGGGTCGCTGCCCCGCGCCGGTTGCGCCTGGGTCATCGTCGTCATCCCCCGCGTTCTCCTTCTCTACCGCGCCCGGCAGTCCGGGGCCCTCATCGTAGGGAGCCGGCCGGGGACGCCACGACCCGCCGCACCGCCGGGACCGCCCGCGCCGCCGGGCGGCGCGACCACCGGCGGCGGCATCGGCCGACCAGGCCGCACCCGCTATGCTGCCCGCGACAGCCCGAAGCATCCGCACACCATAACGTCCCTGGAAGCGACGCCGTCCCGGGGATTTCCGCCCAGTCGAGATCCGCGCCGGTGGGGCCGCGACCGGATGCCGGGGCCTGTCGGCCCAGGCGCACTGGCGCAGATCGGCTCGGAGGTGACCTTGCGGACGCGGCGGGAACAGGTTCAGGCGTACCGGTTCGTGACGCGGCGGATCGTGTCCGCCATGCTGGCCGGCGAGCCGGAGAGCAACGACCTGCCGATGCGCCGGCTCGGGATGGCCCTGTTCGCCAGCGCCATGGTGGGCGCGATCGTGCTGGCCGGCATCGGCGTCTACGGCCTGGTCACCGGCAAGCAGCAGGGGCTGTCCGAGCAGGCTCTGGTCATCGAGAAGGAGACCGGGGCCAAGTACGTCTATCTGGACGGCCGGCTCTACCCGGCGCTGAACTACGCCTCGGCCCGGCTGGTGCTGGACAAGTCGGCGCCGGAGGTCCGCACCATGTCGCAGAAGTCGCTGGAGGGCCTGCCGCGCGGGCTCCCGGTCGGCATCCCCGACGCCCCGGACGCGCTGCCCGCGCCGTCGAAGCTGCTGCGGCTGCCCTGGCAGGTGTGCCAGAGCTCGGACCCGACGGGCGCCGGCGGCTCTAACACCCGCGCCGTCATCGGCCGGGAGCTGGCCGGGGCGTCCCCGCTCGGCGAGCGCGGCCTGCTGGTCAGCTTCGAGAACTCGTACCACCTGCTGTGGCACAACACCCGGCTGCGGGTGGCCAACCCCGCGGTGCTGGTCGCGCTGGGCCTGTCCCAGTCGTCGGCGATCGAGGTGGGCCGGCCGTTGATGAACGCGGTGACCGCCGGTCCCGACCTGCAGCCGCTGGCGGTGCCCGGCAAGGGGGCGGTCGCCTCCCGGCCGATCGGCGGCGCGCCGGCCCGCATCGGTGACGTCTTCCAGTCCGCCGGGCAGTACTACGTGCTGACCCAGACCGGCCTGGCCACGATCGGCGAGGTCACTGCCCGGCTGGCGCTGGCCGGCGGCGGCACCGCCCGCCAGATCACCCCGGACGAGGTCGGTGGCGCGCTGGTGAACGTGACGGTCGAGCCGCCGGGCCTGCCGCCGGTCATGCCGGCGCTGGTCAACACCCCGGCCCCGGTGGCGGTCTGCGTGGTGGACCGGGACGCCGCCGGGAAGATGCCGGTGACCACCACCGTGGAGATCTTCCGGGCGCTGCCGGCGGAGCTGCGGGCCGACAGCACCGAGGCGGTCGCCGCGCAGCAGGGCGCCCGGGACCGGGTGAGCACCGTCGACCAGGTGGTGATGACCGGCGGCCGCGCGGCCGTGGTGCGTGCCGTCGCGGGCCGCGGGGACGCCGCGGGCACCGCGGTCTACCTGGTGGTCAACGGTATGCGGTATCCGTTCGGCCAGCGCAACGGCGATGCCCGCACGGCGCTGGGGTACGGCGCCGTGACGCCGACCGCGGTGCCCGCGGCGATGCTGGCCCTGGTGCCGACCGGTCCGACGCTGGACGTCACGGCCGCCAAGCGGTTCGCCACCGCGGCGCCGGCGCCGTCGGCCGGGTCGTGACCGGACACCAGCGCGGACACCGGGCCGGACCGGCACCTCGGCGGTCGCCCGGCTCGCGGCGATCCATTAGCCTGACCCCTGCACAGGGCAAGACCACAGATCGCCGATGCGGTCGCGCAGATCGAACGGGGATGTCGCGATGACCGACCAACGCACCAGAGTGGACGTCCTCTCCCTGGAGGACTTCCACAGTACGCTCACCGCCCGGCTGGCCGAGGCGGACTTCGTGCTGCGCAAGATCGACAACGAGTTGCAGTGCCGGCCACCGGAGCTGGGCCGCTTCGCCGACGGCAGCGCCGCGACGACGCAGTACAACGAGTTGCTGCAGCAGCACCGGACCCGGGCGCTGCGCCTGCGGGCGGCGATCAGCGCCGCTCAGGAGGCGACCAGCTCGATCATCGCGAACTACACCACCACGGAGGCGCGCAACCGCGCCAACGCCTCGGCCATCGCCGCGGCGCTCGGCGGGGTCGGCGCGGCTCTGCAGGAGGGTACGAGCAGCGATGTCTGACGAGTTCTACGCCAAGTACTCCGGCGTCAGCCACGAGAAGCTGTACGCCGATCTGAAGGCCGGCGACCCGGAGCAGATCGACGGCCTGGCCGCCACGTGGTCGTCGATGACGCACACGCTGGCCGATCTGGCCCGCACCCTGGACGCCGACCTCGGCAAGCTCGCCGCGACGTGGGACAGCGCCGGTGGCGCCGAGTTCACGCGCCGGCTGACGCTGGTCTGCGACCACGCCCGGCTGCTGAGCGAGGAGTACCAGTCGGTCGGCGACGGCCTGACCGGGCAGGCCCGCTACCTGCGCGAGGCGCAGAGCAAGGCCGAGGACCCGGAGGAGACCGACGACAACGACCAGATGTTCAGCAACGCCGCCAAGGGCGGTCTGGTCGCCGGTCTGCCCGGCCTGCTCGTCGGCGGCGCCTACGGGCACCAGAAGGACAAGGAAGAGCAGGAGAAGGCGCACAAGCGCATGATCACGCTGGTCGCCGGCCTCGCCGCGCAGTACCAGACGACCCAGGGCAGCACCTGGGACATCCCGCTGCGTCCGCCGTCGCCGGAGCTGCCCGGCACGATCGACAACGGCGGCGCCGGGACGGGTTCGGCCGCTCGTCCGGCCGGCGCCCGGGGCGCCGGGCTCACCGGCCCCGGCGGGCCGAAGGCGGACCGCGACATCGCCACGCCGACGCATGCCGGCACGGGCCCGGGGACCGGTTCCGGCGGCCCGGCCGACACCCACCTGACCACCGCGCCCACCGTGTCCCCGGTCGACGGTCCGGGCGGCACCGGCCTGGCCGGCGCCGGGCCGGCCAGTGGTTCCGGCGGCGGCGTGGGCCCGTCGCTGACCACCGCGACCGGGACGTCGGGCGCCGGCGCGGGCAACACCGGCTGGTTGGCGGGCGGGGGCGGGCTCGCGCTCACCGCCGGCCTGATCGGCGGGTCCACGCTGGCCGCCAAGCCGATGCTCACCGGCGGCGCCGGGCCGGCCGGCGGCGCGGGCGGCGTCCGGCCGGTGTCGGCCTCCGGCGCCCCGCGCCCGGAGACCGCACGGGCGTCCTCGACCGGCTCGACCGGCTCGACCGGCGCAGGCGCCGGCCGGGGCACGGCCACCGATCTCGGTATCCGCGACGGCGCGCACGGCGGCCGGGGCAACGCGTCGTCCGTGGGCGCCGCGCGTGGCGCGCAGGGCCACCAGGACGAGGCCGACGAGCGCACCACCTGGCTGACCGAGGACGAGATGGTGTGGGGCGGCAACGACGCGCCGCCGCCGGTCCTGGGTGGCTGACCACTCCGGACGCCGAACCGGCTCGCCCGCATCCGCGCGGGCGAGCCGTTTCGTTTCACAGCGACAGCAGTTCGGACACCTGCGGTGAGTAGGTGGCGTAGAGCACCAGCGCGGCGGCACCGACCACGGCGGCGTCCGGCCCGAGCGGCGACAGCTCCACCTTCACGGTACGGATGCGGCGGGCGAGCGTGCGGGTCGACAGGGCGTGCTGGGCGGCGTCGCGGAACCGGTTCTCGATGTGCCGCAGGCCGTGCCCGCCGAGCACGATCAGGTCCACGTCCACGATGTTGGCGACGTTGACCACGGCGGTGGCCAGCAGGTCGGCGGCCGACTCCACGATCTCGACGGCGAGCGGGTCGCCGTCGGCGGCGGCGTGGCGCAGCGCGTCGTAGTCCACGGTGGCCGGATCGGCGCGGAACAGTTCGGCGAGCCGGGAGTCGCGGCCGTCCCCGGCGGCCAGCCGGCGGCGCAGCTGCGCGGTCAGCGCCGCCGGGCTGATCAGGCTCTCCAGGCAGCCGCTGTTGCCGCAGTAGCAGCCGGGCCCGTCGGCCTGCACGGAGGTGTGCCCGAACTCGGCGGCGTTCATCGAGCCGCCGCGGTGGATCTGGTGGCTGAGGATCAGCCCGCCGCCGATGCCGGCGCCGAAGAAGAAGTACGCGAAGTTGGCCACCCCGCGGCCGACGCCGGCCCAGCGTTCGCCGATGGCCGCGGCGGTCGCGTCGTTGTCCAAGGTGACCGGCATACCGGTGGCCTCGGTCAGCATCTCCTTGAGCGGCACCCGCCCCCAGGTCGGCAGCAGCGGGGGGATCACCAGCACGCCGAGCGACTGGTCGATCGGGCCGGGGGTGGCGAGCCCGAGGCCGAGCACCTGGTCACGGCGCAGGCCCGCGGCGGCCAGGACCTCGCTGACGATCTCGGCGACCGCCTCGGTCATGGCCTCCGGGTCGGCGCCGGGCGGGGTCGGCCGCTGCATGGTGACCAGGGGGTGGCCGAGCAGGTCGACGACGACGCAGGTGATCTGCACCGGGTCGAAGTGCACGCCGACGGCGAGGCCGGCGCCGGCGTTGATCCGCAGCCGGGTGCGCGGCTTGCCGCCGCCGTGGGAGATCAGCGCGCCGTCCTCGCGGACGATGCCCTCGTCGATGAGCCGGCGGACGATCCCGGAGACGGTCTGCGGCGTCAGGCCGGTGAGCTCGGCGATCTCCACCCGGCTGATGCCGTCGGCGTGCTGGATCTGGTCGAGCACGACCGCCCGGTTGTACTGGCCGACCTTAGGAAGATTCGTCCCTGTTCGTCGCACGCGTGAACCTCCATCGAGCCGTTACCAACATGATGCCGCCTCGCGTTGACTTAGTAAAACAATTGGATTTACAGTCCCGACACAAGGAAGTTTGCTAACGAAAACGGGGCCTGCCTCGACTCGAGCGACCCCGGCTGCTGCGACAGCCGCACGAAAACCAGCCGCCGGACGGCGACGAAGGTGTTCGTCGGCACCCCTGGAGGCGAACATGGGCGGCACTCCACCGTTGCTGGAGATGCGAGCCATCACCAAGGAGTTCCCCGGCGTCAAGGCGCTCTCGGACGTCAACCTGGTGGTCCGCTCCGGTGAGATCCACGCGATCTGCGGGGAGAACGGGGCCGGCAAGTCGACGCTGATGAAGGTTCTCAGCGGCGTCTACCCGTACGGCACCTACACCGGATCGATCTTCTATCAGGGCACCGAGAGCAAGTTCTCGGACATCCGGGCCAGCGAGAAGGCCGGGATCGTGATCATCCACCAGGAGCTCGCCCTGGTGCCCGGCATGTCGATCACGGAGAACATCTTCCTGGGCAACGAGCCGCGCCGCTTCGGCCGGATCGACTGGCAGGCCGCCAACGCCAAGGCTCTCGAGCTGATGGCCATGGTGGGGCTCAAGGAGGACCCGGACACGCTGATCAAGGACATCGGCGTGGGCAAGCAGCAGCTCGTCGAGATCGCCAAGGCTTTCGCCAAGGACGTCAAGCTGCTGATCCTGGACGAGCCGACCGCGGCGCTCAACGAGAACGACTCGCAGCACCTGCTCGACCTGCTGCGCGGGTTCCGGGAGCGCGGCATCACCTCGATCATGATCTCGCACAAGCTGAACGAGATCGAGGCCATCGCCGACTCGATCACCATCCTGCGCGACGGCAGGACGATCGAGACGCTGGACGTCAAGGGCGACGGCGTCGACGAGGACCGGATCGTGCGCGGCATGGTCGGCCGCGACCTGAGCAGCCGGTTCCCCGAGCACGAGCCGAAGATCGGCGAGGTGTTCTTCGAGGTCCGCGACTGGACCGTCCGGCACCCGATCTCCGCCGACCGGCTGGTCTGCAAGAACTCCAGCTTCAACGTCCGGCGCGGCGAGATCGTCGGCTTCGCCGGTCTGATGGGCGCCGGCCGCACCGAGCTGGCGATGAGCCTGTTCGGCCGGTCCTACGGCGTGCACCTCGGTGGCACGATCGTCAAGGACGGCAAGGAGATCGAGCTCAAGACCGTGGCGGACGCCATCCAGCACGGCCTGGCGTACGTCAGCGAGGACCGCAAGGCCGTCGGCCTGAACCTCCTCGACGACATCAAGACCTCCGTGGTGGCCGCCAAGCTCTCCAAGATCACTCGGCATGGCGTCCTCGACGAGGCGATGCAGTACCGCGAGGCCGAGGCATACCGCAAGAGCCTGCGGATCAAGACGCCGACCGTCGACGAGGGTGTCACCAAGCTGTCCGGTGGCAACCAGCAGAAGGTCGTCCTGGCGAAGTGGATGTTCACCGACCCGGACCTGCTGATCCTCGACGAGCCGACCCGCGGTATCGACGTCGGCGCCAAGTACGAGATCTACGGCATCATCCAGCAGCTCGCCGACGAGGGTAAGGGCGTCATCGTCATCTCCTCGGAGCTGCCGGAGCTCATCGGTCTGTGCGACCGCATCTACACCGTTTTCGAAGGGTCGATCACCGGCGAGATCGCCCGGCGCGACGCCGACCCGGAACTCCTCATGAAGCAGATGACCTCGATGAAGAAGCTGGCTACGTCATGAGCCGTATCAAAGACCTCCAGAAGAACCTGTTCGGCGGGACGACCTCGAACGCGCGTCAGTTCGGGATGATCTTCACCCTGGTGGCGATCATCCTGTACTTCCAGTTCGAGACGGACGGGCTGACGCTCACCTCCGGCAACCTGATCGCGCTGACGCAGCAGTACGCGTACATCTCGATCCTGTCCATCGGCATGCTGATGGTGATCGTGGCCGGCCACATCGACCTGTCGGTCGGCTCGGTCGCCGCGTTCGTCGGCATCATCGTGGCCAAGGCGATCACCGAGCACGACGTGCCGTGGCCGCTGGGCATCCTGCTCGGCCTCGTGATCGGCGCGCTGATCGGCGCCTGGCAGGGCTTCTGGGTGGCGTACGTCGGCATCCCGGCCTTCATCGTCACGCTCGCCGGCATGCTGCTGTTCCGCGGCGGCAACCAGTACATCGGCAACGCCAACACGGTGCCGGTGCCGGAGGGCTTCCGCGACATCGGCGCCGGCTACCTGCCGGAGTTCGGCCCGAACACCGGGTACAACAACGCGACCCTGCTGCTCGGCCTGCTCGCCTGCGTCGCGGTGATCTGGCGCGAGCTGCGCGCCCGCCAGGTCCGGCAGCAGATGGTCGGCGCCGAGCCCGCCCCGCTGTGGATCTCGATCCTGCGCCTGGCCGTGATGCTCGGCGTGATCGTCTTCGCGACCCTGCGCTTCGCCGGCGGCCGGGTCGGCACCAGCTTCCCGATCTCCGGTATCATCCTGGCCGTCCTGGTCATCGGGTACTCCTTCTACACCCGCAACACCTCGGGTGGCCGGCACATCTACGCGGTCGGCGGCAACTCCCGCGCCGCCGAGCTGTCCGGTGTGAAGCTCCGCCGGGTCAACTTCTTCGTCATGATGAACATGTCGGTCCTGTCCGCGCTGGCCGGCATGATCTTCGTGGCCCGGTCCGCGGCCTCCGGCCCGCAGGACGGTCTGAGCTGGGAGCTGGACGCGATCGCCGCGGTCTTCATCGGCGGCGCCGCGGTCTCCGGCGGTCTCGGCACGATCAGCGGCGCGATCGTCGGTGGTCTGGTCATGGCCGTGCTCAACAACGGCCTGCAGCTGATCGGCACCGGCTCGGACATGGTCCAGATCATCAAGGGTCTGTTCCTGCTCGGCGCGGTCGCCCTGGACGTCTACAACAAGAAGCAGGGCCGGTTCTCGATCATCGCGTCGCTGATGAAACCGTTCCGCCGCGACGACTCGGCCGCTCTGATCACGGCCACGCCGACCAGCCGCGAGGCCGACGAGGTCTCCGCAGCCAGCTGAACAAGCAATCTCTCTCTCCCAGATAGAACAGAAGGGTCAACCGCACCATGCGCAACTTCTTCACCCGGAGCCTCGCGGTCAGCACCGCGGCTCTGCTCGCCCTCGGTGTCTCCGCCTGTGGCGGCAACGACCGGGAGGGCGACACCTCCACCGGTGGCGACACCGGCGCCGCCGCCTCCGGCTTCGCCAAGGACGCCCTGATCGGCGTGGCCCTGCCGTCGAAGACCTCGGAGAACTGGGTGCTCGCCGGTGACCTGTTCACCAACGGGCTCAAGGAGGCCGGCTTCAAGTCGGACGTCCAGTACGCCGGCGCGTCCACCACCGTGGCCGACCAGCAGGCGCAGATCACCGCCATGGTGACCAAGGGCGCGAAGGTCATCGTGATCGGCGCGACCGACGCCGCCCAGCTGTCCACCCAGGTGGCGGCGGCCAAGCAGGCCGGCGCGACGGTGATCGCGTACGACCGTCTGATCACCAACACCAAGGACGTCGACTACTACATCGCGTTCGACAACTTCAAGGTCGGCCAGCTGCAGGGTCAGGCCCTGCTGGACGGCATGAAGGCGAAGAAGGCGACCGGCCCGTGGACCATCGAGCTGTTCTCCGGCTCGCCGGACGACAACAACGCCGGTGTCTTCTTCAACGGCGCGATGGACGTGCTCAAGCCGCTGATCGACAAGGGTGAGGTCGTCGTCGGCTCCGGCCAGAAGGAGGTCAAGCAGACCGCCACGCAGGGCTGGAAGGCCGAGAACGCGCAGAGCCGGATGGACTCGCTGCTGAACTCCACCTACACCAGCAAGACCCTGGACGGCGTGCTGTCGCCGAACGACACCCTGGCCCGCGCGATCATCACCTCGGTCAAGGGCGCCGGCAAGCCGATCCCGGTCGTCACCGGCCAGGACTCCGAGGTCGAGTCGGTCAAGTCGATCATGGCGGGCGAGCAGTACTCCACGATCAACAAGGACACCCGCAAGCTGGTCGCCGAGACCATCAACATGGTCAAGACCCTGCAGACCGGCGCCAAGCCGCAGGTGAACGACGAGAAGTCGTACAACAACGGCAGCAAGGTCGTCCCGGCGTACCTGCTCCCGCCGGTCATCGTCACCAAGGCGAACGCCGCCGAGGCGTACGCCAACGACCCGAAGCTGTCCGCGATCGCCAAGTGATCTGAGCACAGCGCACGCGGGTGTTCCCGGCTCTGCCGGGGGCACCCGCTCGTCGTTTGCCCGGAAGGAACGTCGTGTCCGTCAACCAGCACGCGGTGCGCCGGCGCAACCTGGGTGCCCTGCTGCGCTACGTGCACCTGCGTGGCGCCGCCTCGCGTGCCGAACTGACCAGCGAGCTCGGCCTCAACCGCAGCACGATCGGCGCGCTCGCCGCCGAACTGGCCGCCGCCGGCCTGGTCCGCGAGGACGCCCCGCGTGCCAGCGGGCGCGCCGGCCGCCCGTCCCCGGTGGTCCGCACCAACACCACCGGCTGCTACGCGTACGCGTTGACCGTCGAGGCGGACCGCCTGCGCGCCGCCCGCGTCGGCCTCGGCGGCGACGTCCTGGACGCCCGTACCCTCGCGCGCTCTCCCGGCGCGGGCCTCGGCGCCACCCTCCGGGCGCTCGCCGGACTCGCCCGGGCCCTGCGCCCGGTCTCCGGCGCCCTGCTCGGCTGCGCGGTGGCGATCGCCGGCCGGATCCGGGGCGGGGCGCACGGTCCGGAACTCGACGCGTACGTCGGCGAGACGCTCGGTGACGAGCTGGGTCTGGACCGCCCCGCCCAGGTCGGCAACCTCGCCGATCTCGCCGCGCTGGCCGAGCACACCCGCGGCGCCGCGGTCGGCCTCGACGACGTCGTGCACCTGCACGGCGACGGCGGCATCAACGCCGGACTGATCATCGGGGGCCGCGGCTTCACCGGCCACAACGGCATCGGCGCGCAGGCCGGCCACATGGTCGTCAACCCGGACGGGCGGCCGTGCCGCTGCGGCTCACGCGGCTGCTGGGAAGCGGAGATCGACGCGGCCGGCACCGACGGGCCCGACACCCGGCGCGCCGCGGAGTGGCTCGGCCACGGCGTCGCCAACCTGGTCAACATCCTGAACCCGGAAGCCGTCGTCTTCGGCGGCACGCTGACCGGGCTCTACCGCACCGGCCACGCCGAGGTCCGCGCCCGGGTGCGCGCCATGGCGCTACCGGCCTGCCGCACCGACCTGCGTCTGAGCGCCGCCCTGCTGGGCGACGACGCTCCGCTGATCGGCGCGGCCGAGCTGGCCTTCGAACCCGTCCTCGACGACCCGCTCAGCACCGCGGCGTAACCGGCTCGCCGCGGCGCCCGCGCCCGTGGGCGGCGGCGATGGGACCCGAGTCGCGTCGTGTGCCAGGGCCCGCGGCGCCCGCGCCCGCGCCCGCGCGGCGGCGGACCCGGCCCGCGCGGCGACGGGCCGCGCGGCGACGGGCCGGGCGGCGGCGGGCCGGGCGGCGGTCACCACGGTGACGTGGCGCGGCCCCCGGCCAGAGCGTCGAGCACCGCGCCGGCCAGCGGCGTACACAGCAGGTCCTCGACCGGCTGCGGCAGGGCGATCCGCCAGTTCGGGTACTCGTGGACGGTGCCCGGCATGTTCGGCCGCTCGGCGACGCCGGCCACGTCGTCCAGGGTGGCGACGACCACCCGGGACGGGCAGCCGGCCAGGCCCCGGTGCTCGGCGACGACCGCCGCGGCGACCTGCTCGGGGCCGATCCGGCCGGCCGGGTCGATGCCGGCCCGCTCGCACAGCTCCCGGCGGGTCTCGGCGATGGACCCGGCGTCGTAGGTCTTGCCGATCCGGTCCATCGCCGCCTCGTCCGAACCGGTCAGGATCCCGGCGATGGTGGCCTGGTCGTGGCTGTCGGCCGCGCCCATCGTCCCCTCCGGATTCGCCCAGCACGCCCAGCCCATCCCGGTCCGGTAGCCGAGCATGCCGATCGCCGCCATCGTCTCGCGCACCTGCGGGGCGACCGTGCCGATGTCCTCGCCGACGATCCACGCGCCGGCCCGGCAGGCCTCGATCCGCAGCACGGCGAGCAGCTCGTCCACCGGATAGCGCACGTACGCGCCGTCGGCCACCGAGCCGCCCACCGGAACCCAGAACAGCTGCCACAGCTGCATGACGTGGTCCAGCCGCAGCGCGCCGGCGTGCCGCAGGCTGGCCCGCACCAGGGCCACGAACGGGGCGAAGCCGGCCGCGGTCAGGGCGTGCGGGTCGAACGGCGGCAGCGACCAGCGCTGCCCCTCCCGGTTCCACGGGTCGGCCGGGCAGCCCACCTCGAAGTCGAAGGCCAGCAGGTCCTGGTGCTGCCACGCGTCGGCGGAACCGAAGTCGAACCCGACCGCGACGTCCAGGCACACCGTGACGCCGCTGTGACAGGCGACGGCGAGCTGGCGGTCGGCGACCCACTGGCACCACATGTGGAAGCGGACCCGGTCGGCGTGCTCGCGGGCGAACGCGGCGACGGCGCCGCCGCGCGGGTGGGCGTACCCGGCGGGCCACTGCCGCCAGTCCCCGCCGTACGTCTCGGCCAGCACGCACCAGGTCGCGAACGTCGTCAGGTCGGGGTCCAGGCCGGCGGCCCAGGCCCGGAACTCGGCCGGCTCCTCGTCACGCACCGCGGCCCAGATCCGTTCCAGCGCGGCCGACTTGAGCCGGGCGACCGCGTCCCGGTCGATGCGCCGCCGCGCGTTGAGCGCCCGGCCCGCCGCGGCCAGGTCGGACAGGTCGACCCGCTCGGCGCCGGGCGCATCGCCGGGCGCGATGTGCAGGACGTTCAACCACTGCCGGCTGGCCGGGCTGTACGGCGAGTCCATCGCCGGGGTGACCGGCGCCATCGCATGGATCGGACTCACCATGATCATGCCGGCCCGCCGGGCGGCCACCGAGCGCGCGATCAGCGCCAGGTCGCGGAAGTCGCCGATGCCCCACGACTCACGGCTGCGCGCGGCGTAGAGCTGCACCGCGAGCCCGAACGAGCGCGGCGGCTGCGGCAGCGTCTCCGGGGCCACCAGCAGCAGGTGCGAGGCGCCGTCATCGGTGGTCAGCCGGTGGTAGCCGGGCCGGTCCACGAAGCCGTCGGCACGGACCACCGTGCTGTCCTCCATCTCCACCCGGCCGGACAGGCGGGGATGCCACCGCCCGGGCGTGGCGATCAGGACGTCCGGGCCGGGGACGGCGGTGCGGCCGAACCGGTCGGTCAGCTGCTGCCAGGTGCGGTCGGCGACGCCCCGGAAGACGCCGAAGGCGTCGGTGTATCCGGGGACTATGCCGAGGGCGGCGCTGTCGAGGACGGCGCCGGCGGGAGACGAGGCGGTCATGCCGACGACGGTCCACCGTCGCGGATGCCCGGCGATTCCCAACGGAGAGCAGCCACGGTGCAACATCCGGCACGCCGGGTTCCGGCCCGGTGGCCCGGCCGGGCGCCGGAACGCCGGACGGCCCACGCCCGGCCCGGCGGCCCGGGTAGAGCCGGAACGCGGGCGGCCCGCACCCGGCCCGGCGACGGGGGCGAAGAGCCGGGACGCGGAGCGGCCCGTCAGCGGCCGGGGCGGTCGAGCGCGGTCACCTCACGTACCGCCTCGGCGATGTGCCGGAAGTCCTTCCTCAGCAGCGCGCCGTGGTTGCTGGCCACCTTCGCCGCGATCCGGATGTTCGGGTTGCCGGCGGTCACCCGGCCGAGGCTGGCACGGATCCGTTCCTGCTCGTCGCCGCGGCTTCCGAAGGACGTGCCGGAGGCCACCACGTAGCGCACCGCAACGGTGATCCCGTTCAGCACCGGGCCCAGCTCCCGCTCCCGGGAAAGCTTGCCGAGCTCGATGTTGCTGTCCGCCTGCTGCTCGGCGGTCATCCGCGGGGTCAGGCCGGTCGGGCGCAGCAGTGGCAGGAACCAGCCCAGCCGCCGGAACAGCCGGCGGATCCGCCGCTCCATCGCCTCGTCCAGCCAGTCGTGCGGGAACGCGCCGTCGACCAGGACCGCGCCCACGGCACGCCCCGGGTTGCGGGCGGCCCAGTGCGCCGCGACGACCGCCCCGTACGACCAGCCGACCAGCAGCGCGCGCCGCACACCGCGGGCGGCGAGAACCGCGTCGACGTCGCGGACCGCCGCCTCGAAGGAGTAGTCCGCCGATCGCCGGGACCGGCCGCGGGCGCGCTCGTCGTAGGTGATGTGCCGCCACCCGGGCCCCAGCTCGGCGATCACCCGCCGCCAGTACCCCTGGGTGGCGAACTGGCCGTTGAGGTAGAGCACCGGGACGCCGGGACCGCCGGTGTCGGTGACGGCCAGGGCCGTGTCGTCGACCGCCAGCATGCCGGTCCATGCCGAACCGGTCGCGGGGGTGCCGTTCTTCGTCATGTGATCTCCTGTTCGCGCTGGACGTCCGGGCGGCTCCGACGGGCCGGGAACGGGGTGCCCCGACGGGCCGGAAGCGGGGTGCCCCCAGCGGGCCGGAAGCGGGACGGCCACGACGGGCCGGAAGCGGGACGGCCACGACGGGCCGGAAGCGGGACGGCCACGACGGGCCGGAAGCGGGGCGACCGGATACGGGCCGGGGCGGTGGCCACCGGTGGACCCGGCAGCACCGCCCCGGCGGCTGCTTCAGTGGCTGCGGGCGGTGATGTCGCCGTGCCCGGTGGTGGCGCGGATGTCGAGGCCGACGGCGCCGTCGTTGCGCAGGGCGTTGCTGACCCGGCCGTGGCCGGTGCCGGCGTCCAGGGCGGCCGAGACCCCGGCAGCAGCGGCGATCGAGATGTCGCCCGACTCGGTGCGCAGCACGACCGTGCCGCGCACGGCCTCGGCGATCCGGATGTCGCCACGCGCGGTGCTGATCTCCGCGGGACCGGTCAGCCGGCCGATCTCGACGTCGCCGTCGACCGCGGTGAGGCGGACGCTCGCCGCCTCGTCGATCTTGGCCTGCCGGTACGCGCCCTCGACCGCCACGTCGCCGAGGCGCCCCACTCCGCGCAGCTCGGCGGCGCCGGCCCGGGCCTCGACCCGGGAGCCGGCCGGCAGCTGGACGGTGACCTCCAGCGATCCGGAGGCGCCGAGGAGCCGATGGTCGGCGGCGGGGGTGGTGATCCGCAGCACCCCGTCGGCGTAGGCGACCGCGGTCCGCTCAGCGGTCCGGGTGTCGCGGCTGCGGGAGGGGTCGACCGGCCGGATCTCCACGGTGGTGTCGTCGCGGTCCGCGGCGATGAACCGGACGTGCCCGGCCGGGATGTCGAGGACGGCGGAGATCGGGGCGGGGGTGTCGAACGTGCGCATCGTGCTCTCCCAAGTTTCGCTCGCTGTTTCCGATGCCAGAAACGCTACGTTGCTTTCCACTTTCCTTCAACAACTTTGTTGCACAGCGAGCCCGTTCCTGCAGCTCAAGGTAGCGTTATCGTTGCAACGTGCGTTCGGGTAATGCAACGAACATCTCCCCTGTCGTTGCAATGACTCGGTGGTGAACGCTATGGTGGCCAGGTCACGGACGCACGTGGCTCACCACCGAGGAGGTCACGATGCCGGGAGGCAGGCTCACCCAGCAGGAACGCCATCAGATCGCGCTGGGGCTCGCGGACGACCTGCCCTATGCCGAGATCGGCCGGCGTCTCGACCGTCCGACCTCGACGATCACACGTGAGGTGATGCGCAACGGCGGCCCCACCGCCTACCGCGCCGACCTGGCGCACCGCGCCAGCGAACGCCGCGCCCACCGGCGCGCGCCCGCCTCCTCGCGGCGCGCCGGGGCGGAACCCCAGCCGCCGGGCCGCGACGCCGCCGCCGTCGCCGACTACGCGGAGGCGTTCACCACCGTGCTGATGGCCTCCGGCCTGAACCGGATGGCGGCCCGGGTGCTGACCTGCCTGTTCACCACCGACGACGGCAGCCTCACCGCGGCGCAGCTCAGCCGGCGCCTCGAGGTCAGCCCGGCATCCATCTCCAAGGCGATCGCCTTCCTGGAGAGCCAGACCCTCGTCCGCCGGGAACGCGACGAACGCCGCCGTGACCGTTACGTCGTCGACGACGAGCTGTTCTACCAGGCGACGCTCGCCAGCGCCCGGGCCAACGACCGGCTCGTCGAGACCGCACGCCGCGGCGTCGCCGTGCTCGGCCCGCACACCCCGGCGGCCGCCCGGCTGGAGAACATCGCCCGTTTCCTCGACTTCATCAGCGAGAGCATCGTCCGCGCCGCCGAACAGGCCCGCGCGGTCCTGCACACCGGCCCGGGCGCCGCCTCGACCGGCATCGGGGCGACGGAGGATCACTGACTCGCGCCATCACGAGCGGCCCCCGGCGCGGCGCGCCTTCGCGCGGCCGTCAGCGCCGCCGGACAACGCCCGCGTTGCGCCGGCCCTGACGCGGCGCGCCTTCGCGGTGGCCGGTCGGCGTACACCGGCGGGTCGCCCCGCCCGTGGTATGTGCCGCGGACCGTGCTCCTGGCGTGCGGCACGGTCCGCGGCAGCGTCCACGGGATCAGATGCCGGACGGGGTGCCCGGGCTGTCGTCGGTCGAGCCTTGCCCGAGATTGCTGCGCCGTCCCGCCACCGCCGGGTCCGGCGACAGGTTCGGCTGGCCGCCCTGCTCCCCCGCCCGGGGTGCGTGCTCGGCCTCCGGGTCGTACGCAAGCTCCTCCTTGCCCTGCGCCCGGCTCGCGTCCCAGGCGGTCGGATCGGCGCCCGCGCGGCGCTCCCCCAGATCCGCGGTGCCCTCCGCGGTGGGCTCGCTGCCCTCGTCGAGCGGATCGCCGGCGTCGACGCCCCAGGGCTGCTCGCTCACGTCAGCCCTCGTTCCGGTCGTCGCCCGGCGCTTCCGTGCCGGCGGGTGGCTGGCTCGGCGGCCGGCGGCTGGCCTCCACATCGGTTGGCGTGACCGGGACGCCGGACGCGTCCTCGGCTGCCCCGCGCTCGGGCGGCTGCTCGTTCGTGCTGGTCGGTTGCTCGGTCATGGAAACCTCCGGGGTCGGCGCTCCGGCTGCCGTGCGGCAGCGGTCATGCCGGCCGCGTTCCCCGCGGGAAGCCGTTCAACCCCGGCGCCGGGCACCGGAAAGGCCCGCGGGAACGGCCCATCGGAAGGCCTGTTTGCGGGCCGACCCGATGGGCATGCGAAGGGTCCACCGGAAAGGACAGTGCCATGACCACGAACCGCATCGCCACCGGCGCCATGCCGTCGGTGCACAGTCCCGTGCGCACCGCCGCGCTGGGCGTCTCGATCACCTTCCTGCTGGTCGGCGTGATGGGCTTCATCCCTGGACTGACCACCGATTACGGCGACATGACGTTCGCCGGGCACCACTCCGGGGCCGAGCTGCTCGGCCTCTTCCAGGTGTCGATCCTGCACAACATCGTCCACCTGCTCTTCGGCGTGGCCGGCGTGCTCCTGGCCCGCACCACGCCGGGCGCCCGCGCCTTCCTGGTCGGCGGCGGCGCGACGTACCTGGTTCTGTGGCTCTACGGCCTGGTCGTCGGCGACGACACGGCGGCCAACTTCGTCCCGGTCAACGCCGCGGACGACTGGCTGCACCTCGCGCTGGGCCTCGGCATGATCGCGCTGGGACTGCTGCTGACCCGCCGCACCGATCGGTGACCCGGAGGAGCCCCGGGCGGCCTCAGCGCCGCCCGAGCTCCGCCGCGCCGCGCGGCACCGGGCCCACCCCGGGCACCCGGCCGGGGCGGGCCGCGGCGTGGCGCTGCCCCGGGCCCAGGCCGTCCCGGGCGGCCAGCGCGTCGGCGACCGCGCCGGTGACGAAGCCGTAGACCGCCTTGTGCAGCACGTCGACGGCGAGCTCGCGGCGCGGCCAGGTCTGCGGCGGGGCGCCCACCCCGGTGGCGTTCTCCAGGATCTGGTCGTTGGTCAGCCGCAGCACGGTGAACATGCCGGACGCCCACGGGCCGCGCAGCCCGGAGCGCGCCATCACCGCGCGCACCACCCCGACGAGCACGGCCTGCCCGTAGTGCATCGTCATGTTCAGCCACCACGGCGGCCGTCCCGGTTCCTCCGGGCGGCCGGTCAGCCGGGCCAGCACCCGCGCCGGCACGTACGAGTCCGGCCGCCCGGTGAGGCGCTGTTCGATCTTCTCCGCCGCGGTCATCGCCGCGCCGCCCGCCAGCCCGGCGACCGCTCCCTGCCACACCGCCCGTTTCCACATGACCGCCGACTACCCGGCGGCGCCGCTGTTACTCCCGCCGCACCGGCGCCGGGGCGGCGTATCCGCGGCCCAGCCGGGTAGTGGCCGATCAGCGGGTCCACGGGCGGGCCGGGTAGTGGCCGATCAGCCGGTCCACGGGCGGGCCGGGTAGTGGCCGATCAGCCGGTCCACGGCCGGATAGCGGCCGATCAGCGGCCGGACCCGGTAGCGGCCGCATCCGCGGCCCGGCCGGGTAGCGGCCGGTCACGACGGGAGGAGCACGAGAACATGCCGAGACCGATATCCGAGCAGGTAGTCGTCATCACCGGGGCCTCCAGCGGGATCGGCCGCGCCGCCGCGCTGGCCTTCGCGGCCCGGGGCGCGCGGGTGGTCTGCGCCGCCCGCGGGGCGCCCGCCCTGGACACGCTGGTCGCCCGGATCCACGCCGATGGCGGCTCAGCCGTCGCCGTACCCACCGACGTCGCGGACCCGAGGGCGGTGCGCGCTCTCGCCGAGGCCGCCGAGCGCCGGTACGGGCGGATCGACACCTGGGTGAACAACGCCGCCGTCGGCGTGTGGGGCCGGGTGGAGGACATCACCGACGCCGAGTTCGACCGGGTGATGCGGGTGAACTTCCTGGGCCAGGTGCACGGGGCCCACGCCGCGCTGCCGGCGCTGCGCCGCGCCGGCGGCGGCGTGCTGATCGGGGTGGTCTCCGCCGAGGGGGCATGCGCGGTGCCGTTGCAGGGCCCGTACGTGGCGAGCAAGTTCGCGGCCCGCGCCTTCTACGACAGCCTGCGCGCCGAGCTGGCCCTGGAGGGCGCGCCGGTCGCGGTGACGGCGATCCTGCCCGCGTCGATCGACACGCCGTTCTTCGAGCACGCCCGCAGCAAACTGGGCGCCATGGCGAAACCGCCGCCGCCGGTGTACGCGCCGGAGATCGTCGCCGACACGCTGGTGTACGCGGCCGCGCACCCCCGGCGGGAGATCCCGGTCGGCGGCGCGGCGGCCGGCCTCATGCTCGGGCAACGCCTGGCCCCGGCGCTGACTGACGCGCTGCTGTCGATCCGGCGGGTGGGCGCGGGCACACAGCGCGCCGGCCGCCCGGACAGCGGCGTGGACAATCTCGACGGACCCGTCGCCGAGCCGGGCCGGGTGAACGGCGGCCATCCCGGCCGGGTGCTGCGGCACAGCCCGTTCACCACGCTCATCGGCCGGCGACGCCGGCCCGGCGAGATCGTGATGGCGGCGCTGAGCCGTGCCCGGCGCCAGCGGGCGCCGGTGCCGGCCGCGGGGTCTGCCCGCCTCGGGACAGTCCTGGCCGGGACCGTGCTCGCCGCCGGTCTCGCCGTCCGGCGCGCCCGGCGGCACTGACCGGGCCGGGCGGCTCAGGCCCGGCGGCCCCGGGCCTGCTGCATCCGGCTGGTGAACTCGGTGTGGCCGTTGGGACACGGCGGGATCGCCGTGCCGGCCGCCGCGAAGACCCGCTCCGGGCACCGGGCACACCGGAAGTACCGGGACTTCTCCGCCGTCTCCCCGGCGCGGGCCGCCATCAGCTGTCCTCGGCCGCGAGCATCGGCTGGAGACCCGACATCACGGCGATCTTGCGGACGAACGGGGTCAGCCCGGTCGCGACGACCACGACGCCACGGGCCCGGGCCGCCTCGTACACCGCCAGCAGCACCCGTAGGCCGGCGGCGTCCAGCAGCGGGACCCCGCCCATCCGCAGGAGCACGCGCCGGCCCGCGGGCTGCCGGCGGATCAGGTCCAGCAGCGCCGTACGCAGGTCCCCGGCGTTGTCCCGGTCGATCTCGCCGGCCAGCCGGATCTCCAGGTCCCGGGTCGCCAGCAGGCGGCTGCCGATCTCGAACGTCGTTCGCATCCGGTCGGCTCCGGCCGGCCAGCGCGGCACCCGGTCGGTCAGCAGGCCCTCGCGCATCCAGGCCAGCGCCCGCGACAGGATCCGCGACACGTGCATCTGCGAGATGCCCAGTTCCTCGGCGATGCCGGCCTGGGTGCGGGCGCCGTAGAAGACCGACACCACGACGTGCCGCTCCCGGTCCGGGAGGGCGGCCATCAGGTCGGCGACGGTGAGGCGGTCGACGACTCCCTCCAGCGCGTCGTCGAGCTGCCCGAACAGGTCGCCGAGCTGCGCCCCGTCCTCGCTGACCGGCAGGTTCAGCGAGACCGGCCGGTATCCCGCGGCGCTCACCCGGGCGCGGTCGAGGTCATCGGCGTCGATCCCGGCCCGGCGTGCCGTCTCCGAGGTGGTGGGCTGCCGGCCCAGCTCGCCGGTCAGCTCGCTCTCGTGCTGGGCGACGTCGAGCACCATCTCCTGCATCCGGCGCGGCACGTGCACCCCCCAGGTGCAGTCCCGCAGGTACCGCTTGAGCTCGCCGAGCACGGTGGTGATCGCGTACGCGGTGAACGATCCACGCTCCGGGTCGTAGCGGTCCACCGCCTTCACCAGGCCCAGCCGGGCCACCTGCTCCAGGTCCGCCAGCGGCTCCGACCGGCCACGGTAGCGCCGGGCCAGCCGGACGGCCAGCGGCATCGCCGCGCAGACCATCTCGTCGCGCAACCGGCACGCCCGGGTGCTGTCGCCGACCGACCGCTCGGCGGCGTAGCGCCGGGCCATCTCGTCGAAGTCCTCCCGTACCGTGCCGGTGCCGCGCGAGCCTGTCGGGTCTGTCGCGGTCTGCTGCTCGAAGCGCATGTCCGTCCTCGCCTTCGTGCTCGGGAATCCCGTGCAGGCGGCGTGTGCCCCAGCGGGACCGGCTGAAACAACGGCATTGATTCTGGTCGCTGGCGGCTGGCCGGTGGTTTGGCACCTGGCGGGAGCTTGGGGCCGGCCTGGGCGGAGGATATGCCGCAGTTCGTACCCGTTTGCGGCTCCGAAATTGTGGTATGCGATCCGTCCGATCACCCGCCGGAGGACGAAGCCGCATGTCGCAGCAGCCCGGCCGCGCTCCGGCGTGGGGATACCAGCCCGCCCTCGACGGCATCCGGGCCCTGGCGGTGACCGCCGTCCTGCTGTTCCACGCCGGGGTCGGCGCGCTGGCGGGCGGCTTCCTCGGCGTGGACGCCTTCTTCGTGCTGTCCGGCTTCCTGATCACGTCGCTGCTGCTCACCGAGCATCTCCGGGACGGCCGGATCGACCTGGTCAGGTTCTGGACGCGGCGGGCCCGGCGCCTGCTGCCGGCGCTGCTGGCCACGGTGCTGGCCACCGTGGTGACCGCCGGACTGGTGCTCGACCGCGACGCGCTCGGGCTGCTGCGCGCGGACGCGTACGCCGCACTGGGGTACGTCGCGAACTGGCGCATGATCTTCCGGGGCACCGGTTACGTGGCGGCCACCGCCACCCCCTCGCCGTTGCAGCACACCTGGTCGCTGGCGATCGAGGAGCAGTTCTACCTGCTCTGGCCGCTGATCGTGGCCGGCCTGCTGGCCCGGTTCGCGCTCCGGCGCTCGCGGGCGCTGCTGCTGGTGCTGTGCGCGGCCGGGATCGCCGGCTCGCAGCTGCTCTGCGACCGGCTCTTCCAGGTGTCCGCGATCGGCCGCGCCTACTACGGCACCGACACCCGGGCGCAGGCGCTGCTGATCGGCGCGGCGTCGGCCGTGCTCCTGCGGCCCGCCGCCCGGCACACCCCTTTCCGGTACGCCGTCGCCGGCGCGCTCGGCCTGCCCGCGGCCGTCGCCACGCTGTGGTTCTGGCACTACGCCTCGGAACAGGCGGGCTGGTTGTACCGGGGCGGCCTGACCGGCGCCGCCGTGGCCGCCGCCCTCGTCGTCGGCCACGTGGTGGTCCGGCCCCGGTCCCCGCTCGCCCGGCTGCTGAGCCTGCCGCCGCTGGTCGGCCTGGGCCGCATCTCCTACGGGGTGTACCTGTGGCACTGGCCGCTGTTCACCTTCGTCACCGCGGAGGCCACCGGCCTGTCCCGGTGGCCGCTGCTGGCCGTCCGCCTGGCCGGGACGCTGGCCGTCGCCGTCGTCAGCTATCACCTGATCGAGCAGCCGATCCGGCGCGGCGTGCTGGGCCGGCGGCTGCCCCGGCGGGTGCCGGCGGTCGCCACGGGCGCCGCCTTCGGCGTGGTCACCGCCGCGATCGGGTGGACCACGACCGTCCCGCCGGAGTCGGCCACCGCCGCGGCGCCGCCGGTGGTGATCCCCACCGTCGCCGCGCCCGTCCCGAAGCCGGCCGGCCCGGTCGCGCCGATCGACCGGCCGGGACGGCCCCGCAGCGCCGGCCGGGAGCCCCGCGTCACCTTCCTGGGCGACTCGGTGGCCTGGACGATCGGCGCGTACCTGCCGGCTCATCCCGGGATGTGGACGAGCGTCCGGGCGGTCCAGGGCTGCGGCATCGCCACCCTGCCGGACCTGCGCCAACTGGACAGCCCGCACACGAACTACCCCGGGTGCACGTCGTGGGCGCAGCGCTGGCAGCGCGGCATCGACCGGGACGATCCCGACGTCGCGGTGATCGGGCTGAACCGCTGGGAGTTGATGGACCGCCGGTACCAGGGCCGCTACCAGCATGTCGGCGAGCCGGCCTACGACGGCTATCTGAGCGCGCAGCTCGACCGGGCGGTACGCGTCGCCGGGTCGCGCGGGGCCGCCGTGGTGCTGCTCACCGCCGCCTACACCCGCCGGGCGGAACGGCCGGACGGCAGCCTCTACCCGGAGGACCGGCCGGAACGCGTGGACGCGTGGAACCGGCTGCTGCACGCGGCCGCGGACCGGCATCCGGGCCGGGTCACCGTGCTCGACCTCAACCCGGTGGTGTGCCCGGGCGGCCGGTTCACCTGGCGGGTGGGCGGCGTCCGGGTCCGCGGCGACGGCCTGCACTACACCCCGGCCGGCGTCCAGCGGATCATCGCGCCCTGGCTGTTGCCCCGGCTGGCGGCGGTCGCCACCGGCACGCCTGCGACCCACCCGGCGCCCGGATCGGCCCGGCACACCCGGCCGACGTCCTGACCCGCCGTTCAGCCGGCGGACCCCTGCGCCGCGGCGCGGCCGGCGCGCGGCTGGTTCCCGGCCCGGCCACGCCGCACCATGACCGGGACCGGTCGGCCGCCCGGGAGTCCGGGGGTGTAACCGATCGGCCGCGGGGTAGCCGGAGCCCCCACCTAACCGGAACCTCCTCTATGTCGGATGGATCATCATGTATGCCCAGAAAACTACCGGGACCCTTACCGACCTCGTCCCGCTGTCGGACGCGACCCTGCACGCGCTCCCCGAGGCCGTCCAGGCGCCGGGGTACGACCGCGGCGCGATACGCCCGGGTGTCGTGCACATCGGCGTGGGCGGTTTCCACCGCGCCCATCAGGCCGTCTACTTCGACGAGCTGGCCCGCCGCGGCCTCGCCGGCGACTGGGGACTGATCGGGGTCGGCCTGCGCAGCCCGCAGATGGGCGAGGTCCTCAAGGCGCAGGACTGCCTGTACATGGTCGTCGAGCGGGACGGCTCCGGCACCACCGCCCGGGTGGTCGGGGTGATCGGCCGGTACCTGTACGCGCCCCGGGAACAGGAGGCCGTGCTCGACGCGCTCAGCGACCCGGCGACCCGGCTGGTCACGCTGACCATCACCGGCAACGGCTACCACCTGAACGCCGACGGCGACTTCTCCGGCGACGACCCGCTGGTCGCCTCCGAGCTGGAGGACCCCGGCCGGCCGGACACCGTCTTCGGCTACCTGGTCGAGGCGCTGGACCGCCGCCGCCGCGCGGGCGTGCCGCCGTTCACGGTGCTGTCCTGCGACAACATCCCCGGCAACGGCGCGGCCGCACGCACCATGGTGGTCTCCTTCGCCGAGCTGCGCGATCGGGGGCTGGCCCGGTGGATCGAGCGGAACGTCGCCTTCCCGAACAGCATGGTCGACCGGATCACCCCGGAGACCACCCCGCAGGAGCGGGACCGGATCGTCCGGTCGTTCGGCGTCGACGACCGCTGGCCGGTGATCACGGAACGGTTCACCCAGTGGGTCGTCGAGGACCGGTTCTGCAACGAGCGGCCGCCGCTGGAGCGGGTCGGCGTACAGTTCGTCGCCGATGTGGCCCCGTACGAGCTGACCAAGAAACGCCTGCTCAACGCGAGTCACTGCGCCCTGGGCTACCTCGGTTACCTGGCCGGCTACCGGACCACCGCCGAGGTGATGGCCGACCCCGCCTACGCCGCGTACGTGTCCGCGCTGGTCGACGAGATCCGCCCGCTGCTGCCCCGGGTCGACGGCATCGACCTGGACGCCTACCGGGCCGCCCTGCTGGACCGGCTGGCCAACCCGGAGATCGCCGACCAGCTCTCCCGGCTGTGCCGGCGGGGCTCCACCAAGGTGCCGTCCTACCTGCTGCCCTCGATCACCGAGAGCCGGCACCGCGGGTGGCCCGCGCCCATGCTGACCCTGGCCGTCGCCGGCTGGTTCCGCTACCTGCAGGGCGAGGACTACGCCGGCGATCCGATCACGGTGGAGGGACCCCGCGAGGACGAGCTGGTCCCGCTCGCGCAGGAGGACGGGCTGAACCCGCGGCCCCTGCTGACCGTCCGCGAGCTGTTCGACAGCCTCGCCGACGACCCGGAGTTCGTCCGTGACCTGCACGTCGCGTCCGAGGCGCTGCGAGCGGGGCCGCGCGAGACCATCGAGACCTGGATGGCCGTCCGGGGGGTCCGCTGATGGCCGGCCGCGCGTTCGCGGATGACCCGCGGGTCCTGCTGCTCGACGCGGACGGCAGCCTGTTCCCGTCCGAGGAGCCCGCCTTCGTCGCCTCCGCCGACGTCACCAACCGTTTCCTCGCGTCCCTCGGCGTCCGGCAGACCTACACCGCCGAGCAGCTGCTGGCCACCACCACCGGCAAGAACTTCCGCACCACCGCGATCGATCTCGCCATCGCGCACGGCGTCGCCGTGGAACCGGCGCTGCACCCGGGCCGCCGTCCGGGCCGGGACGGCGCCGGCCGGCCGGCGCTGACCGCGGCGACGCTCGACGACTGGGTCGCGCAGGAGAAGAGGATCGTCAGCGACCATCTGGGACGGGTGCTGCGCCCCGACCCGGCCGTCCGGCAACCGCTGCATCAGCTCGCGGAGCGCTACCCGCTGGCCGCGGTCAGTTCCAGCGCGCTGTCCCGGCTCGACGCGTGCTTCCGGGCCACCGGCCTCGCCGAGCTGATCCCCGCGCACCGCCGGTACAGCGCCGAGGACTCGCTCCCCCGGCCGACCAGCAAGCCCGATCCCGCGATCTACCGGCACGCCGCCGGGCAGCTCGGCGTCGCACCCGGGCAGGCGCTGGCCGTCGAAGACTCGCTGCCGGGAGCGCAGTCGGCCGTCGCCGCCGGTATCCGCACCGTCGGGAACGTCACCTTCGTCGCCCCGCGCGAGCGCGACGCCCGCGCACGCGCCCTGCTGGAGACCGGCGCCAGCACCGTCATCCACTCCTGGGCGCAGCTGGCGGCGGCGCTGCTCGGCGAGCCGGTCGGGACGCGGCACGCCGCCGGATGAGCGCCGGACCGTCCGGGACGGGCCGCACCGCGCCGGTCGGCCACGACGTCGGGCCCGGATGCCGCGCGCCGCGGGACGGCGCGCCGCGGCCCCTGAGCCGGCCGGCCCGGTGATCGCCGAGGCGGCCCGGCAGTGGGGCGACGACCCGGCACGACCAGCGCCCGGACCCCCGGCCGGCGGGTCCGGGTGCGACCGCGTTGCCGGCCGGGAAGCGTGCCGTTGCCCGCTTCCGAACCGGCTCAGTGGCCTTCCAGCAGCACCGATACGGCAGACGGCCGCCGCGCTCCAGCGCGGCACGAAGACCCGCCGTCGTCGATCGGAAGTTCATGCTCATCACTGTCCTTGGCTGGTTCGCCGCTGCTCTGTCGATGGCCCTGCTCTGGCCGCAGGTGTGGACGTCGTGCGTCCGCCGGCGCACCGCCGGGCTCTCCCTCACCGCCACGTGGCTGGGCGTCGCCCTGCCGGTGGGCTGGGTGACGTACGGGCTGCTGATCGGTGACCGGGTCCAGGTCGTCACGAACACGGTGGCAGCGGTGGCCGGGGTCGCCGTCCTGACCGCCCTGCTGGTCACGCAGCCCGCGCTGAGCCGGCGCCGGGCCGGGGCCGGCGCCGGGGCCGCGCTCGTGCTGCTGCTGGCCACGGCTGCCGCCGCCGGCGCGGCCCAGCTGCCCGGCATCGGCGGCCGGGCCGCCGGATCGGTGCTCGGCGCGGTGCTGACCGTCGCCGTCGTCGTGGCCAACATCCCGCAGCCGCTGGCCCTGCTGCGCGACCGTGGCCAGGACCTGTCCGGCGTCTCGCCGGCCCGGTGGGCCTTCGCGGCCGCCGCGAACCTCTGCTGGAGCGGGTACGGGCACGGAGTCGCCCAGCCCGCCGTCCTGATCTGCGGCCTCACCGGCCTGGCCAGCTCCCTGGTGGTGTGCTGGGTGCTGGCGACCGCGGCACGCCCGGCACGGACCTCCGCCGCGACCCGGCCCGCCATCATCGCGGAAAGCACCGAGGCCGAGTCGGCCGACGCGCTCGTGCTGGCGGCCGCCTAGCGGCGGCCGGCGCCGCACTCCCGGAGTTTGCGCCGCACCCGCGCGGGTAGCCTGCGCCATGTCACGCACGGATGATTTCCCGACTGTTGCGGCGAGCCGCTCCGGGCAGCGCGCCGTCACCTTCATCCCGCCCGCGACGTGGGCCCGTCCGCCCAGCGCGCCGGCCGGCCGTTCGCTGTTGTCCTACCTGGTGATGCCGCGCCCGGGCGACGCGGTGAAGGCGTTGCTGATGCCGCTGGCCTTCGGGCTCGGCGTGCTGGCCGAGGGCGGGGCGAGCCGCGACACCGTCCTGCGGGCGCTGATCGGTCTCGTCGTGCTGGAGCTGCTGGTCTACCCGGCCCGATATCAGTGGAACGACATCCGCGGCTTCGCCGCCGACCAGCGTCACCCCGGCCGGGCCCGGCGCGGCCGCCTGCCCGGCCCGCCGCAGCTGGCCCGGGAACGCGTCACCGCCAGCACCGTCGTCGCCACCGCGCGGCTCGGCGTGGCCGTCGGCGTCGCCCTGCTGCCCGGCCTGCGCCTGGGTGGCACGGTGCTGGCGATGATCGCCGGGGTGTTCGGCGTGGCCGTCGCGTACGAGGCGCTGCGGTCGGCCGCCACCGGCCGCGGGAGCGGCGGCACACCCCGCGTCACGCCCGTGCTGGTGTCGCTGTGGCTGACGGTGGGCGCCGGTTACGTCGTACGCGGCATGACCGGGCTGGCCATGGCGGTGGACCTGGGCGATCGGCCGGGGCTGGCGCTCGCCGCCGCGGTGACCCTGTGGGCGTACGGGATCGCGTTCGTCACCAGTCGCTGGGCCGTCGAGTCGCTCGCCTTCGCCCGGCTGGACGGTGGGCGGGTGAGCTGGACGGCGGACGGTTCGCTCGCCCGGGAGCACATGCTCGCGCTGACCCGCTGGCTGCCCGCCACGGTCACCCCGGGCCGATCGCCGGCACGCTGGGCCGCCCTGCGCGGCCGTACGCCGGCGACCGCGCCCTGGAACCTGGCCCTGGTGCTGGCCGGCGCGGGTGCGGCGGTCACCGGCCTGCTCCTGACCACGCCGGTGCACGAGCCCGGCGCTCCGGTGCTGGGTGCGCTGGCCGGCGGCGTCGCCACGCTGGTCGTGATCCTGCTGCCGGGCCGGCGGACCGTGGCCGTACCCCTCGGCGCCGCCGCCGTGCTCGCCGCCACCCTGGCCGGGCCGGCTCGCGCCCCGGTGGCGGCGTGCCTGCCGTGGACCGCCGTGCTGCTGGCCTACCTGCACTTCAGCGCCCAGTCGCTGGACAGCCTGAGCCACCCGCGGCGAGCGATCCGGGAACCGCTGATGCGGGCGCTCGCCCCGGCCGCCCGGATCGCCGTCGGGCACGACACCTGGCGGCTCCTCACCGCGCAGAGTCAGCGGCCGGCCCGTGGCTGACAACCGGACACCGGCCGCACTGCGCGCGATCGCCCGGCTGGCCGCACAGGCCGGCGCGGAGGTGGCCCTCGGGTGGCGCGACCACGCGGACCGGCTGCGGATCGAGGAGAAGGCCGGTCCCGCGGACCTGGTCAGTCAGGCCGACCGTGAGGCGGAGACGGCGATCCGCGCGGTGCTGTCCCGGCGATGCCCGGACGACGGCATCCTCGGCGAGGAGCACGGCGGCGCGGCCGGGCACAGCGGCGTGCACTGGATCATCGACCCGATCGACGGCACCACGAGTTACCTCTACGGCCGGGCCGACTGGTCGGTGAGCGTCGCCGCCGCCGACACCGCCGGTGACCGGCTGCTGGCCGCGGTGGTGCTGGAACCGGCCCTGGGCCGGATCACCGAGGCGTCGGCCGGGGACGGCACCTGCCTCGACGGCACGCGGACCACGGTCAGCGGGGGCGACGACCTGACCCGCGCCCTGATCGAGGTCAATCTCGGCACCCCGGCGCAGCGGGCGTACACCGGCCGGATGGTGGCGGCGCTGACCCCCCGGGTCCGGGACCTGCGCCGCGGGGGCAGCGCGGCGGCGGCGCTGGCCCTGGTGGCGACCGGCCGCGCCGACGGCGCGTGGCTGCCCGGCATCCACTCGTGGGACTGCGCCGCCGGGACCCTGCTGGTGCAGGAGGCCGGCGGGGTGGTCGGCGACCTGACCGGCGTGACGCCGGACACCTGGCCGCACAGCGGTGACGTGCTGGCCGGGCCACCGGCGCTCTGGGAACCGCTGCGCCGGATCCTCGTGGCGGCCGGCCCGGGACCTCAGCCCTTGAGCCCGGAGGCCGACACCGACGGGGTGAAGTAACGCTGGAAGAAGAGCAGCACCAGCAGCGGCACCAGCGCGGTGAGCGTGGCGCCCGCGAAGATCGCCCCGAAGTCCACCCCCTGCTGACCGGCGAACTGCGCGATCGCCACCGGCGCCACCTTCATGTCCGGGTCCGGCGCGATCAGCAGCGGCCACAGGTACGCCTGCCACTGGAACACGAACAGGATCAGCCCCGCGCCGATCAGCGCCGGCCGGGACAGCGGCAGGTAGATGCGCCAGAACACCCCCCACCACCCGAGCCCGTCGACCCGCGCGGCCTCGGCCAGTTCGGGCGGTATCCCGAGGAAGAAGCCGCGCAGCAGGAAGACGGCGAACCCGTTGCCGATGCCGGGCAGGATCAGCGCCAGGTACGAGTTCGACAGCCCCGCTTCCCGGAAGATCGACATCAGCGGGATCGCGATGGCGTCGAACGGGATGAGGAACGAGACCACCATGACGGCGAGGACGGCGCCCCGGCCGGGGAACCGCAGCACCGCGAGCGCGAACGCCGCCGCCGCGCAGACGGCCAGGCCACCGGCGAGCGTCCCCAGGGTGACGACGGCCGAGTTCAGCATGGCGCGGGCGAAGCCGGCGTCGAACAGCCGGCCGACATTGGCGAGGGTGACCTCGCGCGGCAGCATCGTCCACGGCGAGACCGGGAAGAGGGTGGCGAACGTCTCGTCCTGCGGGCGCAGCGCCCCGGCGACGGTCCACCACAGCGGCAGCAGGAACAGCAGCGCCAGGAACGAGCCCAGCGCGGCCGTCCCGACGCGTGGCCGGCGCCGGGTGGCGGGCCGGCGCTCGCCCGCCGACGGATCCGGGCCGGCGGCGGCCGGCCGCACGGTGCCGGTGGACACTCAGCCACCTCCCCTGTTCAGGAGCCGGAACTGGATCAGGACGACGGCCAGCGCGATGACCACGACGACGCAGGTCCCGGCCGCCGCCGCCCCGAGGTCGCCCTGGTTGTAGGCCCGGTCGAAGACGTCGTTCATGATCAGATCGGTCCGGCCGTTCGGGCCGCCGTCGGTGAGGATGTTCACCGGGGCGAAGACCAGCAGGTTCGAGACCGTGTCGGCCACCAGGACGAACGTGAGCTGGCGGCTCAGCTGCGGGATCGTGACGTGCCGGAACCGGGCCCAGCGGCCGGCGCCGTCCAGCGCGGCGGCTTCGTAGAGCTGTGGGTCGATCTCCTTGAGACCGGCGATCAGGAACATCATCCAGTAGCCCACCCCGATCCACGAGACGACCAGGATGATCGAGGCCAGCGCCTGGTCCGGCGCGGTGAGGAAGCCCTGCCCCGCGATGCCGGCGCGGGCGAGCAGGCCGTTGAGCGGCCCGTCGGGGCGAAACGCGACCGCCCAGATGACCGCCGACACGCTCTGCGGGATGGCCACCGGCAGGAAGACCAGCGTGCGCATCACGCCCGCGCCCCGGATCCGCTCGTTGAGGACGACCGCCAGCACCAGCGCGAGCAGGATCTGCAGCGGGTTCACGACGATCCCGAACAGCGCGGTGACCTTGAGGGAGTTGAGGAAGTCCGGGTCGCTCAGGAGCGCCCGGAACTGGGCGAGGCCGACCCAGTGCGTCGGCTCGATCCCCAGCGGCGAGCTGTGCAGGCTGTCCCACAGCGCCCGGCAGGTCGGCCAGAGCCGGAGCAGGACGGCGGCCAGCACCGCCGGCACCAGGAAGGTCAACGCGACCGGAAGGTCGCCGAGCCGCCCGCGCCAGCTGCGCCGTACCCTCATCGCGGCCTCCTATCTGCGGTACTTGGCGAGCGCACGGGTCAGCTCCCCGGTGGCCTGGCCGAGCCGGGCGGCGGCGTCCGTGCCGTTGCGGATGTCGGCGAACGCCCTGTTCATGACCGACTCGAAGTCGACGTAGCCGACGGTGACCGGCCGGGACACCGAGGTGCCGGCCAGGGCGTACCGGACGATGCCGGCGATCTGCGCGTACCGGGCGCCCCGGTCGCGCAGGCGGCTCAGGTACCGCTCGAAGGCCTGCCGCTGCACCGGGATGTTGTCGCTGACCAGTTGCCCGGCGCCGGCGGCATCGACGGTCATGTACCGGAGGAACTCCTTGGCGGCGTCCTTGTGCGCGGAGAACGGGCTGATGCCGGTCGCCCAGGAGCCGGTGGACGTGGCCGGACGGCCCTGCGCGAAACGGGGGAACGGCGCCACGCCGTAGTCGACGTCGGCGGCTTCGTCGAAGGCGGCGGCGTTCCACGGGCCTCCGGCGAAGTACGCCGTGCTGCCCGCGGCGAACAGCGACGGCGTCTGCTCCGGGTTGATGCCGCGCGGGGCGACCCCGCTCCGGAAGATCGCGTGGTACCAGCTGAACGCCTGCGTCCAGGCCGCGTTGGTGATGTCCGGCTCCAGCAGGTCCGGGCCGGTCAGGCCGGGTCCGCCGCCCAGCGAGGCGGCCAGGGGCTGGAGCTGGTAGTAGCGGTCCACCTGGTCGAAGATCAGGCCGTACCGGGCGCCGGCCGCCTGCGCCCGTTGTCCGTCCGCGGTGATCCGCTCCCAGGTGGCCGGGCTCTGCGGAGCGCTGCTCGGCGGCGTGATCCCCGCCCGGGCCAGCAGCGCCCGGTTGTAGTAGAGCAGCTGGCTGGAGGTCCATCGGGGCATGGCGAACTGCGTGCCCCGGTAATTGGTGATCTTCAGCGCGGCGGGGTCGATCCGGCCGGCCGCCGCACCGGCGAGGTCGTCGAGCGGCTCCAGGAACCCGCGGGCGGCGAAGGCGGCCAGCCGCGGCTCGTCGACGTCGTACAGGTCGATGTCCGCGTCCCTGGTGCCCAGCCGGGACTGGAGCGTCGCGTTGAGGTCGTCGAACGGCACGGCCTGCTGCTCGATCCGGATCGCCGGATGGGCCGCCTCGAAGGCCGCGACGACCCGGTCGAAGGTTCCGGGGTCCTGAGCGTTGACGAAGGTCAGCGTGGTGATGCCGGAGGGTCCGCGGGCACCGCAGCCGGCCACCGCCACGATCAGCGTCACCGCGGCGAGCAGCGGCAGCAACCGGCGTGCGCCGGGGTGGTGGATCGTCGGTACCGGCATCCCGGCTCCCTTCCCGCCCCGGACCGTCGCGGCGCCGGCGCGTCGCGCGGGTCAGAGCGAGTAGACGTGGTTGAGGAAGAACTCGATGAAGGCGGCGCTGTCCACCTCCGTGGCGACGAGGCAGTTGGGCTGCGGCGGCCGGTGCGAGACCAGCAGGTCGGCCACGGTGACGCCGCGGGTGATGTCGCTGCACGCCTCGACGACCACCCGGGCGGGCCGCCAGGTCACCAGCTGCGGCCGGCTGACCACCGCGACCGCGAGCGGGTCGTGCATGGGCGCATGGTCGAACCCCTGCCGCGGGTACGCGGCGCGCAGGTAGTCGATCCAGGCGTTGGCGCACCTGCCGGCGTACGAGGCGAACGGGCGGCCGGTGGCCTGCAACCGGTCGGCGTCGCACCGGCTCAGCTGCACCTGCAGGGTGACGTCGAGCCCGATGAACCGCAGGTGCGCGCCGCTGTTGAGCACGATCGCCGCCGCCTCCGGGTCGATCCAGATGTTGAACTCCCCCGGCATCGACAACCTGCTGGTGGTCCGCAGGAAGACACCGCCCATCACGACGATCTCCTTGACCGCCGAGCTCAGCGACGGCTCCAGGATCAGGGCGACCGCGACGTTGGTCAGCGGCCCGATCGCCACCAGGCTGATCTCGCCGGGGTTCGCGAGCACGTGGTCGATGATCGCCGTGGCCGCGCGGCCGGGCGCCGGGGCGCGACCGCCCAGCCGCTCCCGCAGCCCGGCCACCCGGTCGCGGGCCGGATGGTCGTGCAGCGGGCGCAGCAGCGGGGCCGGGGCGCCCTTGACCACCGGGATGCCGGGGCGGCCCAGACGGTCCAGCAGGTCGAGCGCCACCACGGTGGCCGTCTCGACGTCGGTGTTGCCGTTGACCGTGGTGACCAGCTCCAGTGACTGGTCGGCCAGGTCCACGGCGAGGGCCATGGCGAAGCCGTCGTCGATGTCGGAGCCGGGCGCGCCCATGGCGACGTCGGTGTCCAGGATGATGCGGTGCACGACGCCCCTTTCCCCGCTCGATGCGCCGCTGGCTCGGTGAGCCGCGGTCGAGGCGGTGGGTGAGGCGCCGTCTACCCCGGCGGCCGCGGTTCTAACGAACCTCGGCACGCCCGGCGGGATCTGCCCGACAGATCGGGCGTTTGGGGCGTACCGATCGGGGGATCCGGCCGCGTCTTCGGGACCGGTCAAGCAGCGGCCGGCTCCCGCACCTCGCGGCCCACGCGGCCGCGCTCCCCTCCACCGTGCCCGTGCCCGGACCGGCTCACCCGCCGGCACCGGCGTCGACGGCGTGCGCACGGATTTCGAAAGGTTTGACCATGAACGTCACTGTTTCTGCCCCTTTGGGTGGGCGCCCGCTCACCGACCGGACCCTGCCCACCTTCGCCGGGCGCGTCGACGTGCCGGCGTACGACCGGGCGGCGCTGACCCCCGCGGTGGTCCATCTCGGGGTGGGCGGCTTCCACCGCGCCCACCAGGCGGTGTACCTCGACGAGCTGGCCCGCCAGGGCGACACCGGCTGGGGCGAGATCGGCGTCGGGCTGTGCTCCACGACCATGCGCGACGCGCTGATCCCGCAGGACTGCCTCTACACGGTCGTGCAGCGCAGCCGCCACGGCGACACCGCGCGGGCCGTGGGCTCGATGATCGGCTACCGGTACGCCCCGGCCGACCCGCGTGCCGTGCTCGACTGCCTCGCCGACCCGCGCATCCGGGTGGTCACCCTGACCATCACCGGCGACGGCTATCACCTGGACGACACGGGCCGGCTCCGGACCGGTGATCCCGCGGTACGGGCCGACCTGGCCGACCCCCGGCATCCCGGCACCGCCCCCGGCTACCTGGTCGAGGCCCTGGACCTGCGCCGCCGCGCCGGGCTGCCCGCCTTCACCGTGCTCTCCTGCGACAATCTGCCGGACAACGGCGCGGCCACCCGCGCCGCCGTCCTCGACCTCGCCCGGCTGCGCGACGACGAGCTGGCCGCCTGGATCGAGACGCACGCGTCCTTCCCGGCCAGCATGGTGGACCGCATCACCCCGCAGACCGACGACCAGGCACGCCGGCTGGTGGCCGACCGGTTCGGCGTCCTCGACCGGTCCCCGGTGATCACCGAGCCGTTCATCCAGTGGATCGTCGAGGACGACTTCTGCAACGGCCGCCCGCCGCTGGAGCGCGTCGGCGTCCAGTTCGTTCCCGACGTCGCACCCTACAAGCTGATGAAGACCCGGCTGCTCAACGCCGGCCACAGCGCCCTGGGCTATCTCGGGCAGCTGGCCGGCGGATACCGCACCAGCACCGACGCCATGGCCAATCCGGTGATCGCCGACTATCTCGCGGCGCTGATGCGGGAGGAGATCGCGCCGCTGCTGCCGCCGGCGCCCGGGGTCGACCCGGAGGCCTACCAGCGGACGATCCTGGAGCGGTTCGCCAACCCGCGGATCAGCGACCAGCTGTCCCGGCTGTGCGGGCGCGGCTCCACCAAGATGCCGGCCTACCTGCTGCCCTCGCTGATCAGCGCGCGCCGGGAGGGGAAACCGGCGCTGCTGCTGACCCTCGCCGTGGCGGGATGGTTCTGCTACCTGCGGGGATACGATCTCACCGGCGCGCCCATCGAGGTCAGGGACGCCCGCCGGGACGCCCTGCAGCCCCTGGCGGTGGCCGGCGGCACCGACCCGCGCCCGCTGCTGGCGGACCGCTCGCTCTTCGGCCCGCTGAGCGACGACGACGACTTCGTCACCATGCTCGAGTACGCTCTGCATGACCTGGAGCTGTACGGACCGGCCGCGACGATCTGCGACTACCTGGCCGCCGAGCTGCTGCCCGGGCAGGACCGGGCGCACACCACCGCGGCGCACGACCCGGCCTGGGCCGCGACGGCCGGGCGCGATCCGGACCGGGCCGTCGCATGACGCCGGCCGGGCGGCGGCCCGTACCCCTGCGGATCCTTGCCGCGGCGGCGCCGACCGCCGTCGCGGCCGGCGGGAACCTGGAGGGTCCATGATCCCGCTGACCGCCGCCACCCTGCCCGACCTGCCCGCCGGGATTCCGGGGCCCCGGTACGACCGGGCCCGGTGCACCACCGGCATCGTGCACTTCGGCGTCGGCGGGTTCCACCGCGCACACCAGGCGATGTACATCGATCGCCTGATGAACGCCGGCAAGGCGCTCGACTGGGCGATCTGCGGCGTCGGGGTGATGCCCGGCGACCGCCGGATGAACGAGATCCTCAACGCCCAGGACGGGTTGTACACGCTCGTCGTCAAGGCCCCCGACGGCACGCTGACGCCCCGGGTCGTCGGTTCGATCCGGGAGCACCTGTTCGCCCCCGACGACCCGGAGCGGGTCATCCGGAAGCTGGCCGACCCGGCGGTCCGGATCGTCTCGCTGACCGTCACCGAGGGCGGTTACGCCTTCCCCGCCGCCGACGGCACCGCCGGCTCGATGTTCGCGCTGATCACCGACGCGCTGGCGCGGCGCCGCGAGAGCGGGACCCCGCCCTTCACGATCATGTCGTGCGACAACATCCAGGAGAACGGCGACACCGCCCGGCGCAGCTTCGTCGCCTTCGCCCGCCGGCGCGACCCCGGCCTGGCCGACTGGATCGCCGGGCACGTCCGGTTCCCGAACAGCATGGTCGACCGGATCACGCCGGTGACCACGGACCGGGACATCACCGAGATCGGCCGGCGGTTCGGCGTCCACGACCGGTGGCCGGTGGTGTGCGAGCCGTTCACCCAGTGGGTCGTCGAGGACGACTTCAGCCTCGGCCGGCCGCCCCTGGAGGACGCCGGTGTGCAGCTGGCCGCCGACGTCCGGCCGTACGAGATGATGAAACTGCGCCTGCTCAACGCCGGTCATCAGGCGCTGTGCTACTTCGGCCACCTCGCCGGGTACCGGCTGGTGCACGAGGTGTGCCAGGACCGGCTGTTCGCCACCTTCCTGCTCGCCTACCTGGACCGGGAGGCCCGGCCCACCCTGGCACCGGTGCCGGGCATCGACCTCGCCGCGTACCAGCGCCAGCTGATCGAACGCTTCTCCAACGCGGCCGTGCGCGACACCGTCGCCCGGCTGTGCGCGGACACCTCCGACCGGATCCCGAAATGGGTGCTCCCGGTGATCCGTCACCATCTGGCCACCGGCGGGGAGATCCACCGCGCCGCCGCGGTGGTGGCCAGCTGGGCCCGGTACGCCGAGGGGGTCGACGAGCACGGCGCGCCGATCGAGGTCGTCGACCGGCTCCGGGACATCCTGATGGCCAACGCCGGCCGGCAGCGCGCCGACCCGCTGGCCTTCGTGGCGTACCGGGAGGTGTTCGGTGACCTGGTGGAGCACGAGCGGTTCGTGTCCGCCTACCGCGCCGCGCTGGCCTCCCTCCACCACCGGGGCGCACGGGCCACCCTCCAGTGGCTGGTCACGCCCTGACCGCCGGTGGGCCGGGCCGGACACCGGATCGGACGTCCGGTTCCAGGGCGACCCGGAGATGCAGCAGGTCAGGCCGAGGCGATCACCAGCCCGGAGAGGCCGTTGCACGCGCCGAGATGCCGCAGCGCCTCGGCGACCGGCAGCGGCGCGGGCGGACCGGCCGGCTCGGTGACGTCCACCGGGTACCGGGTGGCGTGCGCGGCGGCCGGCGGCAGCAGCGGATACCGGCCGGCCACCAGCTCGTCCACCCGCCCGTCCCGGGCCGCGAAGGCGGCGACCGCGCGCCAGTGGGTCAGGGTGGCCACGCTGTCGTCCGGGCTGCCCGGCGGGTCCGGCAGCACGCTGATCCGGTCGAACGGCTCGCTGCCGGCCAGCCACAACTGCACCGCGTCGACGACCGCGCGTGACGACGATTCGCACCAGTAGGGCACCATCCGGCCACGGATGCTCCGCCACGGGTCCGTCATCCGGGCGGTGTGCACCAGGGCGTGCCGGCCGCCGCCCGCGGATCGCCACCAGGCGCGGTACATGTCGGCCACGCCGGCGCTCAGGGCCTGCGGATCGGTGTAGTACACCCGGTGGTGGGCCCGGCCGGTCGCCGCGGCGGCACGGTGCAGCTCGGCGTCGATCGTGGGTTCTCCGCTGGTCTCGGCGTACCCCGGGCCGACCGCCGGCCCCGGGCCGGGCCACCGGCCGGCGGCGATCTCGTGCAGCAGCCGCCGGAACGCCGGGTGGTCGGTGCGGTAGCCGGCCGCGGTCCAGCCGCTGGTCGGTGTGCCGATCTGGAAGCCGTAGCCGGGCGGGCCGTCCAGCACCGGCCAGGTGCGCAGGTCACGCACCAGCACGGAGGACCCACCGGCCGCGATCCGGCGCTCCAGGAAGTCCCGGTACGCCGGTGGCAGGGTCCGCCATCGTACCTGCAACGACACGGTGGCGCCGCACAGCGCGCCCCGCAGCACGGGATCGTGGACCTGGCGTACGGTGATCGCCGGATTGCGGTCCATCAGCCGCTGCGCCAGCCGGGTGCCCCACGCCATGGCCGACACCCAGTCCCCGGCGGACCCGCCGGGCCAGGGCGCGGTGAGGGTGAACGACGTGGGGAGCCAGGCGCCACGGCAGGCGGCCGCGAGATGCACCGCGGCGCCGTGCGGCGAGCCGAGCACGGCGGCGGGGTACGTGGCAGCCGGAAAGCGCCCGGCGATCCACGCCGCCACCGCGTCCACGTCGACGTCGTCCATCCGGGCGAGCGGCACGGCCTCGTCGGCGGCGTCCACGGCCAGCACCGCCCGCCGCAGGTCCGGCGGCAGCTCACCACGCCGGCCGAGCACCGGCACGCGGCGCAGGACGCTGTCGCGCCGCTGTTGTGGTGGCACCGCCGTGGCGAGCAGCGCGCGGCAGACGCTGTCCGCGCACACCACCCGCGCGGCCGGCAACGCCGCGATCCGGGTGGAGTCGAGATTCGGGTTCGTCACAGCGGTACCGCCGTCCGGCAACGGTGTCGGGCCTCTCGCGCCGCCCGGCTACCCCCGCTCCGGTCCGGCAAACCCGCCGGGCGGCACGAACCCGGCGGCGACCGGCGGGTTTCTCCGCGGCACGGCGGGTATCCGGGCACTTCGTCAGGCGACCGACCGTCGACACAGACGAAGGGATCTTATCGATGTTGACGATGCAGGACGACAAACACGCGATGGCGCAGGCCGTGCACGACCTGGGCTCGGCGCTCTGGTTCGGCGGCTCCACCATGGGCGTGGTGGGGGTGAACTCGGCCGGGCGCGACCTCAAGGACGGCTCCGACCGGATCCGGGTGGCCAGCTCGGCGTGGGGCCGGTTCGCGCCGGCGCAGTGGGCCGGGATCGCCGCCACCCTGCTGGCCGGGATACAGCTGACCCGGGTCGGCGGCCGCCGGATCGCCCTGCAGAAGGGCTTCGGCACGGTCGGCGCGGCCAAGGCCGCTCTCGCCGTGGCGGGCGCCGCGGCCACCGCGTACGCCGCCTACTGCGGCAAGCGCATCGCCGACGCCACGGCGGAGGCGGAACGCATGGGTGAGCCGGTCGACGTCACCGACGCGACCACTCCGACCGAGCGGACCCCGGAGCGGATCGCGAAGTGGCAGCGGCAGCAGCGGGTCGCCCAGTTCGTCGGGCCGGTGCTGGCCGGCGCGAACATCGCCGCCGGCTCCCACCTGGTGCAGTCCTACCGGGCCGGCGCCACCGCCAAGGGCGTGCTGGGACGGCTGCTGCCGAACTGAGCCGGAGCCGGCCCGCGTCACCGGGCGGGCCGGCTGCCCGCTTCCACCGGCCCGGTCAGTCCGTCGGCTCCGGCGCGCCGGCCTCCGCCGTGACATCGGAACCGTGCACGTCGTCGGGGTCGTTCACCGTGTCCTGCGGCTGCTCCGGCACCTCGACGGGTTCCGGCTGGTCGTCCGGCTGCGGCATCTCACTCATCGTCTCGCCCTCATCTCGACATCGTCACCGGCGCTCCCGATCGCCAGCGGCCGGGAGAGTCGTGGGATTCCCGCAACCCGGCGGTCCTATGCCGGTGGCGGCTCACCTCTCCCCCAGCCACCCGGCGGCCCGGACGACGATGCGGTCCGGCACCTCGTGACCGCCGCGGAACTCGTCGTAGGTCACCCGGTAGCCCAGCGCGCTCAGCCGGGGCACCAGCCGCCGGCTGCACCGGTCGATCGGCAGGACGCGGTCGGCGTCGCCGTGCGACACGAAGATCCGCGGTGAGCCGTGCGACACCATCGGCGCGGCGAAGCCCGGCGAGAACGCCACGATGCCGTCGAAGATGTCGCCGTTGGTCATACCGAGGGAGAGAGCGTACGACGCGCCGTCGGAGAAGCCCCCGATGAACATGTCCGCCACCGGATAGCTGGCCAGCACCTCGGCGAGCGCCCGATCCAGCCGGCGCACGTCCGGGCCGTACCCCGACGAGATCATGTCCCAGGTGGCCGCGACCGACTGCGGCGCGAGCAGGATCAGGCCGTACTGCTCGGCCACCGGCAGCATCAGGCCGAGGCCCTGGCCGGCCGAGCCCCCGGCGCCGTGCAGCAGCACGACCAGACGGTACGCGTCCCGCCCGGCCGGTTCCGGCACGAAGACCGCGGCGCCCGGGTCACCGGCGCCCGGGTCACCGGCGGTCGTGCCGGAGCCCGGCGTCCCGGCACGACCGGGCACGATCGCGGTGCCCCGGCGGACGCTCAACCGGCCGTGCTCCGGGTTCTCCTCCGGTTCGCGGTGCGGACGCCCCGGTTCCGCTGTCACCGGCATCGGTCTCTCCTCACCTGTTCGGCCCGGTCACCACCGGGACAACCGCGACCACAGCGACGCCAGGGTGGCCGCCCCGGCGAGCAGCACGTCGATGGAGACCCGCTCGTCGCTGTCGTGCCAGCGGTCCTCCGGCAGCCCGGTGCCGAAGAACAGCACCGGCGCCCCGATCACGCGTGACAGCAGCTCGGCCGGTCCGCCCCCGGCGTTGCCCATCCGGCCGGCCGGCACACCGAAGCCGTCCGCCATCGCCGCGGCGAGGGCCTCGACGGCGGGGTGGTCCGGCGGGGTGGCGTACGGCTTCTGGCCGGTCTCCTCCGAGATGGTCAGCTGGTACTCCACGCGGTCGCTGATGTTCTCGGCGACCCAGTCGCGCACCTGCCGCGCCACCTCGTCCGGGGTCTGGTCGGGCACGATCCGGATGCTCAGGGCGGCCTCGGCGACCGCCGGCACCGCCGCGAGCGACGGCCCGCTCGCCTCGCCCCCGAGCACGCTGATCACCTCGACCGCCGGCCGCAGCCACAGCCGTTCCAGCACGGTGTACCCGGCCTCGCCGCCGATGCTGCGCGTCTGCGAGCGTTCCAGCCAGTCCTCGTCGGTGAAGGGAAGCGCGGCCAGCTCCGCCCGCCGGCGCTCGGTCGGCTCGGCCACGCTGTCGTAGAAGCCGGGCAGGGTGATCCGGCCCTTGTCGTCGTGCAGCTGAGCGAGCAACCGGGACAGCTCGAACACCGGATTGGGCGCCGGGCCGGACACCGCGCCGCTGTGCACGTCCCGCAGCGGCCCGTACACCTGCAGCTGGGCGCTGATCATCCCGCGCATGCTGGTACAGACCGCCGGATGCTCGGCATGCCACAGCAGCGTGTCGGAGAAGATCACCAGATCCGCGCCGAGGCGGTCGCGGTGCTGCTCGATGAGGTCGGCCAGCTGCGCCGAGCCGGTCTCCTCCTCCCCCTCGACCAGCAGCTTGATGTTCACCGCCGGCGCGTCGGCGCCGGTCGCGGCCAGGTGCGCGCGCAGGCCCCACACGTGCGTGAGGACCTGACCCTTGGCGTCCGAGCTGCCGCGGCCGTAGAGGTAGCCGTCCCGGACGACCGCCTGGAAGGGGGTGGTCTCCTCCCAGTCCTCGCCCTTGACCGCCCGCACGTCATGGTGGCTGTAGATCAGCACGGTGGGGGCGCCGGGCGCCGCGCACCACTGGGCGTACACCGCCGGGGCGCCCGGCGCTTTCCACACCTGCACGGTCGGGAATCCGGTGTCGCGCAGCACCGCGGCCAGCCAGTTCGCCGATCGCACCAGGTCGGGCTCGTGCTCGGGGGTCCCGGCGACCGACGGCACGCCGACCCATTCGGCGAGCTGGCCGAGCAGTTCGGAGCGGTTCGCCGCCAGATATTCGTGGATCTCCGCCATCGACATTCGCCTCCTCGTGATCAGGATCGCGGCACGTCTACCCCCGTCCCGGCCGGTCATGCGACCGAATCGACGGGGCGCCCGGCCGGAACCGGGCGTCAGACCGCACCGGGCGCGGGTAGCCCGGCGCGGCGCCGGCCCACGGTGCACGCCGGCACCGACATCCGCGCGGGTGCCGGGCCGGCCGAGTTCTGCGGATGCGCTGAGCTCGGCCGGCTCGCCACGCCCGCCTCGACGCGTAAGAATGGACACGTGTCTGCCATCCGGTGCGACGTCGACCCCGTAGGGACGCGCCTGCTGGTGCGCGTGCGGGGCGAGCTGTCGCTGGCTTCCGCGCCGCGGGTGCGAGCCGTGCTGTTGAAGTCACTGGTCGACCAGCCGGACGCGATCGTCGTCGACCTCACCGGCGCCGTCATCGCCGAGCCGGCTGCCGCTGCGGTGTTCGCGGCGGTCAGCCGGCACGCGTCGCTGTGGCCCGGCACCCCGCTGCTGCTCGCCGCACCGGATCCGGAACTGGCGCGCGTTCTCGCCACCACCTACAGCCGGCTGGCGGTGCACTCGTCGGTGGCGGCGGCGCTGGCCGCTGAGCCACGGCGGCGGATGCCGTCGGTCAGCGACCGGCTGCTGCCGGTCAGCGGCGCCGCTCAGCGGGCCCGCGACCTGGCCACCGAGGCCTGCCTGCGATGGGAGCTGCCGCACCTGACCGGACCGGCCAGCCTGATCGCGAACGAGCTCGTGGCGAACGCCGTCGTGCACGCCCAGACGATGGTGGACCTGCGAATGACTCTGGGCCCGCGGTACCTCACGGTGGCCGTGCGCGACGGCAGCGCCGCGGAACCGGTGCTGCCGTGCCGGGTCTCGGCCGACCCCGCGGTCCCACGCGGGCTGATGCTCGTCGATGCGATGGCCGTGCGGTGGGGCAGCCTGCCGGCGCACGACGGCAAGATCGTGTGGGCCACCCTGCCACGCCGGACCGGGGCCGGCTGAGCCGCTCCGGCCAGGCCGGATGTTTGACTCGGCCACGGTCGGTTATCGACATGCGATCGGAGCCGTCCCAAGCCCCCGTCGTGTCGCCGGAGGATGCCATGTCCAGCCCATTCGCGGTACGCAAGCACGACGATGCCGGCAGCTGCCACATCGCGGTGATCGGGGAGATCGACGAGGACACCAGCGCGGGGCTCGCCGCGTTCCTGCGCAACGCGGCGGAGCAGGACGGGACCGCCGAGCTGGTCGTGGACCTGCGACACGTCACTTTCCTGGGCGCCGCGGGCGTACGCGCGCTGCTCCAGGGCCGGGAGGCGGCCCTCACCAACGGGCGTGCCTACCGGGTGATCAACGTGCACGGGATCAGCCACCAGGTGTTGCGGATCAGCGGGCTGATCGACCTGTTGGACGCCACCGCTCCGGTGCCGGACAACGCCGGCGCGGCCCCGGCCTGAGCCCCGGACCGGCCTACCCGTCCTCCCGGCGCAGCTCGGCATCGATCTCCCGCTGGTCGGCCAGCCGGTCCCGCTCGTCGGCGGCATGCTGACGCCGGTCGGCGAGCCGGTCGCGCTGGTCGGCGAGCCGGTCGCGCTGGTCGGCCGCGGCGGCACGCCGGTCGGCCGCGGCCTGCCGGCGGTCCATCGACCGCCGCTCCCGCCGGCCGTGCTCATCGGCCCGGCTGTCCCGCAGGTCGGCCTCGCTGCTGCGCATCTCCAGCAGGATCTCGCGCCGATCCGCCGCGGCATCCCGCCGGTCCGCGGCGGCTTCGCGCGCGGAGACAGCTTCCTCGCGCCGCCGCACCGCTCCCTCGTGCACGGAAGGCTGATCCTGACTGTCCCGTCGGCCGCCCACCGGCCCATGCTAACCGGCCGATCTCACGGCACGGGAGCGCCGGCCCCCGGCCCGGCGCACCGGGGACCCGGGTGCGGCCGCACCCCGCTCACGCCCGGTGGCCGCTGCGACTCCGGCGCCGGCTGGCCGGCCCCGAGCATGCGGTGCTGCACCAGCGCGGCGTCGCGGCGGACCCGATCCGCCTCCGTCCGGTAGCCCTCGCAACGGTCCCGGTCCCCGGCCCGTTCGGCGCCCACCGCGAGCTCCCCCAGCATGGTGACCTTTTCCTGCATCGCGCTGACCGCCGTCCACAGCGCCTGCTCGATGCCGTCGTCACTGGCCACGACGAACGACTCGGGCGACCACGAGTGCCCCACGTGGCACACGTAGTGCACGGCCCGGCCGGTGCGTACCTCGTACATCCCGCCCCGGCAGTCGGGGCAGCCCAACGCCACCGGGCGCTGGGGAAGCCCCACCGCGGTACGGCCCTCGGCGGCCATGTCGGTCTCCCAGATCAGATCCTCGTCCGGCGGCCCGCCCGCGCCGACCGGTCGCCCGGCGAGCTCGGTGAGCAGCTTCCCGAGCTGCCCGGCGGGCGCCACCACCGCGGACGGCACGGCCGCCAGCGCGGCCCTCGGCATGCCGGGGAAGCGGGCCTCCTCCGGGTCCTGCACCAGCGCCGCGCCGCCCTGTTGCACCACCGCCGCCAGTCCGGCCGCCCCGTCGTCCAGGCTTCCGGACAGCACCACCCCGGCGACCCGGGCGCCGCCCCACCGGGCCGCCGCGCGGAACAGCGCGTCCACGGCCGGCCGCACCCGGTTCTGCCGGGGACCGGCGCTGAGCCGCAGCACGTCACCCGCGCCGAGGACGAGATGGTGGTCCGGGACGGCCACGTAGACCCGGCCGGGCCGGGCCGTCTCGCCGTCTGCCGCGGCGGCGACCGGCAGCACGGACTGCTTGGCCAGCACGTCGGCCAGCGCGCTGCGGGCCCCGGGTGCCAGGTGCGTGACGATCAGGACGGCGGCCGGCAGGTCCACCGGCAGCCGCGCCAGAAGCTTCTGCAGGGCGGCGTGGGCGCCGGCCGAACCACCGATCACGATCAGGTCGCGTCGCGCCATCCGTTGTCACCCCTCGCCTCGGACACCACATGCCCGGCACGGTGGCCGGCAAACCGCGGCATCCGCCGCCGTCGCGGAAGCGCAGGCCGGATCCGCAGGTCACCGAAGGTACGATGGGGTGGTCTGGAGGAACCATGAGCCAGCATCGGGATGTGATCGCCATCGGCGCGTCCGCCGGCGGGGTCGAGGCCCTGCGGGCGCTGGTCGCCGGGCTGCCCTCCGATTTCCCCGGCACCGTCCTGGTGGTCCTGCACATCCCCCGGGACGCGCCGAGCGTGCTGCCGGCGATCCTGACCCGCACCGGGCCGCTGGTGGCGGAAACCGCCGTCCACGGCGCCGAACTGGGTCACGGCCGGATCCACGTCGCGCCCCACGACCACCACCTGCTGGTGCTCGGCAACCGGATCCGGCTGACGCGGGGTCCGACCGAGAACGGTCACCGACCCGCGATCGACCCGCTCTTCCGCTCCGTCGCGCGGGCCTTCGGGCCGCGCGCGGTGGGGGTGGTGCTGTCGGGCACCCGGGACGACGGCGCGGCCGGCCTGGCCGGCCTCGTCGCGCGCGGGGGCACCGCGGTGGTCCAGGACCCGGCGGAGGCGCTGTTCGCCGCGATGCCGGCGGCGGCACTGGCGTACGTCCCCACCCGCCACGTCGCGCCCGCCGCCGGGCTGGGCGGACTGATCGCCCGGATCACCGCCATGGACCTGCCACGCACCGAGGCGGGCCCCCCGGACGGCGACGCCGACACGGCGCTCGGCGAGCCCGGCCCGCCGAGCGCCGAAGACCTCACGACGCCGGCTGCCGGCTACGGCTGCCGGTCCTGCGGCGGGGCGCTGGTCCCGTTCGGCGGCGGCCCGGCGCCCCGGTACCGCTGCCCGGCCGGACATGCCTGGGCGCCGGAAGGCCTGCTGGACGAGCCGGACGAGGCGCTGGAAAGCGCGCTGTGGATGGCGTTGCGGGCGCTGGAGGACAAGGCGGCGCTCAGCCGGCGGCTGGCGACCGCGCAGCGGTCGCCGGAGTCCGCGACCGGCAGCCGCTTCCGGGACCTGGCGGTGGAGGCGGCACGGGCCGGGGACACCATCCGGGGGCTGATCGCCCAGCTGGGGCCCGCCTCGACACCGGCCGGGGAGGCCACGAACACCCCGGTCACCGGTCACCCGTAGGGTAGCCTCCACCGGCAGGTCGACGTGCGGCGGAAGGCCCGATGGAACCCACCGATCCCCATTTCGAGGCGCTGCTCTTCTACGTCAAGGAGTCCCGCGGCTTCGATTTCACCGGGTACAAACGGTCCAGCCTGATGCGACGGGTCAACCGGCGGATGACCCAGGTCGGCATCGACGACTACCAGGACTATCTGGATCACCTGCAGGTGCACCCGGACGAGTTCACGGTCCTGTTCAACACCATCCTGATCAACGTGACCGGTTTCTTCCGGGACTCCGACGCGTGGGACTACCTGCGGAGCACGGTCCTGGACTCGCTCGTCGCCGCCAAGCCGGCCGATGCGACGATCCGCGTCTGGTCGGCCGGCTGCGCATCGGGGGAGGAGGCCTACACCCTCGCGATCGCGCTCGCCGAGGCGCTGGGGGTGGACGCGTTCCGGGAGCGGGTGAAGATCTATGCGACGGACGTGGACGAGGAGCAGCTGAACGAGGCCCGGCAGGCCACCTACGGTGAAGACGAGATCCGGGCCCTGCCGCCGGGGCTGCTGGAGCGCTACTTCGAGCCGGTCGGCGACCGTTTCACCTTCCGCAAGGACCTGCGCCGTTCGGTGATCTTCGGCCGCAACGACCTGGTGCAGGACGCGCCGATCTCCCGCGTCGATCTGCTGGCCTGCCGCAACACGCTGATGTACTTCAACGCCGAGACGCAAGCCAAGATCCTCAACCGGTTCCACTTCGCCCTGGCCGACGGCGGCGTGCTGTTCCTCGGCAAGGCCGAGATGCTGCTCAGTCACACCAGCTTGTACACCCCGATCGATCTGAAACGGCGGGTGTTCCGCAAGGTGCCCCTGCTCTCGCCGCCGCTCGGCGTGCTGCTGGCGGATCCGGCCACGCCGGGCGGCACGCCGGCGACCGGGCTCGACCGGCTGCGCAACGAGGCGTTCGCGATCAGTCCGCTCGCCCAGCTGACGCTGACCGCCGACGGGGCGGTGGCGCTCACCAACCGGCAGCTGGAGAAGCTGTTCAACGTGTCCGCGCGCGACGTCGGGCGCCCGTTCCGCGACCTGGACCTGTCGTACCGTCCGGTCGAGCTGCGCCGGTACATCGAACAGGCGCAGGTGGAACGGCGGGAGCTGCGGATCCCCGACGTCGAGTTCGGGCGGGCCGGGGAACCGGTCAACATCGAGGTGCAGATCACCCCGCTCACCGACGAGAACCACAGCCTGCTCGGCGTCAACATCACCTTTCATGACGTCACCGCGGCACGGCGGCTGCAGGACGATCTCGAACACGCCAACCAGCAGCTGGAAGCGGCGTACGAGGAGCTGCAGTCGACCAACGAGGAGCTGGAGACCACCAACGAGGAGCTGCAGTCGACGGTCGAGGAGCTGGAGACCACCAACGAGGAGCTCCAGTCCACCAACGAGGAGCTGGAGACGACGAACGAGGAGCTCCAGTCCACCAATGACGAGTTGCAGAGCATCAACGACCGGCTGCGGGTCAGCACCACCCGGCTCGACCAGGCGAACTCGTTCCTGGAGGCGGTGCTGACCAGCCTGCGGGCCGGCGTCGCCGTCGTCGACCGCGATCTGCGCGTGCTGATGTGGAACCGGCACGCCGAGAACCTGTGGGGGCTGCGCTCCGGTGAGGTGATCGGGCAGCATCTGCTCAACCTCGACATCGGGCTGCCGTTCGAGGATCTGCGCCCGCTGCTGCGTGCCGCGGTCGGCCCGCACGGCCGGTCCGGAGAGGCCGCGGTCGACGCGGTGAACCGCCGCGGGCGCCCGGTGTCGGTCCGGGTGGTGTGCACCCCCCTTCAGCGGCGGGCGGACGATCCCGTCGGGGACGGCGCCATCGTCGTCATGGAGAGCGACGAGGCGTCGTAGCGCGGGATCGTGCCGCGGTCACGCCGGACGGATCAGGCCAGCGGCTTGCCGCCGGTCACGCCGAGCACCTCGCCGGTGATGTAGCTGGACTCCTGCGAGGCGAAGAAGACGTACGCGGGGGCCAGCTCGGCGGGCTGTCCGGCGCGCGCCATCGGGGTGTCGCCGCCGAACGACTCCACCTTCTCCTTCGGCATGGTGGCCGGGATCAGCGGCGTCCAGATCGGGCCGGGCGCGACCGCGTTGACCCGGATGCCCCGGTCGGCGAGGTTCGCGCCGAGGGCCTTGGTGAACGCGACGATGCCGGCCTTGGTGGTGGCGTAGTCGAGCAGGTTCGGCGCCGGCTGGTACGCCTGGATCGACGCGGTGTTGATGATCGTGGAGCCGGGCTCCATGTGCGGCGCCGCGGCCTTGCTCAGCCAGAACATGGCGTACAGGTTGGTCTTCATCACCCGGTCGAACTGCTCGGTGGTGATGTCCAGGATGCCGCCGTCCTGGGCCATCTGATAGGCGGCGTTGTTGACCAGGATGTCCACGCCGCCGAGCTCGTCGAGCGCGGTCCGCACGATGCGCCCGCAGTGCGCCTCGTCGCGGATGTCGCCGGGCACGGCCACGGCCTTGCGACCGGCCTTCTCGATCAGCCGCACGGTGTCCCGGGCGTCGTCCTCCTCCTCCGGGAGGTAGGAGATCAGCACGTCGGCACCCTCGCGGGCGTACGCGACGGCCACCGCCCGGCCGATCCCGGAGTCGCCGCCGGTGATGATCGCCCGTTTGCCGGTCAGCCGCCCGGTGCCCCGGTAGCTGTCCTCGCCGTGATCCGGCTCGACGTCCATCTCACCGGTGGCGCCCGGGTGCCGGATCCGGTCGCTGTCCTGCGCCTGCGGGCTGCGGTACTGCTCCTGCGGATGCTGCTTGCCGTACTGGTCCTCGGACACGGTCCTGCCTCTCTGCCTTGGGTGACCTCCGCCTTCCCGCAGCGGGCCGGAATAATCCCCCGGAGGGGTGGATGATCACCCGCCGGGCGCGGTCAGCGTTCGCCCGGGCCCCGGCCCAGGGCCGCCCAGATCTCGCTGACGGTGTGGAAGACCACGCCCTCCGGCAACCGGTCCAGATCCGCCAGCACGTCGTCGGGCGCCCCGAGCGTCCGAGCGCCCCGGCGGAGCGCCTCGCGGTCCCCCGGCATACTGGACAACCCGATGTAGGTGCCGAAGCGGCTGAGGCTCGCGAGGGCGTCGGCGTTCGGCACCCGGCTCGCCTCCGGCTGGTCCTCGCCCGCGGGCTCGGCCGTCTTCCACTCCTCGGCCCGGCCGCCGGCGATGCCCTGGACGTTGCCGCGTACCTCCTGCTTCATCTCCTCGTCGAGACGTGTGCCGTGTTTGCTGCTACCTCGCTCCATGGCTGCCGAGTGCCCCGGCCGGCCCCGGGTAAACGGGCCGTGCCCGGCAATCCGGGGCAAGCTTCGCTTTCAGCCGCCGGCGGTCCGTTTCGTCAGGTCGGCCAGGACCGCCCGCAGGTCGCCGGTACGCCCGTGCACGGCGCGCTGCCGGGCCGCGCCGGTGCCCTGCCGCCGCAACCGCCGCAGCCCGGCACGTACCAGGGTCAGGTCTCCGCTGCGCAGCAGCGCCGGGCCGACCGTGCTGACCAGCTCGTCGACCAGCTCCCAGGCCGGGCGCTCACGACCCTGCCGCAGGTCGACCAGGGTCCCGCCGAGCCCGTCGTGCGCCGCGTGCCAGTGCGCGGCCACCAGCAGGCAGTCACGGACCGGAACGGCCCGTATCCCCGCGCGGACCTGCTCGATCAGGGTGGCCACCAGGGCCCGGACCAGACCCGCCACCAGGACGGTGTCGCCGACCGCCGAGCACACGTCGCACACCCGGACCTCCACGGTCGGGTAGCGCGCCGACGGGCGGGCGTACCAGTACACCATCGCCGGGTCCAGGATCACCCCGGAGGCGATCAGCGCGTCGACCGTACGGTCGTAGTCCTCGGCGTTCTCGAAGTACGGCGTCGGCCCGACCAGCGGCCAGCGCTCCAGCTGCACCGAGCGCCAGCTGGCGTACCCGGTGTCCGCCCCCTCGTAGAACGGCGAGTTGACGGCCAGGGCCTGGATGACCGGCAGCCACACCCGCAGGTGGTTGCAGACCTGTACGGCCAGTTCCCGCTCCGGCACCCCGACGTGCACGTGGCACCCGCACACCGCGGGGTCGGCGGCGATCGGGCCGTACCGCTGCGCCATGGTGTGGTACCGCGGCCGGTCCGGCACCGCGCGCTCGTCCTCCGCGACCGGGGTCGCGCCGACCGCCACCAGCCAGGTCCCCATGCCGGCGGCGGCGCCGGAGGCCGCCCGGCGCAGGCCGGTGAGGGCCCGGCCGGCCTGTGCCAGGTCGGCGCAGACCGGCGTCACCATCTCCACCATGCTGTGGCGGAACTCCACCCGGCTCTGCGCGCGCGCCTGTTCGGGCAGAGCGTCCAGCACCCGCGCGGCCATCGGGACGTTCCGGCCGGTATCGGGGTCGAGCAGCATGAACTCCTCCTCCACCCCGACGGTGAGCGCGCCGGTGACCGTCAGGGTGGGTTCCGCAGCATGGATGGTCGTGTACATCGTCGCCACCGTTCAGGCGGGCGACGCGCGGACACCGCGTCGCAGGAATGCCTGGGTTGCCCCCCTCTGTGCCCGTCAAACGTGGACACTTCAGCCAGCTGCCCCGGGGCCGCGCGACGGGTCGCCACGGGTGCCGCCTCCAGGTCCGGCAGCGTGGCCGGCGGATCCTCCGTTCGGGCCACAGCGACTCGTCCGCGCGGATAGTGTGTGAGTCATCGGTCGCGTAGATGCCGAGAACCCCCCGGGGCTGACAAGGGTGTCAGGGTGGCATCTCGCCGAGACCGTGGACGACAGTCGTCCTCCCCCGCGTTCCCGGCTACCGCGGACAGCTTCACGCCGCATCCGGTGAGGGGAGTTCCGATGCATCTCTCCACTGCACCATCCGCCGAGGACCACGCTGCCGGCCTGATCCTCGCCATGACGCAGCGGGCGCAGACCGACCCGGCGCGGCCGTTGCTGCGCGAGGCGGCGATCACCGCCTGGACGCCGATGGCCCAGCGGCTGGCGCGCCGCTACGCCAGCCGGGGCGAGTCGCCGGAGGACCTGAGCCAGATCGCCGTGGTCGGGCTGATCAAAGCCGTCGACGGGTTCGAGCCCGGGCGCGGCGCCGACTTCACCAGCTATGCGATCCCGACCATCCTGGGTGAGCTGAAGCGGCACTTCCGGGACCGGACCTGGAACATCCGGGTCCCGCGACGGCTACAGGAGATGATCATGGCGACCGCCAAGGCGCGCGAGGCGCTGATGCAGGCGCACGGCCGCGAGCCGACGGTCGCCGACCTGGCCGAGCATCTGGGCGTCGGCGAGGAGGCGGTCATCGAGGGGCTGGAGGGCTCGTACGCCTACCGCGCGACCTCACTGTCCAAACCGATCGGCGCCGACGGCGAGGTGGAGCTCAGCGACACCCTGGGCGCCGACGAGCACGGGTACGACCTCGCCGAGCTGCGCCTGGTGCTGGGCCCGGCGATGGCCTGCCTGACCCCGCGCGAGCAGCGGGTCGTGACGCTGCGCTTCTACGGCAACCAGACCCAGATCCGCATCGCCGAGCAGATCGGCGTGTCCCAGATGCACGTGTCCCGCCTGCTGACCCGGGCGCTGGCCAAACTGCGCACGGAACTCGCCCCGGACGCCTGGTGAGCAGCCGCGCACGGGTGTGACCGCGACCGAGGGGAGCGGCGCCATGGCGCCACCGCAACCGGCTGCCGACCCGGGCGGCGCGCACCGGCAGCCGCTGGCGGAGGCCGTCGTCGCCCTGGTGGAGCACCCGGAAGGCGCCGGGGACCGCCTGACCCGGATCGCCCAGCTCGCCGTCGAGCGGGTGGCCGCCGCCGACTACGCGTCCATCACCACCCTGCACGGCGACGCCTACACCACCGTCACGGCCAGCGACGACATCGTGCGGGCCGTCGACGAGGCGCAGATCGCCGACCGGTCCGGCCCGTGCCTGCAGGCGCTGCGCACCGGTGAGCCGGTCACGGTGCCGGACACCGGCGCCACCATGCAGTGGCCCGGCTTCCACCGGATCGCGCCCGCGCTGGGGCTGGTGGCCTCGGTGTCGGTCCCGCTGCACACCGGCTGCGGCCCGCCCGAGGCCGTGCTGAACCTGTACGGCCGGGACAGCACCGCGATGACGCCGCTGATCCTCGGCCTGGACGGCGCGCACGGGACCCAGCGCGATCCGGACCCGGCCCTGGAGCGGCTGCTGCAGCGGGATCCCGGCGCGGCGGAGCTGCTCACCGGGTACGCCGAGGCGCTCGCCGCGCGCGCCACCATCCGGCTGGCCGTGCGGGTCCTGGCCCGGGACACGAACAGCACCGACGACGACGCCTACCGGGTGCTGCGGGCGTGCGCCGCGGACGAGCACACGCCGCTGAGCGCCGCCGCGGCCGCCGTCCTCACCGGGCAGCGCTGACCGGCCGTACCGGACAGGCCGCCGGGTGTACGGAACATCCCGATCCGACGTGATTTCTGACGATCGCCGGGTACGCCCACGTCCGGGAAGAACCTTCGCTTTGCCGCGATCAGAGGGGAAAGGGCCCCGGCATGAATCTCGATTTCCTGCGCCCGCTGCTCGACACTCCGGGCAGCTGGGTGTCCGTCTACCTGGACGCCACCCGGGCCGGCGAGAACGCCGACCACGAGGTCGGCCTGCGCTGGCGCGCCCAGCGCGAACGGCTGGCCGGGCAGGGCGCCGACCCGGCCACCCTGGAGGCGGTGGACGCCGCCGTCCGCGACCACCCCTACCAGCCGGGCCGGTACGGGCTGGCGGTCTTCGCCCGGGACGGGGAGGTCGCCCTGGTGGAGACGCTGCCCGCGCCGCCGGGCGTCGACGAGGCCGACCTCGCGCCGCTGCCACACCTGATGCCGCTGATCCGGCAGCGGCACGCGGAGGTGCCGTACGTCCGGGTGCTCATCGACCGCACCGGCGCCGAGCTCGACGCGCTCTCCGCCGGCGGCGTCCCCCGGCACCGGGAGGTCACCGGCAGCGCCACCTTCCCGCTGCGCAAGGTGAACGCCGGCGGCTGGTCGCACCGGCGGTACCAGCAGGCGGCCGAGGAGTCCTGGAAGCGTAACGCCGGCGACGTGGCCGCGGCCGCGGCCGACCTCGCGGAGGCCGTCGACGCGGAGGTGATCGTGGTGGGCGGGGACGTCCGGGCGGTGCAGACGTTCGCCGGGCGGCTGCCCCGACGCTGGCAGGACCGGGTGGTGCAGACCGACGCCGGGTCCCGCGGCGCGGGCGCCGACGAGAGCGCCCTCGACGACGTGACCGTCCAGGCCGTGGCCGAGCTCGCCGACCGGCACGCCGGTGAGGTCATCGATCGCTACCGCGCCCAGCGGGCCGGCGACACGGCGGGCCACGGCCTGACCGACGTGGTCACCCGCCTCCAGCGCGGCCAGGTCGACACGGTGCTGCTGGCCGACGACCCGTCCTCCACCGACACGCTCTGGATCGCCCCGGACGACCCGTCGCTGATCTCCGTCGACGACCACGTGCTGCGCGAGGCCGGGGTGGCCGAGCCCTGCCGGGTCCGGGCCGACGCCGCGCTGGTGCGCGCGGTCGCCGGCACCGGGGCACGCCTGGTCCTTCTCGACCCGGACGAGGTCGAGCTGGAGCACGGCATCGGCGCGGTCCTGCGTTACGCCGACGCCGATACCGCTGCCGGCTGACCATCGGCGGTGACGCGCCGCGGGCCTGGCGCGTCACCGCCGGCTCCCGGATTCATTGACAGACATTGGTACGAGCATCACGATGGGAACGCTCCCACCCGTCCCATGCCGTGGAGACCCTCGTGCACATCCCCACCCTGCGGCGTGCCCTGGCGAGCACCGTCCTGCTCGCCGCGGTCACCGCCACCGCCATCGCGCCACCGGGCGCCCACGCCGCCGGCCCCGCCACCGACACCCGCGTCGACGTCGACGTCCGAGCCGGGCTCGCCACCGTCGGCAACGCGGCGCTCGGCGTCAACCACGCCATCTGGGACGCCCAGCTGGGCACCTCGGCCGTCGCCGAGCTGCTGCAGGACGCCGGCGTGCGGATGCTGCGCTACCCGGGCGGCTCGTACGCCGACATCTACCACTGGCGCGACCACACCGCGCCCGGCGGCTACGTCGCCCCGGGCACCGACTTCGACACGTTCATGGCCGCCGCCCAGCGCACCGGCGCGGAGCCGATGATCATCGCCAACTACGGCACCGGAACCGCCGAGGAGGCCGCCGACTGGGTGCGGTACGCCAACGTCACCAAGAACTACGACGCCACGTACTGGACCATCGGCAACGAGAACTACGGCAACGGCCACTACGGCAGCGCCTGGGAGGCCGACGAGCACGCCGACAAGAGCCCCGAGGAGTACGCGGCCACCGTCGTCGCGTACTCGCGGGCGATGAAGGCGGTGGACCCGACGATCAAGGTCGGCGCCGTGCTCACCATGCCCGGCAACTGGCCGGACGGCATCGTCGGCGCCGGCGACCAGGGCACCTGGAACCAGGAGGTGCTCACCCGGGCGGGCGCGGCCATCGACTTCGTGGACGTGCACTGGTACCCGGGCGGCACCACCCCGGCCGAGACGCTCACCACACCCGCCCACATCCGGGACGCCGTACACCTGCTGCGGCAGCAGATCGACCGGTACGCCGGCGGCGACGCCGGCCGGATCGGCATCAGCATGACCGAGACCAACGTGGAGATCGGGCGCAACACCCAGCCCGGCGCCCTGTTCCTGGCCGACGTCTACAGCGGCCTGCTCGCCCAGGGCGTCTTCACCGTGCACTGGTGGAACGTGCACAACGGCATCGGCGACGTCACCACGGTGGCCGGGCACCCCGACTACGACGACTACGGGCTGCTGTCCAGCGGCAACTGCACGGCCGACAACTCGGTCTGCCAGCCGCCGCTGAACACCCCGTTCGCGCCGTACCACGCGCTGTCGCTGATCGGCGACCTCGCCCGGACCGGCGACCGGTTCGTCGGCGCCGGCACGGACAACGAGCTGGTCAGCGCGCACGCCGTACGGCGCGCCAACGGCGACGTCGCGGTGCTGCTGATCAACAAGGACCCGGACGCCGCGCACACCGTCGCGCTGAACTACCAGGGCTTCACCCCGGCCGCCGCCGCCCCGGCGGTCGCCACGTTCACCAACGGCGCCGACGGCGTGACCACCACCACCGGCGGCACGGCGGCCGCGCAGACGCTCGCCCCGTACTCGCTCACGCTCGTCACGCTGCACCCGGCGCGTGCCGAGACGGCCGGGCCGAAGGCTCCGGCGCAGCCCACCGCCACCGTGACCGACCGGACCGCCACGATGTCCTGGCCGGCCGCCGGCTCCGGTCTCAAATACGAGGTGTACCGGCAGAACGGCGGCACCGCCGAGCTGCTCGGCGAGACCACCGGCACGTCACTGACCGCACGCAACCTGGAACCCGGGCGTCGTTACACGGTCAACGTGCTGGCCCGCGACGCCGCCGGGCGGGTGTCGCCGCCCTCGCCGCCGCTGACGTTCACCACGGGCACTCCCGCGGACGCGGCCTGCACGGTGACCTTCCGTGACACCAACGACTGGGGCAACGGCTTCGTGGGCTCGATCGACATCACGAACAACACGGCCGCCGCGGTGGCCGGCTGGACGCTGGCGTTCACCTGGCCGACCGGGTGGCAGAGCGTGAGCAGCGGCTGGAACGCCACCTGGGCGCAGAGCGGGCGCACCGTCCGGGTGACCGGCGACGCCGGTCTGGCCGCCGGGGCGTCCACCTCGGTGGGATTCGTCGGGTCGTACAGCGGCCCGAACGTGCTGCCCCGGGCGTTCACCCTCAACGGCACCGTCTGCACGACGAAGTGACGGCGCGGCCGATGGCCCGGCGTGGGCGCGATGCCCGCCGCGGTCACCGGCCGCCTCCCTCTTTGCGGTACGCCCGGTCAGGCCCCGTCCGCAGCCCGCCGGCCGAGCCCCGTCCGCGGCCCCGGAGACCGAACCCGGTGCGTACCGCGCCACCCGAGCCCGGACATCCGGCGACCGAGCCCCGTGCCTGTCCGCGCGAGGCCGCCACGCCCCCGGACCGCAGCGCGACGCACGCTCTCGGGCTGGTGCTGACGGTGGTCACCCGCCGCGCGTGCGCCCGGGACCGCGCTGCAGGGAGTGATCCCCTCCAGCGGGGGCGGGATCAGGGCGGGGCGGGATCAGGGCGGGGCGGGTGGGCGCCGGCGGGGAGCCGGTGTGGGGTGGGGCGGGCGACGGGCGCGACCGGCACGGGGCTCGGCCGGGCGGCCTGCGCACGGGGCCACCAGGGCGTACCGGGAATGGGTTCGCCGAAGGCGCGCGTCACGGGGCGCGTTCGGGCGGACGGCTGCCGCAGCCGTAGCGGCAGGTGCGGAACTGGGCGAAGCGCGGCCGGTCGTGGCTGCCGAAGGAGGTGAACTCGCCGCCGACGGTGATCACGCCGAGGCGGGGGTTGGCGTTCATGGTGAGCACGCCCCACTTGCCGTTGCTGCGCGGGTTCCAGTCCAGCAGCGCGCCGGTGGCCGCGTCCCAGGCCGCCAGCTTCGGCTGCTTGCGCAGCGTGGCCGGGCACCACGAGGTCGCCGTGCGGGAGCGCTGCGGGCAGGCGACGGTGAAGTGCCCACCGGCGTAGACGGCGCCGTTCAGGTAGGCGATGGCCTGGATGTCACCGTCGGTGACGCTACTCCACAGCATGGCGCCGTCGGGCCGATAGGCGACCACCCGGCCGCCGACGCCGGACAGTCCGGCGTACACCCGGTCCGCGGTGACCGTGACGGCCAGGGCCGGGTACGGCGTGGCCGGGTGGAAGCCGCTGTCCACCTGCCCGTCGCTCAGGCGCAGCGCGCCCAGCCGGGCGGTGGCGGTGTCGTTGAGGTGCTTGAAGCCGCCGCCGACGTACAGCCGGGAGCCGGCCGAGGTCAGCGACTGCACCTTGCCGTCGGCCTCGCCGCGGAACCCGGTGTCGAGGGTGGCGTCGGAGAGCCGGAACGCCGCCAGGTTGCGCGCCGGTTTCGCGTCCACGGCGGTGAACTCGCCGCCCAGGTAGAGCCGCCCGCCGCCGGCCGCGAGCGCCTTGCCGGTCCCGGCGATGGTGTGCCGGATCGGGCCGACGGCGCCGGTGGCCAGGTGGATGCCGGCCAGGCCGGGGCGGGGCTGGCCGGCCACGGTGGCGAACTTGCCGGTCGCGTACAGCGACGACCCGGAGGCGGCCAGCGCGAAGACGGTGCCGTCCGCCGGTGGCGCCCAGGGCAGCAGGTCACCGGTGCGCACGTCGACCGCCGCCAGGCGCTTGCGGGGCACCTGCCGGCCGCCGACGATCGCGTTCCGGAAGCTGCCGCCGACGTACACCGTGGTGCCGACCTGGACGCTGGCGTAGACCAGGCCGTCGAAGCCGACGGTGCGCGCCGGCGTGGCGGACGCCAGCGGGATGGCGGCGACGGCGGCGGTGGCCGGTCCCGCCGCGAGCAGCGCGGCCAGCAGCAGCACCGGCAGACGCCGCCACCGGGAACGGGACGATCGGGTGATGCGTACTCGATACATTCGAGTGACGGTAAAAGCGTTGATCACCCGGTGAGCGGCTGTTCGCCGGGCTTACCCCCAAAGTGCGTCAGGGCCGTGCGGGGCGTTCGCCGGAGCCGCGGGCGATCAGCGTCGTGGGGATGACCACGGTGCGCGGCGGACCGGTGTGACCGCCGATCCGCTCGTACGCCAGGCGCGCCGCCGCCCGGCCCAGCTCGGTCATGTCGTGCGCCACCACGGTCACCCCGACCACGTCGGCCAGTTCGAAATCGTCGAAGCCGACCAGCGCCGGGGGCCGGGCACGCCCGCGCAGCGCCCGCAGCGCGCCGGTGGTGAGCCGGTTGTTCGTGGTGAACAGCGCGGTCGGCGGCTCGGGCCCGGCGAGCAGCTCGCCGACGACGCGTTCGGCGGTGGCCGCGTCGTGCACGTCGGTGCGCAGGTACGGCTCCCACTCCGGGTTGCCCGCGGCGCGCATCGCCGCGGCGAAACCGTCGATGCGGGCCCGCTGCGATGCGGTGCGCAGCAGGTCGGCGACCAGCGCGATGCGACGGTGGCCGCCGGCGAGCAGGTGCTGTGCGGCGGAGCGGGCGCCTCCGGCGTTGTCGATGAGCACGCTGTCGGCGGCGTGGTCGACGGGCGGGCGGTCGAGGAACACCAGCGGCACGTCGTGGCCGCCGATGACACCGTCGCCGCTGGGCACGATCAGCAGGGCGCGGACCCGGCGTTCCAGCAGGGCCTCGGCGAGGCTGCGCTCCAGTTGCGCGTCCTCGTCGTTGTTGACGGTGACCAGCAGCAGGCCGTGCCGGCGCAGTTCGCGTTCCACGCCGCTGGCCACGGCCGAGTAGAACGGGTTCGCCAGGTCGCCGCTGATCAGGCCGACCAGCGCCGAGGTGCCGCCGGTGCGCAGCTCACGGGCCAGACCGTTGAGGCGGTAGCCGAGCTCGTCGGCGGCCTCACGCACGCGCCGGCCGGTGGCGCGGGAGACGTACGGCTCGCCGTTGAGCGCGCGGGACGCGGTCTTGACGCTCACCCCGGCGCGGGCGGCGACCTGGCTGAGGGTCGGCGGCCGGATGTTCATGGGGACAGTATGGCGGTTGCACAATTCGTGTAGGTGAATACGTTGACAGGGGCGAGTCGACAGGGCAGGTTACTGACAACGATGACATAGATGTACTCCATTGTCTGGAGCGGCTCATGGACCTCCGCGTTCGCCTCGGCGCCGGCATCCTGCTCGCCGGATTCCTGGTCGCCACCCCGGCCGCCGCGGCGGACCGTGACCCCGGACCGCCGACCGCCACCCCGGCCACCGCCACGGACCGAGACTCCGGACCGCTCACCGCCACCCCGGGCGCCGCCGCGGACGGCGACCTCAGCACCGGCTTCGAGACCGGCCAGCCGCAGCCGACCTGGACCGACAGCACCGAGGCGAGCACCGGCGTCGGTGGCTACTGCTGCGGGCTGACCGGGATGCAGAGCGGTGTCCGCACCGAGCGGGCGCACACCGGCTCGGCCGCCCTGATGTACTCCGGCAGCGACCAGAGCGCCACCGCGTCCTACTCGTACCAGCGGATCTTCGACGTGAACCTGCCGGTCACCGCCGCCAGCCGGCTGTCGTACCGGGTGTACCCGCAGTCCGGCGGGCATCTGGACGTCGCGGTAGACCTGGCCTTCACCGACGGCACGTTCCTGCGCGACTCCGGCGCGCTCGACCAGCACGGCGTGCGGGTGCACCCGGCGTTCCAGGGCAGCGGCAGCGTGCTGCGCTTCGACACCTGGAACAACGTCGTCTCGGACATCGGCCGGTACGTCGCCGGCAAGACGATCGACCGGATCCTTCTCGGGTACGACCAGCCCGCCAACACCGGCACGTTCCGCGGCTACCTCGACGACGTCACGATCACCCGCGACGCCGCCCCGGCCCGGCTCAGCGACTACGTGGAGACCCGGCGCGGCTCGGACTCGACCAGTGCGTACTCGCGCGGCAACACCTTCCCCGGCGCGACCGTCCCGCACGGCTTCAACTTCTGGACACCGATCACCAACGGCAACAGCGACACCTGGCTGTACGAGTGGGCCGACACAGGCGTGCAGGGCTTCGGGATCAGCCACGAGCCGAGCCCGTGGATCGCCGACTACGCCCAGTTGCAGGTGATGCCGATGACCGGTGCGGTCAAGTCCACCCCGGACGCCCGCAGGTCCACGTTCCGCCATGCCGACGAGGTGGCCCGGGCGCACTACTACCGGACCCGGCTGGACACGTACGGCATCACCGCCGAGATGGCGCCCACCGACCATGCCGGGGTGATGCGGTTCACCTTCCCGGCCACCAGCGAGGCGGTGATCCTGTTCGACACGGTGGACAGCGGCACCGGCTCGCTCGCCGTCGACACCGCCGCCCGCACCGTCTCCGGCGAGATCACCCATCGGGGCCAGCGGATGTACGTGCACGCCACGGTCGACAGGGCGATCACCGCGACCGGCACGGTCACCGGGCAGGGCGTGACCAGCTGGGTGCGGTTCGCCACCGGCGCCGGCGAGCCGGTCACGCTGCGCATGGCGACCAGCTTCATCAGCGTGGCGCAGGCGCGCGACAACCTGGCGCAGGAGGTCGGGACGAAGAGCCTGGACACGGTCCGCGAGGAGGCGGCCGCGCTGTGGGACGCCCAGCTCGGCAGCGTACGGATCGAGGGCGCCTCCACCGACCGGATGATCACCTTCTACTCGAACCTGTACCGGGCGCTGATGTACCCGAACAACCGGTCCGAGCTGGTCGGCGGGGTGCGGCGGCACCGGAGCCCGTACGACGGCCAGGTCCACGACGGCCAGATGTACGTCAACAACGGCTTCTGGGACACCTCGCGCGCGGCGTGGCCGCTGTACACGCTGCTCACTCCCACGCGCACCGGCGAGATGCTGGACGGTTTCGTCAACGCGTACCGGCAGAGCGGCTGGACGCCGCGCTGGTCCGGCCCGCACAACGTGGGCATGATGGTCGGCAGCAATCAGGACCTGGCGTTCGCCGACGCCTACGTCAAGGGCGTGCGCAACTTCGACCACCGGGCGGCCTACGCCTCGATGGTGAAGAACGCGACGGTGTACTCGGCGAACGGCGCGAACGGCCGGATCGGCAACCAGGTGTCACTGTTCAAGGGGTACGTGCCCACCGACGTCGCCGGGGAGTCCGCGGCCTGGACGCTGGAGGACGCCAACAACGACTTCGGGATCGCGCAGCTGGGCGCCGCCCTCGGCTACGGCGAGGACGCCGCGTACTTCCGCAACAAGGCGCTCGACTACGCCCAGCTCTTCTCCCCCTCGGTCGGCTTCTTCCGCGGCCGGCAGAGCAGCGGCGCGTGGCGCACCGGGGACGCCGACTTCGAGCCGCACCTGTGGGGCTGCGAGTTCACCGAGGGCGCGCCCTGGCACTACGCGACGCCGGCGCCGCAGGACCCGCAGGGCATGGCCAACCTGTACGGCGGCCGCGCCGGGCTGGCCGCGAAGATCGACTCGGTGTTCGCGGCGCCGCGCGACTACCTGCCCGGCTGCTACGGCGGCGTCATCCACGAGATGAGGGAGGCCTACGACGCGAACCTCGGCCAGTACGCGCACTCCAACGAGCCGATCCACCACATGATCTGGATGTACAACTACGCCGGCGTCCCGTCGAGGACCCAGGACCGGGTCCGCACCGTCCTGACCACCCAGTACGGCCCCGGCCCCGGCGGCGGCTATCTCGGCGACGAGGACAACGGCCAGATGTCGGCCTGGTACGTCTTCGGCACGCTCGGCTTCTACCCGGCGCGGATGGGCAGCACCGACTACACCATCGGCGCCCCGCTGCACCCGCGGGCCACGATCACGCTGGAGAACGGCCGCACGTTCGCGATCTCCGCGCCCGGCGTCAGCGACACCAACCGGTACGTGCAGAGCGTGACGCTCAACGGCGTCGCGTACTCGAAGAACTACCTGACCCACGCCGACCTGGCCGCCGGCGGCACCCTGGAGTTCGCGATGGGCCCGAACCCGTCGTCGTGGGGCAGCGCCGCCGCCGACCTGCCGCCGTCGCTGACCACCGGCTCCGGGCCCCCGGCGCGACTGACCGATCGGGCCACCGGCGGCACGCTGACGGTCACCGGCGAGAACCCGCCGAACGAGGGCAGGGCCGCGCTGACCGACGACACCTCGCTGACCAAGTGGCTCACCACCGCGGGCACCGCCACCCTCACCGACCGCCTCGCCGGGAACCCGGTCGCCGTCCGGCAGTACACGCTCACCTCGGGGAACGACTCCCCCGAGCGCGATCCGCGGGCGTGGACGCTGCAGGGCTCGGCGGACGGGGTCACCTGGGTGACGCTGGACAGCCGCAGCGACGTCGACTTCGCCGACCGGCGGCAGACCCGCGCCTTCGTCGTCCCCGGCACCCCGCCCGCCTACCAGCACTACCGGTTGCAGATCACCGCCAACCACGGGGCGCCGATGACCCAGCTCGCCGAGTGGCAGCTGCTCGGCTGACCGCGCCACCCGCCCGTCCCGGCCGGGACGGGCGTCGCCCGTGCGCGACCTCAGTGCCAGACCGTGTAACGCACCTGCTGGATGGTGGGCTCGATGTACTCCACGGCGTACAGCACCCGGTACACCGCGCCGTCGGGCACGCCGGACGCGAGCACGGTCCGGGTCGAGGGCCGCTCGGCGCACGCCGTGACCGGATCGGTGTAGGTGGCCGCGGAGCCGTCCGCCGGGAAGAATCCGACCAGGAACGTCTGACAGCGGTCCGACGCGTCGGCCACGTCCCGGATGTGCGAGACGCTGATCGTCGAGCAGGCCGACCGCGGCACGATGAGCGGCTGGCTGGCGACCCGGCCGCCCGCGTAGAAATCGGTGGCCGGACGTGCCGGCGCGCACTGCGGCGCCGTCGCCTGCCCGCGGCCGGGCGAGGCGGTGGCCGCGGCGGGCGCCGCCACCGCCGTCAGGGCCGCCGAGACGACCGCCGCCGTCACGCTCCACGCTCTGCTCATCGGAACTCCCTCCAACGCTATGTGACTCAGGTCACAACAGCTTTCTCCCGGGTTCCGCCGGAGGCAAGTCGTGCACCGTGCCAATCCGTCCGCCCGGTGACCGGTGCCGGCGGAGCGGGTCCGGGCGTGACCGGCGCCCGGACCTCACGGCGTGTACAGCGCGCGGTAGCGGGCCACCTCGGAGGTGTACCTGCGCCACTTCGGCGAGATGCCCCTCGCCTGGATCACGCTGGTCGCCGACGAGCGGTAGGCCGCCGCCAGCAGCAGGCCGGGGTCACCGGGCACCGACTTGAGCTTGTCCGCCTGGAAGCACAGCAGCCGGCCCATCGGCGGGATGGACATCTCCGGCGGGAACGGCGGCTTCGGCGGAACCGCGGGCGGGGTGCCCGGCAGATAGCCGGCGAGCACACTCGGGGTCCAGCGGGCGATGCCGTACTCGTCCTTGGCCGGGTCGCTGAGATCCGGGTCGAAGTTGCTCTCCACCTTCAGCATCGCCGCGATCAGCGGCGGGTTCAGCCCCTCGGCGTCGCACATGGTGCCCGCCGCCACGATCAGCGGACGGTACTGCTCCGGGATGCCGACGCCGCGCTTGAGCAACTCGTCGCCCGCGAAGCTGGGCGACGGCGCGGCGTCCGGCCGGTCGTCCCGCCGCGACACGGTCACCGCCGTGGCCGTCCCGGCGGTGGCCAGGATCAGCGCCGCCGCGCCGGCCGCCACGAGCCGGCGAGGCACCCGCGACGCGCGCGGCGCCGGCTGCTGGCGCATCCGGGCCAGCAACTCGGCGGCCGGGTGCCGGGCCCGCTCCCCGTGGGTGGGCGCCAGGCAGTCGCGGATGATCGAGCGCCACGCCTCCGGCACGGTGTCCGGGACCGGCACCTCGGCGCGGGTCCGCACGTACTGCGCGGCGGCCAGCGCCCACGCCCGCTGGCCCGCGCCCGGGAACGGGAAGTCGCCGGTGAACGCCTGGTAGGCCAGCACGCCCAGCGCCCAGATGTCGGAGGTGGTGCGTACCGCGATGCCCCGCTCGCCGAGCGATTCGGTCCAGTACTCCGGCGGCAGGTAGCCGGAGGAGCCGATCGGCGGCAGGTAGCCGTGGGTGCCCTCGATCTCGGCGGTCAGCCCGAAATCGGCCAGGCGCACCGATCCGTCGTCCATCAGCAGCACGTTGGCCGGTTTCAGATCGCCGTGGATCCAGCCGTTCCCGTGCATGTACGCGATGCCCTCGCACACCTGGGTCACCAGCGCGGCGGCGTCCGGCAGCGGCCGCCCGGCGTGCTCGCGCATCAGGTCGGCGAGCGAGCCCCGGGCCCGCTCCATCACGATGACGGCCGCCCCGTCCAGGGCGGGAGCCTGCGGATCGTCCACGACCAGGGTGTCGTAGCAGCGGATCAGCCGCTCGTGCGCACCGCCGCGGTGGAACCGCACCTCCCGGCCGGCCATCGCGGCGAGGTGGCTCAGCTGGCGCGACGTGACCGTTCCGGTGGGCAGGAACTTGAGCGCCGCCCGTGCCGGGAGGCCGTCGGCGCCGGCGCCGACCCACCGGGCGTCGTAGACACTGCCCCAGCTTCCGGTGGCGATGCCGCCGGTGACCTCCCACCCGCCGACGCGATAGCCGGCCGGCACCTCGACCGCCCAGGCGCCGGGCCGCGGCGGGCTCACCCGGCCCCCACCGGCGTGGGCAGCAGCCGCAGATGGTCCTCCCGGACCAGGTTGAACCGCAGCGCCAGCGACACCAGCGCGGCCCGCTTGGTGTCCAGCCGCCGCGCCCCGTCGACCGCGTCCTGTTTCACCCGCAGTTTCGTGCGGGCCAGGTAGTCGATGTGGAAGTTGACCGCGGCGACCGTCAGGTCCGCGCAGGCCGGCAGCGGCCGCAGCCGGTTCACCACGTTCTCCACCGTCGGGATCGCCACGTGCGAGCGGTCGCGCAGCCGTGGCTCGCAGAGCGCGACCAGCACCAGGAAGTACTTCGCCGACTCGTCCAGCGGGAACGCCGCCAGCGTGCCCTCGCCGTCCGGCGCGCCGGCCGCGGCGCGGTCCAGGTAGGCGTGCATCGGCGCGAAGACACTGAACCGGACGAAATCCAGCCCGGCGGGCAGCACCACGCGGGAGATCTCGAACGGGATCGGCGCCGCCAGCCGGCCGGGCGGCACCTTGACGTGCTCCCCCGCGCCCTCCGGGTTCTCCACCACATAGGTCTTGTCGGCGCTGAAGTTGCTCAGCAGCCAGTGGTCGGCGGCGCCCTGGATCTCCCCGGCCAGCCGCGGCACACCCGGATCGGCGAGCCGCACGTCCACCGCGACGCCCGGGGCCCCGCGCCCGAACCGGACCTTGGCCCCCGGCCCCAGCGCCACCGTCGTCGTGCGCGGCCTGCCGTCCCGATCGGTGCCGTCGGCGAGATGGATGAGCACCGTATCCATCGACCCACACCTCCGCGTCGCACAGTGCCGTCGCCGAGCAGCCAGTCTACATATGCCGCGGTCTATCCCGGTCCGCGCCACCCGATCTTCCCTAAGAATTCGCAGGACCGCTGACCTGGGCTTCCGTGCGTCAATGGGGGTACCACCGTCCCCTCGGGAGCGAGGCAGATGAACACTCTCACCGCCAGCGGGCTGCGCTTCGGCGTCCTCGGCCCGCTCGCCCTGTGGTCCGACGGCGCCGGTGACACCCTGACCGCGCCGAAACTCCGCGGCCTGCTCACCCTCCTGCTGCTCGACAGCGCACCGGTGCCGGCGGCGCGGGCCCGTTCCGTGCTCGACGAGGACGAGCGCCGCCGCGACAGCACCGGGGCCCTGCACGTCGCCGTCCACCGCCTGCGCCGCTGGCTGGTGCAACACGGCGGCCACCGCCTCGACCTGGAACCGGCCGGCTACCGCCTGACCGTCGCCGGCGGCGAGGTGGACGCACAACGCTTCCGCCGCCTGCTCGCCGCCGCCCGGGGCGGGACCGACCCGGCCGAGCGGGCCGAGCACCTGATGCGGGCGCTGGCGCTGTGGCGCGGCCCGGTCGGCGCGGACGCCCCCTGCGCGGTCCGCCGGCAGTACGCGGCGCGCCAGCTGGAACGCCTGCGCCGCCAGGCGACCGTCGCGCTCGCCGACACCTGCCTGGAGGCCGGGCTGGCCGACCGGGCGCTGCCGCTGATCGAGCGGGCGGCCGCGGAGTCGCCGTACGACGAACGGGCCCAGTCGCTGTTCGCGCTGTCGCTGGCCGCGTGCGGGCTGCCGGCCGAGGCGCTGCAGGTGATCGAGGGCACCCGCCGCACCCTCGCCACCGAGCTGGGCATCGACCCGGGCCCGCACCTGCGCGACGCGCAGCTGCGCATCCTGCGCCCGTGACGGGGGTGCGCCGCCCGCCGCGGTTCGCGGCGGGCGGCGCGGCGCGCGGGGGCCCGTCAGGACAGGGCCATGTCGCTGTAGTAGTGGCGCAGGATGGCCCGGTGGTCCCGGCCCGCGTTGGCCAGGTCACGCGAGCCGTACTGGGACATCCAGTCCCCGTCCACCCAGGCCGGGCACTCGGTCGTGGTCGCGCAGTAGTGCGCCTGCAGGATGTCGCCGCCGCGGGTCATCCGCGTCGACCAGGTCCGGTCCACCGCGGAGGACGTCGACGCCTGCGCCGACGACGGCCGGTAGACCTGGTCCTGGACGTCGTCACGCACGTCGTAGCACTGCCCGGCCGGGGTCTTGCGGGTCGAGTGCAGCGCCCAGTACCAGCCGTAGCTCTTCACCGCCATCGCGCCGGCGTCCAGCGAGGCGGCCGGCCAGCTCGCCACCCACTCGTTCGGCAGGACGTTCTTGACGTACGTCTTGAAGTCCACCCGGTCGACCCGGCCGAGGCCGACCCGGTAGACCAGGATCGTGCTCGGCAGCGTGCTGTTCGTGCCGTCGGTGCTGCACCCACCCGTGGCCGCCAGCAGCTCGTGCGAGGCGTTGTTGTTCTTCAGCGTGGCGTTCAGGTTGCCCTTCGCCCCGGGCGCGAAGTCCTGGCCGGCGCCGGCGTAGTTGCTGTTGAAGTAGACCCGCACGGTGTGGCCGGTGCGGTTCCACACCGACGCGGCGTTGTTCTTCACGCACACGCCGTTGCCCTCGCCGGCGCCCTTGAACTCGTAACAGGACGGCTGGGTGGTGCCGTAGTCGTCCAGCGAGCCGGTGAAGTCGGAGACCGAGCCGGCCTGGTTGCTGTTGTAGTAGTAGCAGAACTCGCCGCTGTCGCACGCCCCGTCGCGGTCGGCGGCGGACGCCGCGCCCGGCGCCACGACCGTCCCGGCGAGCACCGCCACCACGAGAGCCAGGATCCCCGACACGCCACGGTGGACGGCCGTGCGCCTCGCGGTCCCTCGTGGAGCGCGCGCGTCACCTCCGCCCGCGCGGCGCTCGGGTACGCCTGCGAAGTCGTGCCGGGTTACGGCGATGGCCGGCCGGGAACGACGCATGATCGGTCCTCCTCGTGGGGTGGCAGTCGTGGGAACGGGCAACACCCTGCGAGACGGAACCGGCTGTCCGGTAGTGCCACTGTCCTGTCAGATCTGTCAGACGCACGCTGACCTCGGCAGACACCGGTGTTGTCAGGTTGGCCGGCACGGGTTGACATCGCTCGTCGCGCCCGCCGGGGCTCGGGCGCGGCGACCCGGGCCACCCGGGCCGGCCGCGGCCGGGCTCAGGCGACGACGTTGACCAGGAAGTACACCGGCCGGCGGCTGGGGAAGAACGGCCGGCCCTGCTCGTCGACCATCTTCCAGCTGACCCAGCATCGCCCGGGCGCGCTCGGCGCGGTGACCGGAACACTGATCATGACCTGTTCGCCGGGCAGCGTGTCGCCGATCGGCACCCGCTCCGGCGTGCGGCAGCCGCCGCCGTCACCGGGCGGGTTGATCCGGGCCAGGAACCGGTTGTGCCAGCCGACCGTGCCCACGTTCGCGATCGCCCACACCTTCGTGAACTCTTCGCCGACCTTCACCTCCATACCGTCGGGCACGGTGATGTCGGCGACGAACTGGCTCGCATCCCCGGGCAGCCGCGGGCCGGAGGAGGGCGCCGCCTGGCCCGCGTCGTCCCGGGGGCGGCCACGGACGGCGAGGACGGCGACGGCGGCGGTCACCAGCACGACCACCGCGACCACCGCGGCGGCGAGCCACCGCGGGCGGCGCCGCCGCGCGTCCGTGACCGCGGCCGCGCCGGCCGGCTGCGGGTCCGCCACGGCCGGACCGGGCTCCGGCGCCGCCGCATCGGCGCCGGCGGCCGGCGTCCCGGCGTCCTGCCCGCCGGCCTGCGCGGCGCCGGCGGCGACCGGGGCGGCCGGTCCGGGACCCGGCGCCGGGCCGGCCGGCGGCGCGGCCGGGGCCTCGCCGGTACGCTGCGCCTCCTCCCAGCGGCGCCGCCACTGCGCCTCGTCCGCCTCGCACGCCCGGACGAACTCGCGGGTGGTCTCCCAGGACGGGAAGCGTGCCCCGGCCGCGGCCTCGTGCAGGGTCGTGTGCGAGATGCGGCCGGACCGCCCGGCCATCTTCCGGAACGACGGGTTGCCCACGGAGGCCCGCAGCGCCCGCAGCTGTCCGGCGAAGCGCTCGGCGGCCGCCCGGTGCCCCACCGGCTCCGCGGGCACATGCTGGTCTTCCATCGTCCCCCCATGTCAGACACCGTCGTCAGGCGTTGTCAGAGCGCGTAAGAGGCTACCGAACGAGCCCTCGCGTTGATCAATGTGGTCACTGACGACGCCGGCCACGACGGTTCCGGCGCATCGAAGGAGGTCAACAATGAAGAGCCTTTCCCGGCGCGGCGTGCGGGTCCTGGCGGCCGCCGGACTGGCCGTGCCCGCGGCGCTGGCGTTCGCCGGTCCGGCCCAGGCCGAGACCAACCCGCGCTGTGCGAGCTCGGTGCAGATCGGCGCGACGGCGTACGTCACCGTCGGCGGGCAGACCGCCGCCTCGGTCAAGCAGTACAAGGGGTGCGGCAAGAACTACGCGTACACCTACGTGTGGCAGCAGTACCGCAACACCCACGGCTCGTACCAGGTCTGCACCTCCATCGTGACCGGCAACACGCTGCGCGATCTGCAGTGCTCCAGCGGCCCGGACGTCTGGTCGCTGGGCGCCAGCACGCTGTCGGTGTGCACCCGGGCCCTCGGCGGGATCTCCGACGTGGCGCAGAAGGAGACCGAGGAACGCTGCTGACGAGCCGCCGGACGCGCCGGCCCGACTGGGGGGTTTGGGCCGGCCGCCGGTGGGCATCGGCAGGTTCGTGGAGAGCGGCTTCCTGATCGGCGAGCGGTACCGGCTTCTCGAACGGCTCGGTCATGGCGGCATGTCGGTGGTGTGGCGCGCCGACGACGACGTGCTGGGTCGCCAGGTCGCCGTCAAGGTGCTGTCGGCGAGGCTGGCGACCGATCCGGGGACGCTGCACCAGCTGCGCGCGGAAGCCCGGGCCGCGGCCGGACTGCGCCACCCCGCGGTCGTCGAGGTGTACGACTACGGCGAGACCACGCACCGCGGCAAGCTCCTGCCGTACGTGGTGATGGAGCTGGTCGACGGCCGGACGATGGCCGATCTGCTCAGCGGCGACCGCATCCCGTGGCGGCTGGCCGTGCTGATCTGCGCGCAGGTGGCGGCCGCCCTGGCCGCGGCACACGCGCGCGGTGTCGTGCACCGCGACGTGAAACCGGGCAACGTCATGGTCACCTCGTCCGGGGTGAAGCTGGTCGACTTCGGCATCTCGGCCGCCGTGGGCGTGATGGACGGCGCGGACGGTCAGCTGCTGGGCACGCCGGCCTACCTGGCGCCGGAACGCATCCGGGGCGGCCCGGTGCGCCCGGCCACCGATGTGTACGCCCTTGGCCTGCTGCTGTACCTGAGCCTGGCCGGGCGGATGCCGTGGCGCGCCTCGACCGCCACGCAGATGCTGAAGGCGCACTACTACACCGAGCCGGCCCCGATGCCCGCCGTGCCGGGCCTGCCGTCCGAGGTGGTCCGCCTGGTGTCGCGCTGCCTGGCGAAGAAGCCGGACGAGCGGCCGGCCGCCGCGCAGGTGGCCCGGGTGCTCGGCGAGATCGCCGGACTGCCACCGGCGGAGTTGATGCGGGCGGCGGCGGCGCCCACCGTGTCGATCCCCCGGTCCCGCCGGCTCGCCGGCCGGGCCGCGGCGGGCCTGGCCCGGGTGCCCGGCGGGCGCCGGACCGTGGTCGCCGGGAGCACGGCCGGCGCATTGATCGTGGCGGGCCTTGTCGCGTGGCCGGGCAACGGCCCCCGGACCGCGCCGCCGGCGGCCGCCGCGGCCGCGCCGCAAGCGTGCGCCGTCCGGTACGAGGTCGAGCGTCCCGCGCGGGACGGGCGGACACCGGTCGCCGTCTCGGTGCGCAACACCGGCGCGGCGGCCATGCCGGCCTGGCAGCTCAGCTTCGCGCTGCCCGGCCGGCAGCGGCTGCTCCACGGCTGGTCGGCCAGCTGGCAGCAGCAGGGCGAGACGATCCGGGCCGGCGGCGGCGCCCTGCCGGCCGGCGGCTCGGTCACGGCCGGCTTCGAGACGACAGCGGATCCGGGCGGTGTGGCCGTTCCGCGATCCTTCACGGTCAACGGCACAGTGTGCCGGAGCGAGACGTCGACGCCGCCGCCCGCTACCGGGGCTGCCGGGGCCGGGGCCGCCGGGGCCGGGGCCGCCGGGGCAGGGGCCGCCGGGGCAGGGGCCGCCGGGGCAGGGGCCGCCGGGGCCGGGGCCGCCGTCCGGCCGACCGCCGCGGGCGCGGCGCCGGCCGGGGCGCGCGCGGCCGTCGTCGCGCCGAAGCCCGGCAAGGGCCCGGCGAAGCCCAGGACCAAGGTCAAGGACAAGGGCAAGGCCAAAAAGGGCAAGGACTGACGCCGGGCACGACACCCCGGGATTCCCGGAGGCGGGCCCGGGGTTCTCGCTCGGGCACCCCCCGGAGGCCGGTTCCGGTCGCCTGACCGGCGGGCCGGCCGGTGCGGACCACCGGCGGCGTCCGCGGCCGGCGCGTCGCGGACACCGGCCGGCCCGCCGTCCGCGGCGGGGCACGGCGCCGGGCGTGACCGCCGCCGCCTTCCCGATCTCCACCCACTGTGGAAAGATCGGCGGTGTGGCGGGGGCTCTGCTGGCAGTCAGCGATCTGCACGTTTCCTATCCGGAGAACCGCCAGGTCGTCGACCGGCTGCGACCCGGATCGCCGGACGACTGGCTGATCGTGGCCGGTGACGTGGGCGAGATCTTCGCCGACGTCGAGAAGACCCTCCGGGCCCTGCGTGACCGGTTCCAGCAGGTGATCTGGGCGCCCGGCAACCACGAGCTGTGGACCCACCCGAACGACCCGGTGCAGCTGCGCGGCGAGCAGCGCTACCGGGCGCTGGTGGGGATGTGCCGCGACGCCGGGGTGCTCACGCCGGAGGACGACTACCCGGTGTGGGAGGGCGACGGCGGCCCGGTCGCGGTGGCGCCGCTCTTCCAGCTGTACGACTACTCGTTCCGTGTCCCGGGCGCCGACACCAAGGAGGAGTCGCTGCGCCGGGCCTACGACGCCGGGGTGGTGTGCACGGACGAGGCGCTGCTGCACCCGGACCCGTACCCGAGCCGGGAGGAGTGGTGTTTCCAGCGGCTGCGGGAGACCGAGCGCCGGCTCGACGCGCTGGACCCGGCGCTGCCCACCGTCCTGGTCAGCCACTGGCCCCTGGTCCGGCAGCCGACCGAGGTCCTGTGGTTCCCGGAGTTCGCGCAGTGGTGCGGGACGGAGCGCACCGCGGACTGGCACCTGCGCTACCGCGCGGTCGCCGCGGTCTACGGCCACCTGCACATCCCCCGCACCACGCAGTACGACGGGGTGCGCTTCGAGGAGGTCTCGCTGGGCTATCCGCGCGAGTGGCGCCGCCGCGGCGACCGGCCGGAGCCGATCCGGCGCATCCTGGGGCCGGTCCGGTGATGCTCGCCGGCCTGCTGCCACCGGCGGTCGTGGCCGTGGAGGCGTTCGACGACATCGACGGGGAGCCGCCGTTCCCGGGCGAGGAGGGGCTGGTCGCCCGGGCCGTCGAGGTCCGCCGCCGCGAGTTCGTCACCGCCCGTCGCTGTGCCCGCCAGGCGCTCGCCGGGCTGGGCCACCCACCGGCGCCGATCCTGGCCGGGCCGCGCCGGGAACCGCTGTGGCCGGCCGGCGTGGTCGGCAGCATCACGCACTGCCGCGGCTTCCGGGCGGCTGCCGTCGCCCGGCGCGCCGATCTGGCCGCGCTGGGCATCGACGCGGAGCCGCACGGGCCGCTGCCGGAGGGCGTGGCCGAGCAGGTGACCCTGCCCGGCGAACGCGAGCACCTGGCCCGGCTCGCCGCCACGCACCCGGCCGTCCACTGGGACCGGCTGCTGTTCAGCGCCAAGGAGTCGGTCTACAAGGCCTGGTTCCCGCTGACCGGACGGTGGCTCGGCTTCGAGGAGGCGCGCCTGACGTTCGACCCGGCGGCGGCCGCCTTCCACGCCCGGATCCTCATCGACGGCCGGCGTGCCGACGGCGGGGCGCCGCTGACCGAGCTCACCGGACGCTTCCTGGTCGAGCGGGGGCTGGCGCTGACCGCGCTGCACGTTGCGTCCTGAACCGGCAACCAGCCGTGACGACCGTCACGATCTTGCCACGAGCCGGTCGCCGGACGAACACCCATCAATCATGAAATGATCGACCATCCGCAATGTCTTGACGCTTGCCGGAGGTAGAGATGGATGTGACCGAGGTCCCGGCCGGACCGGACGGGGGCAGGCGTCCGGGTCGTGTGGGCGGCCCCATCACGCTCGCGGTGATCGTCGGTTTCCAGCTGATGCTGGTGGTGGACATCACCATCGTCAACGTCGCGCTGCCGGCGATCCAGCGGGCCCTCGACTTCTCCACCGCCGATCTGTCCTGGGTCGCCAACGCGTACACGCTCGCCGTCGGCGGCCTGCTGCTGCTGGGCGGCCGCGCCGGCGACGTCCTCGGCCGGCGCCGGGTGTTCGTCGCCGGGGTTGTCGTCTTCACCGTCGCCTCGCTCGCCGGCGGGTTCGCCACCGACCCCGGCTGGCTGATCGCCACCCGGGCGTTGCAGGGCGTCGGGGCGGCGCTGGCCGGGCCGAGCACGATGGCGCTGATCGCGAACAACTTCCGGGAGGGCACCGAACGGCACCGGGCGCTCGGCGTGTTCGCCGCGGTCTCCGGCGGCGGTGGCTCGCTGGGCATCATCGGCGGCGGCATGCTGACCGAGTGGGCGTCCTGGCGCTGGGTGATGTTCGTCAACGTCCCGATCGGCCTGGCGATCCTGCTGCTCACGCCGCGCTTCGTGCGCGAGGCCGACCGCCGCCCCGGCCGCCTCGACGTCACCGGCGCGCTGCTGTCCAGCGTCGGCCTGACCGCCCTGACCTACGCCTTCATCCGCGGCGCCTCGGACGGCTGGACCGACCCGCTGACCCTGGGCGCGTTCGCCGCCACGGCCGTGCTGCTGACCGCGTTCGCGGTGCTGGAGCGGCGCGCCGACCAGCCGATCCTGCCGCTGGGCCTGTTCCGCGGGTGGCTGCGCGCCGGCGCGTACCTGAACATGTTCCTGCTCGCCGCGGCGATGATCGGGGTGTTCTACTTCCTGACCCTGTACATGCAGAACACCCTGTCGTTCAGCCCGGTCGAGACCGGGCTGGGCTTCCTCGCGATGACCGTGCCGATGTTCGCCGCCGCCCGCTGGGCGCCGCAGCTGCTGGCCCGCCTCGGGCCGAAGCGGCTCGCGGTCGTCGGCACGCTGCCGGTGATCGCGTCGATGGGATGGCTGACCACGCTGTCGGACCACAGCTCGTTCGTGGCGCACCTGCTCGGTCCGCTGCTGCTGATCGGCATCGGGGTCGGGCTCACGTTCATGCCGCTCAACGCGATCATCCTGGCCACCGTGGAGCCGCGGGACATCGGCTCGGCGTCCGGCCTGCTGCAGGCGGTGCAGCGGGTGGGCAGCTCGCTGGGGCTGGCGATCCTGGTGGCGGTGGCCGCGCACGCCGGCACCGCGTCGTTCGCCGGTCAGGCGGCCCGGGCGTTCCAGGTGGCCGCGGTCCTCGCCGTTCTCGCGCTGCTGGTGACCGTCTTCGTGGTCCGGCCCAAGCCGGCCGGGTGAGCACGGAAGAACCCCGCACCGGCCTTGCGGTGCGGGGTTCTTCCGGCAATTGCTCAGAGCAGGCGTACGACCTGGTCGTACTCCGGCCGGGGCAGCCGCTCGGTGGCCTCGGCGTCGGCCGGCTTGCCGATGTTGACCACGAGGATCGAGCGCCACCGGCCGTCCGCGAAGAACTCCCGGTCCACCGCCGGCGCGTCGAATCCCTTCATCGGGCCGGCGGCCAGCCCGGTCGCGCGTACCGCGAGAAGGAAGTAGGCCGCCTGGATGGCGGAGTTGAACGACGCCATCGCATCGCGCATCGCAGGCGCGGCGGCCAGCGCCTCGCGCATCCCGGGCGTGGCCGGCGACAGCTGGGGGACGTACTCGTCGAACTCGCTGTCGAGCGCCAGGACGGCGACGACCGGGGCGGACGAGCTCTTCGCGCGGTTCGGGGGCGCCAGCAGCGGCAGCAGCCGCTGTTTCGCCTCCGGCGTACGCAGGTAGAGGATCCGCATCGGGTTGACGTTGTTGGCGGTGGGCGGCCACTTGGCCAGTTCCCAGATCGCCCGGAGCTGGTCGTCGCCGACCGGCTCGTCGCTGAACCGGTACGCGGTGCGCGCGCCGGTGAACAGCAGGCTGCGCGCCTCCTGGTTCAACGCGTAGAGGTGCTCGAGATCGGCGGTGGCGGTGCGGTCGGCCGGCATGGCGGTCCTTCCTCGGCTCGGGGTTTCAGTCGACGCGGGTGGCGTGCACCGCCCACACCGGGACGTGCGCGCTGTCGTCACCCAGCAGCGGCTCCAGCACCTCCAGCCGGTTCACCAGGTCCTTGACCCCGGGGTTGTCGGCCGGGTGGTGCCCGGGCGTGCCCTGCAACGCGGCCACGCTCAGGTTCGCCAGGTACGACGAGGGGCCCAGGTAGGTGATCTCCCAGCCGGCCGCGGGCAGCACCCGGCGGAAGTTCTCCGCGGGCAGCCCGAGCGGCAGCGTGAGGCCGTTGATGTTGTGCACGCCGAACTCGAACAGGTACCAGCGGGCGCCCGGCCGGGTCGCGCGGTGCAGCGCCCGGGCGTAGCGGCCCTGGGTCTGCTCGTCGTGCCCGAAGACGTGGTAGAAGGCGCTGTCCACGACGGTGTCGAAACGGTTCTCGTAGCCGGCCAGCTCGGTGGCGTCGGCGACCTCGAAGTTCACCTTCACCCCGGCGGCCGCCGCGTTGGCGCGGGCCAGCTCGATCGCCGTCGGGGAGCTGTCCACCGCGGTCACCGAGTAGCCGCGGGAGGCGTACAGGATGGCGTGGTGGCCGGGGCCGGTGCCCGGGTCGAGCACCTCGCCGCGCAGCGCGCCGTGGGCGACCAGTTCCTCGACGACCGGCTGCGGGCGGCCGATGTCCCACGGCGTGCCCATCTTGGCGCCGCGGACCCGCCGCTCGTCGCGGTAGGAGTCGTCGAACCGTGCCGGATCAAGCTGTTCCGTCATGCCACCGTGTCCCTAGGTCCGGCCACCGGCTGCCCGGTGGCTCCGTCTTCACCGGCAGATGCCAGCCCTTCCACAGACAATGCGTGCCGGAATACGTTGCGCGGGTCCCAGCGCGACTTGATCTCACGCAGTCGCGGATAGTTGTCGCCGTAATAGAGCGTCGACCAGGGAACGCCAGACGTATTCCATTCCGGGTCGGCGAGATCGCCGTCCGGCCAATTGATGTACGAGCCGTCGGTGCGCTCGTCGCGGACCGGAACGCCACCGGTCGCGGCGAACAGCTCCCGATAGAACGACCGCACCCAGGCGAGGTGACGCTCGTCCTCGCCGGCCTCGTCCCAGGCGGTCACGACCGACATGAGCATGGTCGAGTCGCGCTGCGAGGTGGCGGTGTCCGCGGGGGCCACCGCGTTGATCCGGCCGCCCCAGCTGGCCAGCACGATCGCGCCGGCCGGGTGGGCGTACCCGGGATCGGTGAGGTGCCGGTACGCGGCGCTCAGTTGCGTGCCGTCCAGGCCGGTCCGCAGGTACGCCGCCTTGAGCTTGGACCGCAGCCGGGAGGACTGCATACCGAACGTGGCGGCCGGGTCCGGCACGTTGATCATCTTGTACAGCCAGGGCTCGTCCTCCAGCGTCCGGGCCACCGGCTCGGGCATCCCGGCGGAGACCTCGGCCAGGTAGGCGTCGAGCAGCTCCCGGCTGCCCGGCTCGGACGGGTCCAGCCGGCCCATCAGGGTGACCAGGCCGAACTCCTTGCGGAACGCGACCACCTCACCGTGTACCGCGGCGGCCGCGGTGTCCGGGGCGCTGTTGCGCGCGCACCAGCCGGCGAAGTTGTCCAGCAGGGTGGCGAACCGCTGCTCGTCGAGGTCCTCCCAGCGCCAGGCGGCGGTCGCCAGGACGAAGCGGGACGGCCGCCGCGGCAGGAGCGTGGCCGGGTCGGTCACGTCGGCGCCCGGGGTACGGAACCAGAACCGGGTCACGATGCCGAAGTTGCCGCCGCCACCCCCGGTGTGCGCCCACCACAGGTCGTGGTTGGGGTCGTCCGGCTCGCGGGTGGCCACCACCGCGCGCGCGGTCCCGTCGGCGCCGACCACGACCACCTCCACCGCGTACAGGTGGTCGGAGGCGTGCCCGTGCAGCCGGGACAGCACCCCGTTGCCGCCGCCGGGAACGTGACCGCCCACCCCGACCGCCGGGCAGCTGCCGGCCGGCAGGGTCACCCCCCAGCCCAGGTCGAGGGCGGTGTAGACGCGGCCGAGGGTGGCCCCGCCGCCGACCGCGAAGGCGCCCATCAGCGGGTCGTAGCGGACGTCGTCGAGGCGGGACAGGTCGATGACCACCTGTACGGCCGGGTCCTCGACGAAGTTCTCCAGGCAGTGCCCGCCGCCGCGGACGACCACCCGCTTGTCCTGGCGTACGGCCTCGGTCAGGGCCGCGATCACCTGCGCGGTGTCGGTTACCACGTACACGCTCTCCGGGGCGCCGATGAACCGGCGGTTGTACCCGCGCATCTGGAAATCGGCGTACCGGGGATCGCCGGACCGAATCTCGACCGGCTTGGAAGACAATTCCTGATCGCGTTTGTCAACGGGCGAATGCGATAGCTGAACCATGTGCGGCGGGGACTCCTGATCTGGTCGTCCGACGGCAGAGCCGAATTGCAGCGACTCGCCACGCGCGCCACTTCTTCACAAATGACCCGCGCTATTCACCGACCGAGGCTAATGTCGGTCACCGCCGGCTCACAATCCCCTACCGCCACCCCCTTAACCGCCCCCTTAGGACGGTCCTCACCCGGCGGCGGCGGCGTTGTGCTTGGCCAGCTGCTCGTACAGCAGGTAGCCGGCATGCAGCCGGTTCTTCGCGCCGAGCGCCTGCATCAGCTCGGCGATGTGCCGCTGGCAGGTCCGCAGCGACAAGCCGATGTGCGCGGCGATCCGCCTGTCGCTCTCGCCGGAGACGAGGAGCCGGATGATGGCCTGTTTCACCTCGCAGGAGACGCTGACCGTCTGCCCGCGGCTGTGCTGCAGCGGGAACGGGCGGGCGCCGTGCCAGGTGCGGTCGAACGACTCGGCGAGCGCGGCGACCACCTGCTCGTCGCGGACCACGGCGATGCCGGGCAGCCCGCCACGCAGGCCCAGGACGGCCACCCTGCGGTCGAAGACCAGCATCCGGGTGAAGCCGTTCGCGGTCGTGCGCACCTCGGCGCCGCCCGCGCACAGGTGCAGGACCAGGGTGGTGGCCTCGTGGTTGTAGCGCGCGCTGTGCTGGTAGAGCAGGCGCAGCCGGGGACCGCCGGTCCGGTGCCGGATCAGTTCCTGGGCCTCGTCGAGCTGCTCGGTGGAGAGTGCCCCCGGCTGCGACGCCAGGATCTCCTCCCGGGTGCCGCCGGCCAGCTCCGCGACCAGCACCCGCACGGTCGGGCCGTGGCGTACCAGCTCGACCGGTGCGGCCACCTCACGGCGGGCGGACGCGGTCGCGAAGACCGGGGCGAGCGAGGCCAGGTCGGCTCTGATCCCGTCGATCGCGTCCTGCCGGGCCATCAGGTCCCGCTCCAGCGGGCGCAGCAGCTGCAACCGGGCCGACTCGGGCGTGGCCGCGGCCAGCCGGACACCGTCCTCGTCGGGATGCAGCAGCCGCAACTCCCGTAGCTCGTCGAGCAGCCGGGTGGCGTCCTGGCGTTCCATCCCCAGCTCGGCGCCGAGTTCGTCGGCGTCGATCGACCGCCGCCGCACCGCCACGGCGTAGGCGCGACGCATCTGCGAGGTCACACGGACCGGCTGAGCAACCATGGCTGTCCCCCTGAATGAGCCAGGCTTGGGTGGGCGAGAGCTGTCCCTACCCGGTCCGGCCGCGTTCAGCGGGTGACGCCGGCACTCGACGCGCTGCCGGGAGGGCAACACCGCGTCACCTTCGACTCACCGAGGGTAGGAGGCAGCTCAAGTTGATGTCCAGTGTGATCAATTCGTCACATTGAAACGCCCGGTTACGAGGAGAAAGTACGTTTCTGGCGGTATGTCGCCGTCGGTTTTCCGCCACGCGGATAGTGGATCCCCACCGGACATGGACAGAGATCATGACCACTGCCGAGAGTGGAGAGGCGCACGGCCCTTGATCGCCGGGTTCGTCCGGGGGACGGCCGGATGCGCTGACCACGACAAGCGCCGGCTACACGCCGCCGGCCACGCGGACGCCGCCGTCCGCGTCACCTGCCGGCGCCACCACCGCCGCCCGGGCCGATCGTCCGCGCCGGTGCCGCAGTCGGTTCCTACTTCCTACCGGGGGGCACGCCATCGAACTCCACGACCCACTGTCCGATCTCGTCGAACGGCAGGACGCGATGGCGGCGATGGACCGGCTGCTCGCCGAGTCCGCCACCGGCCACGGTCGCGTGGCCGTGGTGCACGCGCCACCGGGCGGCGGCAAGACCCAGTTCCTGCACAGCGTCCTGCAGCGGATCGGCCTCTCCGACGCGCTGGTGCTGCGCGCCACCGCCCTGCGACACGAGCGCACCGCGCCGTTCGGCGTCGCCTCGCAGCTCTTCCAGACGCACCGGATCTCCCGGCCGGACCAGGACGAGTTCGGCTCCTCGCTGGCCGCGATGGCGCAGGCGGCCGGCGACCGTGCCGCCGCCGCGGCCCGCACCGCCGCCGCGCTGCACCGGATCGGCGGACGCCTGGCCGACCTGGCCCAGCACCGCCCGCTGGTCATCGGCATCGACGGCCTGCACGACGTGGACGAACCGTCGCTGCGCTTCCTCGCCTCGATCCTGCCGCGGCTGCGCGACACCCGCGCCCTGGTCGTGCTGACCGACGACGCCAGGCGGCGCCCGGTCGACCCGGCGCTGCACGCCGAACTGCTCCAGCAGCCCAACGCGTACCGCATCGACCTGCCCCTGCTCACCCGGACCGGCATCGACCGGGTCCTCACCGACCGCCTCGGCGCCGCCCGGGCCGCCGAGCTCGGCCCGTCGTTCGCCGCCCTGTGCGGCGGCAATCCGATGATCCTGCAGGCGCTGATCGGCAACTACCACGCCGATCGGCGACCGCCCTGGGGATACGGCCGCGCGCTGGTCGGCTGTCTGTCGCGCGGAGAACCCGAGCTGCGCGCGGTGGCCCGCGCCCTCGCCGTGCTCGGCGCGCACACGTCCCCGCAGCGGCTGGCCCGGCTGTCCGGGCTGAGCGCCGAGACGTGCGCCGGGGCGCTGCGCACGCTCGACACCGCGGGGCTGCTCGACGGCGGCGCGTTCCGGCATCCGTCCGCCGCGGACGACGTCCTGGACGACATGCCGGCCGACGAGCGATCCGCGCTGCGGCTGCGCGCCGCCGAACAGCTCAGCAGCGAGGGCGCGCCGGCCATCACGGTCGCGCACCACCTGGTCGTCTCGGCCAACGCCGACTCGCCCTGGGCCGGCGACGTGCTGGTGGACGCCGCCCGCCACGCGCTCGCCGCGCACCAGCCGCGAGCCGCCGCCGACTATCTCGAACTGGCCCAGCGGACCCCGGCCGACGAGCGGTCCCAGGCGTCGCTGCGGGCCTGGCTCAACCGGCTGCGATGGCAGCTGCAACCACCCTGCACGGCGCACTCGCTGACCCGGCTGGTCGCCGACGCCGAGGCCGGGCACACCACGCCCGGCGACCTGATGGACCTGTTGTGGACCCTGGCCTGGCACGGGGACCAGGAGACGGCCGAGAAGCTGCTGGCCGCCGCGCGGTCCCGGCCGGACCGGCGCGACGACACCGGCGCCGCCGCCCTCGCGAGCGTCCCGGTCTGGCTCGCCGGGCTCTTCGCCACCCGCCCGGAGGGCGACGCCGGACACCCCGCGCCGGCCACCGGCCCGGCCCACGCCGACGACCTGCCCCGTGCCCCGTGGCAAACCGCGGCGGCACTGACCGGCGCCCTCCTGCGCGGCGACGCCGCCCACGTCGCGGACCACGCGGAGGGCGTGCTGACCACGGCCGGACCGGCCTACCGATCGCTGTGGAACGGTGAGGAGGCGCTGCTCGCCCTGCTCGGCCTGGTCTACGTGGACGCCCTGGAGCGTGCCGCCGGATGGTGCGGGCACCTGCTCGCCGAGGCGGAGCGGCTGCGCACCCCGCTGTGGCAGGCCGCGTTCACCGCGGTCCGGGCCGAGGTGGCGCTGCGCGAGGGCAGCCTCCCCGACGCCGCGGCCATCGCCGCCGAGGCGCTCGATCTGCTGCCCCGCGGCAGCTGGGGGACGATGCTGGGCCTGCCGGTGAGCACGCTGGTGCTGGCGAAGGTGCGGATGGGCCGGTACGACGAAGCCGGCGCCCTGCTGTCCGAGCCGATGCCGGAGGCGGTGCTGCGCACCCGCTACGGCGCGCACCTGCTGCACGCGCGGGGCCAGCACCGGCTGGTCACCGGCAATCCACGGGCCGCCCTGGGCGACTTCCTGCGCTGCGGCGAGCTACTACGGCGCTGGTCGGCGCACGGCATCGTCCCGGTGCCCTGGCGGGTGGCGGCGGCCGAGGCGTCCGTGCAGGTGGGCAACCACCGGCAGGCCGACCGGCTGCTCCGCGACGAGGCCGGCCGGCTGCCCGCGCTCGGGCCGCGGGCCCGGGGCCTGTCGCTGCGGGTGCTCGCCGCCGCGTCCCCGGCCACCGACCGGCCCGGGCTGCTGGAGCAGGCGGTCGCGGCGCTCAAGGAGTGCGGCGACCAGTTCGAGGTGGCGCGCGCGCTGGCCGAGCTGTCCCGGGCGTACCAGGAGGTGGAGGACCAGGGCAACGCCCGGCGCGCCGCGCGGATGGCCTGGCCGCTCGCCCGGGCCTCGGCCGCCGAGCCGCTGAGCAGCGAGATCGCCCCGGCCGCCGGGACCGCGACGGCGAACGCCAAGCGCGGCGGCGACGGGTCGAAGGCCGATCGCGGCCGGCCGCAGCCGCTCACCGCGCGCGAGACGCACGTCGCGGCGCTCGCCGGGCGCGGCTACACCAACCAGGAGATCGCGGCGCAGCTGCTGATCACGCCGAGCACGGTGGAGCAGCACCTCACCCGGGTGTTCCGCAAGCTCAAGGTCAAGGGCCGCCAGCAGCTGCCCTGAACGCGTCGGCGAAGTCCAGCGCCAGATCGAGCGCCGGGCCGGGGCCCGCGGACATCTCCAGGTGCACGCCCCCGGCGTGCCCGCCGGCCGAGCGCAGCGCCTCGGCGAACGCCCGGACCGCGGCGCCGGACCGCCCCGGATCGCCGACCCAGCACACCTCGGCGCCGGCCGCGCGTACCTTCTCGACCAACGGTGGCAACCGGTCGCGCAGCTCGGCCGGATCGAGCCGGACCACGAACGTCAGGCGGCCCGGCTCGCGCCCCGGGTCCAGCCGGTCCACCGCCCGCAGCACCGCGTCGGCGCCGGTCGCGGGCCCGACCCGGACCGCGAGCGCGTTGGGCGAGCGGGACAGCGCGGCCAGGTGCTCCCACTGGGCGCTGTCGTGCGCCGGGTCACGCAGCTCACCGCTGAGCCAGAGCAGGTGCCCGGCGGTGGCGCAGGCGGCACAACCCCGGCACTCGTGCCCGGCGAAGACCTCCCGGTCGGCGGCGCGGCGGCCCAGCCCGTGGCCGGCGAGGAAGGCCAGGCCGCGGGTGATGGTGTCCAGCCGGTCCCGGTGCCGGATCGCGGCCTCCGCGCCGGCCCGCTCCCAGGCGAGGTGCCGCAGATCCTCGGCCGGCCCGGCGACCAGCGCGCGGACCAGGTTCAGCACCGCCGCCGAGGCCGGGTACTCCCCCGCCGTCCAGCCCAGCGTCACCACGGGCAGGCCGGTGGCGTACCCGAGCACCACCTCCATCCGGGTCAGGGTCCGCAGCCGCTCGCGGACCGTCCCCTCGTCGATCCGCCCGGCCGCGAGCACCCGGCCGCCGCCGGAGAGCAGGACCGCGCCGCCGCGGGCCACCGCCGCGATCCGCTGCCGCAGCCGGGCGCACTCGTCGGCCAGCACGAGCGGCGGGACCGGCATGGTGCCGGTCATCGCCAGCGCGCCAGCCGCTGGCTCAGCACGCGGATGACCGCCTGCTGCTGCTCCACCAGGTAGAAGTGCCCGCCCGGGAAGGTGATCACCTCGAAGTCCGCGGTGGTGTGCCGGCGCCAGGCCTGCGCGTCCTCGGCCGTCACCTCGGGATCGTCGCGCCCGGTCAGCACGGTGACCGGACAGCCGAGCGGAGGCCCCGGCTCGTGCCGGTGCGTCTCCACCGCCCGGTAGTCGGCGCGCAGCACGGTCAGGGCCATCCGGATCAGCTCCTCGTCGGCCAGCACCCGGGGGTCGGTGCCGCCCAGCGTGGCGATGTGGCGCAGCAGGTCGCGGTCGGCCAGCAGGTGCCGGTCCCCGGCCCGGATCAGGTGCGGGGCGCGCCGGCCGGACACGATCAGCCCGGCCGGCGGGTGGCCCTTCGCGCCGAGCAGCCGGGCCACCTCGAAGGCCAGCAGCCCGCCGAGGCTGTGCCCGAAGAGGACCACCGGCCGGCCGGTGCGCGTCAGCAGTTCCTCGGTGACGTGCCCGGCCAGCTCGTCGATCGAGTCGATCAGCGGCTCCGACCGGCGTTCCTGGCGGCCCGGGTACTGCACCGCGAGCACCTCGGCGGCCGGGGCCAGCGCGCCGGCCAGCGGGTGGAAGAACGGCGCCGAGCCGCCCGCGTGCGGCAGGCAGACCAGCTGCACGGGGGCCTCGGGGGTGGGCCGGTACGCCCGGATCCAGTCGGTCACGATGCTCCTTCGGGGGCGGGGGTCCGGTCGTACCGGAAGAAGCCTTCGCCGCTCTTGCGGCCGAGCCGACCCTCGGCGGTCATCCGGCGCAGCGTCGCCGGCACCTCGGCGACCAGGCCCTCGGCGACGGCGGTGAACGTGTCGATGCCGATCATGTCGAGCAGGGCGAGCGGGCCCATCGGGTGCCCGCAGCCGAGCGTCATGCCGCGGTCGATGTCGGCCGGGGCGGCCACCCCGTCCTCGACCATCCGGACCGCCGCCACCAGGTACGGCACCAGCAGCGCGTTGACCACGAAGCCGCGGCGGTCACCGGCGCCGATCGCCTGCTTGCCCAGCACCTGCGTCACGAACGCCGTGGCCCGCGCCACGGTGGCCGGGTCGGTCTGCCCGGTGCGGACCACCTCGACCAGCGGCATCGCCGGCACCGGGTTGAAGAAGTGCATGCCGACCACGGCGCCGGCCCGGCCGGTCACCCCGGCCAGATCGCTCACCAGCAGGCTGGAGGTGGTGGTGGCGAGGATCGCGCCGGGGTCGGCCAGCACCGCGTCGAGGCCCTCGAACACCCGGCGTTTGCGGGCCGCGTCCTCGGTCACCGCCTCGATCACCAACTGCCGGTCGGCCAGCTCGTCGAGGCCGGCGACCACCCGCAGCCGCCCGGCCGACCGGGCCCGCTCGGCGCCGCTCATCCGCCCCTTGGCGACGGCCCGGTCGAGCTGCCCGGCCATCCGGTCCGCGGCCCGGCGCACGCCCGCGGCGGAGGAGACCGCGACGCGGACGTCGAGACCCGCCCGCAGGCACACCTCCGCGATGCCGGCGCCCATGGTTCCGCAGCCGACCACGCCGACCCGGCTCGGGTGCGCGGTCATGCGCCGCCGCCCGTGCCGGACCAGCGCAGCAGTCCGGCGCCCACCGCCATGCCCGCGCCGAAGCCGGCCAGCAGCACCAGGTCCCCGTCGCGCAGCGCGCCGCCGCGGTTGGCCTGGTCCAGCGCGACCGGCACCGAGGCCGCCCCGATGTTGCCGGAGTAGCGCACCGGCAGGTGCAGCCGGGCGTCGCCGAGCCCGCTGGCGTCGGCGAGCGCGCGCACCAGCATCCCGTTGGCCTGGTGCGGCACGAAGTGATCCACGTCGGCCGGGCCGTGGCCGCAGCGCTTGACCAGCCCGGTCAGGAACTGCGGCACGTTCGCCAGCACGAACTCCTTCACCGCCCGGCCCTGCATGTGCAGGGTGTGGCCGGCCTCGGCGACGGTCCGCGCGGAGGCCGGCAGCCGGCTGCCGCCGGCCGGGGTGGTGATCAGCCCGGCCGAGTCGGCGTCGCTGAGCAGGTCGACGTCGAGCAGGCCGCGGGCCGCCCCGGGCCGGTCCGGCCGGCGGCCGACGACCGCGGCGCCCGCGCCGTCGCCGAACAGCACGCTGGTGGCGCGGTCGGTGAAGTCGACGAACCGGGTGTACAGGTCGACGCCGACGACCAGGGCCCGGGCGCCGGGACGCCGGGCGACGAACGCCTGTGCGATGGCCAGCCCGGCGACGAACCCGGCGCAGGCCATGTTGATGTCGAAGCACGCCGCCCGCCCGGCGCCCAGCGCCCCCTGCACGAACGACGCGGTGGCCGGCACCGGGGTGTCGCCGGTCGTGGTCGCGACGATGACGTAGTCCAGCTCCCCGGCGGCCAGCCCGGCCTGCTCCAGCGCCGCCCGGGCGGCGTGCACCGCGAGGTCGGACGCGGCCTCCCCGGGCGCGGCGTAGCGCCGTTCCAGGATGCCGGTGCGGCTCTCGATCCACTCGGCCGAGGCCGCCGGGACCAGCTCTTCGATCTCGGCGTTCGTGACCACCCGCTCGGGCAGATAGGAGCCGGTGCCGAGGATGTCGACGCTCACGCGGGGTCCTCCTGACCGGCGCTACGGGTGCCGAACGCGCGCAGGGCGGTGAGCCGGTCCTCGCCGATCCGGGCGCGCCGTTCCGGATCGGTGACGCCGAGCCCGGGCCGGTCGGCCAGGCACAGCACGCCGACCTTGCCCAGGTGCTCGTTGAGCTGGACCAGCCGGGTCGCCTCGCCGACCCCGTCGAGCGGGTACAGCTCGGTCAGCGCCGGCACGATGCTGCCCTGGGTGAACAGCCGCGCGCACTCCACCTGCTCCTGCAGGTTGGCGACGTGGCTGCCGATGATGCGTTTGAGCCGCATCCACAGGTAGCGGTTGTCGAAGTGGTGCTGGTAGCCGGTGCTGGAGCCGCACGTCACCACGGCGCCGCCCCGGCGGACCACGAAGACCGAGACCCCGAACGTGGAACGCCCGACGTGGTCGAAGGCGATGTGCGGATCCTCGCCGATCGCCCGCCGGATCAGCCGGCCCAGCGCCCGGCCGTGCTCGACCACCCGCTCCGGGTCGGCCCCGTCGTCCCCGCCGATCCCGATCTCCGCCCGGTTGATCACCAGGTCGCAGCCGAGCATCCGGGCCATCTCCGCCTTGCGCTCCGAGCCGACCACGCCCACGGCGATCCCGCCGCCGTTCTTGACCAGCTGGACCGCGTACGCCCCGAGCCCGCCGGAGGCGCCCCAGATGAGCACGACGTCGCCCTGCTTCATCCGCGCCCCGCGATCGCTGACCAGCATCCGGTACGCGGTGCCGGCACACGCCGGGACGGTCGCGGCCTCCTCCCAGGTCAGGTGCGGCGGCTTGGGGATGAGCTGACTGGCCCGGGCGATCGTGTAGTGCGCCAGCCCGCCGTAGTTGGTCTCGAACCCCCACGCCAGCTGGTGCTCGCCGAGCATCCCGTCGTGCTGGACGGAGGCCTCCTGATCGTCCACGCAGGCCGCGCTGACCAGCACGTGATCGCCGATCCGCCAGTGCCGCACGCCGCTGCCGACCCGGACGACGACCCCGGCCGCGTCCGACCCGAGCACGTGGAACGGCTGGTCGTGGCGGGCCGCCCAGCCGCCCTGCCGGCCGTACGAGCGCAGGAAACCGAAGGTGGGCAGCGGCTCGAACGTCGCCGACCAGACCGTGTTGTAGTTGATCGAGCTGGCCATCACGCCGATCAGCACCTCGTCCGGCGCCAGCTCCGGCATCGGCACCGGGCCGACGTGCAGCGTCTTGCGGACGTCGCGGTCGGCCACGCCGTCGAAGATGTTCTGGTCCTCCGCCCGCAGGTGGGCGGCGAGGAACTCGGCCGGCAGCGGGGCCGCCGCCAGCTCGGCCGGGGACGCGCCGGCGAGCAGCGCCTCGGACAGCGACATGGGTGGCACCTCTCTCACCGGGTCGGGGCGGGCTGGAAGTAGGTGGCGTCGATCTCGCGCAGCTCCTGCTCGGTGCGGATCGGGCGGGGCCGCTCGACGCCGTCCTCGATGGCCAGCAGGATGTTGGCGATCTGCACCACCTGGCCGTTCGCCGTGCCCCGGCGCCGGCGACGGACGAACCGCTCCTCGGGCTGGGCGGCGATCAGCTCGGCGAGCACCCGCCAGTCGCCCGGATCGCGGGGCTGGGTGGTGAACCGGTAGGCGTTGCGCCAGGGCTTCTGCCGGGTCCGGTACTCCAGCCGGTGGTGACCGCCCTGCCGGGTGACCCGGAAGTCGACGCCGTGCTGGGTGACGGTCTCGCCGGACAGCGGCACCGGCTCGGCGATGGAGATCCCGCCGTTGCCGACGTCGACCAGCCAGTCCTGGCCGTCCAGGGCGACCACCATGACCATGTGCTCGACGTCCGGGCCCCACTGGCCGCCGGCCAGCTGCATGCTCGCCGACAGCAGCGCGACGTCGTAGCCCAGCTCGGTCAGCAGCCGGTGGAAGAGCAGGTTGAGATCGGTGCAGATGCCCCCGCGACCCTTCAGCACGATGGTGCCGAAGACGGTGTCCGGGTCGAACTCGACGAAGTCGGTGGTGCGGATGTAGCCGTTGTCGTAGTGGAACCGCGTCTGGTGCCGGTGGTGGATGTCGCGCAGCGTGGCCAGGTCGGCCGGCGCGGCGCCGCGGTGTCCGATGTGGTCGAGGTATGTCTCCTTGTCGAACAAGGTCCTCATCCTCCTGGGGGTCGTCTCGGGAAGGGGCACGGCCGGTGTGCTCACTCGGTGGCGGCCGCGTCGATGCGGCGCAGCAGTTCCTCGGCGAGCATCCCGACGGTGGGGAATTCGAAGGCGAATCCGGCCGGCAGCCGCAGCCGGGTCAGTCCGGTCAGCCGGTTGCGCAGCTCGACCGAGGTCAGCGAGTCGAAACCGACCTCGAACAGCACCGTCTCCGGGCCGAAGTCGTCCGCGGACACGTGGCCGAGCACGGCGGCCGCCTCCTGCCGGACCACGTCGAGCAGGATGGCCGGGCGCTGCTCCGGCGGCGCCGTGGCGAGCGCCTCGGCCAGCCGGCCGGCGCTCGCCGCGGTGCTGCCGCCGACCGACCGGCGGCCGACCCGCAGCAGGCCGCGCAGCAGCGGCGGGACGTGTTCCGGCTCGGTGTTCGCGCGCATCGCGGCCAGGTCGAACTTCGCCGGCACGAGCACCGGGTCCGGCGCGCGCAACGCCACGTCGAACAGCTCCATGCCCTCGCGCTGGGTGAACGCCAGGATGCCGAGCCGGTCGATGCGTTGCAGCTCCCGGTCGCCGAGGTGCTCGACGATCTCCGAGGTGCGCCCCCACCAGCCCCACGCGAGCGAGGTGGCCGGCAGACCGGCGGCGTGCCGGTGCCAGGCGAGCGCGTCGAGGTAGCCGTTCGCCGCGGCGTAGTTGCCCTGCCCGGGGTTGCCCAGCGTGCCGGCCGCCGAGGAGAACAGCACGAACGCGTCGAGATCCCGGCCGGCGGTCAGCTCGTGCAGGTGCACCGCGGCGTCGACCTTGGGCCGCAGCACCGTGGCCAGCCGCTGTTCGTCCAGGGCCGGCAGGACGCCGTCGTCGAGCACGCCGGCGGTGTGCACCACGCCGCGCAGCGGGGCGGTGGCCGGGATCGCGTCCAGCACCGCGGCCAGCGCGGCCCGGTCGGCCACGTCGCACGCCGCGACCCGCACCTGCGCGCCGAGCGCGCTCAGCTCGGCCACCAGGGCGGCGGCCCCGGGCGCGTCCGGGCCCCGGCGGGAGACGAGCGACAGATGGCGTACGCCGTGCTCGCGCACCAGGTGCCGGGCGACCATGCCGCCCAGCGCGCCGGTGCCGCCGGTGATCAGAACCGTGCCGGCCGGCGGGAAGACCGGTCCCGGCCGCTGCGCGGTCACCGCCCGGGCCAGCCGGGGCACGTAGCAGACCCCCTTGCGCAGCGCCACCTGCGCGTCGCCGGCGGCCAGCACGTCCGGGAGCACGCGCAGCGACTCCTCGGTGTCGTCGGTGTCGACCAGGACCACCCGGCCCGGGTTCTCCGCCTGCGCCGAGCGCAACAGGCCCAGCACCGCCGCGGCGGACAGGTCGGCGACCTCGCCGCCGTCCTCGGCGGCCACCGCGCCGTGGGTGACGGCGAGCAGCCGGGTGTCGGCCAGCGCCGGCTCGGCCAGCCACGCCTGCAGGGTCGCCAGGACGTGGGCGACGGCGTCGTGCACCTCGGCGGCGTCCACCCGGTCGCCGCCGAGCACGTCGAGCAGCAGCAGCTCGGGATCGGTGCCGGCGAGCGCGCGCAGGTCGTCCGGGCCGGCCACCGCGACCGCGTTCAGGGTGGCCTGCCGGGCCCGGATGGTGGTCGGTTCCCAGGCGACCCGGAACATCTGCTCGGCCGTCACGCCGGAGGCGGCCCGCAGCGCCTCGGCGGCCACCGGCCGGGCCAGCACCGACTCGACCGAGGCCACCGGGGTTCCGGTGGGGTCGGCCAGTTGCAGGGTGACGGTGTCCGGCCCGCCGGGGGCCAGGCGCAGGCGTACCGCGCCGGCCCCGGCCGCGTACAGCCGGACGTCGGTCCACGCGAACGGCAGCACCAGCCCGCGGTCGTCGCCGCCGCGCAGGAACCCGGCGTGCAGGCAGGCGTCCAGCAGGGCCGGGTGCAGGCCGTACCCCTCGGCGGTCGCGTCGGCGGGCAGCGCCACCTCGGCGAAGATCTCGTCGCCGCGGGTCCAGGCCGCGCGCAACCCCCGGAAGACCGGCCCGTAGCCGTAGCCACCGGCGGCCAGTGCCTCGTACAGGGTGGTGGCGGCGTCCTCGACCGGCTCGGCGCCGCGCGGCGGCCACACCGTCAGGTCGAAGTCCGGCCGGGCGTTCTCCGGCGCGAGCCGGCCGGAGGCGTGCCGGGTCCACGGCGTGGCCGGGCCGGCGTCCGCCCGGCGGGAGTGCACCGTGAAACCGCGGTGCCCCACGGCCCCGGGCTCGGTGACCTCCAGGCGCAGTTGCACGCCGCCACGGTCCGGGATCGGCAGCGGCGCCTCGATCACCAGCTCGGCGAGCAGCTCGCAGCCCAGCTCGTCACCGGCGCGCAGCGCCAGCTCGGCGAACCCGGCGCCGGGCAGCAGGACCGTGCCGCCGGCGACGTGGTCGGCCAGCCACGGGTGGGTGAGCAGGGAGAGGCGGGAACTGAAGACGACCGAGCCGGACTCCGGGATCTCGGTCATCGCGCCCAGCATCGGGTGGTCGACACCGGTCAGGCCCAGACCGGCCGGGTCGTGGCCGCCGGCGCCGGTCTCCAGCCAGTAGCGTTCCCGCTGGAAGGCGTACGTGGGCAGGTCGACGGCCGGACCGGCGGCGGCGCCCAGCACCGGGGTCCAGTCCACGGTCGCGCCGCGTACGTGCAGCGAGGCCAGCGCGGCGAGGAACTGGCGCGGCCCGCTCTCGTCGCGGCGCAGCGTCCCGGTGATCAGCGCGCCGGTCTCCTCGAGGATCGCCTCCACCGCGGGCACGAGCACCGGATGCGTACTGACCTCGATGAACACGCCGTGGCCGGCCTCCGCCAGGTCGGCCACCACCGGGGCGAACCGGACCGTGTCGCGCAGGTTGCGGTACCAGTAGGCGGCGTCGAGCCCGGCGGTGTCCACGGCGCCGCCGGTGACCGTGGAGTGGAACGGCACCGTCGAGCCGCGCGGCGTGATCCCGGCCAGGGCGTCGAGCAGTTCCGCCTCGATGGCCTCGACGTCGCCGGAGTGGGAGGCGTAGTCGACCGGCAGCCGGCGGGTGCGCAGGCCGGCCTGCTCGGCGGCGGCGACCAGCGCGTCGACCGCGGCGGACGCGCCGGAGACGACCGACGCGTCGGGGCCGTTCATGGCCGCGAGCTCCACCCCGGGCAGCGGCTCCAGCAGCTCGGCGACGCGGTCCGGGCCGGCGGCGATCGACGCCATCGCGCCGCGGCCGGAGAGGCGGGCGCCGATGACGCGGCTGCGCAGCGCCACGATCCGGGCGGCGTCGGCCAGGCTCAGCGCGCCCGCCACGCAGGCCGCGGCGATCTCGCCCTGGGAGTGGCCGACCACCGCGTCCGGCGTCACGCCGCACGCCCGCCACAGCGCCGCGAGCGACACCATCACCGCGAACGACGCCGGCTGCACCACATCCACCGCGTCCAACGCGCGCCGCTCGCGCAGCACGTCCAGCAGCGACCAGCCGGTCAGCGGGTCCAGAGCGGCGGCGCACTCACGCATCCGCTCGGCGAAGACCGGCGAACTGTCCAGCAGATCCGCGCCCATGCCCACCCACTGAGCGCCCTGACCCGGAAAGACGAACACCCGGCGGGACCGCACCGCCGGACCGCCGCCGGTGATCACCCCCGGCCGCGGCTCGGTGGCCGTCAGCAGCGCGATCGCCTCGTCCCGGTCGGCCGCCACCACGACGGTCCGTTCCGGCAGCGCGGCCCGGGTGCCCGCCAGCGCCCGGGCGATGTCGAGCAGGTCCAGGTCGGCCCGGTCGGCGAGGAACTCGGCCAGCCGCCGGGCCTGGCCGGTGAGACCGCCCCGGCCGCGCGCGGACAGCACCAGCGGGATCGCGTCGCGGATCACCGGGTCCGTCCCGCCGCCGTCCGGTTCCGCGGCCGGCGGCGCCTCCTCCAGCACGACGTGGGCGTTGGTGCCGCTGACGCCGAACGAGGAGACCCCGGCGCGCCGGGGCCGGTCGGCACGCGGCCAGTCCCGCTGCCCGGTCAGCAGCCGCACCCCGCCCGAAGCCCAGTCGACCTGCGGCGTCGGCTCGTCCACATGCAACGTCCGCGGCAACACACCGTGCCGCATCGCCATCACCATCTTGATCACCCCGGCCACCCCCGCGGCCGCCTGCGTGTGACCCAGATTCGACTTCACCGACCCCAGCCACAACGGCTCACCCACCCGATCACGGCCATAGGTGGCCAGCAACGCCTGCGCCTCGATCGGATCCCCCAACGCCGTCCCGGTCCCATGCGCCTCCACCACGTCCACGGTGGCGGCCGGCACCGCCGCGTTCGCCAACGCCGCCCGGATCACCCGCTGCTGCGCCGGACCACTCGGGGCGGTCAGGCCGTTCGACGCACCGTCCTGATTGACCGCCGACCCACGCACCACCGCCCAGATCCGCCGCCGGTTACGCACCGCGTCCGACAACCGCTCCAACACCAGCACCCCGGCCCCCTCGGACCACCCCGTCCCGTCCGCCGACGCCGCGAACGACTTGCACCGCCCATCCGGCGCCAGCCCACGCTGCCGGGAGAACCCGACGAACGCCGCCGACTTCGCCATCACCGTCACCCCGCCGGCCAGCGCCAGCGAGCACTCCCCCGAGCGCAGCGACTGCGTGGCCAGGTGCACGGCGACCAGCGAGGACGAGCAGGCGGTGTCGAGCGTGACGGCCGGCCCCTCCAGGCCGAGGAAGTAGGCGACCCGGCCGGACACGATGCTGTTGGCGCCCCCGGTCATCAGGTGTCCCTCGACGCTGTCCGGGTCGCCGGCGGCGCCGTCCATGTAGCCGACCGCGTAGTCCTGGTACATGTCGCCGGTGAAGACGCCGACCGGTGCGCCGCGCAGCGTCGCCGGGTCGATGCCGGCCCGCTCCAGCGCCTCCCAGGAGATCTCCAGCATCAACCGCTGCTGCGGATCCATGGCCAGCGCCTCACGCGGCGAGATCCCGAAGAACCCCGCGTCGAACTCGTCCGCGTCGTGCAGGAACCCGCCGGAACGCACGTAACTGGTGCCCGGGTGGTCCGGGTCCGGATGGAACAGCCCCTCCAGGTCCCAGCCCCGGTTCACCGGGAACTCGGAGATCCCGTCACCGCCGGCGGCGAGCAGATCCCACAGCTGCTCCGGCGTGCCCACGCCGCCCGGGAACCGGCACGCCATGCCGACGATCGCGACCGGCTCGCCGGTACGCGCCCGGAGCCGGGCGTTCTCCCGCTCCAGCCGTTCGTTCTCGGTCAGCGACGCGCGCAGCGCCTCGACCACTCTGGTGTCCGGGCTGGTCATGCCGAAACTCCTTCTCCGGTGTGCCGACCGGCGCCGCGCAGCGCCCGCGCGATGAGGTCGTCGAGGCTCATGTCGGCGATCGGCGAGGCGTCGCCCGGCTCGGGGCGCGACGCCGGCTCGGCGCCGGGGGGAAACAGCTCGCCGAGCAGCGCCCGGGTCAGGGCGGCCGGCGTGGGATGGTCGAAGATCGTGGTGGCCGGCAGCCGCAGCCCGGTGATGGCCGAGAGACGGTTGCGCAGCTCGACCGAGGTCAGCGAGTCGAAGCCGACCTCGCTGAGCGCCCGGTCCGGGTCGACCCGCGCGGCGGAGGGGTGGCCGAGGATGGTCGCGATCTCGGTACGCACGGTCTGCAGCAGGGTCTCCTCGCGCAGCTCGGCGGAGAGCCCGGCCAGCCGCTCCGGCAGGTCCGGGCCGGCCGGTTCGGCACGCCGCGCCGCGGGCCGGGCCGGCGCGGCCAGCTCGCGCAGCAGCGGATGCACGGCGTCGCCCTGCTCGCGCAGCGCGGCGAGGTCCAGCCGCATCGGCAGCAGCACCGGCTCGGCCGAGCGCAGGCCGAGGTCGAACAGCGCCAGACCGTCGCGGGGACTGAGCCCGGCCCCGCCGCCCCGGGCCACCCGGCGCAGGTCGGCCTCGGTCAGGTGCGCGGCCATCCCGGCGTCGGTGGACCAGCCGCCCCAGGCCAGCGAGACCGCCGGCCGGCCCCGCTCGCGGCGGGCCCGGGCCAGGGCGTCGAGCGTGGCGTTCGCGGCGGCGTAGTTGGCCTGGCCCGGGCTGCCCAGGGTGCCGGCCGCCGACGAGAACAGCACGAACGCCGACAGGTCGAGGTCGCGGGTGAGCTCGTCGAGGACCAGCGCGCTGTCCACCTTGGAGCGGAACACCGCGTCGAGCCGCCCGGCGGTCTGCGCGGTCAGCACACCGTCGTCGAGCACCCCGGCGGTGTGCACGACGGCGGTCAACGGCAGGTCGGCCGGCACCCGGTCGAGCACGCCGGCCGCGGCGTCGCGGTCGGCCATGTCCGCGGCCAGGATCCGCACCCGCGCGCCGAGCGCGGCCAGCTCGGCCTCGAGTTCCCCGGCGCCGGGCGCGTCCGGGCCGCGGCGGGAGACCAGGATCAGGCCGCGGACCCGGTGCTCGCGGGCCAGGTGCCGGGCGACGAGGCGGCCCAGGCCGCCGGTGCCGCCGGTGATCAGGACGGTCCCGTCCGGGTTCAGGGCGGTCCCGCCCGCGACCGTGGCCCGCACCAGCCGTGGCGCCAGCAGCACGCCGTCCCGGACGGCGAGTTGCGGCTCCGCCGGCGGCAGCGCCGGCAGGTCACCCGGCCGGTCCGTGGCCACCAGCGTGAACCGGTCCGGGTGCTCCAGCTGGGCGGTCCGCAGCAGGCCCCAGGCCGCCGAGGCCGCCGGGGTCTCCGGCGGGCCGGTCACCACCACCAGGCGGGCGTCGTCCGGCGTACGCCCGGCCAGCCAGGACTGCGCCTCGGCCAGGGCCCGGGCGGCCGCCTCGCGCGGGTCGCCGGTGTCGCGCAGGTCCACGACGGCGGCCGGGCCGGTGGGGACACCGGTCGGCGCGGCCACCGGCGTCCAGTCCAGCCGCAGGAGCAGGCCCGGGGTGAGCGCGGCGGCGTCCACCGGGCGGGTCAGGACGGACCGCACCGAGGCGATCGGGCGGCCCCGCTCGTCGCTCAGGCGCAGGCTCACGGTGTCCGGGCCGGTCGGCACGACGTGCACCCGGGCCGTGGCCGCTCCCGGTGTGTCCGCCCGCACGTCGGTCCAGGCGAACGGCAGCGCGAGCCGGCGTCCGGCCCGGTCGGTGCGGAAGACGCCGGCGTGGAAGCAGGCGTCCAGCAGGGCGGGGTGCAGCACGAAACGGTCGGCCGGGCCGGCCTCGGCGGGAAGGGCGACCTCGGCGAAGATCTCGCCGTCGCGGGTCCACGCCGCGCGCAGCCCGCGGAACGCCGGGCCGTAGTCGTAACCGCCGGCGTCCAGCTCCCGGTAGGCGGCGACCGCCGCGTCGGCGACCGGTTCGGCGCCCGGCGGCGGCCAGGCGCCCGGTTCGGCGCCGGGCTGCCCGGCGGCGCGGACCAGCCGCCCGGACGCGTGCCGCACCCAGCCCGCGCCGTCGCCGCGCGCGAACACCTGGACCTCGCGCTGCCCGGTCCCGTCCGGCGCGTCGACCCGCGCCCGGATGTCGACGCCGCCGTCGGGCACCACGAGCGGCGCCTCGATGAGCAGTTCGGCCAGCTCCGCCGAGCCGGTCTCGGCGCCGATGCGCAGCAGCAGCTCGACGAAGGCCGCACCGGGCGCGAGGACCGCCCCGCCGACCACGTGGTCGGCCAGCCACGGCTGCGTCCGAACCGACCAGCGGGCGCCGAAGACCAGCTGCTCGGTACCGGGCACCTCGGTCATCGCGCCGATCAGCGGTTCGCCGGGCCCGGCCGGGCGCGCGTCCGCGGTCAGCCAGTACCGCTCGTGCTGGAAGGGGTAGGTGGGCAGCTCGGCGGCCGGGCCGGCGCCCAGCAGCGGGTTCCAGTCCACCGGGACGCCACGGACGTGCAGGCCGGCCAGCGCGCCGAGCACGGCCCGGGTCTCGTCGTGGTCGCGGCGCAGTGTGGGCACGAAGGCCGCCGCACCGTCGTCCAGGCAGTCCGTGCCGAGCGCGCAGAGGACCGGGTCCGGGCCGAGTTCCAGGAACGTCGTCACGCCGGCCTGCCGCAGCGCCCGTACGTTGTCGGCGAACCGGACCGGCTCCCGGACCTGGCGCACCCAGTAGTCCGGCCGGGCCATCTCGTGCGGATCGGCGATCCGGCCGGTCACGTTCGACACCATGACGATCTGCGGCGCGCCGAACGCGAGGCCGTCCAGCACGGCGCGGAAGTCGTCGAGCATCGGCTCCATCAGCGCCGAGTGGAAGGCGTGCGACACGGCCAGCCGGCGCGTCTTCACGCCCCGCTCGGCCAGCCGCCCGGCGATCGTGAGCACGTCCTCGCCGCCGGTGAGCACGACCGAGGTCGGCGAGTTCACCGCCGCGATCGACACGCCCGGCGGCAGCAGCGGGGCGACCGTCTCCTCGGACGCCGCCACCGACACCATCACCCCGCCCGGTGGCAGCGCCTGCATCAGCCGTCCGCGCGCGGCGACCAGGGTCGCGGCGTCCGCCAGGGACAGCACCCCGGCGACGTGGGCGGCGATCACCTCGCCGATCGAGTGGCCGCCGACGAAGTCCGGCCGGACGCCCCACGAGCTCAGCAGACGGAACATCGCGACGCCGAGCGCGAACAGCGCCGGCTGGGCGTGCCCGGTGGCGTCCAGCGGCTCCCCGCCGAGGATCAGCCGGCGCAGCGGCGGCTGATCCGCGACGGCGGCGCACACCTCGTCGAAGGCGTCGCGGAAGACCGGGTACCGGTCGTACAGCTCGCGGCCCATCCCCGGCCGCTGGCTGCCCTGTCCGGAGAAGAGGACGGCGAGCCGCCCGCCCTCCACCGCCGTGCCGGTGACCACGCCGGGGGCCGGCTCGCCGCGGCCGAGCGCGGCCAGGCCGGCGCCGTCGAGCACCACGGCCCGGTCGGCCAGCGCGCCCCGGGTCCGGACCAGCGCCCGGGCCACGTCCGGCAGGCTCTCGGTGGCCAGCACGGTCCGCACCCGGTCGGCCTGCGCGGCCAGCGCGGCCCGGCCGCGCGCCGACAGCACCAGCGGGACCGGCCCGGGCAGCGCGGCGCCGGCGCTCTCCGGGTCGGCCGCGGGCGGCTCCTCCAGGATCACGTGGGTGTTGGTGCCGCTGGCCCCGAACGAGGAGACCCCGGCGCGCCGGGGCCGGTCGGCACGCGGCCAGTCCCGCTGCCCGGTCAGCAGCCGCACCCCGCCCGAAGCCCAGTCGACCTGCGGCGTCGGCTCGTCCACATGCAACGTCCGCGGCAACACACCGTGCCGCATCGCCATCACCATCTTGATCACCCCGGCCACCCCCGCGGCCGCCTGCGTGTGACCCAGATTCGACTTCACCGACCCCAGCCACAACGGCTCACCCACCCGATCACGGCCATAGGTGGCCAGCAACGCCTGCGCCTCGATCGGATCCCCCAACGCCGTCCCGGTCCCATGCGCCTCCACCACGTCCACGGTGGCGGCCGGCACCGCCGCGTTCGCCAACGCCGCCCGGATCACCCGCTGCTGCGCCGGACCACTCGGGGCGGTCAGGCCGTTCGACGCACCGTCCTGATTGACCGCCGACCCACGCACCACCGCCCAGATCCGCCGCCGGTTACGCACCGCGTCCGACAACCGCTCCAACACCAGCACCCCGGCCCCCTCGGACCACCCCGTCCCGTCCGCCGACGCCGCGAACGACTTGCACCGCCCATCCGGCGCCAGCCCACGCTGCCGGGAGAACCCGACGAACGCCGCCGGGGTGGACATCACCGTCACGCCGCCCGCGAGCGCCAGCGACGACTCGCCCGAGCGCAGCGACTGCAGCGCCAGGTGCAGCGCGACCAGCGACGAGGAGCAGGTGGTGTCGACGGTCAGCGCCGGGCCCTGCAACCCGAGGACGTACGCGATCCGCCCGGACAGCACGCCGCCGAGCACCCCGGTCATCAGGTAGCCCTCGACGCCGTCCGGCACGGCGGGCAGGCCGGTGCCGTAGTCGCTGCCGACCGCGCCGGTGAACACCCCGACGGGCTGCTCGCGCAGCGTCGCCGGGTCGATGCCGGCCCGCTCCAGCGCCTCCCAGGAGATCTCCAGCATCAACCGCTGCTGCGGATCCATGGCCAGCGCCTCACGCGGCGAGATCCCGAAGAACCCCGCGTCGAACTCGTCCGCGTCGTGCAGGAACCCGCCGGCCCGGGTGTAACTGGTGCCGGCCCGGTCCGGGTCGGTGTCGAACAGCGACGACAGGTTCCAGCCGCGGTCGTCCGGGAAGTCGCCCATGACGTCGGTCCCGTCGGCGACCAGCCGCCACAGGTCCTCCGGGGACGCCACCCCGCCCGGGAACCGGCAGGCGACGCCGACGATGGCGACCGGCTCGGTCTCGGCCGCGGTCAGCGCGGCGATGCGCTGCCGGGCCTCGTGCAGGTCGGCGGTGACCCGTTTGAGGTAGCGGACGAGTTTCTCGTCGGTCGGCTGCTGGGTCATCTCAGACCTCCCCGAATTCGGCGTCGATGAAGGCGAGCACCTCGTCCGCGGAGGCCGTGTCCAGGCCGGCGGCCACGCCGGTGGCCGGTCCGCGGGCGGCTTCGAGGCTCGCGGTGAGGGCGCGCAGCCGCGGGAGGAGGTCCGTGGCGATCCGGTCGGCGTCCGCCGAGCCGGCCGATTCCTCGAGCACCCGGAGGCTGTCGAGCAGCGGGTCCGCGGCGCCCAGCAGATCCCGCAGGTGCCGCATCAGGGCCACCGGGTTGGGGTGGTCGAAGACCAGCGAGCTGGGCAGCCGCAGGCCGGTCCGCCGGGAGAGCCGGTTGCGCAGGTCGATGGCGGACAGCGAGGTGAAGCCGGCGTCGCTGAAGGCGCGGCCCGGCGGCACGGCCTCGGCCGACTCGTGGCCGAGCACCGCGGCCGCGACCTCGCGGACCATGGTCAGCAGCCGGTGATCGCGTTCCGCGGGCGGCAGCGCGGCCAGCTGCCGGGCGATGTCGGCATCCGGCGCCGCCTCCTCCTCGATCCGGACCGGCGCGGCGGTCCGGCCGCCGCCGCCCCAGACGTTTCCCAGCCAGTACCGGCGGCGCTGGAAGGCGTAGGTCGGCAGGTCCGGCGCCGGCCCGGAGCCGCCGCCCAGCACGGCCGCCCAGTCGACCGCGACGCCACGGCTGAACAGGGCGCCCAGCGCGGTCAGGAAGCAGCGGCGGCCGTCCTCGTCCCGGCGCAACGTCCCGGTGATCGCCCAGGAGGTGGTCGCGGCGCCGTCCTCCAGCGTGCGTTCGATCGCCGAGACCAGCACCGGATGGGTGCTGACCTCGACGAAGACGCCGTGCCCGGCGGCCGCCAGGGAGCTGATCGCGGGGCCGAACCGGACCGGCCGGCGCACGTTGCGATACCAGTAGCCGGCGTCGAGCCCGGCCGTGTCGAACGGCTCCCCGGTCACCGTCGACCAGAACGGCACGGTCCCGGGCCGGGGACGCAGACCGGCCAGCGCCGTGGTCAGCTCGTCCTCGATGGCCTCCATCTGCACGGAGTGGCCGGCGGCGTTGTTCAGTTGCAGCCGGCGGGCCCGGATGCCGTCGGCCGCGCAGCGGGCCAGCAGCTCGTCGAGCGCCTGCGGCTCGCCGCTGACGACGGTCGACGTGGCGCTGTTGAGCGCGGCGACGTCCAGTCGGCCGGGCCACGCCGTGATCAGCGCGGCCACCGTGTCGGCATCGGCGGCGAGCGAGGCCATCCCGCCCTCGCCGGGCAGTCCGGCGATCGCCCGGCTGCGGGCCACCACCAGGGCGCTCGCGTCGTGCAGGGTGAGGCCGCCGGCCACGCACGCGGCGGCGATCTCGCCCTGGGAATGACCGACGACGGCGTCCGGGACGATCCCGGCGTCCCTCCACATCGCGGCCAGCGACACCATGATCGCGAAGGTGAGCGGCTGGACGACGTCGAGGCGCGCCGGGTCGGCGGCGCCCGCTTCGCGGCGTACGGCGGCCAGCAGCGACCAGCCGGTCAGCGGGTCCAGGGCGGCGGCGCACTCGGCCATCCGGGCGGCGAACACCGGCGAGGACTCCAGCAGGTCGGCGGCCATGCCGGCCCACTGGGCGCCCTGGCCGGGAAAGACGAACACGGTACGGGCCGCGGGCGGCACGACGGCGGGCTCGGGCGGTTCGGCGGCCAGCTCCCGCAGCGCGTGTACCGCCTCGGCGCGGTCGAGCGCCACCACCACGGCCCGGTCCGGCAGCGCCGTACGGTGGTGCACCAGCGCCCGTGCCACGTCCACGAGCCGTACGTCCGGGTTCTCCTCCAGGTAGGCGGCCAGTTGCCGGGCCTGTGCGGGCAGTCCGGCCGCCGATCCGCGAGCCGACAGCGGCAGCGGGACCGGGCCGGTGTGCACCGCTTCGGGCTCCGCAGTCTGCGGCGGCGGCGCCTGCTCCAGGATCACGTGCGCGTTGGTGCCGCTGACCCCGAAGCTGGACACGCCGGCCCGGCGCGCCCGGCCCGGCTGCGGCCACGGCCGGGCGGTGGTCAGCACCTCGACGCCGCCACGGTTCCAGTCGACGTACGGCGTCGGCTCGTCCACGTGCAGCGTGCGGGGCAGCACCCCGTGCCGCATCGCCATCACCATCTTGATCACTCCGGCCACTCCGGCGGCGGCCTGCGCGTGCCCGATGTTCGACTTGAGCGAGCCGAGCCACAGCGGCCGGCCCGGTTGCCGGTCCCGGCCGTACGTGGCCAGCACCGCCTGCGCCTCGATCGGGTCGCCGAGGGCGGTCCCGGTGCCGTGCGCCTCCACCGCGTCGACGTCGGCGGCCACCAGCCCGGCGTTGGCCAGCGCGGTCCGGATCACGCGCTGCTGCGCGGGCCCGTTCGGCGCGGTCAGGCCGTTGGAGGCGCCGTCGGAGTTGACCGCCGAGCCGCGGATCAGCCCCCAGATCCGCCGCCCGTGCCGCACCGCGTCGGAGAGCCGCTCCAGCAGCAGCACCCCGGCGCCCTCGGCGAGGACGGTGCCGTCGGCCGCCCCGGCGAACGCCTTGCAGTGCCCGTCGTGGGCCAGCCCGCGCTGGCGGGACGAGCCGATCAGGGTGAACGGCGTGGCCATCACGGTCACACCGCCGGCCAGCGCCAGCGACGACTCGCCGCTGCGCAGCGACTGGGCCGCCCAGTGCAGCGCCACCAGCGACGACGAGCAGGCGGTGTCGAGGCTGACCGCCGGGCCCTCCCAGCCGAGCACGTAGGAGACCCGGCCGGCCAGCGCGCTCAGCGAGGCGCCGGTCATGAGGTGGCCCTCGATGCCCTCCGGAATGGCTTGCGGGTCGGCCCGGTAGTCGGCGCCGGTGGTGCCGGCGAAGACCGCGGCGTCGGATCCGCGCAGCGTCGCCGGGTCGATGCCGGCCCGCTCCAGCGCCTCCCAGGAGATCTCCAGCATCAGCCGCTGCTGGGGGTCCATGGCCAGCGCCTCACGCGGCGAGATCCCGAAGAACCCCGCGTCGAACCCGGCCGGGTCGTCCAGGAAGCCGCCCACCCGGCTGTAGGTGGTGCCCTCGTGGTCGGGGTCGGGGTGGAACAGCGCCTCGGTGTCCCAGGCCCGGTCCTCGGGCAGGCCGGTGAGCACCTCCGATTCCGCGGCCACCAGGTCCCACAGCTGTTCGGGCGTGGTCACCCCGCCGGGCAGCCGGCACGCCATACCGATGATGGCGATCGGCTCGGTCTTCGCCGCCTCCAGTTCGGACACCCGGGCGCCGAGCCGCCGGGCATCGGCGACCACGCGCCGCAGGTAGTCGCGTAGTTGCTGCTCGCCGGTCATGCCCGCGGTCCTTCCGGAAGGCCGAACTCCTGGTCGATGAGCTGGAACATCTCGTCGTCGGTGGCCGAGTCCAGGTCGATCCCGGCGTCCCGCGGTCCGGTGTCCGGTTGCCAGCGGGCGACCAGGGCCGCCAGCCGGGCCAGCGCCCGGCGCAGGGACGTCTCGTCGGCTTCGGCCGCGCTGAGCGCCGCGGCCAGGTCGTCGATCCGGGCGGTCAGGTCCTCGCCGCCGCCGGCATCGCCGTCGGTGACCAGTTCCGCGTGCAGGTACGCCGCCAGCCGCGCCGGGGTGGGATGGTCGAAGATCAGCGTGGCGGGCAGCCGCAGGCCGGTCAGGGCGGCGAGCCGGTTGCGCAGCTCCACCGAGGTGAGCGAGTCGAACCCGATCTCGTGCAGCGCCCGGTCCGGCTCGATCTGGTCGTCGGCGCCCATCCCGAGGATCGCCGCGGCCTCGTGCCGGATCACCTCGACCAGCATCCGGTCGCGTTCCGGGCGGGACGCGCCGGCGAGCCGCCGGGCCAGCGTGCCGGGGTCGGCGCCGCCGCTCTGCGCGGTGCGCCGGCCGGCCGTGACCAGCCGGCGCAGGATCGGCGGCACCGGCGCCCGGCCGGCGCGCAGCGGAGCCAGGTCCATCCGGGCCAGCACCGCGACCGGTTCGGTGCCGCGCAACGCGGCGTCGAAGAGGGCGAGGCCGTCCTCGTCGCCGAGCGGGAGCATCCCGCCGCGGCCGATGCGGTCGTGGTCGGCGTCCGCGGTCATCCCGGTACGGGTCTCCCAGAGGCCCCAGGCGAGCGACAGCGCGGGCAGTCCGCGGTGGCGGCGTTGCTGGGCGAGCGCGTCGAGGTAGGCGTTCGCGGCGGCGTAGTTGCCCTGCCCCGGTGACTCGAACGTGCCCGCGGCCGAGGAGAACACCACGAACATCGCCAGATCCCGATCCCGGGTCAGCTCATCCAGATGAGACACCGCATCGACCTTCGGCCGGAACACCGTGTCCAACCGCCGCGCGTCCAACGACGTGATCACACCGTCGTCCAACACCCCCGCCACATGCACCACACCACACAGATCCGGAATCGAGGCCACCAGATCAGCCACCTGCCCCCGATCCGCCAGATCACAGGCCACCACCCGCACCTGCGCCCCCAGACCGGCCAACTCCGGCACCGACCCCCCACGCCGGCTCGCCACCACCAACCGGCGCACCCCATGCCCGGTCACCAACCGCCGCGCCACCAACCGGCCCAACGTCCCGGTCCCACCCGTGACCAGCACCGTGCCCGCACCCACCACCTCACGCGGCAACACGAACACGTTCTTGCCCACATGCCGGCCCGCACTCATGAACCGGAACGCCGCCGGCGCCTGCCGCACATCCCACCCGGTCACCGGCAACAACCGCAGCGCACCACGCTCGAACAGACCCACCAACTCGGCCAGCATCGCCGCGATCCGATCGTTGTCCACCTGCGCCAGAACAAACGCCGTGTACCGCACCCCGACCGGCTCACGCACATCGGTACGACCCAACTCCACGAACCGGCCACCCGGCGCCAGCAACCGCAACGACGCATCCACGAACTCACCCGCCAGCGAGTTCAACACCACATCCACCGGACCGAACCGCTCCGCGAACTCCAACGACCGCGAACTGGCCAACCGCTCCGGCTCCACATCCAGCACACCCCACTTCGACGGACTCGCCGTCGCGAACACCCGCGCACCCCACAACCGCGCCAACTGCGTCGCCGCCATCCCCACACCACCCGCCGCGGCATGGATCAACACCGACTCACCCGCCACCAACCCCGCCACATCACGCAAGGCGTAATAGGCGGTCAGGAACACGGTCGGGACGGACGCCGCCTCGGCGAACGACCAGCCGCACGGGATGCGGGTCACGGTCCGGGCGTCCGAGACGGCGGTGCGGCCCACCGCGCCGGGGAAGACGCCCATCACCCGGTCGCCGACCGCGAGGTCCCGCACCTCGGGGCCGACCTCGACCACCACGCCGGCGCCCTCGTTGCCGAGCACCGCGTCGGGATCGGGGTACAGGCCGAGACCGATCATCACGTCCCGGAAGTTCAGCCCGGCGGCACGCACCTCGATGCGCACCTCACCCGGCGCCAGATCGGCGTGCGGCACCTCCACCAGGCGCAGGCCGTCCAGGGTCCGGTCCGGGCCGGGGGCCAGCCGCCAGGCGGCCGACGCCGGGACGGTCAGTTCCCCGGCCCGCGACGCCCGGACCAGCCGGCGCACGTAGCCGACCCCGGCCCGCACCGCCACCTGCGGCTCCCCCAACGCCACCAACCCGGCGACCAACGCCTCCGACTCCGGCAACCCATCCGAATCCACCAACACGAACTGACCCGGACTCTCCGCCTGCGCCGACCGCACCAGACCACACACCGCCGCACCCACCGGATCAGCCGCCTCCCCGGCCACCACCGCCACCGCACCACACGTACGAACCACCAACACCGGACCCGACCACCCCCGCACCACCTGCAGAACCCGGCCGGTCACCTCCCGCACATCACCACCACCGACCTCCAACACCTCCCACCCGGCCGACGGCACCACCGGCGACGGCACCGCGACCCGCTCCCAGGCGATGCGGAACTCCGCGTCCGTGACGGTGCTCGTGGCGACCGGGGCGGGGCGGGAGCTGAGCGCTCCGATCGAGGCGACCGGCGCCCCGGTGGCGTCGGCCAGCCGCAGCGTGACGGTGTCCGGCCCGGTGGGGACGGCGTGGACGCGCAGGGTGGTGGCCCGGGCGGCGTGGATGCGCACGTCGCTCCAGGCGAACGGCAGCAGCAGCGCGCGGTCCGGACCGGCCAGCACGCTGCCGGCGTGCAGGGCGGCGTCGAGCAGGGCCGGGTGCAGGGTGTAGCCGTCCGGGGAGCCGGCCTCCGCCGGGAGCGTGACCTCGGCGTACGTCTCGTCGCCGCGGGTCCACGCCGCCCGCAGGCCGCGGAAGGCGGGGCCGTAGCCGTATCCGGCATCGGCCAGGTCCGGGTACGCGGTCGTGGCGACGCCGTCGACCGCGGTGGCCCCGGGCGGCGGCCAGGCGGTCAGGTCGAAGTCGGCGCTCTCCGCCGCCGGGGCCAGCCGACCGCTGGCGTGCCGGGTCCACGGCAGGTCGGGCGCGGCGTCCTCGGGGCGCGAGTGCAGGCGTACCGCCCGGTGGCCGTCGCCGTCCGCCTCGTCGACCTCGATCCGCACCTGCACGCCGCCGCTCGCCGGCAGCTCCAGCGGCGCCTCGATGACCAGCTCGGCGACGGCGCCGCAGCCGGTCTCGTCACCGGCGCGCACCGCGAGCTCGACCAGGACGGCGCCGGGCACCAGCACGACGCCGGCCACGACGTGGTCGGCCAGCCAGGGCTGCGCGGCGCGCGACAGCCGGGCGGTGAGGACGGCGCCACCCCGGCCGGGCGTCTCGGCCATCGCCGACACGAGCGGGTGCTCGACCGGGGTGAGGCCGAATCCGGTGGCGTCGCCCGCCCCCGGCCGGCCGGTCAGCCAGTAACGGCGCCGTTGGAAGGCGTACGTGGGCAGGTCCACCGGCGGCCCCGGGTCCCGGCCGGCAACGGTCGGCCAGTCCACCGGGACGCCGCGTTCGTGCAGCGCCCCCAGCGACTGCAGGAACCGGCGCGGCCCGTCCTCGTCGCGGCGCAGCGAGCCGGCGGCCAGCACCGGTGTGCCGGGCGCCGCGTCCTCGGCCACCTGCTCCACCGCGGCGACCAGCACCGGGTGGCTGCTGACCTCGACGAAGACGCCGTGTCCGGAGGCCAGCAGGCCGCGCACCGCCGGGTCGAAGCGGACGGTGTGCCGCAGGTTGCGGTACCAGTAGCCGGCGTCCAGGGTGGCGGTGTCGACCGGCTCGCCGGTGACCGTCGACCAGAACGGGACCGTGCCGGTGCGCGGCGCGATCGGCGCCAGCGCGTCGAGCAGTTCCCGTTCGATCGCCTCGACGTGCGCCGAGTGGGAGGCGTAGTCGACCGGGATGACGTGGGCCCGGATCCCGTCGGCCTTGCAGGTGGCGGCGAGCTCCTCGACGGCGTCGCGGAATCCGGCCACCACGATCGAGGTGGGCGCGTTGACGGCGGCCACCTCCAGCCGTCCCGGACGGCGGGCGAGCAGCTGGGCGACGTGGCCGGCGTCCGCGGCGATCGACACCATGCCGCCCGGCCCGGAGAGTTGCTCGGCGATCGCCCGGCTGCGCAGCGCCACGATCCGGGCGGCGTCGGCCAGGCTCAGCGCGCCCGCCACGCAGGCCGCGGCGATCTCGCCCTGAGAGTGGCCGACCACCGCGTCCGGCGTCACGCCGCACGCCCGCCACAGCGCCGCGAGCGACACCATCACCGCGAACGACGCGGGCTGCACCACATCCACCGCGTCCAACGCGCGCCGCTCGCGCAGCACGTCCAGCAGCGACCAGCCGGTCAGCGGGTCCAGAGCGGCGGCGCACTCACGCATCCGCTCGGCGAAGACCGGCGAACTGTCCAGCAGATCCGCGCCCATGCCCACCCACTGGGCGCCCTGACCCGGAAAGACGAACACCCGGCGGGACCGCACCGCCGGCCCGGGCGCGCCGACGGCGTCGAGCCGGTTGCGGGCCTCGGCGTGGTCGGCGGCGACGACGACCGCCCGGTGCGCGAAGGTGGTCCGGGCCCGCGCCAGCGAGCGGGCGGTGTCGAGCAGGCTCACCTGCGGGTGGGCGGCGAGGAAGCCGGCCAGTTCCCGGCCCTGCGCGGCCAGCGCGGCGGTGCTGTGCGCGGAGAGCGGCAGCGCGACGACGCCGGAGCCGAGCACCGGCGGCACCTGCTCGCCGGTGGCGGCGGCTTCGGCCGGCTGTTCCAGGACGACGTGCGCGTTGGTGCCGCTGACCCCGAAGCTCGACACCGCCGCCCGGCGCGGCCGCCCGGTCCGCGGCCACGGCCGCTGCCCGGTCAGCAGCTCGACCCCGCCGGCCGCCCAGTCCACCTGCGGCGTCGGCGCGTCCACGTGCAGGGTCCGCGGCAGCACGCCGTGCCGCATCGCCATCACCATCTTGATCACCCCGGCGACCCCGGCGGCGGCCTGGGTGTGGCCGATGTTCGACTTCACCGAGCCGAGCCACAGCGGCTCGCCCGCGCGTCCCTTCCCGTACGTGGCGAGCAGCGCCTCCGCCTCGATCGGGTCGCCCAGCGGGGTGCCGGTGCCGTGCGCCTCGACCGCGTCCACGTCGGACGGCTCCAGCCCGGCGCTGTGCAGCGCGCTGCGGATGACCCGCTGCTGGGCGAGGCCGTTCGGCGCGGTCAGCCCGTTGGAGGCCCCGTCCTGGTTGACCGCCGAGCCGCGCACCACACCCCAGATCCGGCGGCCGTTGCGTACCGCGTCGGAGAGCCGTTCCAGCAGCAGCACGCCCGCGCCCTCGGCCCAGCCGGTGCCGTCGGCCGCCGCCGCGAACGGCTTGCACCGGCCGTCGCGTGCCAGCCCGCGCTGCCGGGAGAAGTCGACGAACACGTCGGCGGCGGACATCACGGTGATCCCGCCGGCCAGGGCCAGCTCCGACTCGCCGGAGCGCAGCGACTGCGCGGCCAGGTGCAGGGTCACCAGCGAGGACGAGCAGGCGGTGTCGACGGTGACGGCCGGGCCCTCCAGGCCGAGGAAGTAGGCGACCCGGCCGGACAGCACGCTCGCGGCGCCGCCGGTCATCAGGTATCCCTCGATGCTGTCCGGGCCGGCGCCGGCCGAGCCGGCGAAGCCGGCCGGGTAGTCGTGGTACATGTCACCGGCGAAGATCCCGACCGGCCGGCCGCGCAGCGTCGCCGGGTCGATGCCGGCCCGCTCCAGCGCCTCCCAGGAGATCTCCAGCATCAACCGCTGCTGCGGATCCATGGCCAGCGCCTCACGCGGCGAGATCCCGAAGAACCCCGCGTCGAACTCGTCCGCGTCGTGCAGGAACCCGCCGGAACGCACGTAACTGGTGCCGGGATGGTCGGGGTCCGGGTGGTACAGGCGGTCCAGGTCCCAGCCCCGGTTCACCGGGAACTCGGAGATGCCGTCGCCGTCCGTGGCGAGCAGGTCCCACAGCTGTTCCGGCGACCGCACCCCGCCCGGGAACCGGCACGCCATCCCCACGATGGCGATCGGCTCGGACCGCCCGGCGACGACGCGGTCGTACTCCTCGCGCAGGCGGGCGTTCTCCTTGAGCGAGGCGCGCAGCGCGTCAACGATCTGGCCGCTGTCGGCGTTCATGTCGGTCTGTTCCCTTCCCGGCCGTCGGTCACCGCTCGGTGGTGTCGAGTGCGCGCTGGACGAGGTCGTCGATGGTCATCGCGTCGATCAGGTCGTGCTGGGCGCCGACGCTCGCCGGGACCGGCCCGGCGGCGCCGGCGGACGGTTCGGTGCGGGCCAGGTCCAGCAGGGTGTCGAGCAGGCCGGCCGCACGGATCCGGGCGACCGGCACGGCGGCGAGCAGCCGGCGCGCCTCCTCGTCGTCCACCGGACCGGGCCGCACATCCGGTACACCCAGTTCGGCGCGCAGGTACGCGGCGAGCGCGGCCGGCGTCGGATAGTTGAAGATCAGCGTGGCGGGCAGCCGCAGGCCGGTCCGGGCGGCGAGCCGGTTGCGCAGCTCCACCGAGGTGAGCGAGTCGAAGCCGAGCTCGTGCAGGGCGCGGTCGGGCTCGGCCTGCTCGTCGCTGGCGTACCCGAGGATCGAGGCGGCCTCGTGCTGGACCGTCTGGAGCAGGATCCGGTCCTGCTCCTCGGCGGAGGAGGCCCGGGCCAGCCGGTTCGCCAGGCTGTCCGCGCCGGCGCCGGCGTCACGGGCGGAACGCCGCCCGGGCCCGGCCAGGCCACGCAGCAGCGCCGGGACGGCGGGCTGGTCGCGCAGGCCCGCGGTGTCGAGGTTGAACAGCACGACGGCGTCGTCGGGCAGCCCGAGCGCGGTGTCGAACAGCGCCATGCCCTCGTCCACCGACAGCCCGATCATCCCGCCGCGGGCCATCCGCTGCTGGTCGGTGTCGTTGAGGTGGCCGCTGAGGCTGGTCTCGGCGTTCCACAGACCCCAGCCCAGGGAGATCGCCGGTAGTCCGCGGTGACGGCGTTGCTGGGCGAGCGCGTCGAGGTAGGCGTTCGCGGCGGCGTAGTTGCCCTGCCCCGGTGACTCGAACGTGCCCGCGGCCGAGGAGAACACCACGAACATCGCCAGATCCCGATCCCGGGTCAGCTCATCCAGATGAGACACCGCATCGACCTTCGGCCGGAACACCGTGTCCAACCGCCGCGCGTCCAACGACGTGATCACACCGTCGTCCAACACCCCCGCCACATGCACCACACCACACAGATCCGGAATCGAGGCCACCAGATCAGCCACCTGCCCCCGATCCGCCAGATCACAGGCCACCACCCGCACCTGCGCCCCCAGACCGGCCAACTCCGGCACCGACCCCCCACGCCGGCTCGCCACCACCAACCGGCGCACCCCATGCCCGGTCACCAACCGCCGCGCCACCAACCGGCCCAACGTCCCGGTCCCACCCGTGACCAGCACCGTGCCCGCACCCGCCACCTCACGCGGCAACACGAACACGTTCTTGCCCACATGCCGGCCCGCACTCATGAACCGGAACGCCGCCGGCGCCTGCCGCACATCCCACCCGGTCACCGGCAACAACCGCAGCGCACCACGCTCGAACAGACCCACCAACTCGGCCAGCATCGCCGCGATCCGATCGTTGTCCACCTGCGCCAGAACAAACGCCGTGTACCGCACCCCGACCGGCTCACGCACATCGGTACGACCCAACTCCACGAACCGGCCACCCGGCGCCAGCAACCGCAACGACGCATCCACGAACTCACCCGCCAGCGAGTTCAACACCACATCCACCGGACCGAACCGCTCCGCGAACTCCAACGACCGCGAACTGGCCAACCGCTCCGGCTCCACATCCAGCACACCCCACTTCGACGGACTCGCCGTCGCGAACACCCGCGCACCCCACAACCGCGCCAACTGCGTCGCCGCCATCCCCACACCACCCGCCGCGGCATGGATCAACACCGACTCACCCGCCACCAACCCCGCCACATCACGCAAGGCGTAATAGGCGGTGAGAAAGACCAACGGAACCGATGCCGCCTCGGCGAACGACCAGCCACAGGGGATCCGGACGACCGTACGGTGGTCGGCGACCGCCATCCGGCCGATCGCGCCGGAGAACACCCCCATCACCCGGTCGCCGACCGCCACCGTGTCGACGCCGGGCCCGACCTCGACCACCACGCCGGCGCCCTCACCGCCCGGCACGGCGTCCGGATCGGGGTACAGGCCGAGACCGATCATCACGTCCCGGAAGTTCAGCCCGGCGGCACGCACCTCGATGCGCACCTCACTCGGTCCCAGATCGGTGTGCGGCACCTCGACCAGGCGCAGACCCTCCAGCGTACGGTCGTGGCCCGCCACCAGCCGCCACGTCCCGGGCGGAACGGTGAGCTCGCCGACCGAGCCGCGCACCAGCCGGCGCACGTAGCCGACCCCGGCCCGCACCGCCACCTGCGGCTCCCCCAACGCCACCAACCCGGCGACCAACGCCTCCGACTCCGGCAACCCATCCGAATCCACCAACACGAACTGACCCGGACTCTCCGCCTGCGCCGACCGCACCAGACCACACACCGCCGCACCCACCGGATCAGCCGCCTCCCCGGCCACCACCGCCACCGCACCACACGTACGAACCACCAACACCGGACCCGACCACCCCCGCACCACCTGCAGAACCCGGCCGGTCACCTCCCGCACATCACCACCACCGACCTCCAACACCTCCCACCCGGCCGACGGCACCACCGGCGACGGCACCGCGACCCGCTCCCACACCACCCGGAAGACGCCGTCCGGGACGGCGCCGGCCGGTGGCGCCGCGGCCGCCGTGACGGGCCGGGTGGTCAGCGAGGTGACCGAGGCGACGGGCCGGCCGTCGGCGTCGGCCAGCTGGAGCCGGTAGGTGTCCGGGGCCTGCGGGGTCACGTGGACGCGCAGCCGGTCGGCGCCGGCCGCGTGCAGGCGGACGTCGTTCCACGCGAACGGCACGACCAGCGGCCGGTCGTCGCCGCCGGCGAAGATCGTGGTGTGCAGGGCGGCGTCGAACAGGGCCGGGTGCAGTCCGAACTCGGCGGCCGGGCCGGCCTCGGCCGGGAGCGTCACCTCGGCGAAAAGCTCGGCGCCCCGGGTCCACGCCGCCCGCAGGCCGCGGAAGGCGGGGCCGTAGCCGTATCCGGCGGCGTCCAGGTCCCCGTAGGCGAGCGCGGTCGCGTCCGGGATCGGCTCCGCGCCGGGCGGCGGCCAGGCGGTCAGGTCGAACGCCGCGGTGTCGTGGGTGGTGGCCAACGCGCCGCACGCGTGCCGGGTCCAGCCGGTCGCGCCGTCGGGCCGCGCGTACACCCGCAGCGGGCGCTGTCCGCTCCCGTCCGGTTCGGCCAGGTGCACCCGCACGTCGACGCCGCCCCGCTCGGGCAGGGTCAGCGGGGTCTCCAGGACGAGCTCGGCGAGCACCCCGCAGCCGGCCTCGTCGCCGGCCCGGACGGCGCATTCGACGTACGCGCTGGCGGGCACCGTGATCTGCGCGCCGATGCGGTGGTCGGACAGCCAGGGGTGGGTGTGCGCGGTCCACCGGGCGGTGAACAGCAGCCCGCCACCGTCGGGCAGGTCGGTCATCGCGGTGAGCATCGGGTGGTCGATCCGGGTCAGCCCGAGGTCGGCCGGGTCGCCGGTGCGGTGGCTGCCGGCGAGCCAGTACTCCTGCCGCTGGAATGGGTATGTCGGCAGGTCGAGTGGCCAGCCGTCGCCGTGGCCGAGCAACGCCGCCCAGTCCACGTGATGCCCGCGCACATACAACCCGGCCAGAGCACGCAGCACCGCCACCACATCATCGGTGTCACGCCGCAACGACGGCACGAAACCCGCCCCGCCCATCCCCGACAACACCGCGTCCGGACCGAGCTCCAGGAACGTGTCGATCCCCTCGTCACGCAACGCCCGCACCCCGTCGGCGAACAACACCGTCGCCCGCACATGCCGCACCCAATACTCCGGATCCGACACATCCGCGATCGCACCGGTCACATTCGACAACACCGGAATCCGCGCCGGCCGGAACGTCAACCCCCGCACCACCGCCCGGAACTGCTCCAGCATCGGCTCCATCAACACCGAATGAAACGCATGCGACACACTCAACCGGCGACTACCCACCGGCAAGCTGCCCACCACCTCATCCACCGCAGCCACCGGACCCGAAATCACCACCGCATCCGGCCCATTCACCGCAGCAACCGACACCCCCGGCGGCAACAACGGCCGCACCACATCCACACCCGCGAACACCGCCGCCATCGCCCCACCCGACGGCAACTCCTGCATCAACCGGCCCCGCGCCGCCACCAACACCGCCGCATCCGCCAGCGACAACACCCCCGCCGCGAACGCCGCCGCCACCTCACCCACCGAATGCCCACCCACCACCTCAGGCACGACACCCCACGACCGGAACAACCGCCACAACGACGACTCCACCGCGAACAACGCCACCTGCGTCACCCCGGTCCCCGCCAAAACCCCCTCATCCGCACCGAACACCACCGACGCCACATCACCCGGCAACAACCCACACACCTCATCGAACGCCTCCCTGAACACCGGAAAACGCTCATACAACCCAGCCGCCATCCCCACCCGCTGCGACCCCTGACCGGTGAACAACACCGCCAACCGAGCCCCGTCCACCGCCGACCCGGTGACCGCACCGGACGCGGGCCAGTCCCGCAGCGCCGCCAGCGCCTCCTGGCGATCGGCGGCGACGACCACCGCGCGGTCCGGCAGCGCGCCCCGGGTCCCGGTCAGCGCGCGCGCCACGTCCAGCAGCTCGCCGTCGAGCAGGTGGTCGGCCAGTTGCGCGGCCTGCGCGGCCAGACCCGCCTGGCCGCGCGCCGACAGCACCAGCGGGACGGGCCCCCCGGCGAGCAGGCCGGGGCTGCCGGCCGGGGCCTGCTGCGCCGGCGCCTGCTCCACGATCACGTGCGCGTTGGTCCCGGAGACGCCGAAGCCGGAGACCCCGGCGCGGCGCGGGTGCCCGGACTCCGGCCACGGCCGCGACTCGGTCAGCAGCCGCACCGCACCGGCCGACCAGTCCACCTGCGACGTCGGCGCGTCCACATGCAACGTCGGCGGCAGCACACCGTGCCGCATCGCCATCACCATCTTGATCACGCCACCCACCCCGGCAGCCGCCTGGGTGTGCCCGATGTTCGACTTCAGCGACCCCAGCCACAGCGGCTCGGCACGCTCCTGCCCATACGTGGCCAGCAACGCCTGCGCCTCGATCGGATCACCCAACCGGGTCCCGGTCCCGTGCGCCTCCACCGCGTCCACGTCCCGCGGCGCCAGCCCCGCGTTCGCCAGCGCGGCCCGGATCACCCGCTGCTGCGCCGGCCCGTTCGGCGCGGTCAACCCGTTCGACGCCCCGTCCTGGTTCACCGCCGAACCACGCACCACACCCAGCACCCGATGCCCGTTGCGCAGCGCGTCCGACAACCGCTCCAGCAACAGCACCCCGGCACCCTCGGCCCAGCCCGTCCCGTCCGCCGCCTCCGCGAACGACTTGCACCGCCCGTCCAGCGCCAGCCCGCGCTGCCGGGAGAACCAGACGAACGCATCCGACGCGGCCATCACGGTGACCCCGCCGGCCAGCGCCAGCGACGACTCACCCGAGCGCAGCGACTGCGCGGCCAGGTGCAGCGAGACCAGCGACGACGAGCAGGCCGTGTCCAGGGTGACCGCCGGCCCCTCCAGCCCGAGGAAGTACGCCACCCGGCCGGAGAGCACGCTGCTCGCCCCGCCGGTGAGGATGAAGCCCTCCAGCCCGTCGGGGAGTTCGTCGAGGCCGGTGCCGTAATCGTGGAAGGCGATGCCGGTGAAGACGCCGACCGGTGCGCCGCGCAGCGTCTCCGGGTCGATGCCGGCCCGCTCCAGCGCCTCCCAGGAGATCTCCAGCATCAACCGCTGCTGCGGATCCATGGCCAGCGCCTCACGCGGCGAGATCCCGAAGAACCCCGCGTCGAACTCCCCGGCATCGTGCAGGAAGCCGCCGTTGCGCACGTAGCTGGTGCCGGGATGGTCGGGGTCCGGGTGGAACAGGTTCTCCAGGTCCCAGCCCCGGTTCACCGGGAACTCGGAGATCCCGTCACCGCGGCCGGCGACCAGCTCCCACAGCTGTTCCGGCGACCGCACCCCGCCCGGGTACCGGCACGCCATCCCGACGATCGCGATCGGCTCGGAGTAGGCCGCGACGACCCGGTCGTACCTCTGCTGCAACCGGGTGTTCTCCTTCACCGCGGCGCGCAGGGCGTCGATCAGCTGTTCGTTCTGGGCGTCCATGGCGTTTCCCCTCATCTGTCTGGTCACGACCCGGTGCCGCCCATGGCGCGCCGCACGAGATCCGCCACGTCCATCTCGTCGATCAGGCCGAGTTCCCGTTCGTCGGCGTCCTGGCCGGCGGCGATGATCCGGCGGAGCCCTTCCGGGCCGGCTTCCTCGGCGGTGTCGCCGGTCTCCGGCTCGACCAGCTGGTCGCGCAGGAAGGCGGCGAGCGTGGCCGGCGTCGGGTAGTCGAAGATCATCGTGGCCGGGAGCGTCGCTCCGGTGGCGGTGGACAGCGCGTTGCGCAGGGCGACCGCGGCCAGCGAATCGAACCCCATCTCCTGGAACTGCTGGCGCGGCCGCACCTCGCCGATGCCGGTGTGCCCGAGCACGTCGGCCGACCGCTCCTGGACCAGCCGGGTCAGGATGCGCAGCCGCTCCTCGTCGCCGGCCCCGGCCAGGAGGCCGGTGAGACGCGAGCCGGCCAGGGCCTCCTCCTCGGCGCGCGCCGCGGCCACCTCGGCGGCCCGGCGCGCGGCGGGCAGGTCGGCGAGCAGCGGGCTGGGCCGCGACGAGGTGAACGCCGGCAGGAACGCCGTCCAGTCCACGTCGGCGACCGCGACGGCCGCGTCGTCGTGCCGGATCGCGGCCTCCAGCTCGCGCATCGCCCGGTCCGGGGCGAGCGCGAGCAGGCCGCGGCGGCGCAGCTGGTCCCGGGCATCCGGGTCGGCGGCGATGCCGATGCCCTCGATCACGCCCCAGGCCAGCGAGGTGCCCGGCAGCCCGCGGGCGCGGCGGCGGTGGACCAGCGCGTCGAGACGGGCGCTGACCGCGCCCGCCGCGCCCTGCCCGCCGCCGCCCCAGACCCCGGCGACCGAGGTGAACGTGACGAACAGGTCGAGCGGCCGGTCGTCCAGCAACTCGTCGAGGTGCTCCGCGGGCGCCGCCGCGCGGGACATCAGCGCGGCCAGGTCGGCGCCACCGGTGGCGGCGAGCGGGACCGCGCCGCCCAGGTCGGCGGTGTGCACGATCCCGCTGAGGGCGGGCCGGGTCGCGGCGGCGGCCAGCAGATCGGCGATGCCGTCGCGGCGGCTGAGGTCCGTCCCGACCACGGTGGCTGCGGCGCCCCGCTCGGCGAGCTCGGAGATCAGCTCGGCCACGCCCGCGGCGTCCTGCCGGTCCGGCGCGGTGGTGAGCAGCAGGTGCTCGGCGCCCCGCTCGGCCAGCCAGAGCGCGGTGTGCCGGCCGAGGCCCTCGGTGCCGTTGGTGACCAGCACGGTGCCGCGGGTCCGCCAGTTCCCGTCCGGGGTCTCGTCGCGCCGCGGGCCGGGGCGCAGGCGGCGGGCCAGCGGGCCGGCCGCCCGTACCGCGACCTGGTCCTCGGCACAGTGCCCGGTGAGCACGCTGATCAGCAGGTCGGCGGCCCGGGTGTCGCATCGTCGCGGCAGGTCGACCAGGCCGCCCCAGCGGTCCGGGTGCTCCAGCGCGGCGGCCAGGCCCAGCCCCCAGACCGGCGCCTGCTCCGGGGCGTGCGGCGGGTCGGCCGGGCCGGTGCCGACGGCGCCGCTGGTCGCGCACCAGACCGGCACGCCCGCGTCGAGCCGGCCGAGGCCGTGCAGCAGGTCGAGGGTGGCGCCGGTCGGGTCGGGTTCGCCGAGCGCCAGCAGGGACAGCACACCGGCGGGCCGGGAGCCGTCCGGGCCGGCGGTCGCCGCGAGGCCGGCGGAGCGGACCGGGATCAGGCGCATACCGCGGGCCCGCAGCGCGGCCACCACCTCGGTCTGCGCTTGCGTCGGCGTATCGGAGAGGACGACGGCCCAGGGGCGCGACCGGTCGCCGGGCCGCGGCCGCGGCATGGGGACCCAGGAGACCTGGAAGCGGGGTTGCTCGGCGCCGGTGTCGTCGGAGGTCTCCGCGAGCCAGTAGCGCCGGCGCTGGAACGGGTATGTCGGCAGGTCGAGTGGCCAGCCGTCGCCGTGGCCGAGCAACGCCGCCCAGTCCACGTGATGCCCGCGCACATACAACCCGGCCAGAGCACGCAGCACCGCCACCACATCATCGGTGTCACGCCGCAACGACGGCACGAAACCCGCCCCGCCCATCCCCGACAACACCGCGTCCGGACCGAGCTCCAGGAACGTGTCGATCCCCTCGTCACGCAACGCCCGCACCCCGTCGGCGAACAACACCGTCGCCCGCACATGCCGCACCCAATACTCCGGATCCGACACATCCGCGATCGCACCGGTCACATTCGACAACACCGGAATCCGCGCCGGCCGGAACGTCAACCCCCGCACCACCGCCCGGAACTGCTCCAGCATCGGCTCCATCAACACCGAATGAAACGCATGCGACACACTCAACCGGCGACTACCCACCGGCAAGCTGCCCACCACCTCATCCACCGCAGCCACCGGACCCGAAATCACCACCGCATCCGGCCCATTCACCGCAGCAACCGACACCCCCGGCGGCAACAACGGCCGCACCACATCCACACCCGCAAACACCGCCGCCATCGCCCCACCCGACGGCAACTCCTGCATCAACCGGCCCCGCGCCGCCACCAACACCGCCGCATCCGCCAGCGACAACACCCCCGCCGCGAACGCCGCCGCCACCTCACCCACCGAATGCCCACCCACCACCTCAGGCACGACACCCCACGACCGGAACAACCGCCACAACGACGACTCCACCGCGAACAACGCCACCTGCGTCACCCCGGTCCCCGCCAAAACCCCCTCATCCGCACCGAACACCACCGACGCCACATCACCCGGCAACAACCCACACACCTCATCGAACGCCTCCCTGAACACCGGAAAACGCTCATACAACCCAGCCGCCATCCCCACCCGCTGCGACCCCTGACCGGTGAACAACACCGCCAGACGGGGGTGTTCGGTGGCGGTGCCGGTGACCGCACCGGCGGCCGGGAACGCTGCCAGCGCGGCCACCGCCGCCTCACGATCGGCGGCGACGACCACCGCGCGGTCCGGCAGCGCGCCCCGGGTCCCGGTCAGCGCGCGGGCCACCTCGGGCAGGTCGGCGTCCTCGTGGGCGAGCAGGGTGGCCAGCTGTTCGGCCTGCACGGCGAGGGCGGCCTCGCCGCGGGCGGAGAGCACCAGCGGCACCGGCCGCACCGGCGGCGCCGCGGCGCCGCCGGTCGGGGCGACCTGGTCGGGCGCCTGCTCCACGATCACGTGCGCGTTGGTCCCGGAGACGCCGAACGCCGAGATCCCGGCCCGCCGCGGCCGGTCCGACTCCGGCCAGGGCCGGGCACCGGTCAGCAGCCGGACCGCGCCGGACGGCCAGTCCACCCGTGACGTCGGCGCGTCCACATGCAACGACCGCGGCAGCACGCCGTGCCGCATCGCCATCACCATCTTGATCACTCCGGCGACGCCCGCGGCGGCCTGGGTGTGCCCGATGTTCGACTTCAGCGACCCCAGCCACAGCGGCTCGGCACGCTCCTGCCCATACGTGGCCAGCAACGCCTGCGCCTCGATCGGATCACCCAACCGGGTCCCGGTCCCGTGCGCCTCCACCGCGTCCACGTCCCGCGGCGCCAGCCGGGCGTTCGCCAGCGCGGCCCGGATCACCCGCTGCTGCGCCGGCCCGTTCGGCGCGGTCAACCCGTTCGACGCCCCGTCCTGGTTCACCGCCGACCCACGCACCACACCCAGCACCCGATGCCCGTTGCGAACCGCGTCCGACAACCGCTCCAGCAACAGCACCCCGGCGCCCTCGGCCCAGCCCGTCCCGTCCGCCGCCTCCGCGAACGACTTGCACCGCCCGTCCGGGGACAGGCCGCGCTGGCGGGAGAAGGCCACGAACGCGTCCGGCGCGGCCATCACGGTCACGCCGCCGGCCAGCGCCAGCGACGACTCGCCGGAGCGCAGCGACTGCGCGGCCAGGTGCAGCGAGACCAGCGACGACGAGCAGGCCGTGTCGACCGTGACGGCCGGGCCCCGCAGTCCGAGGAAGTACGCGACGCGGCCGGAGACGACGCTGCCGATGCCGCCGGTCATCAGATAGCCCTCGGTGCCGTCCGGGACGGTCTTCAGCCGGGTCGAGTAATCGTGGTTGACCAGGCCGGTGAAGACGCCGACCGGCTGCTCGCGCAGCGTCGCCGGGTCGATGCCGGCCCGCTCCAGCGCCTCCCAGGAGATCTCCAGCATCAACCGCTGCTGCGGATCCATGGCCAGCGCCTCACGCGGCGAGATCCCGAAGAACCCCGCGTCGAACTCGTCCGCGTCGTGCAGGAACCCGCCGGAACGCACGTAACTGGTGCCCGGGTGGTCCGGGTCCGGATGAAACAGCCCCTCCAGGTCCCAGCCCCGGTTCACCGGGAAGTCCGAGATCCCGTCGGCCTCCGCGGCGACCAGTTCCCACAGGTCCTCCGGCGACCGGACGCCGCCCGGGAACCGGCAGGCCATGCCGACGATCGCGATCGGGTCGCCGGCGGCGGCCCGGGTGGCCGGCACGGGCGCCGGCGCCGGCGCAACGGTGCTGCCCGGGGTGAGCTGCGTGGCCAGGAAGTCGGCCACGGCGGCCGCGGTCGGGTGGTCGAAGACCAGGGTGGCCGGCAGTTCGATGCCGACGGCGGACTGCAGCTCGGCTCGCAGGCGCAGCCCGGCGAGCGAGTCGAAGCCGAGGCTGCGGAAGTCGCGGCCCGGCTCGACCGGCCGGTCATGGCCGAGGACGGCCGCGCTGCGGGCGCGGACCAGGTCCAGCAGGGCTCGCCGGGAGGCGACCGTGGCGGCGGCCGGCGCGACGTCCGGCGCGGGGACGTCCGCCGTGAAGGGGGTGGCCTCGTCCAGCCAGAAACGGCGGTGCTGGAAGGCGTACGTGGGAAGCTCCGTCGCCAGGCCCGGGCGGCCGCCCTCGTACAGCGGCGTCCAGTCCACCGGCACACCCCGCACGTCCAGGTGGGCCAGCGCGGTCAGCACGGCGACGTCCTCGGCCTCGTCCCGGTCCATCGAGGTCAGGAACGCCGATCCGGGCGGCCGGCCGGTGGAGGCGGCCTCGGCGAGCGAGGTCAGCGCCGCGCCCGGGCCCAGTTCGAGGAAGGTGGTCACCTGTTCGGCGTGCAGCGCCCGGACGCCGTCCAGGAAGCGCACCGTGCCGCGCACCTGGTCGACCCAGTAGTCCGGCGAGCAGAGCTGGTCGGCGCCGGCCGGCCCGCCGGTGCGGTTGGAGATCACCGGGAGCCGTGGCGGGCGCAGCTTCAGGCCGGCCACGACGCCGCGGAACTCGTCGAGCATCGCGTCCATGTGCGCCGAGTGGAACGCGTGGCTGACCCGCAGGCGCCGGGTGCGGTGCCCGCCGTCGGCGAGCCGTCCGGCGAGGGCCAGGACCGCGTCGGCGTCGCCGGAGAGCACGACCGCGCGGGGACCGTTGACCGCCGCGATCTCGACGCCGGCGCTCAGCAGCGGCCGTACGTCCTCCTCGGCGACGTCCACGGCCACCATCGCGCCGTCGCCGCGCATCGCCTGCATCAGCCGGCCGCGCGCGGCGACCATGGTGGCGGCGTCGGCCAGGGACAGGACGCCGGCCACGTGCGCGGCGGTGATCTCGCCGAGCGAGTGGCCGGCGAGCACGTCGGGGCGTACGCCCCAGGACTCGAAGAGCCGGTAGAGGGCCGTCTCGATGGTCAGCAGGGCGGGCTGGGCGTGGACGGTGGCGTCCAGGGAGCCGGCCGCGTCGCCGAAGAGCAGGTCACGCAACGGCAGGTCGAAGGCCGCGCAGAAGTCGTCCACGGTGGAGCGGAACACCGGGTACCGCTCGTACAGCCGGCGACCCATGCCGGGGCGCTGGCTGCCCTGGCCGGGGAAGAGCACCGCCAGCCGGCCGGGCCGGCGGCTGCCGAGCACGACGTCGCCGGGCAGGAGATCGCCGGCGGCCACCGCGTCCAGGCCGGCGAGCAGCCGGTCGCGGTCCGCGCCGACCACGACGGCGCGCTGGTCGAACCTGGTACGCGCCTGCAGGGCCCGGCCGATGTCCAGGTCGTGCAGGTCCGGCCGGTGGCGGACGAAGGCGGCCAGGCGGGCGGCCTGGGCGCGGAGCGCGTCGCGGGTGGTGGCCGACACCGGCCACGCGGTGACGCGCGGCGGCCCGGCCGGGGCGGCGGCCACCGGCGCGGGTGGCGCCTGCTCCAGGATGACGTGGGCGTTGGTGCCGCTCACCCCGAAGCCGGACACTCCGGCGCGGCGCGGGTGGCCGGACTCCGGCCACGGGCGCGCCTCGGTCAGCAGCCGGACCGCGCCGGACGGCCAGTCCACCCGCGAGGTCGGCTCGTCGATGTGCAGGCTGGGCGGCAGGATGCCGTGCCGCATCGCCATCACCATCTTGATCACTCCGGCGACGCCCGCGGCGGCCTGGGTGTGCCCGATGTTCGACTTGACCGAGCCGAGCCACAGCGGCTCGGGACGCTCCTGGCCGTAGGTGGCCAGCAACGCCTGCGCCTCGATCGGATCACCCAACCGGGTCCCGGTCCCGTGCGCCTCCACCGCGTCCACGTCCCGCGGCGCCAGCCGGGCGTTCGCCAGCGCGGCCCGGATCACCCGCTGCTGCGCCGGCCCGTTCGGCGCGGTCAACCCGTTCGACGCCCCGTCCTGGTTCACCGCCGACCCACGCACCACACCCAGCACCCGATGCCCGTTGCGAACCGCGTCCGACAACCGCTCCAGCAACAGCACCCCGGCGCCCTCGGCCCAGCCCGTCCCGTCCGCCGCCTCGGCGAACGCCTTGCACCGCCCGTCCGGGGACAGGCCGCGCTGCCGGGCGAAGTCGACGAAGGCGTCCGTGCCGGTCATCACCGTCACCCCGCCGGCCAGCGCCATCGTGCACTCGCCGGAGCGCAGCGACTGGGCGGCCAGGTGCAGCGCCACCAGCGACGACGAGCAGGCGGTGTCCAGCGTGATCGACGGTCCGTGCAGGCCGAGGAAGTACGACACCCGCCCGGACACCACGGCGTTCGAGGCGCCGGTGATCCGATGCCCCTCGACGAGCTCCGGCATCCGGTGCAGGCGCAGCGCGTAGTCCTGGGTGTTGACCCCGACGAAGACGCCGATCTGCTGGCCGCGCAGCCCGGCCGGGTCGATGCCGGCCCGCTCGAAGGTCTCCCAGGACGTCTCCAGCATCAGCCGCTGCTGCGGATCCATGGCCAGCGCCTCGCGCGGCGAGATGCCGAAGAACTCGGCGTCGAAACCGGCCGGGTCGTCCAGGAAGGCGCCGCGCCGGGCGTAGGTGGTGCCGGGGTGGTCGGGGTCCGGGTGGTGCAGGGCGTTCAGGTCCCAGCCGCGGTCGGCGGGGAAGTCGGTGATCGCGTCGACACCGCCGGCCACCAGGTCCCACAGCTGTTCCGGGCTGCCGACGCCGCCCGGGAAACGGCAGGCCATGGCGACCACCGCGATCGGCTCGTCGGCGGCGGCCCGGCCGGGTTCCGGCACGGCCGTCCCGGCCCGGGTGTCCAGCAGCTCGCCGGCCAGGTGCCGGGCCACGTCCCGGACGCTGGGGTGGTCGTAGAGCAGCGTCGGCGCGAGCCGCAACCCGGTCGCGTCGGCCAGCCGGTTGCGCAGCTCCACCGAGGTCAGCGAGTCGAAGCCCTGCTCGCGGAACGGGCGGGCGGTGTCCAGCCGGTCGGCCGCCGAGTGCCCGAGGACCTGCCCGGCGTGCCGGGACACCAGTTCCAGCAGGAGCTCCTCGCGCCCGGCCGGGTCCAGCCCGGCCAGTCGCCGGGTGAGGTCGTCCGCGGCCGGCGCGGCCCCGGCCGCGGCGCGGCGCCGCGCCGGGACCAGCCCGCGCAGGGGCGCCGGGAGCTCCGCGGTCGCGGCCAGCGCGCGCAGGGCGGTCAGGTCCCAGGCGGCCGGTACCACGGCCGCCTCGCCGGACCGCAGCGCGCTGTCGAGCAGCGCCAGCCCGGCGCTCTCGGTCAGCTCGGCCATCCCGGTGTGGCGGTGACGCTGCACGTCGGCCACGCCCAGGTGCGCGGTCATCCCGTCGGCCGTGGCCCAGCCGCCCCAGGCCAGCGACGTGCCGGGCAGGCCGGCCGCGCGGCGGCGGCGGGCGACCGCGTCCAGCACGGCGTTCGCCGCCGCGTAGTTGCCCTGGCCCGGGTTGCCGAGGATGCCGGCGGCCGAGGAGAACAGCACGAACGCCGCCCGGTCCAGGTCGCGGGTCAGCTCGTCCAGCACCAGGGCCGCGTCCGCCTTCGGGCGCGACACCCGGTCCAGGCGCTCGGCGGTGAGCGAGGTGAGCACCCCGTCGTCGAGGACGCCGGCCAGGTGCACGACCGCGGTGAGCGGGGCGTCCGGTGGCACCGAGGCCAGCACGCCGGCGACCGCGGCACGGTCGGCGGCGTCGGCGGCCACGAAGCGGACCCGGGCGCCGTACCCGGCCAGCTCGGCGGCGAGCGCGTCCGCGTCCGGCGCGGCCGGGCCGCGGCGGCTGATCACGATCAGCGACCGGAAGCCGTGTTCGCGCACCAGGTGCCGGGCGACGATCCGGCCCAGGCTGCCGGTGCCGCCGGTGAGCAGGGCGGTGCCGGCCGGGTCCCAGGCGGGCGCCGGCCCGTCCGGCACGTCGACGCGGACCAGGCGGGGAACCCGGGCCTGACCGGCGTGGAGGGCCAGTTGCGGTTCGCCGGTGGCCAGGGCCGCCGCCAGAAGCTCCGGTTCCGGTACGCCGTCGGCGTCGAGCAGGACGATCCGGCCGGGGTGCTCGGCCTGCGCCGACCGCAGCAGCCCCCAGACCGCCGCGGCGGACGGATCGGCCGGCTCGACGGCGCCCCGGGTCACGACCACCAGCCGGGAGTCCCCCGGCTCGGCGAGCCAGGCCTGGACCCGCTCCAGGACCTCCGCGGTGACCGTCCGGTGGTCGCCGGCCGGCGCTTCGAGCACCCGGACGTCGCCGTGGGCGGCCGGGGGCGGCAGCGGCACCGGCTGCCACCGCACGGTGTACAGCGGCCCGCCGGTGCCGGTCGGGGCCGGTGGCGGCGTGAGGTGGATCGCGTCGACCGAGGCGACCGGCGCGCCGGCCGGGTCGGTCAGGTAGAGCGCCACCGTGTCCGGGCCGTGCGGCGCCAGCTGGGCGCGCACCGTGGTGGCGCCCACCGCGTACAGGCGGATGCCGGTCCAGCGGGCCGGGAATCCGTCCAGGGCGGACTGGAGCAGGGTGGGGTGCAGGCCGAGTCCGTCGGCCTCGGCGACCGCGACCTCGACCGTCTCGGGACCGGCCGGCGGGAACGGGACCGGCTCGGCGTCACCGGTCAGCACCGCCCGGGCATGGCGGGTCCAGCCGCCACCGGTACGGGCGTCGATGTGCACCCGGCGGCGGCCGGTGGCGTCCGGCTCACCCACGTGGACGCGCACGTCGGCGGGGAGCGCCAGGGGGGCCTCCACGGTCAGCTCGGCGACCGTGTCGCAGCCCACCTCGTCGCCGGCCCGCAGCGCGCACTCCACGAACGCGGCGGCGCTGTGCTCGGCGAGCCACGGGTGGGTCTGCTCCGACCAGCGGGCGCTGAACAGCAGCCCACCGCCGTCCGGCAGCTCGACGGGCGTCCCGATCAGCGGGTGGGCGCCGGGGGTGCCGGACCGGCCCGCGGCGAGCCAGTACCGCTGATGCTGGAACGGGTATGTCGGCAGGTCGAGTGGCCAGCCGTCGCCGTGGCCGAGCAACGCCGCCCAGTCCACGTGATGCCCGCGCACATACAACCCGGCCAGAGCACGCAGCACCGCCACCACATCATCGGTGTCACGCCGCAACGACGGCACGAAACCCGCCCCGCCCATCCCCGACAACACCGCGTCCGGACCGAGCTCCAGGAACGTGTCGATCCCCTCGTCACGCAACGCCCGCACCCCGTCGGCGAACAACACCGTCGCCCGCACATGCCGCACCCAATACTCCGGATCCGACACATCCGCGATCGCACCGGTCACATTCGACAACACCGGAATCCGCGCCGGCCGGAACGTCAACCCCCGCACCACCGCCCGGAACTGCTCCAGCATCGGCTCCATCAACACCGAATGAAACGCATGCGACACACTCAACCGGCGACTACCCACCGGCAAGCTGCCCACCACCTCATCCACCGCAGCCACCGGACCCGAAATCACCACCGCATCCGGCCCATTCACCGCAGCAACCGACACCCCCGGCGGCAACAACGGCCGCACCACATCCACACCCGCGAACACCGCCGCCATCGCCCCACCCGACGGCAACTCCTGCATCAACCGGCCCCGCGCCGCCACCAACACCGCCGCATCCGCCAGCGACAACACCCCCGCCGCGAACGCCGCCGCCACCTCACCCACCGAATGCCCACCCACCACCTCAGGCACGACACCCCACGACCGGAACAACCGCCACAACGACGACTCCACCGCGAACAACGCCACCTGCGTCACCCCGGTCCCCGCCAAAACCCCCTCATCCGCACCGAACACCACCGACGCCACATCACCCGGCAACAACCCACACACCTCATCGAACGCCTCCCTGAACACCGGAAAACGCTCATACAACCCAGCCGCCATCCCCACCCGCTGCGACCCCTGACCGGTGAACAACACCGCCAACCGAGCCCCGTCCACCGCCGACCCGGTGATCGTGTCGGCGCCCAGGAGCACCGCCCGTTCGGGCAGGGCGCCGCGGGTACGGACCAGCGCGCGCGCCGCGTCGACCGGGTCGAGATCCGCGACCAGAGCGGCCTGCGCGGTCAGGGCGGCCCGGCTGCGCGCGCTGAGCACCAGCGGAACGGGCAGCCCGGTCAGCGCGCCGGGCATTGCGGCCGGCGGCTCCTGCGGCGGCGCCTGTTCGAGGATGACGTGGGCGTTCGTACCGCTCATCCCGAAGCCGGAGACCCCGGCGCGGCGCGGCCGATCCGCCGCCGGCCACGGCCGCGACTCGGTCAGCAGCCGCACCGCACCGGCCGACCAGTCCACCTGCGACGTCGGCGCGTCCACATGCAACGTCGGCGGCAGCACACCGTGCCGCATCGCCATCACCATCTTGATCACGCCACCCACCCCGGCAGCCGCCTGGGTGTGCCCGATGTTCGACTTCAACGACCCCAGCCACAACGGCTCGGCACGCCCCTGCCCATACGTGGCCAGCAACGCCTGCGCCTCGATCGGATCACCCAACCGGGTCCCGGTCCCGTGCGCCTCCACCGTGTCCACCTGGTCGGCCGGCACGCCGGCGTCGGCCAGCGCGGCCCGGATGACACGTTGCTGGGACGGTCCGCTCGGCGCGGTCAACCCGTTCGACGCCCCGTCCTGGTTCACCGCCGACCCACGCACCACACCCAGCACCCGATGCCCGTTGCGAACCGCGTCCGACAACCGCTCCAGCAACAGCACCCCGGCACCCTCGGCCCAGCCCGTCCCGTCCGCCGCCTCCGCGAACGACTTGCACCGCCCGTCCAGCGCCAGCCCGCGCTGCCGGGAGAACCCGACGAACGCATCCGGGGTGGCCATCACGGTCACGCCGCCGGCCAGCGCCAGCGACGACTCACCCGAGCGCAGCGACTGCGCGGCCAGGTGCAGCGCCACCAGCGACGACGAGCAGGCCGTGTCGACCGTGACGGCCGCGCCCTCGAGGCCGAGGAAGTAGGAGACCCGGCCGGAGAGCACGCTGCCGGCCCCGCCGGTGAGCATGTAGCCCTCGTCGGTCTCCCGCCCGTACGCGTAGTCCTGGTGCATGGCGCCGGTGAAGACGCCGACCGGCTGCTCGCGCAGCGTCGCCGGGTCGATGCCGGCCCGCTCCAACGCCTCCCAGGAGATCTCCAGCATCAGCCGCTGCTGCGGATCCATGGCCAGCGCCTCACGCGGCGAGATCCCGAAGAACTCGGCGTCGAACCCGGCCGCGTCGTCGAGGAATCCCCCGGCTCGGGCGTGACTGGCTCCGGGCCCGTCCGCGCCGTCGAAGAGCCTGGCCAGGTCCCAGCCACGGTCGGCGGGGAACGGCCCGACGGCGTCGGTCTGCTCGGCCACCAGCCGCCACAGGTCCTCGGGCGACCGGACGCCGCCGGGGAAGCGGCAGGCCATGCCGACGATGGCGATCGGCTCACGGGTCGCCGGAGCGAGGGGCTGGGGCGCGGCCGCGGCCGGGGGCGTGCCGGGCGCCGCCGGACCGGTCAGCGCGCCGGAGAGCGCCCGGGCGAGCGCCCGCGGCGTCGGGTGGTCGAAGGCGGCGCTGGCCGGCAGGCGCGTCCCGGTCGCCGCGGCGAGCCGGTCACGCAGCTGGACGGCGAGCGCGGAGGTCATGCCGAGGTCGGAGAACGCCGTGGCGGGCGGGACGCTGCCGACGCCGGGCAGGGCGAGCAGGTCGGCGACCTGTTCCCGGACCAGCGTGAGGAGCCGGCGCGGGCCGGTCCCGGTGACCCGGGCGGCCGGGGCGCCGGCCCGCGGGCGCGCCGCGAACACGTGCGCCAGGTCGCTGCCGAGCGCCACGTCGAGCACTTCCGGGTCGTCCGAGCCGACCGACACCGCGGGTACGCCCTCGGCTCGCAGCCGGCGGGCCAGCGCGTCGACGGCGGCCGCCGCGGCGGCCGTCTCCGGGTCCGCGTCACCGGTCGTGCCGGCGGCCGAGGACAGCAGCACGAGCGCGCCCAGCCCGGGGCGGGCGAACTGCCGCACGCTGTCGAGGTCCGGCTCGACGACCACCACGACACGCGCCGCGACGTCCGGGCCGAGCCGGTCCACCAGGCGGGCGTCGGCGCCGGCCGCGACGAGCTCGTCGCGCAGGCCGGTGGCGCGGTCGTCGCCGGCGAGCAGGACGTCGCGCGCCCCGTGCGCCCGGACCAGGCGCCGTGCGGCGGCGGCGCCCCGCGGGTGGTCCGCGCCCACCACGACGACCGGGCCGTCGACCGGGGCCGGCCGGCGTACCGCGGGCTCGACCGGCACGCGGCCGGGCAGCAGGACCGCCGCACCGCGTACCGCGAACTCGGCCACGCCCAGCCGCAGCCCGCGCTGCAGCGCGTCGGGGTCGTCGTGGCCCGCGGGATCCAGGTCGGCGAGCACGATGCGGTCCGGGTGCCGGGTCCGCAGCGACCGCACGAATCCCCACACCGCGGCCTGCGCCGGGTCCTCCTCGGCGCCGCGGGTGGTGACCAGCAGCCGGCCGCCGTCGGCGGTGGCCAGCCAGTCGGTGACCGCGGCCGGCTCCGGCGCGGCGAGCACGGTGATCCCGGACGGGTCCGCGTCGGCGTCCTCGTCGGTCGGCGTCCACTCCAGCCGGTACACGCCCGCGGCGTCGCTGTTGCCGCGGGCCAGCAACCGCGCCGGGACGCCCTCCAGCAGCCGCCGGGCGACCTTGCCGGACGCCGTACGCGGGACGGCCTCGATCTGGTAGACCGCCTCCGGGACCTTGTGGTGGGACAGCTGCCGCCGGCAGGCGGCGAGCGCGGCGGCCGGGTCGAAGCCGGCGTCCGGCACGACGTAGGCGACCGGGACCTCGCCCAGCACCGGGTGCGGCGCGGCGGCGACGGCGACGTCGCGCACGCCCGGCACGGTCCGCAGCACGGCCTCCACCTCCAGCGGGTGGATCTTCTCGCCGCCGCGGTTGATCAGCTCCCGGATCCGCCCGGTGACGGTGAGGTAGCCGGCCGGGTCGCGGCGGGCCAGGTCGCCGGTGTGGTACCAGCCGTCGCGCAGCACCTCGGCGGTGGCCTCCGGCTGGTTGTGGTAGCCGGCCATCACGTTCGGGCCGCGGACCCAGACCTCGCCCTCGTCGCCGTCGGCCACGTCGCGCCCGGTCCGCACGTCGACGAGCCGGACGGCCAGGCCCACCACGGGCAGCCCGCAGGAGCCCTCGACCCGGGCGCCGGTCGGCCAGTTGATCGCGATCGAGCCGCAGGTCTCGGTGCTGCCGTAGGCGTCGACCAGGGGCACCCCGAAGGCGTCCTCGACGGCCTGGCGCAGCTGCGCCGTGGTGATCGCGCCGCCGACCAGCCCGACCCGCAGCCCGTCCGCGGTGAAGTCCCGGGCGGCCGCCTCGCGGACCAGCTCGTGGTAGACGGCGGGCACGCCGGCGACGACCGTGGGCCGCTCCGCCGGCCAGAGGTCGAGCAGGTCGGCGCCGGACAGGCCGTCGGCGATCCGGGCGGTGGCGCCCACCGACGGGACGGACAGCACGCAGGCGATGTGCGAGAGGCTGTGGAACAGCGGCAGCGGCCACAGCACCCGGTCCGCCTCGGACAGCCCGAGCACCGGCACGTAGCTGGCCGACACCGACCACAGGCAGTTGCGCGGGGTGGAGAGCACACCCTTGGGGCTGCCGGTGGTGCCGGAGGTGTAGAGCATCCAGGCGACGTCGTCGAGGCCCAGGTTGTCGTACGCCGCGACGCCCGGCTCGCCGGTGGCCATCGCCTCGTAGCCGTGCGAACCGGCCGGCCCGTCGTCGCCGACCACCACGAGGGTGAGCCCCGGTACGCCGGCGCCGGCGAGCCGGTCCAGGTGCTGCGCCTCGGCGATGACCGCGGTGGCGCCGGAGTCGCGCAGCAGGTAGCTCAGTTCCGCCTCGGTGGAGCGGGGGTTGAGCGGCACCGCGACCGCGCCGGCCCGGGCGGCGGCGTAGTAGCTCTCCACCGTCTCCACCCGGTTGCCCAGCAGCAGCGCGACCCGGTCGCCCGGGCGTACGCCGAGCCGGGCGAGATGACCGGCCAGCCGGCGGGTCCGCGCCTCCAGATCGGCGTAGCCGACCGCGCGGCGGCCGTCCCGGAAGGCCGTCTTCGGGCCGAACCGCTCCGCCTGCCGGATCAGCATCCGGTGCGGGGGCTGCACCAGCTCGGTACGCAGCATCAGACCTCAGCTCTCGGACTCGGCGCGCGGCATCGCGGCCAGCACGGCGGCGACCGCGGACTCGGGTACGTCGGTGACCGTCTCGGCCCCGCGCGGCCCGTCGAGGACGAACGTGAGCCCGGTCGTGGCCTTCTTGTCCCGGCGCATCAGGGCGAGCAGGGCCGCCGGGTCCACACCGGACGGCAGCCGGCCGGACAGGCCGTAGTGGGCGACCACCTCGGCGTGCTCGGCGACCCGCTCCGGCGTGATCCGGCCCAGGTGCCCGGCGAGGCGTCCGGCGAAGACCGTGCCGATCGCCACCGCCTCGCCGTGCCGCAGCGTGAAGCCGGTGCCGACCTCCAGCGCGTGCCCCAGGGTGTGGCCGTAGTTGAGCAGGTGCCGCCGGCCGGAGCTCTCCCGCTCGTCGGCGGAGACCAGCTCCGCCTTGCGCCGCACACTGGCGGCGATCTGCTCGGTGTGCGAGCGCCCGCGCAGGTCACCGGCGCCGATGAAGTGGCAGCGGGCGATCTCGCCGTAGCCGCTGCGCAGCTCGGCGGCGCTCAACGTGGCCAGGTAGTCGGTGTCGCAGAGCACCGCCCGGGGCTGCCAGTAGGCGCCGACGAGGTTCTTGCCCTCCGGCAGGTTCGCCCCGGTCTTGCCGCCGACGCTCGCGTCGACCTGGGCCAGCAGCGTGGTCGGCAGGTGGATCACCGGTACGCCCCGGTGGTACAGCGCGGCGGCCAGCCCGGCCGTGTCGGTGGTCGATCCGCCGCCCACCGCGACCACCACGTCGGTGCGGGACAGCCCGAACTGCGCGAACCGGCGGCAGTAGCGCTCCACCACGCTCAGGGTCTTGCCGGCCTCGCCGTCCTCGGCCGACAGCACCAGGTGCGGCACGCCGGGATCGGGCGTCCACCCGGCCGGACGTGCCGAGACGACGACGGCCCGGCGGGCGCCGGTGCGGGCCACCTGCTCGGCCAGCCGGTGCCGTACGCCCGGGCCGATCAGCACGTCGTACGAGCGGTCGCCGAGCTCGACCCGTACCCGCTGCATCGCCGTGGTGGTCATGCCCGCGCCGCCCGGCACCAGTCGCGCAGCTCGGCCGGGCTGGCCACCACCACGTCCGGGCCCGCGGCCACCAGTTGCGCGGGGTCGCCCTCGCCCCAGACGGCGGCGATCGCGGTGACGCCGGCCGCGCGGGCGCTGGCCAGGTCGGTGACCGCGTCGCCGACCATCACGGCCTCCTGGCGGGTCACGCCGAGCAGGTCCACCGCGCGCAGCACGATGTCCGGCGCCGGTTTGGCGTTCGCCACCTCGTCGGAGCCGATGACGTGGTCGAACAGGTGGCGTACGCCGAGGCCGGCGAGCAGCGAGCGGGCGCGCGGACCGCTCTTGCCGGTGGCCACGGCGAACCGGATCCCGCTGTCGTGCAGGTCCCGCAGCATCGCGGTGACGCCGTCGAACAGCCGGACCCGGTGGGCGAGCCGGTAGCTCTCCCGGACGAACGGGCCCTCCATCTCCAGGGGCAGGCCCATCATCGACATGATGTCCGGGAAGTACCGGCCGAGGTGCTGGGTGTACTCCTCGAACGGCGGCTCCCCGGCACCGACGACCTCCCGGTAGGCGGTAGCGAACGCCTCACGCATCACGCCGAAGCTGTCCACCAGGACGCCGTCGAGGTCGAAGACGACCGCCCGCAGCCGGGTGCGGGCCGGCGCGCCGGGGTGCCGGATCGTGTCGTCGTCGCGGGTCAGTTCGGCCACGCCGGCTGCCTTTCCGTGTCGCGTTCGCGGGTGGCCGACGCGTAGGCCCGTTCGATCACCTCGAGGGTGGCCCGGGCCGCCGCGACCGCCCGGCCGCGCTGTGCCGGGTCCGCGGCGAGGGCGGGGAGGGCGTCGACCTGCCGGTCGTACTCGATGCCGACCGGCTCCGGATCCAGGGGTACGGCCTCGGTCCGCCCGAGCCGGGTGACGGTGAGGGTGGACCCGCCGTCGCGGTGCGGGCTGAACCCGAACGTGCAGCGCAGCACCGCGGTGCCGGCGGCGCCGTGCAGCTCCACCAGCGTGCTGTCGTGCTCGGCGTGCGACGCCCAGCTGGCGTGCACGGACGCCGAGGTGCCGTCCGCGGCGGCCAGGAAGACCCGGGCGGTGTCCTCCACGTCGCCGCCCGGCCCGGCGGCCGCCTCGTCGGCGCGCCAGAGCGCGCGGGCCGTGCCCCGGCTGACGAAGTCGTGGCCGACCGTGGCGATGACCTGGTCGAACCGGATGGGCCGGCCGAGCAGTCCGAGCCCGGTGTCGAGCAGATGCCAGCCGAGGTCCATCAGGGCGCCGCCGCCGGCGGTGTCGCGGTGCGTGAACCAGGCGGTGGCCGGCACGCCGCGGGCGCGTACCCAGGCCAGCCGGGTGTGCCGGATCCGGCCGAGCGACGGCGCCACGGCGGCCAGGCCGCGGATGTCGCCGCGGTAGCGGGCGGCGCTGCCGGCCAGCAGCACCGCGCCGGACGCCTCCGCCGCGGCCAGCTCGTCCACCTCGGCGGTGCTCAGGCAGACCGGCTTCTCCACGAAGACCGGTAGGCCACGCCGCAGCAGGGCGGACGCGACCGTGGCGTGGGCGTGGTTGGGCACCGCCACGACGGCGAGATCGGCGAGCCGCGGGGACAGCTCGGCGACCGAGTCGAGCAGCAGCGGCCGGGCGCCGTCGAGTTCGGCGGCGGCCGCGGCGCGGGCGGCGGGGTCGGGCTCGACCACCGCGGTGACCGTCGTCCCGGGGTGCGCGACCAGCCGGGGCAGCCAGATCCGGCGAGCCGCCCAGCCCAGGCCGACGACGGCGACGCGCAGAGCCATCACGCGGCCAGGACCTCGGCGACCACGTCCGCGACCGCCTGCATCTGCTCCTCGGTGCCGAGCAGGGTGCGGTGGTGCAACCAGATGCAGTCGCGGCTGAGCTCCTCGCTGACCGGGCACCGGGCGGCGAGGGCCTCGGCCGGCTCGTCCGGCGCGGCCATCTCCCAGAACGCCTTGGTGCGGTAGATCGCGCGGAACGCGGCGAAGGCGGGCACGCCGCCCGCGATCAGCCGGTCCACCACGGCGTTGCGGTCCTGCTCGCTGATCCCGGGGATCCGGAACATCGCCATGTAGTGCGGATTGCGGGTGCACCGGTCGTCGCTGCCCTGCGGCACCACGCCCGGGATCCGCGCGAGCAGACCGGACAGCAGCGGCCACCGCTTCTCCCGGACGTCGATCTGGCTGTCCAGGCGGGCCAGCTGGGCGCGCAGCACACCGGCGGTGAACTCGTTCATCCGGAAGTTCGAGCCGGACGTCTGGTGCAGGTACGAACGGTCGGTGCGCGGGCGCCCGCAGCTGTGCCGCAGGTACGCCAGCTCGTACTGGGCGGTGTCGGGGAAGGTCAGCGCGCCACCCTCGCCGGCGGTCATCAGCTTGCCGTTCTGGAAGCTGAACGCGGCGATCGAGCCGAGCTCGCCGACCCGCCGGCCGCGCCACTCGGCGCCGTGCGCGTGGGCGGCGTCCTGCAGCAGCGGCACGCCGGACTCCGTCGAGAGCCGGACCAGGGCGTCCATGTCGGCCAGCTGACCGGCCATGTGCACCGGCATGATCACCCGGGTCCGGTCGGTGATCGCGGCCTCGGTGGCGGCCACGTCGATGCAGTACGTCGCCGGGTCCACGTCGACCGGTACGGCCACGGCGCCGAGCCGCTGAGCGGCCTGCGACGAGGAGATGAAGGTGAACGCCGGCACGATCACCTCGGCGCCCGGCCCGACGCCCAGGATCTGCAGCGCCAGCTCCAGCGCGTGCGTCCCGCTGGTCACCGCCAGGGCGTGCGGGCTGCCGTGGTAGGCGGCGAATTCGCGTTCGAACCCTTCGACCTCCTGGCCGGTGACGCGCCACCATTGACCCTGTTCGAGAGCGCGGAGAAGACCATTCCTCTCCGCGTCGTCGAATTGCGGCCACGCTGGTAGATCAAGATTTTTCGGCAAACCGCCAGACATTGATTACCCACCTCGATAAGCCATCGATTTCCGGCGGCTTCCCAGCCTCTTCGGGTGCTGCCGACACCGACATCGTTTGCGGTGGCGGACCCGGTTCGCAACCCCCTCAGCGCACCCCCTACACGCCCCTAACGGGGCCCTTGCCGCGCATACCCGCAGGTCAATGCGATGGGCCGAGGAATTCACGGGTGGCGGCGTGAGGCGTATCAATGGCTCGTTGCACTGACCGGCGAGCCGTGGTTAGCATCGACCATCTCCGACCGACACGGAATATCCGAGGTCAATCGTGCGCGAACTCCTCCTGCTCAACGGTCCCAATCTGGGAATACTCGGCCGGCGCCAGCCGGAAATCTACGGCCATCGGACGACGGCGGATATCGAGGCTCTCGTGGCCGCCGAGGTGAAAGACGCCGGATGGACGGTCGTGGCCCGCCAGCACGACGGCGAGGGCGACATGGTCCGCACCATCCAGGACAGTTACGACACGGTCGGCGCCATCGTGAACCCGGGCGCCCTGATGATCGCCGGGTGGAGCCTGCGGGACGCCCTGGCCAACTTCCCGCGCCCGTGGATCGAGGTGCACCTGTCGAACCTGTGGGCGCGGGAACAGTTCCGCCACGAGTCGATCCTGGGCGCCCTGGCCAGCGGAGTCATCTTCGGGTTGGGCGCGGAGGGCTACCGGCTGGCCGCCCGGGCCCTGGTCGCCACGGTGACCGCCGGCGAGACCGCATGAGCCCCGTCCTGATCGTGGGGTACGGGCCGGTCGGCCAGGTGCTCGCACTGCTGCTGGCGCGCCAGGGGCATCCGGTCACCGTGGTGGAGCGGTGGGCCGCGCCGTACCCGATGCCGCGGGCCACGGTCCTCGACGGCGAGACGGCACGCACGCTGGCCGTCCTCGGCCTGGGCGACGCGCTCGGCGTGATCGGCTCACCGGTGGACGCGTACGACTGGCGCAACGCCCGCGGCGAGTCCCTGCTGCGGATGAACTTCGCCGCCCCGGGCGCGTACGGCTGGCCGGACGCGACCGCGTTCCACCAGCCCGCGCTGGAGCAGGCGCTCGCCGCGCGCGCCGCCGAGCCGGGCATCCGCGAGCTGATCACCGTGCACCGCGGCCACACGGCGGTGCGGCTGGCCGAGACGCCCGGCGCGGTCACCCTGACCGCCCGGACCGCGGACGGCGCCGAGCGTACGCTGCACGGCTCGTGGCTGATCGGCTGCGACGGCGCCAACAGCTTCGTCCGCGAGGCGATCGGCGCGTCCGTCACCGACCTCGGCTTCTCCCACGACTGGCTGCTCTGCGACGTCGTACCGAAGCGGGATGCCGCGGTCAGCGCGGCCAACACCCAGATCTGCAACCCGAGGCGGCCGACCACCACGGTCGGCAGCGGCCCCGGGCGGCGCCGCTTCGAGTTCATGCGACTGCCCGGCGAGCCGGTGGCCGACCTCGACCGCGAGGACACCGCCTGGCGGCTGCTCGAACCGTTCGACGTGACGCCGGAGAACGCCACCCTGGCCCGGCACACCGTCTACACGTTCCGGGCCGCCGTGGCCGACACCTTCCAGCGCGGGCGGGTCCTGCTGGCCGGGGACGCGGCGCACACCATGCCGCCGTTCGCCGGCGCCGGGCTGTGCTCGGGGATCCGGGACGTGCTGAACCTCTCCTGGAAGCTGGACCGGGTGCTGCGCGGCGTCTCGGACCAGCGGCTGCTGGAGACGTACCAGCCGGAGCGCCGCGCGCACGCGCTGGACACCATCGAGTTCTCGGTACGGCTGGGCCGGATCGTCTGCGTCACCGACGAGGCGGAGGCCGCCGCCCGCGACGCCGCCCTGGCCGCGGAGACGATGCCGGACCGCCCGGTGTCCCGGCCGCTGCGGGCCGGCCTGCTGCACCTGACCGTCGGCACGGTCGCCGCCGCGCCCACCGGATCGCTGATGCCGCAGGGCCGGGTCCGCGCCGACGGGGTGACCGGGCTGTTCGACGAGGTGGTCGGGGTCGGGTTCACGCTGCTGACCACCGAGGACCCGGACACCGCGCTCGGCGACGGGGTGCGCGCCGCGCTGGCGCGCATCGGCGTGCGCACCGTGCGGGTGGTGGCCGCCGGCGCCGCCGCGACCAGCGCGGAGATCGCCGACCTCGACGGGGTCTACCTGCCGTTCTTCGCCGCGAGCCGGGCCCGGTTCCTGCTCGTGCGGCCGGACTTCCACATCTTCGGGGCCGGCCGCAACGCGCGCGAGCTCGGCCTGATCGTCGAGCAGCTGCGCTCGGCCCTGGAGGTGCGCCATTCACCTGGCGATTGACATCGGCGGCACCAAGGTGGCGCTGCGCCTGGAGTCGGTGGGCGACCGGGTGTTCACCTGGCCCCGCGCCGGCACCCTGGCCGACGATCTGTCCGCGCTGGCCGGGCAGGTCCGGCAGCTGCGCGCGGCCGGGCCGCTGACCGGGGTGGGCGTGGCGATGCCGGCCACCCTGGACGCCCGCGGCCGGGTGACCGCCTGGCCGACCCGGCCGTCCTGGACCGGGCTGGACCTGGCCGGCGTCCTCACCGACCTGTTCGGCGCCACACCGGTGCGCCTGGCCGACGACGGCGACCTCGCCGCCCTGGCCGAGGCGGACGAGCTCGGCTGCGCCGACCTGGTCTACGCCGGGGTGGGCACCGGGATCGGCGGCGGCATCGTCCTGGCCGGGCGCCCGGTTCCCGGGCCCGGCCGCGGCTCCTGCGAGCTGGGCCACGTGGTGGTGGATCTGCACGGCGCCCGGTGCGACTGCGGCCGCCGCGGATGCGTGCAGGCCGAGGCGTCCGGGCCGGCGACCCTGCGCCGGGCCGCCGCCGCGGCCGGCGCCCCGGTCACCTTCGACCAGCTGCGGTCCGGCTTCCGCGACGGTACGCCGTGGGCCGTCACCGCGGTCGGTCAGGGCTGCGCCGCCCTGGCCGCCGCGCTGGCCGGCGCGGCCGAACTGGTCCGCCCCGAGGTGATCGTGATCGGCGGGGGTTTCGCCGCGGCGCTGCCCGGATATGTCGACGAGGTGGCCCGCCGGCTGGCCCGGCTGGCCCGGCCCGGGCACCCGCCCGCACCGGTACGGCCGGCCCGGCTCGGCGACCGGTCCTCGCTGCACGGCGCGATGCTGGCCGCCCGGGGCGCGCTGGACGGGTGAGCCCGGCCGGCGGTCACTCGGCGCCGGACAGCTGCATCGCGACGTCGAGCTCACGCTGTTTCGCCGGGGAGAGCACCCCGATCCGCTCGATCAGATATTCCGCGCCGACGGACGTTGTCCAGGTGCAGAAGATCTTCCCGTCCCGGGGCAGCGCGACGCGGACGACACCGTCCTCGGCGAGCCCCTCCCGCGCTCCGAAGCGGACCTCGATGCCGATCGCCCGGGCGTGCGGCCCGGCCGCCTCGATGATGCGCTCCCGCTCCGCCGCGTCGACCGCCTGCGCGCCGGAGAGCAGCAGGAACCCCTGCCGCTCGGCGGGGGTCGCCGGGGCGACGATCTGCGCCGCCCGGAACTCCGGTCCCGCGCCACCGGACAGCAGGACGACGGGGCGCTTGTCGTCGATCTGGGCCCACCACAGCTCGCCGCGTTCCATGCGCCGACCCTACCCGGCACGCTCACCGGGTCGGGGACGCCACCACGGGGCTCGCCGGCGCCACCCGGCCGGCCGCGTCGCCGCAGCCTTGCGGGGCGTACGCGCCGTCGCCGGCCACCCCGGCGACCAGCGAGAACGGGAACGGGCCGGCCGGACACGCGTCCGGAGGAAATCGCGGCGATCGGCTTGACGGCGGGGAGCGTTCGTTGTAACGGTAGAAGTAAGTTGAGTCAAGGGCACTCAACCACCGGGAGCTTCCCGGGACCGTTCAGGCTTTGGTGAGGGAGCACCGAAGGAGGGGACGACCATGCTTCTGCGTACCGACCCGTTCCGCGACATCGACCGCGTCTTCGAGCAGATGACCGGCACCACCAGCCGGCCGGCGGCGGTGCACGTCGACGCCGAGCGCGACGGTGAGACCTTCTACGTGTACTTCGACCTGCCCGGGGTCGACCCGGACTCGATCGACCTGACCGTCGAACGCAACATCCTGCAGGTGCGGGCCGAACGCCGGCGCCGGACCAGGGAGGGCGCCGAGGCGGTGATCAGCGAGCGGCCGATGGGCGTGTTCAGCCGGCAGCTGCTGCTCGGCGACACCCTGGACACCGAGAACCTCGAGGCCACCTACGACAACGGCGTGCTGACCCTGCGCATCCCGGTCTCCGCGAAGGCCAAGCCGCGCAAGATCGCCATCGGCTCGGGGGACAGCGGACCCCGGCAGATCCAGAGCTGACCGCGCCGCGGGTGACCGCACTCCCGGTCACCCGCGCTGGCCCGGCGTCCCGCCCGGGCGCCGGGCCGCGTCACGCCCGGTGGGGTCAGCTTCGCGGCCGATCGGCCGATCAGATCCGGTGGGGACCGGCTGACGGCGGGAGGCGATCGCGGTGGCCGAACGGGGTTCCGGTGCGCGTACGGTGATCGGTCTGACCACGGCCGTCGCGCTGACCGGCATCGCGTTGTCGGCCGGGGCCGCCACGGCACTGACCCGGCAGCAGGACCGGGCCGCCGAACAGCAGCTGGACCGGCAGGCGCGGCAGGCCCGGGAGGCGGTCGCCGCCGAGTGCGGCCGCTACGTCGATGCGCTGCGCACCACGGCCGCGGCCGCCGGGGCGTTCAACGAGCTGACCGCGGACAAGTTCACCGGCATCACCGCGCCACTGGCCTTGACCGGGCTGGCCGGGGTCACCTCGGTGGCGTTCATCGTGCCCACCCCGGCGTCCGGGATCCCGGCGGTGCAGGCGTCCTGGCGCGCCCGCGGCGCCACCGGCCTGGTCCTGCGCCCGGTGGGGACCGCCGCGGAGCACCTCTTCTCGGTGTTCACCACCGCACTGGACGGCTCGCCCGCCCCACGCGCCGGGATCGACCTCTCGCAGGCGCGCGCGCCGACCGCGGCGCTGAACGAGGCGCGGCGCAGCGGCCAGCCGACGGCGTCGGACGCGTACCAGCTGCTGGCCGACGCGCACCTGCCGGCGAACCGCCGGCAGATGTCGTTCGTCCTGGCCGCACCGGTGTACGGCCGGGCCGCCAGCCCCGGCGGCCGGACGTTCCGCGGGTGGGTGCTGATGGGGCTGCGCGGCCAGAGCTTCGCCGCGGCCACTCTGCAGCGGGCCTCCCAGCAGCTGATGGACATTCACCTGCTCGCCTTCAACAGCAACCAGGAGCAGGTCTCGGTGGCGACCCTCACCGCGCCGGTCGAGGGCGAGCGGGACCTGCGCCGGGACCTGAGCGTCCCGGTCGCCGAACGCCGGTGGCAGCTGCACATCACCGCACGCGCCGAGCGCCTGCCCGGCGCCGACAGCCACCTGCCGGCCACGGTGGGCGTCGGCGGGACCGCCCTGAGCCTGCTGATGGCCGCCCTGGTCGCCGTGCTGGCCACCGGCCGGCGGCGCGCCCAGGCGCAGATCGTGGCCGCGACCGCCGGGCTGGCTGCCGCCGAGACCACCGCCCGCAAGCAGGCCGATCTGCTGGACGCGGTGCTCAACAGCATCAGCGACGGCGTCAGCGTGGTCGACGAGCGCGGCGAGTTCATCCTGTACAACCCGGCCGCCAAGGCGATCCTCGGCCTCGACTCCGACCGCGGCGGCGTGGCCAACTGGCAGAAGCGCTACGGCATGTTCCGGCCCGACGGGACCAGCCCGTTCCCGGTCGCCGAGATGCCGCTGGTCCGGGCGCTGGCCGGCGAGTCCATCACCGCGGTGGAGATGGTGATCCGTAACGCCGGGCAGCCCGACGGTGTCACGATCAGCGTGTCGGCGAGGCCGCTCGACAGCGGCGGGGCCATCGGCGCCGTCGCGGTCTTCCATGACATCACCCACCACAAGGCCGCCCAGGCGCAGCTCGCGGCGAACGCCGAGGCGCTGCGCCAGGAGCTCGCCTGGCGCCAGGCCACCGAGATGGAGCTGCGCCAGACCCGCGACGACCTGGCCAGCCAGCAGGCCTACCTGACGCAGGTGCTGGACGCGCTGGAACCCACGGTGATCACCTGCGACACCGACGGGGTGATCGTGCACGCCAACCACGCCGCCCGCCTCGCCGGCGCCACCACCGACCGGCCGACGACCGTCGCCGAGCGGGCCGCCGCCCTCGACTTCCGGCACCCCGACGGCGCCCCGGTCACCCTGGCGGAGCTGCCCCTGCTGCGGTCGCTGCGCGGCGAGCAGGTCGACCGGATGGAGGTGGTGGCCCACGGCCCGGACGGCTCCGCCCACGTGACGCTGATCCACAGCCGGCCGCTGCGACACGCCGACGGACACATCACCGGCGCGGTGGCCTCCATCTACGACATCACCGAGCTGCGCGAGCGGGAGAACGAGCTGCGGGCGTTCGCCGGCGTCGTCGCGCACGACCTCAAGTCGCCGCTGAGCGCGATCGCCGGGTACGCCGAGCTCCTCGACGACGAGCTGGGCGACGAGCCGGGCCCGGCACACCTGCGGCCCATGCTGGGCCGGATCCGCGCGAGCGTGGAGCGGATGCGCACCCTCATCGAGGACCTGCTGGCCTACGCCACCGCCCGCGACGCCGCGCTGGACCCGCAGCCGGTCGACCTCAACGCGGTGGTCGCCGCCGTCCTCACCGAACGCACCGCGCACCTGCGCAGCACCAGCGGCGACACCGGCGCCCCGTTCCCCGACATCTACACCGGCCCGCTGCCCGTCGTGCAGGCCGATCCCGGGATGGTCCGGCAGCTGTTCGACAACCTCATCGGCAACGCCCTCAAGTACACCGCGCCCGGGCAGCCCGCCCGGATCGACATCTCCGCGACCCGGCGCGACGACCGGCTGTGGACCGTCCAGATCGCCGACCGCGGGATCGGCATCCCGGCCGAGGACCAGCCGCACATCTTCACGTCGTTCCACCGCGCCGCCGCGCACAAGGGCTACCAGGGCACCGGGCTGGGCCTGGCGATCTGCGAACGGATCGTCACCCGCCACGGCGGTACCATCACCGCCAGCGACAACCCCGGCGGCGGCACCCGGATCCGGTTCACCCTTCCCGGCGAGCACCCGGCGCCCGAGGCCACCCCGCCCGCCGCACCGGAGCATCCGCAGTCGCACCCGACCCGGCCCGCCGGTCGCCTCCGGGGCGAGTGACCGGCGGCCCGGATCAGGCCCAGTGACCGGCGGGCCGGGTCGCGCCGAGTGACCGGCGGGCCGGGTCGCGCCGAGCGATCGGCCGGGCCGGGTCCGGCCGTGTGAGCGGCCGTGGCGGAGTCCGGAGCACCGGCCCGGCCGCGGTGCCGGTATCAGTTCCCGCCCATAAAGGGCGTCCCGCCCGACCGGGATGCATAGGTTACGAGCGTCCGCACCCGAACGGAGGCCCACGTGCCGGCTCGTACCCCCGCCGCCGTCCTGTCCCTGCTGCTCGCCGTGGGCGCGGCAGCCGCCCCGGCCGCCGCGGCGCCGGCGCCGCCGGCCTGGGAGCATCCCGGGTACGACGCCGGGGACAGCTATCACAACCCGCACGAGTCCGCGATCACCGCGACCAGCATCGGGCGGCTGGTCCGGAAATGGTCGGTGCGACTGCGGCCGGCGACCGCGGAGACCTGCTCGAAGCCGTCGGCCCCGGTGCTGCGGGACGGCACCGCCTTCGTCACCGACCACCGCGGGGTCGCCGCCTATGCGGCCGGGACCGGCAAGGCGGTCTGGGACTTCGACTGGGACGAGCCGTCGGAGAACTTCGCTCCCCGGCTCGCCCTCTCCGATCACCTGCTCGTCGGGGTCAGCACCGACTGCCAGTCGACGAGCAACCCGCACGGCCGGGTGACCGTGTGGGCGGACGGCAAGCTGCGGTGGACCCTGCCCTTGGACGGTGTCGACCAGGCGGTCGTGGACCGCGGCGTCGTGGTGATCGCGCAGCACGACGCGGCGTCCGGCTTCGCCGACATCTCCGCCTACCGCGTCTTCGACGGGCGACGCCTGTGGTACCGGGAGCGGGCCGGGACCGCCGGGGTCTCGGCCGGCGGAACACTGCTGGTGTTCCAGCTCGGCCCGGACGACACGCCATCCGGCGAGAGCTCGGCCGTCGACGTGGAGACCGGCCGCACCCTCTGGACCCGGAAGCAGACCTGGTACGTCCAGGCCGCCGGCCCGGCCGCCGACCGCTTCTACGCCGTCGACGGCACCGGCGCGCTGGCCGCCGTCGCGCGCGCCGACGGCCGGGTCGTCTGGCGTACGCCCATCGAGGCCGGCGCCGACGTCCGGTCCGGCTGGCGCGACGATCTGCTCGCGGCCGACCGGGACCGCGTCTACCGGGCCCACGACCGTACGGTCGAGGCGCTCGACGCCGCGACCGGCAGGCGGCTCTGGAGCACCCGGCTCCCGGCCGGCGCCCGGCAGCCGGTCGTGGCCGGCGGGCTGGTGTACACCGGTGGCGCCGTGCTGAAGGCGGCCGACGGCGAACCGGTGGGGCGTTCGTTGGCCGGTGCGGTGGTGGTCACCGGCGGCCGGCTCTACCAGGTCGACCGCGACGTGCTCACCGCGTACGCGCCGGCGTAGCGGCGCGTACGCGGAGCCGGTGACCGGTCACGCCCGGGCGCAGGTCATGCCGTTGAGGGTGAAGGCGGTCGGCGGCTGGTTGGCGCCGGTGTAGGTGCCGTTGAAGCCCGCGCTCGCCGAGCCGCCGGGCGCGACCGCGCCGTTCCACGCCTGGCTGGTCGCGGTGACCTGCGCGCCGGTCTGGGTCCAGGTCGCCGACCAGCCCTGCCCGATCTTCTGGCCGCCGGGGAACGTGAAGGTCAGGTTCCACGACGTCCAGGGCGCGGTGCCGGTGTTGGCGACGGTGACCGTCCCGGTGAAGCCGCCGCCCCAGTCGCTGGTCGTGTAGCTCACCCGGCAGCCGGCGGTGGGCGTCGACGGCGACGGCGACACCGACGGCGACACCGAGGCCGACGGGGACGGGTCGGGCGACGTGCTGGGCGAGGTGGACGGCGACGGCGAGGCGGCGTCCGGCTCGCGGCCCCAGATCAGCCTGCCGGCCTCGTACAGCGGGACGTTGCGGTTGACCGCGGTCCCGGCCAGGTACGACGGGTCGTTCGACGCATCCCACGTGCCGCCGTCGGCCACGCCCACCTTGAACTGCACCTCCATCCGGTGTGCCGACTGACCGGCCGGCGCGATCCGGTGCCCGGCGCAGTTCACCTCGACATACCACAGATCGCCGGAGACCTGCCGGGCCGCCGACGGCGCCGGGCAGCCCTGCGTGTAGCCGGGCGTCACCTGGATCGCCGCGGTGCCCTCGCGGCGGAAGTAGTACCGGTAGGACGCGCTGGTCAGCGCCCGCGCCGGGTACGCCGACCTGTTGTAGATCATCACCTTGAGAGCGGTGTCCCGAGGCCCGTCCTGCATCACCGTGGTCTCCACGGTGATCTCGTCCAGGTCCGGCTTCTCCGGCTGCGGGAAACCGGCCAGCGGGCTGCCGCCGTACTCCCGGTGGAGCCGGGCGACCGCCGAGGTGAAGCCGGCGTTGTAGTCGGTGGCCACCTCGTTGCGCACGTAGTCGCTGCGCTGGTCGGTGTAGGCGTCGTCGGGCGCGGACGGGCCGCCGACCAGCGCGCCGTACAGCACGTGCCGGGTCTCGGCGGGCACGGTCATGTTGTCCCACCAGGAGCCGTGCGCCGTACGGTGATGCGGGTTCTTCGGCGCGTTGGCGCCGAAGCCGACCAGGTAGCTGGATCTGCGCGGGTTGTCGCCCAGCGCGTAGTCGATCTGCCGGACGGCGAAGTCGTGGTAGCGGGCCTTGCGCGTGGCGTCGGCGGTGTGGTCGCTGTAGACCAGCGCCACGAACGCGGTGTTGGCGGCGTAGCGCAGCGATCCCCAGCTGTCCAGCACCGCCTCGCCGCCCGGGGAGTAGCGCACCTTCTCGCCGTTGACCCCGACGGTCCACCAGTCCAGCCAGCGGTTCGCGTCGTCGATGTACTTCTGCTTGCCGGTCAGGTTGGCCAGCAGCACGTACGCGCCGAACTGCTTGTTGTCCCAGGCGATGGTCCACTTGTAGGAGCGGGTCGAGGTCTGCGGCTCGGTGCCGAGCGCGTCGTACTCGCTCTCCGCCTTGCTCAGGTACGCGGTGTCGCCGGTCGCCCGGTACAGCCAGATCGCGCCCCACACCAGCTCGTCCTGGTAGCCGCTCCAGGACTTGTAGTACGCGGCCGCGTCGGTGATGCAGTCGCTGTACGCCTTCCGCACGGTGTCGGCGAACGTGTAGAGCTGGCGCGCGTGGGTGAGTAGCTGGTCGGCGTACGCCGGATCGGTGGGCCGGAACACGATGGAGCTGGCCGCCATCGCCGCCGCCGTCTCCCCGGCCAGGTCGGAGCCGCCGCAGCTGGCGTCGATCCGGTACGCCGGGCGGGCCATCGGCATCACCTCGGCCGGACCCCACCACTTGTGGTCGTCGTCGCCCCGGCCGACCTGCCCGTAGAGCACGTTGGCCGACGGGTGCGCCTTGATGAAGTAGTCGTTGGGCACCCGGAGGTTGTTCAGCAGCGAGGTCAGCTGCCCGGACGACGCGTACGCGTCACGGTACTCGACCGCGCCCCAGGCGAGCATGGTGGTGGTGAACGCCATCGGGAAGCCGAACTTCACGTGATCGCCGGCGTCGAACCAGCCGCCGCTGAGGTCCCGCCCGACGTCGGCGCCGTCGTCGACGGCCGCGTCGCCGCGCCACGACACCTGGCTCCACGACGGCTTCACGCCGGCGATCTGCGCCTGGTAGAAGAACATCGATTTCTGCAGGGCCTCGCCGTAGTTGAAGGCGCCCGCGGCGACCGCCGGGCGTTCGGCGAGCGGCAGCCCGGCGATCGTGACGGCGAGGGCGACGGCGGCGAGCAGGAGACGGCGCATGGGGTGCCCCTTCAAGGACGTTGGGAGCGCTCCCACCGATTGAACATCATCGTTTCCGGTTTGTGAAGCAGCCTTGAACGGACCGTGACGGCGCGGTCGGCGCGGAGGGCGGAACGGATCGGGCCCGACATGTCGGCCGGGCCGGACGGAACCGGCCGGACGACCCGGACGCGACGGATCATCGGCGCGATCCGGGAGGAAACACTCGATACAGTCCCATCACGGCTATTGACCGGCAGAACACGCCGATGCACGCTCCAATAGCCCTAGTTATCCTATCGGTTCAAGGGGTCATCCATGCCTGTCCTCGCCACCGCCCGCTCGCGGGCCGGCGCCACCCTGCTCAGCGCCGTCACCATCGCGACGCTCGGCGCCGCCGCGCCGGCGGCAGCCCGGCCGGTCACCACGGACTCCGTCCTGGCCTGGTACGACACCACCGCTGCCGCCATCGCGGCCGGCGGCGCGCCCACCCAGATCACCAACAACCGCACCTGGGCCATCGCCTGGCTGGCCGCCGCCCGCGCGCAGGCCGGCGTCCCCTCGACCACCGGCCGGCGGGCCGCCCTGGCCGGCGCGGTGCACCAGACCCTCGTCACCCTGCTTCCCGGCCAGCAGACCGCGGCCGACGCCACGCTCGCCGCCGAGCTGGCGGCGCTGCCCGACCGGCCACCGGTCCGGGACGCGGTGACGGCCGGCCGCGCCGCCGCCCAGCGGCTGATCGCCGAGCGCACCGGGGACGGGCTCGACCCCGCCTCGGTGAACGTCGCCTTCCCGGTGCCGGCCGGCGCGCCCGGCATCTGGCAGCCGACACCGCCGCAGTTCGCCCCCGCCGCCCAGTACGGCAACCGGCTCGCCCGCCCGTTCGTGCTGCGGTCCGCCGACCAGTTCCGTCCGCCCGCGCCCCCGGCGCTCGACTCCGCGCGCTACGCGGCCGACCTGGCCGAGGTCAGGGCGTACGGCTCGGCGAGCAGCACGGTGCGCACCCAGGCGCAGACCGACACGGCCACCTTCTGGCTGGGCTCCTCGCTGACGCTGTACACCCCGATCCTGCGTGCCGCCGTCGAGCAGTCCCCCGGCTCGGTCCTGGACCGTACCCGGCTCGTGGCGCTGTTCCACGTCGCCGCCGTGGACACCCAGATCGCCACGTCCGACGCCAAGTACGCCTATCAGCGCTGGCGGCCGGTCACCGCGATCCTGGCCGGGGGCGACGCCACGTGGCTCCCGCTGCACACCACCCCGGCCCACCCGGACTACCCGAGCGGGCACAACACCTACTCCGGTTCGGCCGAGCGCGTACTCACCAGCCTGGTCGGGCCCCGCGCCCGCCGGCCGTACACGATCGGCAGCCCGACCGCCCCGGACGCGGAGCGCACCTACACCGACTGGCGCCAGCCCAGCCTGGAGAACGTCGACGCGCGCGTGTGGTCGGGCATCCACACCCGGGGCGCCGACCTCGCCGGCATCCGGCTCGGCGGCGACGTCGCCCGCTACGTGGTCAGCCACGCGCCGGCCGTGCTGAACTGACGGCGGCACGGACGTCGGCCGCGTCGACATCCGCCACCCGGAGGTCGGCGCCGGCCGGCACCCGGCCCGCGGTGGCGACCGGCCCGCCGGCCGGGCCCTGACCGCCCCCGTCGCGGCCCCGCCCGGACCGGTCCGGGCGGGGCCGCACGCCGTGGCCGGTGTCCACCGATCGCGGTGAAGCGGCGCGGTCCGCGGCCGTCGGCGACGAGGACCGAGCCACCGCCATCGCGGCGCGGCGATCAGCGGATCGAGCACCCCGGCCGCGGCCGGCGCGAACGCGGACACGCGGGGCTCCGGTCACATCCGCATGGCCATCGGCAGGGCGAACAGGGCCAGGTTGGCGGCCGCGAACACCACCACGACGGTCAGGAACGCGGTCGCGGTGCCCCGCGCCGCCGGGCCGGCGCCCCACCGTGCCCGGGCGATCCGGTGGACGGCGTAGGCCGAGCCGGCGATGCCCAGGGCCAGGACGGCGTACTGCAGCACCTGGATGGCGCCGGCGCCGAGCAGGGCCGCCGACCCGCCGGAACGCGGCCCGCCGAACGCGGCCACGGCGGTGTGGACCACCGACCCGCCCTCGGCCAGCAGGTGGAACAGGTTGTGCGCGATGTGCCCGGCCACGTCCAGCGGGATCAGCGCGTACCCGAACCGGGCGAAGTTTGCGGCGACGCTCTCGGCGTTGCGGCGCGCGGCGACGGCCGACGCCGCCCACAGCGCGGTGACCGGCGCGCCCACCGCGACGACGAAGGCCAGCGTGAAGACGACCGGGTAGCTGGTGATGCCGGTGGTCCGGTCGATCCAGCCCAGCACGTCCTGCCAGACCCGCAGCATGGTCAGGTTCTGGATCAGCACGATCCCCATGATCGCCATGGCCAGGAACGACGCCTCGATCTTCGGGTCGCGCACCGACCAGAGCTCCCGGCTGGGCGCGCGCGGAGTGATCCGGATGGCGTCGTTCGGGCAGTTCTTGACGCAGTTGGCGCACAGGTTGCAGTTCGCCGACGACTCCATGGCGCGGGGAAACTCGAACAGCGGGCAGGCCGGGGCCTTGTCGCCGCCGTTGAAGCACACCGCCCGGGCCGTGCAGGTCCGGCAGATGTCGGTGTTCGCCCGCAACTCCAGCGCGCCGACCTGGGCGTAGTTGCCGGACATGCCGCCGAGGAAGCACAGGTACCGGCAGAACGTGCGGCGCTGGAAGAACGCCCCGGACCCGACCACCGCGGTGATCAGCAGCAGGAGCAGCACTCCGGTGCCCCACGGGGACTCGACGATCCCCCAGATGTGGTCGGACCAGGTGATCAGGATGAACTGGGCGTCGATCAGCCAGATGCCGTACCGCTTCAAGAACCGCGGAACCGGGCGCTGCGCCCCCACCAGGCGCTGCACCACATCGGACAGCTTGCCGAACGGACAGACCGCGCACCAGAACCGGCCCACCGCGACGAAGACGATCGGGATCAGCGGCCACCACAGCACCCAGACCAGGGCGGTGCCGAAGTTGTCGTGCGCGGTCTGCGGGCCGGCCAGCAGCTGCCAGACGACGAGAGCGAAGACCGCGACGGCGATCCACTGGAACAGGCCCGGGTACCAGCGGCTGCGCAGCGCGCGGGCGACGAGCGGCCGGTCCAGCAGGTTGCGCGGCCGGGGCGGGTCCGGCTGCGGCCGGGCCGGGCGGGGCGGGGTGTCCAGGCTCATGAGGGCGCTTCCGGTTCAGGCGGCCCGGGCGGCCGGGCGGCGGGTCTCGGGGGCACGGCGGTCGCGGCGCCGCACGACGGCGGCGGCGAGAAGGATCGCGGCGTTGATCGCGGCGAAGACGGCGACCACCGCCGATCGGGTGGTGGCGGGCGTGCCCGGGCCGGCCGCGGCGGGACCGACCGGGTCGTGACCGCCGGCTCCGGACGTGTCGTGCGCGTGGCCGGCGGCGGGCACGGGACCGCTGCCTGCCGCCGGCGCGCCCGGCATGTCGTGCTCGTGCGTCCCCGGCATGTCGTGGGACGGCCCGGCGGTCGGCGCCGAAGCGCCGGCGGCCATGCCGGGCACCGCCGCCCTGTCGTGCCCGCCCGTCCCGGCCATGTCGTGACCGGCCATGTCGTGACCAGCCATGTCGTGACCGGCCATGTCGTGACCAGCCGTGTCGTGCGTGGTGGCGTGCTCGCGCGTCGCCGGGGCGGCGGCATGGTCGTGTGCGGTCGGGCCGGATCCGCCGCCGGCGCAGCCGGCCGCGGCGCCGAGCACCCCGATGACGCTCACCAGGGCCCACATCCGTACGTCGCGCCTCAAGTGATCCTCCATCGGTTACCGCGCCGGGGACTCCCTCACCCTCGGCCGCGATCCTGGAGGCCGGCTCGGCCGGATCATGAAGATTCGCTGTAGCCGGCCGCCGACGGTCCCGGCGGCACGGGCCGACCGGCTCGGCTCCCGCGCCGGCCCACCCCGGCCTCCACCACCGGCCCGCCGGACCGCGCGGCGCGTCACGACCACGGACCGGCCCACCCCTGCCCCGGCACCCGTCTCCGCCGCTGAGCCCGAGGCACCCGTCTTCGCCGCTGAGCCCGAGGCACCCGTCTTCGCCGCTGAGCCCGGGGGCACCCGTCTTCGCCGCAGAGCCCGAGGCACCCGTCTTCGCCGCTGAGCCCGAGGCGCCCGGGCGGTGCACCGCCGCCGCGGCTTCCCGGCGCTCCCGGCCGGGGTCCCGGCGTTCCCGGCCGGGGTCCCGCTCATCCGTACGTCGTGCTAGCGTCCCCATCCGAAAACGACATTCGTTTTCAATAACTGCCACTCGGAAAGGAGACGCTCGTGCAGAGGCCCCACAGACGCATCGCGTGCGCCGTCGCCGGTCTCACCCTGGCCACCGCCACCCTGGTCACCGCCTCCCCCGCACGGGCCGCGGAGGCGGTGGTGCTGTCCAAGGGCCACACCGACGCGGTCGACGTGCGTTACGAGGGCGGCGCGCTGAAGCTGAAGGTCAAGGACGACACGGTCAGCCCCTCGGTGGTACGCGACCCGGCCGACGTCACGTTCCACGTCCTGCCCGCCGCCGAGACGGCCGTGCCGGACCTGCCCGGCTTCGCGTTCCTCGGACCGGCCGGCAGCCGGATCTGGATGCTGCCCCAGGTCCAGGACCAGGCGCTGCTGTGGCCCGGGTGGAACACCACCGGCCTCGGCGCCGGCGTCCTCGCCGGGGACCGGGTGGCGATCAGCCTGGTCGGGGTGGACGGCCCCGGCGACGTGACGCTGTTCGACACCAACTCACTCGGCACGCCGAACGTCAAGTTCCGCAGCAGCGACGGCCTGCCGGACCGGCTCGACGTGCCGGTGCACACCCACGCGCACGCCGGTTGGGTGTTCTCCGCGCCGGGCGACTACACCCTCACGTTCCAGGCGGACGCCACCCTGGCCACCGGCGCCGCTGTCTCCACCGGCCCGGTGGCCTACCGGTTCGTCGTCGGCGACCGGCCGGGCGGCGGGACCGGCGTCAGCCTCGCCGTGTCCGGGATGGCCGACGGCGAGTACCAGCCCGGCGACACGGTGACGTTGCAGGCGGTGCAGACGCCGCGGGGAGCGCTGACCAGATACCAGTGGTTCGCCAAGCGGCCCGGCGACGCCGGCTACACGCCGATCGAGGGCGAGACCGGCGCGTCGTACAGCTTCACCGCGACACGTGCGCTGAACGGCACGGAATACCTGGTCAAGCTCTACGACGGCACGGCCGTGGCGGCCAGCAGCGAGCCGGTGTCGCTGTGGGTGGCGTTCCCCGAGGAGGGCAGTGGCGTGGCCAAGTCGGTGACCGCGACGATCAACGCGGCCGAGGGCGCGCTCGTGATCAGCGTGGATCCCGCCGACCGTACGGTGACGCTGCCGGCCGCCACGCTGTCCGCGACCGGTGACCGGTGGGAGAGCAACGGAACCCTCGATCCGGTCACGGTGACCGACACCCGCGCCGCCAGGCCGGGCTGGACAGCCTCCGGCCAGATCACCGGCGGGTTCCGCAGCGACGACGGCACGACCTTTTCCGGCAGCTATCTCGGCTGGACGCCCACCGTCGTCGAGCAGGGCACCGGGCAGGGCGTGGTGGCCGGGCCGGTCGCCGTCCCGTACGTCGCCGGCCGGCCGGGGACCGGGCTGGGCGACAGCGCGGCGCTGGCCTCCGCTCCGCCCGGCAAGGGACTGGGCACCGCACGGCTCGACGCGGCGCTCAAGCTCAGCGTGCCGACCGACACGCACGCCGGCACCTACACCGGCACCCTCACCCTGACCGCCATCTGATGACGTCGCGGGGCGGCGCCACCACCCCTGCCGCGCCGCCCCGCGACACCCGGCCGACGGAAGAACCCCTCATGCGTACCCGCATCGCCGCGGCCGTGCTGGCCGTCGCGGCCCTCGGGCCCGTGCCCGCGCAGGCCGCTCCCGGCAACGACTCGCTGACCTGGTCGGTCACCCCCGCGGGCCCCGAGGGCCCGAACGGCCGGCCGGCTCTGGACTACAAACTGGACCCCGGCGCGACCGTCACCGACCACGTCGCCGTCACCAACCACTCGACGCGCCCGCTGACCCTGCGCCTGTACGCCAGCGACGCGTTCACCACCCCGGCCGGCGGCTTCGACCTGCTCGCCGCGGGCACCGCGCCGACCGGCGCCGGCCGCTGGATCACCCTCGCCCGCCGCACCGTCACGCTGCCCGGGACATCCCGGGTTGTCGTCCCGTTCACCCTGGCCGTCCCGGCCGACGCCACGCCGGGCGACCACGCCGCCGGGGTGGTCGCCTCGCTGGCCGCCGGGGGCACGGGCGCCGACGGCAGTCGGGTCACCGTCGACCACCGGGTCGGCACCCGTGTCCACCTGCGGGTCACCGGGCCGCTGCGCCCGGCGCTGACCATCACGGAGGTACGGATCGGCACCGCCACGCCGTGGAACCCGCTGCGGCTGCCGCGGCTCACGGCCACCTTCACGATCCGCAACACCGGCAACGTACGCCTGGCCGGGCAGCCGTCGGCCCGGGTGCACGGCCCGCTCGGCCTCGGGAGCCGCGGCACGACCGGCCCGGCGGTGCCGGAGATCCTGCCGGGCGGCTCACTGCGTACGTCGATCCGCCTGGACGCGGTGCCGCCGCTGGTGCGTGACCGGGTGGAGCTCGCCGTGCGGCCGGTCACCGCGGACGGCCGCGCCATCGATCCGGCCCCCGTGCCCGCGCGGTGGCGCGGTCCGGTGTGGCTGGTCCCGTGGCCGCAGATCGTGGCGCTCGCCGCCGTCGCGGCGATCGTCGCGACCGTCCTGCTCGCCCGGCGCCGACGCCGGCGGTTGCTGCGCGAAGCGCTCGCCGCGGCCGAACGGCGCGGGCGCGAGCAGGCCCGGCTCACCCCCTCATCGACGGACCGGAGGATCTCATGACACGCCATCGCCGACCCGGGCTGCGCGCGACCGTCGCGACCGCCGCCGCATCGCTGATCGCCACGCTGCCCGCCGGCGCCCCGGCGTCCGCCGGCCCGCGGCGGCCGGACGTGGCCGGCGCGGACCTCATCTCGCTGACGGTGCACGCGGGCCGGCTGCGTATCGGGTTCCGCCAGTCCGGCCGGGCCGCCGGCACGGACCCGGCGGGGCTGCGGTTCACCGGTGACGCCGAGCCGGCCGGCCGGGTCCCCGACGACCCGGACTTCGCGTTCCTCGGCCCGCCCGGCACGCCGGTGTGGGCGCTGGCGGAGAGCGGGCACGGCCGGCCGGCGATCGACACGACGGCGGTGCCCGGCGGCGCGGTCACCCTGGAGCTGGTCTCGGTGGACGGTCCCGGCTCGTTCGCCGCGTACACCCTGTCGAACTGGGGGCGGCCGAGTCTGCTGCTCGACAGCGACGGCCGGACCAGCGCCCGGCTGCCGGCCGGACGCCGTACCGGCGGGCTCGCCTGGCTCTTCGACGCGGTCGGCGAGTACCGGGTGACGCTGCGGGCGACCGTGCGCGCCGGCTCACGGACGTTGCGGGACGAGGCGACGTACGTCGTCGAGGTTCCCGGGACGGCGCCGCCCGAGCCGGTTCCGGCCGCGCCGAGCCGCACGCCCGTGGCCGGCCCTTCGCCGGCGCGAGCCGCCGCGGCCCGGGCCCCGGTGGCCACCGCCACGGACATCACCGCCCCGGCGACGCCCGGGCCCGCCGCCGCGGCCCGGGCCGCCACCGGCAGGGCCGCGACCGAGCGCCGGGTGATCGCCGACGGGCACGTCGACATGGGCCCGCACCTGAGCGGCAGCGGGTTGACCATCCGGCTCAGGGACGACTCGACGACCCCGGCGACCTGGCGCGACCTCGCCGACGTGGTGCTCCGGGTGACCGACCGAGCGAAGATCCAGGTGCCGGCCGGGCCCGGGTACGCGTTTCTCGGCCGAGCCGGTGACCCGGTCTACCTGTTGCCGCAGTCGCAGCAGTCGGGCATCGTCTGGCCCGGCTGGAACACCCAGCACCCGTCGATGGTGGCCGGCACCCGGGGCGACGTCACCTGGCGGCTGCGCGCGGTGGACGGTCCGGGCGCCTTCAAGCTGTTCCTGACCGGCTCGTTCGGCACCCCCCAGGTCGTCTTCGACTCCGCGCGGAGCCTGCCGCAGCGGCTGAGCATCGCGCCGAACACCCACGCGCACGGCAACTGGGCGTTCACCCGGGCCGGCACCTACCGGCTGACCGTCGAGATGACCGCCACCACCACGGCCGGGAAGACCGTCTCGGACACCAGGACGCTGACCTTCGCCGTCGGCGACGGCACCGGCAGCGGCACCACCGGGACCGGCAGCGGCACCACCGGGACCGGCAGCGGCACCACCGGGACCGGCGGCAGCACCACCGGAACCGGCCACGGCGATGCCGTCGGCGGCGCCGGCGCCCTGGCCAGGACCGGCGCCGACGTCATGTCGGTCGGGGCCGCCGGGCTGCTGCTGCTGACCACCGGCGCGATCACGGTGGCGCTGACCCGGCGGCGCCGGAGGGAGCTGGGTCACCACTCCACATGAGATCTTCCTTATGGAAATGAAAACCATTATCGTCAGAGCGCCGGCTCCTCCGGGCCGGCTCGATCAGAAGGAGAAACCCTTGCGTACACCGCTCCGCCTGCTGCTGGGCAGCGGCGCCCTGGCCACCGCCCTGGTGGCCGGCGCCGCCCCGGCCCAGGCGTACACCGCGCCGGTGGTGCTCGGCGCCGGCCACGTCGACGTCGCCGACGTGGCGTACGAGGACGGCGCCCTCACCCTCGGCGTGCACGACGAGAGCGTCGAGCCGGACGTCGAACGCGACGCCGACGACGTGGTCTTCCTGGTGAAGAGGGCCGCCCGGACCACCGTGCCGGACAGCGCCGCGTTCCGGTTCCTGGGCGCCGCCGGATCCGCGGTCTGGATCCTCCCGGAGATCCAGAACCCGGACCTGCTGTGGCCGGGCCTGGCCGCCGAGGAGGTCGAGCCCGGGGTCTTCACCGGTGACACGGTCACCCTGAAGGTCGAGAAGGTCACCGGATCCGGCCGGGTCGCGGTCTTCACCGAGGACGCGGTCGGCGCCCCGCACGTGCTCGTCGACAGCGGCGACGCCCGGCCGGACGCGGTCACCCTCACCGCGGGCACGCACCAGCACGCCAGCTGGGCGTTCCAGCGGGCCGGCGTCTACCTGGTCCAGGCCCGGGCCACCGCCACGCTCGCCGCGACCGGCGCGACGGTGACCTCCGAGCCGGTCGTCTACCGGTTCGTGGTGCAGCCGTGAGGGCCGTCGCGGCGGTCGCCGCCGCCCTCGCGCTCACGGTGTCCGCCGCCACCCCGGCCCAGGCGGCGCCGGTCACCCTCACCAGCGGGCACGTCGACGTGCTCGACGTCGACTACACCGCCGGCGCGCTGACCCTGTCGGTCAACGACGGCACCGGCGGCGCCGAGATCGAACGGGACCCCGCCGACGTGGTCCTGCAGGTCCCGGCGACCGCGAAGGTCACCGTCCCGGGCGGCAGCGCCTGGTCCTTCCTCGGCGAGGCCGGCTCCACCGCCTGGGTGCTGCCCCAGTCCAGCACCAGCGGGTTGATCTGGGCCGGCTGGAACACCCTGGAGATCCCGAGCGGTGTGCTGCAGGGCAACACCGTCTCGTTCCGGCTGACCGGCGTCAGCGGGCCCGGCGCGGTCAGCGTCTACACCGTCTCGGCCGGCACCCCGGCGAAGCTGTTCGATTCCGGCGACGGCCTGCCGGACAGCCTCACCGTCGCCCGCAACCTGCACGCCCACGCCAACTGGGCCTTCACCCGGCCCGGGACCTACACCGCCACCTTCGCGGTGACCGGCCGGCTGGCCAGCAACGGCGCGACCGTCAGCACCGGCGCCAAGACGTACACCTTCACCGTCCTGCCGTGACCAGGGTGGGCCCGCTCCACCGGAATTGGAGCGGGCCCACGTGGGAGAGACCCTAGATGACCCGTACCCCGATCGCCGTGCTGGCCTGCCTGGCGCTGGCCGGATGCGCCACCCCGCCCGCCCTCACCGACTCCGACGACCGGATCCAGGTCGTCACCACCACCGGCATCCTCGCCGACCTGGTCCGCAACGTCGGCGGTGATCGGGTGCTGGTCGACTCGATCGTGCCGGACCGAGCCGACGCGCACGCCTACGAGCCGACCCTGCGCGACGTGCGCAACATCGTCTACGCCGACCTCGCGTTCAGCAACTACCTGCTGCTGGAGGCGCAGAGCGTGATCAAGACGCTGGACGCCAACCTGCCCCGCGGCGTCCGGCAGATCTCCCTGGCCGAGGGGGCCACCAGGTACGCCGCGGAGATCATCCCGCTGGTCGAGGACATCTCCCTCGACACCGTGTGGCTCGGCCTGCGCGCGCGGGGCGACGGCGCCCGGTACGGCGTGGACCGCTCCTCGGACATCCGCCTGTCGGCCACCGCGGTACAGGGCCCCGGCCGGCTCGCCGCCTACCTGACCGAGTCGTTCGGCGCGGCGGACATCGCCTTCGACTCCGGTGACGGGCTCCCTGCGGCGGACGGCTACCGGGACGACACCGCCGTGCTGCCCCCGGACGCGCACACCCACATGAGCTGGGCGTTCACCGAGCCGGGGGTGTACCGGCTGACCCTGCGCGCCGAGCTTGCGGTCACCTCGGGCAGCCGGCCGGTGCCGCGCGGCGAGCAGACGTTCACCTTCGCCGTCGGCGTCGACCCGCACACCGTGCCGGGCATGACCGCGGCGACCGTGCTGCGCGGCGGCCACACCGACATCACCGCCGACATCGACACCGGCGAGCTGTACCTGTACACCGACGGCGAGGACGGCGTTCACCAGGAACGCCTGGACCCGGCCCGGACCGTCATCGAGGTGCCGGCCAGGGCGCGGCACGAGGTGCCCGCCGGGCCGGGGCTGCGCTTCCTCGGCCGCCCGGGCACCCGGATCTACCAGCTGCCGCAGGCGGTGCTCGGCCGGCACGTGCACGGCGAGATCGACCCGCACCTGTGGCAGGACGTCGGCAACGCCCAGGCGTACGCCGAGCTGATCCGCGACAGCCTGATCGCCGCCGACCCGGCCGGCGCCGCCACCTACCGCGCCAACACCGACCGCTACCTGCGCGAGCTCACCGAGCTCGACACCTACGTGCAGACCGCGATCGACGCCATCCCGGTCGCCGACCGGCACCTGGTGACCACCCACGACGCGTTCGCCTACCTCGCGAAGGCGTACCGGATCCCGGTCGCCGGCTTCGTCACCCCCCATCCGGCCGTCGAGCCCAGCCTCGCCGACCGGCGGCGGCTCACCGAGACCCTGCGTACCCTGCGCATCCGGGCGGTCTTCCTGGAGCCGAACCTGCGCGCCCGGTCCTCGACCCTCGTCGAGGTGGCCGAGCAGAACGGGGTGCGGGTCTGCGACATCTACGGCGACGCCTTCGACGACCGGGTGACCAGCTACGTGGCGATGATGCGCTTCAACGCCGACTCCCTCCGACACTGCCTGACCTGACGGGGATCACCTTGCTCACGCACGTCACCGCGGCGTTGGCCGCCGCCCTCCTCGCCGTCGCCCCGACGGCTCCCACCCCGGCCGGCGGGTCCACCCGGACCCTGGACGCGGACCAGCCGCAGGCCGGCGGGCGCGCCGTCCTGGACGGCGGCCACGTCGACATCGGACCGCGCCACCGCGACGGCGAGTGGACCATCCAGATCCACGACGACCACGCGGTGCCGCCGGTCTGGCGGGAGCCGTCCGCCACCGTCCTGCGGGTCCGCGACACCGCCCGGACGCCCGTGCCCGACGACCCGGCCTACGCGTTCCTCGGCGAGAAACCCGGCAAGCAGGTGTACGTCATCCCGCAGACCGAACGCGAAGGGGTGATCTGGGTCGGCTGGAACACCCAGGACCCCGGCGTGCTGCGGGCGGCCGGCCGGGGCGTCACCATGACGCTGCGCGGCGTGCAGGGCCCCGGACCCGTCACCGTGTTCCTGCAGTCGGGCAATCTGGGCGCGCCGCAGGTGCTGCTGAGCTCGGCCCGGCCGTACCCGCAGCCGGTCTGGGTGGAGACCAACACCCACACCCACGCCAACTGGGTGTTCGGGGCGCCCGGCAGCTATCTGCTCGCCGTCGACATCACCGCCGACCTCGCCGACGGATCCACCGCCACCGCGAGCACCGTGCTGCGGCTGGCCGTCGGGGACGCCACCGACCCGGCGGAGACGCTGCGGGCCGCGTTCACCGGACCGCTGGCCGCCGCCTCCGGCACGGCCGTGGCGCGACCCGGCGGCGACGTCCCGTCCGGTACGCCGTGGTGGCCGGTGCTCGGCGGCGCCGGCGCGCTGCTCGTCGTGGTGGTCGCCGGCCCGGCCGTCCGCCAGTGGGCGGTACGCCGCCGCGCCGAGCGGGACCGGCGGGCCACCCGGTGACCGCCGCCCTGCGGATGACCGGGGTGAGCGCCGACCTCGGGGGCCGCCCGGTGTTGCGCGACATCGACCTGCGGGTCGACCGGGGTCAGTTCGTCGCGCTGCTGGGGCCGAACGGCGCCGGCAAGACCACCCTCATGCGTGCCGCCCTCGGGCTGATCCGGCCGGCGGCCGGCGAGATCAGCGTCGCCGGGCGCCCGGTACGCCGCGCCGGCAGCGCCGCCGGTTACGTCCCCCAGCGCCACGAGTTCACCTGGGACTTCCCGGCCAGCGTGCAGGACGCCGTGCTCAGCGGGCTGGTCCGCCGGATCGGCCTGTTCCGCCGGCCGGCGGCCACCCACTGGCGGGCCGTCTGGGACGCCCTGGACCAGGTACGGCTCGCCGACCTGCGCACCCGGCCGGTGGGCGAGCTCTCCGGCGGGCAGCGCCAGCGGGTGCTGGTCGCCCGGGCGCTCGTGCTGGCCCCGCCCGTGCTGCTGCTGGACGAGCCGTTCACCGGCCTGGACATGCCCGCCCAGGAGACGCTGACCGAGCTGTTCGCCGGCATCGCCCGGGAGCGCGCGGTGCTGATGGCCAGCCACGACCTGGCCGCCGCGGCGTACACCTGCGACCGGCTGGTCCTGCTCAACCGCACCGTCGTCGCCGACGGGCCGGCATCCGCCCTGAGGGACCCGGCGATCTGGATGCGGGCCTTCGGCGTCGGCCCGGGCAGCCACCTGCTCAAAGCGCTCGCGCTACCGGTACCCGATGGAGTCTGACGTGTCCCCGCTGCAGTTCCTCACCGATCTGACCAACCCCGACCTGGCGTTCCTGCCCCGAGCGCTGACCATCGCGGTGCTCTCCGCCGTCATGTGCGGCGTCGTCGGCTGCTATGTCGTACTCCGGGGGATGGCCTTCATCGGCGACGCCGTCGCCCACGCGGTCTTCCCCGGCCTGGCCATCGCGTTCCTGTTCTCCGGCAGCCTGGTCCTCGGCGGCACCGCCGCCGGCATCGTCACCGCCCTGCTGGTCACCGTCTTCGCCCAGAACCGCCGGGTGAAGGAGGACTCGGTCATCGGGATCTTCTTCGTCGCCGCGTTCGCCCTCGGCATCGTGGTCATCTCCCGGGCCCCGGGCTACGCCGGCTCGCTGCAACAGTTCCTGTTCGGCTCGATCACCGGCATCCCGGACCGGGACCTGTACGTCGTCGGCGGCGCCACCGGCGTGGTGCTGATGACCGTGCTGCTGCTGCACAAGGAGTTCGTCGCCGTCACCCTGGACCGGGAGATGGCCCGCTCGCTGGGGCTGCGTACCTTCTGGCTCGACCTGGTGCTCTACGTGCTGGTCACCCTGGCGGTCGTGATGGCCGTCCAGACGATCGGCAACATCCTGGTCCTGGCCCTGCTGGTCACACCGGCGGCGACGGCCCGGCTGCTCACCGACCGGCTGGCCGTGATGATGGCGCTCGCCCCGGCGATCGGCGCCGGCTGCGCCGTGCTCGGGCTCTACCTGTCCTGGTCGTGGGATCTGCCGGTGGGCGGGACCATCGTGCTGACCCTCACCGCGGCCTTCCTCGGCGCCCAGGCGCTGGCGCCGCGTCACGGTCTGCTCGCCCGGCTCGCGGGCTGAACGCCGTGCCGCGGCGCGCCGCCGCGGCACGGCTCTCCCACCGCGCGCCGGGGGTGACCGCCCGCCGTGGCCGGACCCGGCCGCGACCGCTGCCGGAGGCACCGCCTGCCGACGCCCGGCTCGCCTCAGCCGCTGCCGGAGGCACCGCCTGCCGACGCCGGGCCCGCCTCAGCCGCTGCCGGAGTCAGCGGTGATCGTCTGCCGCCCCCGGCCGGCGGCCAGCACGTCGCGGGTGCGCGGCTGGTGTGCGAGCCGGTCGGCCAGGGTCGCGAGCGCGACGTCCACCGGCTGCGGTGCCCGGTCGTACGCCGAGCGCAGCTCCCGCAGCCAGGCGACGAAGTCGACGAAGATCGCGCTGTCGCCGAGGTAGACCGCCGCCGCCAGATACTCCAGCAGGTAGTGCAGCTCGGCGATGGTCTCCTCGATGCGCGTGGCCCAGTCCCGGCGCTGCGCCGCCAGATGCAGCCGGAATCCCTCCAGCATGCTGTCGACGAGCCGCCAGCGGTCCCGGACGAGCAACTGGTACTCGCCGTCGTCGACGAGGTCGGCGGCCCGCGGCGGCGCGGGCGGCGGCCAGTGGCTCAGCACCGCCGCGGCCGACAGCGCGTCGGGGGCCCAGGCGTCGGCGGCCATCCGCCGGGCGTACCGGCCGTCCGGGCCGAACGCGCAGCCCCCGACGAGGCCCGGCACGCCGGCCGCGCGGGCCGTCTGGAGGGCCCGGTGCGCCTGGGGCAGGTACGCCGGCAGGGTGACGCTCAGCGCCAGCGCGTCCGGCCGGCGCAGCCGCAGGTATCCGCTCATGTCGTCCGGCGGCACGCTGGCGCCGAGGAAGTCGACATACCACCCGCGGGCCCGCAGCACCTCCGCGAGCAGCCGGGCCGGCAGCGCGTGCCACTCCCCTGCCGGACAGGCCACCACGACCGACCCGCGAGGCGGCGCCGGACGGGAGCCGGCCTGGGAGATCGTCGTGACGAGCCGGTCGGCGATGGCGGTGGCCAGGTGCTCCTGCGCCACGGAGATCCGGTGGTTGTGCCAGAGCTCGCCGATCCGCACCTGCGCCGGGGCGATCAGGTCGACGAGGATCCGCTCCGGCTCCAGGCCGGCGCCGAGCAGGGTGCGCGCGCAGCCGAGCGCGGCCACCTCGTCGCCCTGCACGAGGTGGTGGAGGAACCGCTCTCGCTCAGCACCGCTGATGGGGGACATCGTTGCCCTCTTCGCCTCGGCCAGAGAAAGCCTATCAAATCAGGGCGAAGTCGAATATGCGACCGGACCGCATCGGTACGCCACGAGCGCGCCGCGCGCCGCGGCGGCCCGGGCGGTCACCGCCGAGGCGGGGGCACACCCCGCCGGGCGGCGTGCCCGCCGGGGCGCGACTCCCCCGGTTCACCGCATGGACGACGGCGGGCCCGGTGTGCCCACCGAGCCCGCCGTCGTCATGGCACTACCGCTGCAGGGTCAGGACACCCGGCCGGTACGGCAGGAGGCCGTAGTCGCCGCCCGAGTTGGGCGAGCGGCCCTGGTAGAGCAGTTGCAGGCGGCACGGGTCGACGGTCATGGTCTGATCCGCGCTGACCCGCACCAGCTCGCCGTGGCTGATGTCGTTGGTCCACGTCGCGCCGCTGTTGGCCTTGCCGGCGAACGGGTTGCTCTCGGTCGCGGCCTGCGGCGTCCAGGTCCCGCCCAGGCTGGTGGCGGTGAACGACCGGAAGTAGCGCCCGTTCGCGCCGATCGCCTCGACGATCATCAGGTACTGGTCGCGGCCCTGGACCTTGTAGACCTGAGGCGCCTCGAACAGGTTGTTCGTCGTGTCGCTCATGACCACGGTCGAGGTCGAGCCGAAGTTGCCCGGGAAGTTCCCGATCGGCATGCTCGCCCGGTAGATCTTGCCGTTGTCCCCGGCGAAGAAGAGGTACATGTTCGTACCGTCACCGATGAGCGTCTGGTCGATCGGTCCCGTGCCGGAGCCGGAGATGCTGCCGGTGAACAGCGCCTGCGGCGCGGACCACCCGTTGGGGTTGGTGGGGTCGTTCGAGGTCCGGTAGGAGAACGCGGTCGGACCCCACTGGTAGGCGAGCACCCAGATGCTCTTCGGGGCGAAGTAGAACAGCGTCGGCGCGACGGCGGCCGAGGACATCCCGTTCTGCGCGGCCGTGGCCATGTCGGACCAGTTGGTGAACGGGCTGAAGCTCATCGAGCCCCAGGACGATCCGGTGTCGTGCGTCGTCGCGTAGACCAGGTGCCGGCCGTTGTAGGGAACGGTGGTGAAGTCCTTGAGGGAGACCCAGCCGGACTTCGGGGTGGCCAGCGGGCCGGTCGACGACCAGCGGTACGTCGACGGCAGCGCGCACGACCCGGGCGCCGACGTCGTCCCCGACGTCGGGGTGGTGGTGCCGGCCCGGACCAGCTGCCACTGCTGGTTGGCGCCGTTCCAGTCGGTGTACTGGACGATGTTCGCGCCGTCGGCGGTCGACCCGCCCTGCACCTCCACGGCCTTGCCGCTGTTGCGGTTGATCAGCTGCACGTAGCCGTCGATGTCCTGCACGCTGAACTGCTGGTTGGTGGCGTTGGCGTCGGTCCACTGCACGATCGCGCCGCCGTCGGCCGTCGAGCGGTTGGAGACGTCCAGCACCTTGCCGGAGTGCCGGGACTTCAACCGGTAGAAGCCGCTGCCGGAGTCGACGAACTGCCACTGCTGCTGGGCCTGGTCGTTGCGGGTCCACTGGGTGATCCGCGCGCCGTCGCTGGTGGCCAGGTTGTACACGTCCAGGGCCTTGCCGCTGGTGCGGTTGACCAGCACGTAGTAGGCGCTCGTGTCGATCGTCGCCGCCGATGCGGCGGACGCGGTGACCGCGACGACGCCGCCGCCGGCCAGCAGGACCGCCGCGGCCAGCGCGGTGCGCCATCGGCTGCGGCGGTTCCCGCCGGGTCGGTCGGCTGTTTGCGGGGGTACGGGTGAGCTGGCACCCATGGTCATGTCGTGCTCCTCGGGGACGGCGGGATGGGTGGGCTCAGCTGATCCGGACGAGCTGCCACTGCTGGTTGGCGCCGTTCCAGTCGGTGTACTGGACGATGGCGGCGCCGTCGGTCGTGGCAGCCCCCTGCACCTCCAGGGCCTTGCCGCTGTTGCGGTTGATCAGCTGGACGTATCCGTCGATGGTCTGGACGCTGAACTGCTGGTTGGTGGCGTTGGCGTCGGTCCACTGCACGATCGCGCCGCCGTCGGCCGTCGAGCGGTTGGAGACGTCCAGCACCTTGCCGGAGTGCCGGGACTTCAACCGGTAGAAGCCGCTGCCGGAGCCGACGAACTGCCACTGCTGCTGGGCCTGGTCGTTGCGGGTCCACTGGGTGATCCGCGCGCCGTCGCCGGTGGCCAGGTTGTACACGTCCAGGGCCTTGCCGCTGGTGCGGTTGACCAGCGTGTACCACGCGCTCGTGTCGATGCCGGCGGGCGGGGGCGTCGTCGCGCCGGAGCCGGAACCCGCGTTGAGGGCGTCGAGCACCGACGTGTAGGCGGCCTTCTTGGCGCCGCCCGCGTCGAACAGCAGCGGGTTGGTTCCGGTACGCCAGGAGTCGCTGTCGCGGATGCCCCACACCGTGATGCCGGTGCAGCGCGACACCGCGAGGCAGGCCCGGGTGACGGTGGCGTACGCGGCGGCCTGGCCGCTGCCGGCGATGTCCAGTTCGGTGATCTGCACGTCGACGCCGAGGTTCGCGAAGCGCTGCAGGTTGGCCTGGTAGTCACTGGGCGCGTTGTTGGTCAGGTGGGACTGGAAGCCGACGCAGTCGATCGGCACGCCCCGGGCCTTGAAGTCGGCGACCATGTTGTAGACGGCGGTGCTCTTCGCGTTCACGCCGTCGGTGCTGTAGTCGTTGTAGCAGAGCTTCGCGGCCGGGTCGGCGGCCCGGGCGGCGCGGAACGCGGCCTCGATCCAGTCGTTGCCGGTCTGCTGCAGGCTGGAGTTGCGCCGGGAGCCGCGGCCGTCGTCGGCGAAGGCCTCGTTCACCACGTCCCAGGCGTAGATCTTGCCCTTGTAGTGGGTGGCGACCTGGGTGACGTGGTTGAGCATCGCCGAGCGCAGCGCGCTGCCGGACAGCGCCTGCGCCCAGGCCGGCATCTGGGAGTGCCAGGCCAGCGTGTGGCCGCGCACCTTCTGGCCGTTGGCCTGGGCCTGCGCGACGATCCGGTCACCGGCGGTGTAGTTGAACGTGCCGCGGGACGGCTCGGTGGCGTCCCACTTCATCTCGTTCTCCGGGGTGACCGAGGTGAATTCGCGCTTCAGGATGGCGCTGTAGGTGGTGTCGCCGAGTTTCGGCGCGGCGATCGCGGCGCCGAAGTAGCGGCCCTTCTCGGCCGCCGACGCGCCCAGTGTGGTGGCGGCGTCGGCGAAGGTGCCGAAGGCGACCGCCGCGCTCGCGGCGAGCACGCCGGTCAGCACGACCGGCACGATCCTGCGGAGCCGGCGGTGCGGGGTTCGGGGATTTGCCATGACTTGACCTTCCGGGGATTGGCGTGGGCGGCACGATCCGCCCGGGCTGACGCATGGGGGAATACGTCATAGGCACCCGGTGTGGAATCGCTCCCAACGCGTTAGGGGATATTGCCAGAACATTTCCTACGACTCAAGCTCGGTCCCGAAACGCAAAGAGGGATCACGCCAGAAGCCACGTTTCCGCAGCTCAATAACGTTGGGCCGGGACACGACCAGCCAACCGGCCCACACGTAACAACTTTCTGGAAATTACCTGTCCGCATTTCTTCAATTGCGCCGCGCGACCGTGCGAGCGGCTCGTTCGTAACACTTCTCGCCGTATCGCGAGCCCTGCCTTCGCGCCGGAGAGGGCGCCTCGGCGCATCTTGCGGATCCGGTCATACCGCCCGTCCTGGCGGCGCGGTGGACAGCCTGGCCCGCAGACGCGGAACGCGGCGGAAAACGCCGAGGAAAAAACGTTATGCCGCAACCGGCCGGATGGTCGCACCCGGGCGATTCCCGGCCGGCTTCTCCGGCCGGGCCCGACAGGGTGCGCGGTCGCCGCCGGGACAGGCATAAAGTGACCCAGCTATGAGAGCAGTGGATGCGGACGTCGCCGCCTTGGTCACCGCGGCGCAGGGCGGCGACCGGCGGGCCCTCGCCGAACTCGTCGCCATCCACCTGCCGCTGGTCTACAACATCGTGGGACGCGCGCTGGACAGCCCGGCCGACACCGACGACGTCGTGCAGGACACCATGGTCCGCGCGGTGCGGGACCTGGCGGCGCTGCGCACCCCCGAGAGCTTCCGCACCTGGCTGGCCGCCATCGCCGTCCGCCAGGTCGGCACCCACCGCCAGCAGAAGCAGGCCGCCTCGGCGCGGACCGCCCCGCTGGAGGAGACCGCCGGCCGGGCCGACCCGGACGCGCCGGTCGAGGACGTCACGGCGCTGCGGGCCGACCTGTCCGCACAGCGGCGGGAGGTGGCCGAGGCCGGCCGGTGGCTGGACCCGGACGACCGTACGCTGCTCGCCTTCTGGTGGCAGGAGGTCGCCGGCCTGATGAGCCGGGGCGAGATCGCCGAGGCGCTGGATCTCGGCGTCGCGCACACCGGCGTGCGCATCCAGCGGATGCGTGAGCAGCTGGACCTGTCCCGGACGATCGTCGCCGCCCTGCACGCCCGCCCGATGTGCCCGCAGTTGACGGCGCTGGCCGCGACCTGGGACGGCCGGCCCGGTCCGCTGTGGCGCAAGCGGCTGGCCCGGCACGTACGCCCCTGCCCGGTCTGCTCGGCGACCACCCGTGACCGGGTCCGCGTCGAACGGCTGCTGGCCGCCGTCGCCGTTCTCACCGTCCCCGCCGGGCTGGCCCAGGCGGTCCTCGCCAAGAGCACCGCGGCCGTCGCCGGCACGCTGCCGGCCACCGCCGCGGTCGTCGGCACGAAGATCACCCTCACCGGCCTGATCGCCGGTCACCCGGTCGCCGCCGCGGTGGCCGGCACCGCCGCCGTCGCGGCGCTCACCGTTCCCGTCGTCTACCGCGTCGATCCGCACCAGCGCGCGCCGGAGGCCATCACCACACCGGCGGCCCGGGCCACGAGCGGATCGCCGCGGCCCACCCCGCGGCCGACCGGCGCCCCGTCGTCCGCCGCGGTCACGCCGTCCGCGCCCGGCGCCACGCCGTCCGCCGGCGTCCTGACCGCCGGCCGCCTGTCCCTGGAGTGGAGCGGGGGCGGCTACGTCACCGGCACCGCCGCCACCGGCGTCGCCACCGTCACCGGGATCGCCGCCACGAGCGACCCGGCGACCCGGCAACGCGCGACCTTCACCGCCGTCGCCGGCCTGGCCGACGCCACCTGCTTCTCGTTCCGCACGGACGACGGCCGCTACCTGCGCCACTACGAGCTGCTCGCCTACACCCATCCGGCGAACAACACCCCGATCTTCCGTGAGGACGCCACCTGGTGCCCGCAGCCCGGCGTGCCGGCCGGTTCGGTCCGGCTGCGATCGCACAACTACCCGCAGTTCTACCTGCGCTGGACCGGCACCGAGTTGCGCATCAACTACGTCAAGGAGACCGCGGAGTTCCAGCGCACCACCTCGTTCCGGATCCGGTCCCCGCTCGCGCCCTGACGGCCGGCGCCGGCCACCGCCGGGCCGCCCGCGCGGGCGGCCCGGTGAACACCCGGCCGCCTACCGCTGACGGCCGGTCACGTACCGGTCCCCCGCCGCGGCCCGGTCGGACAACCGCTCGCGCAGCCAGTGGTAGCTGGCGCGCGGGGTGCGCGTCCCGGTCGGGTAGTCGACGTGGGCCAGGCCGAAGCGGGGGCCGTACCCGCGGGCCCACTCGAAGTTGTCGATGAGCGACCAGTAGAAGTATCCGCGCAGGTCGAGGGGGGCGTCGGCGGCCGCCCGGGCGGCGGCGGCCAGGTGCTCGGCGATGAAGTGGATGCGCTCCGGGTCCGCGCCCGGGTCCTCGCGCAACTGGGCGACGCCGTTCTCGGTCACGTAGACCGGCGGCAGGCCGGGGTACCGGCCGACCAGCCCGGTCAGCGTCTCGTACAGGCCGTGCGGCTCGATCGGCCAGCCCAGGTCGGTGACCGGCACGCCGTCACGGGGCACGGACCGCACCCCGATGTCGTAGGCGCTGCGCAGCGCCGGGTCGGGCTGCTCGTACGGCGCGTCGGCGGCGTGGATCCGGTAGTAGTAGTTGACGCCGAGGAAGTCCAGCGGGGCGCCGATCAGCTCCAGGTCGCCGGCGCGCCGGAAGGACAGGTCGCTGACGCCGGCGTAGAGCCGGTCGAAGCCCTCCGGGTACGCCCCGCCGAGCACCGGATCGGTGAACTGCCGGTTGACCATCAGGTCCATCCGCTTCGCCGCGGCCCGGTCCGCCGCGGTGTCGCTCGCCGGCACGGCCGGGGACAGGTTGAGCGTGATGCCGACCCGCGTGCCCGGGCGGGTGGCCCGCAGCGCGGCCACCGCCCGGCCGTGCCCGACCAGCAGGTGGTGGGCGGCGGCCAGCGCGCCGTGCCCCTCGGTGACGCCCGGCGCGTGCCGGCCCTCGGCGTAGCCGACGATCGACGAGCAGTACGGCTCGTTGAGCGTGATCCAGTCGCGCACCCGGTCGCCGAGCCGGCTGGCGACCACGCCGGCGTAATCGGCGAAGTGCTCGGCGGTGTCGCGTACCCGCCAGCCGCCCGCGTCCTCCAGCGCCTGGGGCAGGTCCCAGTGGTAGAGGGTGACGAACGGGCGGATGCCGCGCTCGCACAGGGCGTCGACGAGCCGGTCGTAGTAGTCCAGGCCGGCCCGGTTGACCGTGCCGCGCCCGGCCGGCATGACCCGGGGCCAGGCCACCGAGAACCGGTAGGCGTCCAGGCCCAGATCGTCCAGCAGCCGCACGTCGTCGCGCCAGCGGTGGTAGCTGTCGCACGCCACCGCGCCGGAGGTGGCGTCGGCGACGGCGCCCGGCCGGCGGCAGAACGTGTCCCAGATCGACTCGCCGCGGCCGTCCTCGGCCACCGCCCCCTCGATCTGGTACGCCGCCGTCGCGGCTCCCCAGATGAACCCGGCCGGCATCCGCGGCAGTTCCCAAGGCGTCGTCATCGAACTCCTTCTGATAGTCACCCCGCCGCCCACGTGCGGAGGAGGTCGTCGGGCCGTCGTCAGCCCTTGATCGCGCCCTGCATGATGCCGCCGACGATCTGCCGCCCCAGGACCATGAAGATCACCAGGATCGGCAGGGTGGCCAGTAGCGTGCCGGTCAGGGTCAGCGTGTAGTCGGTGGTGTAGCCGCTGGCGAGCGAGGAGAGGGCGACCTGGACGGTGGCGTTGTTCTGCAGCACCACCAGCGGCCAGAAGAAGTCGTTCCACGCCTGCATGAACGTGAACAGGCCGAGGACCGCGGCCGCCGGGCGGGCGGCGGGCAGCACCACGTGCCAGTACAGGCCGAACGTGCTGCACCCGTCCATCCGACCGGCCTCCAGCAGCTCGTCGGGGACGGCGCGGCCGAGATACTGGGTCATGAAGAAGACCCCGAACGCGGTGACCAGGCCGGGCACGATCACGGCGGCCAGCCGGTCGGTCCAGCCGATCTCCGACATCAGCATGTAGAGCGGGATGATGCCGAGCTGCTGCGGCACCATCGACGTGGCGATGGCCAGCACGAGCAGCACCTTACGGCCCCGGAAGCGCAGCTTGGCGAAGGCGAATCCGGCCAGCGTGGAGAAGAACACCACGGAGAGCGTGATCGAGCCGCTGACGATGAACGAGTTCAGCAGCGCCTTGGCGAAGTCGGTGGAGTCGAACACCCGGGCGATGTTGTCGAACAGGTGACCGCCGGGGATCAGGACCGGGGGCACCTGGGCGACGGCCTCGCTGGTCTGCGAGGACACGACGAACGACCAGTAGAGCGGGAAGATCGATCCGGCCACGACCGCGATCAGCGCGGCGTAGGTCCAGACCGAGGCGCGGCGCGGGTATCCGAAGGAACGCCGGCGGGGCGGGCGCTGCGGCGCGGGCGTCCCGGCGCGGGTGGACGGCGGGTTGGCGAGAGCGGTCACGTCGGCTCACTCCTCGTTGGCGATGCGCCGGGTCAGCAGGAAGTTGACGATCGCGAAGACCGCGATGATCAGGCAGAGGGTCCAGGCGATCGCGGAGGCGTAGCCGAACCGGAATTCGCGGAACCCCTGTTCGTACATGAACAGCGCGATGGTCTGGAACTGCCGGTCGGAGCCGCCGGTGGGGGTGGAGGTGCCCGCGAACAGCAGCGGCTCCGCCATGATCTGCAGGCCGCCGATCGTCGAGATCACGGTGGTGAAGATGATCGTCGGCCGCAGCTGGGGAACGGTGATCCGCCAGAACTGCTGTGCCGACGAGGCGCCGTCGAGTTCCGCGGCCTCGTACATGTCGTGCGGGATCGCCTGCATCGAGGCGAGGTAGATCAGCGCGTTGTACCCGGTCCACCGCCAGGCCACGATGATCGAGATGGCCAGGTGGGAGCTCCAGGTGTCGGCCTGCCAGTCGATCGGTCCGGCGCCGACGAGCCCGAGCAGCCAGTTGACCATGCCGAAGTCACGGCCGAACAGCTGGGTGAAGACGATCGTCACGGCCACGATGGACGTGATGTTGGGCAGCAGCACACCCATCCGCAGGCTGGTGCGGGCGCGCAGCTTGTGGTTGAGCAGGTGCGCGATCCAGAGCGCGGCGAGCAGTTGCGGCACCGTGGACAGCACCCAGATGCTCAGCGTGTTGCCGAGCGAGTTCCAGAAGTACGGGTCCTGCAGCATCTCGCGGTAGTTCGCCAGGCCCACCCACTGGTGCGCCCCGCCGTCGAGCAGGTTCCAGTCGTTGAACGACACGTACCCCGTGTAGATCAGCGGGAACAGCCCGAACACACCGAACAGCAGGAAGAACGGCAGGACGTACAGGTACGGCGAGCCCTTGGAGTCGAGCCGGCTCAGGGCGGCTCGCCGGGAACTCAGCGCGTTGATGGCCATTGTCGATCCTTCGTCGCCGGGACGGCCGGCGGTCAGCTGACCGCCGGCCGTGTGGATGGGCTACTTGGCGAGGCGCTCGACGTCGCTGACCGTCTGCTGCCAGGACTCGTCGGAGCTCTGCTTGCCCTGCTCGACGCGGCTGAGGCCGTCGCGGATGGTGGTCTGGATGTCACCGGCGCGCGGGCCCTGGTACTGCGGCTTGAGCTCCTTGGCGGCGGTGGTGAAGATCTTGCCGACCGGAGCGTTGTTGAAGAACGGGTCCTTGAGCGCGGCGATCTCCGGCTTGTCGTAGAGCGCCGGGATGGACGGCAGCAGGCCCGCCGTGGTGAACACCTTGGACTGCTGCTCGGGGGCGGTGAGCCAGGCGGCGAGCTTCTTGGCTTCCTCGACGTGCTTGCCCTGCTTCGGGACGGTCAGGTAGGAGCCGCCCCAGTTGCCGCCGCCGCCGGGCACGGCCGCCACGTCCCACTTGCCGGCGAAGGCCTTCGCCTGGTCCTTGATCTTCGCCATCATCCAGGCCGGACAGGCGATCGTGGCGAACTGGCCCTTGGCGAAGCCGTTGTTCCACTCCGGCGAGCTCTCGATCAGCTTGGCCGACAGGTTGGCCTGGATCGCCTGCACCACCAGGTTCCAGGCCTCGCGCACCTCGGGGTTGCTCTTGACCACGATGGTGTTGTCCTGGTCGTAGAAGCCCACCGGCGCCTGTCCGATCACGGCGTTGTACAGCGCGCCGCCACCGTCGAAGAACGCGGTGCCCTTCGGGGCCTTCCTGGTGAACTGCTCGCCGAGCTGGATGTACTTGTCCCAGCCGCTCGCCCACGCGGCGGAGACCTGGTCGCGGTCGGCGGGCAGGCCGGCCTGCTGGAACAGGTCGCGGCGGTAGCAGATGGCCAGGCCGCCGACGTCGGTGCCGTACCCGATCTGCTTGCCGTCCTTGGTCAGTGACGCCTGCCACTTCCACGGCAGGTACTCCGACTCGCGGTCCTTGCCCAGATCGACGAACTGGTTGCCGACCTCGCGCATCTGGGCGATGAAACCGGTGTCGACCGCCTCGATGTCCGCGGCGCCCGAGTTGGTGGCCAGGTGGGTCGCCAGGTCGCGGTGGTGCGCGTTGTAGTCGGCGGTGCGCTCCCGGATCTTGATGTTCGGGTGCTCCTGTTGGTACTGCTGGTAGAGCTGCTGGTAGCCGAAGTTGCCGAAGAGGCTGACGTTGAGCGTGACGTCGCCGCCGTCGCCACCGGACTCGCCGCCGGAGCCGCAGGCGGTCAGCGCCACCGCGGCCACCGTGGCCGCCGCGGCAACCCGCGCCAATCGGGCAAAGACCATGTCAATATCACCTTTCCTTCGGTGTAACCGGTTTCATGAAACCGGTTACACGACGAACAGGGCGAACTAGCAAGCTGAGCACTGGAGAGCCCGGCAGGGGTGTGGCCGGAGGATTCAGGGCTGGGATGCGGCCCTTGCGCCAAGAGTTTGCCCCCATCAATGCCTCACATGTCAAGTAACGAAGAGGTAACGAGATCGCCGACATTGACCCGCGCGACACGCGGCTGTTACGGTGATGAAACCGGTTACATAAGGACGTCGTCATGTCCAGCATCAGGGAGTTGGCACGCCGGTGCGGTGTCTCCGTCGCCACCGTGTCCCGGGTCTTCAACACACCGGAGGTGGTCAGCCAGCGCACCCGCCAGCACGTTCTCGACATGGCCGCCGAGATCGGCTACCTGCCGAACGAGTCCGCCCGCACCCTCGCGACGAAGAAGTCGAACATGGTCGGGCTGGTCTGGGACACCGACCACCGCCGCCCCGGCTGGCGACACCCGTTCCTGCAGGACATCCTCGTCGCGTTGAAGAGCGCCCTGAGCGCGCAGGGGCTGCACCTGCTCATGCTCGCCCCCGACCAGAGCGCCGGCCTCGACCCCGGGCAGCGTTTCGTGCGCGCGGTGCAGCGGCACAACGTCGACGGGGTGGTCGTCATCGACAACGGCAGCCGGGATCCGGCCGTGCTCGCCCTGGCCGACGCCGGGGTGCCCTGCGTCGCGCTCGACCTGCGGTTCACCGGCCCCCGCTGTACGTACATCACGTCCGACAATCACGGCGGTGGCCGCCTCGCCGCGGCGCACCTGATCGAACGCGGTCACCGGCGGATCGCCACGATCACCGGCCCGCTGCCCGCCTGGCCGGCCGTACGGCGGCTGGCCGGTTTCCGCGCGGCGCTCGCCGAGGCGGGCGTGCCCCTTGCCGACACCGACATCGAGTCGGGCGACTGGTACCTCGACAGCGGGCACGCCGCCATGAACCGGCTGCTCGCCCGCGATCCCCGGCCGACCGCCGTGTTCGCCGCCGGCGACGAGATGGCGGTCGGCGCGATGCGCGCGATCCACGAGGCCGGCCTGCGGATCCCCGACGACATCGCGATCATCGGCTTCGACGACATCGAGGTGGCCGCGCTGATCCCGCCCGGGCTCACCACCATCGCCCAGGACAAGACCGGAATCGGCACCGGGGCCGCCGAGGCGATGGTCGCCATGCTCCTGGGAACGGCGCCCCCGCCCGGGCCCACGACGCTGCCCACCACGCTGGTCACGCGCGGCTCCACCTGAACCGGCCGCCGGCCGCGGCGGCTCAGTGGTGCAGCAGCACGATCATCAGCTGAGCGACGAGGACCTTCAGGACCATCGCCACCGGGAAGACCGTCGAGTACGCCAGCGCCGGCAGCTCGTTGCGGGCCCGGTCCTCGGCGAACGTCAGCACGGCCGGGTTGGTGTCGATGCCGGCCATGACACCCATCAGCCAGGACAGCGGCATCCGCAGCAGCCGGCCGACGGCGATGCACGCGACCGCGGTGCCGGCCGCGACCAGCACACCGGCGGCGATCGTCTTCCACGCGCCGCCGTCGGCGAACCCGCGCACGAGCGCGCCGCCGGACTTGAGCCCGACCCCGGCGAAGAACAGCGCGACGCCGACCTGGCGCAGCACCGCGATCGTGGAGCGCGGCTGCTGCCAGGTGATCCGGCCGGTGCGCCCGATCCGCCCGAGGACCAGGCCGGCGATGAGCGGCCCGGCGGCCAGGCCGAGGCGCAGGGTCGCGCCGCCGGCGAGCGGCACCGCGACCGCGCCCAGCACCAGGCCCAGCGCGAGACCGAGGGTGAGGCCGGTGAAGTTGACCCGGGCCAGCGACTGGTCGGAGTCGCCGAGCAGGGCCGTCACGTCCGGCATGTGGTCGCGGGAGGTGACCACGCGGACCCGGTCGCCGAGAAGCAGCCGGGTGGCGGGGGTCGCGATCAGGTCGTGGTCACCACGCCGGACCCGGGTGATCAGCGCGCGGTGGCGGCGCGGCAGGTCCAGGTCGGCGACGGCCATGCCGGCCAGGGCGGGGTCGGAGACGGTGATCCGGCGGAAGTCCAGGGTGCTGCGGTCCAGCGACAGCGCCGGCCAGGCGTTCTCGCCGAGCCGGGCGACCAGATCGCGGGTGGCGGCGCGGGTGCCGACGACCGACAGCAGGTCGCCCTCCCGCAGGACGTCCACCGTGGCCGCCAGGTGCATCTGGTCGCCACGGCGCAGCCGCACCAGCAGCGCGTCACCGCCGCGGGCCAGCTCGTCGGTGAGCTCACGGACGCCGGCGCCGGCGCCCCGGGTGACCCGTACGGTGCGTTCCACCAGCTTCATCGGGGCGGGGGCCAGATGCGTGTTCTCGGCCGCCTCGCGCCCGAAGTCGACCCGCACGAAGATCATGTAGGTGATGAGTGCGCCGATCATGGCGACGACGCCGTACCCGTAGGTCAGGCTCATGCCGACCGCCGCGTCGCTGGCCAGGGCGTCCGCGTGGGCCGGGTCGACGGCGCGCAGCGCCTCCTGGGCGCCGCCCAGCGCGGGCGCGTTGACCAGCGCGCCGGCGAACACTCCGGCGGCGGTGGCGGGCGTGAGGTGCAGCGCGGCCGCCGCGCCGACCGCGGTCAGGGCCGCGACGGTGAGGATGCCGGCCACGAAGATGTTGTCCAGCAGACCGCGCCGGCGCAGGGCGGCGAAGAAGGTCGGGCCGCTGGCGAGACCGATCAGGTAGACGAACAGGGCCAGGCCGAACTGGTCGGCGAAATCCGGCAGCCGCAGCCGCTCGTCCAGGGCGCCGACGCCGAGGCCGACGAAGAAGACGGCCGCGACACCGAGCGCGACGCCGCGCACCCGGACGCTGCCGAGCAGGTGCCCGAGGCCGAGGACGACCGCGCACAGCAGGACGGCGTTGGCCGCCAGCAGGTTGATCGGGGACAAGCTCACCCTCGGTATCGTGTGCGGCCCGCGCGGGTCAGCGGGGGCGATCCAGCCTAAGAGCTGCCCAGTTGAGATGATCCACCGGGCGTTCCGCGCGCGGCGCCGGTCACCGCCCCGGGGCCGCGACGGCGGCGCGACCGGGCCTCGGCCGCGATGCACGACCCCGGCGGATACGGTGAGTAACCGTATTGCGGAACTGGGCGGAAGGCCTGGTGGATGCCCCGCTGGTGGGACCGGGTCCTGCCGCATCCGGACGCCGAGGGCAGGCGCTGGAGCGGGACGGTCCGCCGCGCCCCGGTCGAGGTCGCGGCGGTCCGGCCCGGGCGGATCAGCTGTAGCTGAGCGAGAAGTTGTCGACCGTGAACGCGGACGCGCCCGCGGTGCCGGTGATCTCGAAGCCGAACTGCGCCTCGCCCACGGTCACGTCGCCCCACCATCCGTTGGTCCGCAGCCAGTTCAGGACCGCCAGCACGTCGACGGTCGCGGCGTTCGTGTTGGTGCGCACGAACGAGAACACCGCGTTGGCCCCGTTGGAGCCGCGGTAGACGTTCCAGGTGCTCCCGCCGACCGACACGTTGCGCGCGGTCGGGACCGCGCCGTTGGCGTCGTACTGCTCGGCGATCGGCCCCACCGCGCCGGCCTGGTTCGCCCAGATCATCACCTCGTACGCGTGGTTGTCGGCCCAGATGTCGTAGGCCGTGGTGTAGTCGCCGGTGCTCGGCACGGACACGTTGAACGAGCTGGTGAACGTGGCGAGCGAGCTGAGCCTGCGGTTGAGCGTTCGGCCGGTGTTCGGGTAGGACTTCACGCCGGAGGTCCGCGGGTGGTCGGCGACCACGCCCCAGTTCGTGCCGCTTCGCGCCCAGATCGTCTGCGAGCCCGCGCCGGAGCCCCAGATGTTGTTGTAGAGCGTGTACCCGTTGCTGGTCCACGACGCCCACCGCCCGGAGTCGACCCAGGCCGCGTCCGGCGGGACGCCGGTGCCGGGCTGGCCCGTCGGCGAACTGGTCGGGGTGGTCACGCCGCCGGTGCAGGCGAGCCCGTTGAGCGTGAACGCGGCCGGCAGCGGACTGCCGCCGCCGGTCGCGTTGAAGCCGAACGACACCGTCGCGTTGGTGGCCACCGAGCCGTTGTAGCCGGCGTTGCGGGCGGTGACCTGGGACCCGTTCTGGGTCAGCGCGGTGTTCCACGACTGGGTCACCGTCTGGCCACCGGCGAACGACCACGCCAGCGTCCAGGAGGTCAGCGGGTCACCCAGGTTGGTGATCGTGACGTTCGCGCCGAAGCCACCGGGCCACTGGCTGCTGACGGCGTAGTTGACGGCGCAGCCGGCGGCAGCGGCGGCGGGCCGGGCGGTGAGCACGCCGGCGCCGGCGGTGAGGGCCGCGGTCGCGGCCAGGGAGAGCGCGAGAGTACGTCTGCGCATGGCGGTCGGTCCAATCTCGTGGGGAGTCACACGGCGTCCGTCGAAGCGCTTCGACAAGGGGGCGAGGCTTCCCGGGCGTCAGTGCGAGATGGCGCCGATGGTAAACGTGAGCACTCCCCGTAAGCAAGACGGCGATCGATGCCTGCCGAGTGCGGCGCCGTGCGGGGAGGCACTCGCGGCCGTCAGCGAACCGGGCCGCGGGCGCGGGGTTTCCAGCGGCCCGGCCACCGCGACGCCGCCGGGACGGGCGGGCACGACGCACGGGAACGGCATGGCGGACTTTACAATGAAAATCGTTTCCAACAAGATGGGCGGGTGAGTATCGACCCGAGCACCTCCGTCGCGCCGGCACGCGCCGACCGCCGGCCGGCCGTCACCGTGCTCTCCGGCTTCTCCCCCGCCGCCGTGCAGGCGGCCGCCCGCGCCCTGCTGATCGGCGCCGACCGGCTCCTGGCGATCAGCCACGACCTCACCGGGATCCGCCACGGCATCGTGCGGCGTACGGTGCGTTCGGCCACCGCGCTGATCGAGCAGAGCACCGTCGAGCCGGTGCACGGCTGCGTCTCCTGTACGCTGCGCGACGACGTGCTGCCCACCCTGGTCCGGCTGGCCCGCACGTGCCCGGACAGCGACCTGCTGCTCGTGCTGCCACCGGCGGTGGAGCCCGAGACGGTCGCCACCGCGTGCGCGCGCTGCCTGGTCGACGGCGCGCCGGTCACCGACGCGGTGCGGTTCGACTCGTACGTCACGGTGGTCGACGCGGACCGCTTCCTGGGCGACCTGGCCAGCAGCGACGACCTGCGCGACCGGGATCTGCACGCCGCCGACGACGATCACCGCGCGGTCGCCGAGGTGGTCGCGCACCAGGTGGAATTCTGCGACACGGTGATCCTGTGGAGCCGGCCGGACACCGATCCGGTCGAGCTGAGCCGGCTCGGCACGCTGGTGCACCGGCTGGCGCCGTGGGCCGTCCAGGTGCCGACCGGCACCACGCACAGCCTGGACTGCACCGGACTGACCGCGCTGGTGCACGGCACCGGACGCCACGACCCCCGACGGCCCGGCGTGCTGGGGCTGGCCCTGGAAGGGCGCCCGATCGCGGTGCACGCGCCGAGCCCGGACGGGGTGACCTCGATCGTGTTCGAGAGCCGGCGCCCGTTCCATCCGCAACGATGGCACGACGCGCTGGGCACGCTCACCGGCGACGCGCTGCGCGGCCGGGGGCAGCTGTGGATCGCCAGTCAGCCCGACGCGGTCGTCGGGTTCGAGTGCGCCGGCGGCGGTGTCCGCATGGACGGCCTCGGCTACTGGCTGGCCGCCCTGCCGGTCGAGCGCTGGACGCGGACCAGCGACGACCGGCGGCTGGCCGCCGACCTGGGCTGGGACCCCTACTACGGCGACCGGCGTACCGTGCTGGCGCTGATCGGCCTGCGCCTCGACGCCGCGGCGATCACCGGGACGCTCCGCTCCTGCCTGCTGACCGACGCCGAGCTCGCCGACGGGATGGACCGGTGGCGGCAGCTGAGCGACCCGTTCGCCGGCTGCTTCCCGCTGACCGGCGACCACGCCGAGGGCAACTGATCGAACGTGGCGCCCGCCCGGGCGCCACGACGTCCGGCGCGAGCCTCGCCGCCCGGGCGCCGCGACGCCGCGACGCCGCGCGGCCGGCGTCTCATGACGTGCCGGTCTGTGCGCCGATGGCGGCGATCACCTCGTCCACACCCGGGGCGCGCAGCAGCCCGTAGTGGTCGCTCTCCAGGTCGATCACGGTGGGGGCGACGATGCCCGGCAGCGCGGGGAGGTCGTCGCCGCGGGCCCGCAGCACGGTCACCGGAGCCTGGATCTTGCCGTCGTCCGGGACCCGGTGCAGGCCGTAGGTGTGCCGTACCACGCGCATGATCCGGCGGATCAGCGCGGGTTCCAGGGTGGGGAAGCAGCGGCCGGCGAACGCGGCGAAGGAGTCGTCGTCCACCGCGACGGCCAGGCATTCGTCCGCCATCGGGCCGGTCATCGTGCCGGCGAAGACCGAGAAGAGCACGGCGACGTACCGCTTGTCGGCATAGTCGGCGACCCCGGCCCCGGCGCCGCTGCCGGGCCGCGCCGGCGAGCCGGGCGCGAGCAGGATCAGGTGCTCCACCTGCTCGCCCGCCTGCTCCAGCTGGTACGCGGCCTCGGCCGCCACCCGCGCACCGAAGGAGTACCCCCACAGCGTGTACGGCCCGTGCGGCTGCCGTTCCCGGATCGCGGCCACGTCCTGCGCCGCCATCGACCCGATCGTCGCGTACGGGATCTCCCCCTCGTTGATGCCGTACGCCTGGATGCCGTAGAACGGGCGGCCCGAGCGTTCGGCGAGCACCCGCAGGTTCATCGGGTACCCGCCGAGACCGGGCCAGCAGAAGACCGGTGAGCCGGCGGCCGTGGCGCCGAGTCGTACCAGGCGCGACGCCCGGCGGCCGTCCTGCTCGCCGAGCCGGCGCGCCAGCCCGGCCACCGTGGGGAAGTCGAAGATGACCTGCACCGGCAGCTCGACGCCGAACTCCCGGTTGATCCGGCCGACCAGGGTCATCGCCATGAGGGAGTTGCCGCCGGCCGCGAAGAAGTCCTCCTCCGCCGACACGGTCTCCTGCCCGGTGACGGCCCGCCACAGGGCGGCGACGCGACGCTCGGCGCCGGTGCGTGGCGCCACGAACGGCCGCTGCGCGACGCCGGCCGCGGCGGAGGCGGCCAGCGCCTTCTGGTCGATCTTGCCGTTCGGGGTGCACGGGATCCGGTCGAGGATCACCACGCGGTGCGGGATCATGTAGCGGGGAAGCGTGCTGGCCAGGTCGTCGCGGATCATCTCGGCGGGGCCGCGCATGTGCACGGTGTCCTCCTTCATCCCCTCGGAGGCCACCTGCGCCGCGCTCACCGAGCCGCCGAGCGCGAAGTAGAACGGCAGCCGGCCGCCCGCGATGGTGGCGACCCGGTGCGCCGAGGGCAGGTCGTGGCCGCTGTCCGAGCTGTATCCGGAGGACATGAAGCCCAGGCCGAGGTCGTTCATGGACAACCGCTGCAACGTCCGGCCCAGGTCCAGGTAGCGGCGCCAGTCGGGCCCGCGGCGGCGCACCATGGTGATGCCGAAGGCCGCCCGGTCGTGGACGTGCTGGTTGATGGCGATGACGTGCCGGCGCTCGACCATCCGGTCGGAGATCCGGACCAGATCCCGGCCGCGGTAGGCGTACTGGCCGGGTGGCAGGTCGACGCCGCGGTCGGGGTGGACCTGCAGGTACAGGTCCACCCCGTCGGGTCGTGCCGCGCGGTACGGCACGACGGCGAACCGGCCCAGATAGACGTCGCCGTCGGCGCAGCCGAGCAGGTCGCCGGGGGGCGGGTCGTACGGCAGGCCGGTCACGGTGAGCCCGAGCCGCGGGAGGACCTCCTCGAACAGGCCGGTCATGTGACCGGCCTCGATGGCGAGCACCTCGCGGATGTTGTCGCGGTACACCGGCTCGATGGCGCGTCGCCGGCCGACGAAGTGCACCCGCAGTCCCGGTTCGGCACGCGGCGCGGCCGGCGCGACCTCGACCAGCTCATGGCGCAGCGGGTGGTAGTAGTAGAAGCCGGCGGGCAGGCCCCACAGCCCGGCTGTCTCCAGGATCATCTGGGTGGCGTAGAGCGCGCCCGGCGAGGCGTAGCCGTACTTGGGCAGCAGCCGCTGCGGGCTGCGGAACTCGCCGAACCAGCGCAGCGCCGCGCCGAACTCGGCCCAGCTGACCGCGGTCAACCGGCGGGGCGCCGCGGCGGGCGGGCGCCGGGCGAGCAACCGGAGCAGGGCGGCCCGGGTGACCGGGGCGCCCTCGTAGAACCGGTAGGTCTTGCGGGCGAAGACCCGGCGGCGCTGTTCGGTGGTGGGCTCCCGGCCGGCGAGCGGGATCACCGGGCGCCCGGCCAGTTGCCCGGGATCGCGGACGCCGGGATGGGACAGTTGCGCCCGCACCTGCAGCCGGCTCTCCTTGGACTGGTGGTGGGCGGCGGCCCGGCCCTGGTCCATGAGCGCCGCCTCGCGCGGGTTCAGTTCCACGTACACCAGGAGGTCCTGCGCCTCGGTGGCGACCGCCGCGGCCTGCCGGACCCAGGGATGCGCCTCGGCGGCGAGCCGCACCTCGTCCAGCTCGATCCGGTATCCGCGCAGTTTCACCTGGTTGTCGGCGCGGCCGGCGAACTGCACAGTCCCGTCGCGGTTGGCGCAGGCCAGGTCGCCGGTACGGAACAGCCGGACGCCGCCCGGGCCGGTGACGAACCGCTGCGCGGTCAGCTCCGGGCGGCCCAGGTAGCCGCGGGCCAGCTGGTTGCCGCCGATGTACAACTCGCCGACCTGGCCGGCCGGGACCGGCGCCCGCGCCGGGTCGAGAATGTGGTACTCGGTGCCCGGGATCGCTCGGCCGATCGAGACGCCGGGCGGGCTGCCGGGGCCGACCGCGACCGGATCGACCTCGAAGGCGGACGTGTTGATCGTGCATTCGGTGGGTCCGTAGAGGTTGACCAGCCGGGTGTCCGGCATCGCCGCGAGGCACTCGGCGGCGAGCGTGCGGGGCAGCAGCTCCCCGCCGGTGAAGATGCGGCGCAGCGAGGGGCAGTCGCCCAGCGCCGCGGTGTCGAGCAGGGCGCGCAGCAGCGTGGGCACGCATTGCAGCACGGTGACGCCGTGCCGGCGGACGGCCGCGACGATCCGGTCGGGGTCGCGGTGCAGGCCGCGGGAGCCGGCGACCACGGTGGCGCCGGCGGCGGTCGCGAGGATCTCCCACTGCGCCGCGTCGAAGCTCATCGGGGTCTTCTGGAGGATGACCGCGCCGTCGAGCCGGAAGGTCTCCCGCAGCCAGCGCAGCTGGCTGACGATGGCGCGGTGTTCGATCATGACGCCCTTCGGGCGCCCGGTGCTGCCGGAGGTGTAGACGACGTACGCGAGGTGGTCCGCCCGGTGCGCCGGGCCCCGGTGCGCCCCGGCCGGGGCCTCCTCGGTCGTGACGATCCGGGTGCCCGGGGCGACCAGGTCGGCGAGCCGGTCGCCCAGCCGCGGCTGGGTGAGCACCACCCGGGTCCGGCTGTCGGCGAGCATGTAGCGCAGCCGGTCGTCCGGGTAGTCCGGGTCGAGCGGCAGGTAGGCCGCCCCGGCGTGGAGGATGCCCCAGGCCCCGGTGACCGAGTCGACGGACGGGTCGACGAAGAGCCCGACACACGTCTCCGGCCCGGCGCCGGCACGCGTGAGGTGGGCGGCCAGGGCCCACGCGCGTTCGGCGAGGGCGCGGCGGGTCATGCGGCCCCCCTCGTGGCTCACCGCGGTGGCGGCCGGGTCCGCGCGGACCGCGTGGTCCAGCAGGTCCGTCAGGGTGGGATCGCTTTCCATCGATTCCTCCGGCTGGGGCGGGCGGACACGCCGCGAACACATGTCCGATTCGTCCACTATTTGGTAAAAAGGGGCATGACCTACAGCGCCGCCGCGACGATTCCGGCCACCGACCCGCATCCCCGACGCCGGCTACCGATCGAGGGCAGTCACATCGAGTTCGTCGACACCGGCGCCGGCGACCCGATCGTCTTCCTGCACGGGAACCCGACCTCGTCGTACCTGTGGCGCAATGTCATCCCGGCCGTCGCCGACCTGGGCCGCTGCCTGGCTCCGGACCTGATCGGCATGGGTCGGTCCGGGCCGGCCCCGGACGGCGGCTACCGCTTCGCCGACCACGTGCGCTATCTCGACGCCTGGTTCGACGCGGTGACCGCGGGCCGGCCGGTGACGCTCGTCCTGCACGACTGGGGATCCGCGCTCGGCTTCCACTGGGCGGCCCGTCACCCGCAGCGGGTCCGCCGGATCGCCTACCTGGAGGCGCTCGTGCAGCCCCGGCTGTGGAGCGACTTCGAGCCGGGGCGGGACACCCTGTTCCGGGCCATGCGCTCGGCCGACGGCGAGCGGCTGGTGCTGGGCGAGAACTACTTCGTCGAGCAGGTGCTGCCGCGCAGCGTGCTGCGGACCCTCACGGACGCGGAGATGCAGCGCTACCGGGAACCGTTCGGCGACCCGGGCAGCCGGCTGCCCACCCTCACCCTGGCCCGGGAGCTGCCCATCGAGGGTGAGCCGGCCGACGTGACCGCGGCGGTCGCGGCGTACGGCGCCTGGCTCGCCACCTCCACCGTGCCCAAGCTGCTCATCCGGGTGCGGCCCGGGGCTCTGCTGACCGGCCGGGCCCTGCGGTTCGCCCGGACCTTCCCCGCCCAGCGCGAGACGTCGGTGGCCGGGATCCACTACCCGCAGGAGGACTCGCCGCACGAGATCGGGGCGGCGCTCCGGGCGTTCCTGCTGGACAGGTGAACGCCCGGAGCCCCTCTCACGCGTGCGCCGCGTCGGATTCGACGGCCGGCTGAGCCGCGAGCCGTCGCAGCACGCTCTGCTCGGTGGGGGTACGCGCCACCTCCAGGCCGCCGTCGTCGTCGTCGCTGAGCAGCAGGTGGGCGAAGCGGGCGCGGACCTCCCGCTTGAGCACCTTGCCGGTCACCCCGAGCGGGATCTTGTTCTCCCCCTTCGAGATCACCAGGGCGGCCAGCTCGTGCCGGCCCGCGCGGCGCAGCGCCACGTTGATCTGGTTGAGCAGCTCCTCGGCCGACAGGTTCGCCTGGTCGATCAGGCGCAGCGCGGCGATCGGCGCCAGCGAGGTCGGCTCGACCGGGTCGACCACCCCGACCACGGCGCAGTCCACCACGACCCGGCACGCCTTGAAGATCTCCTCCTCGAGGGTGAGGCTGTAGACCGGGCCACGCCGGGTGGTGATCACGTCGGTGGTGCGGTCGTAGTGGTAGAACCGGCCCTTCTCGTCGCGGTAGCCGACGTCGCCGGTGAGCCAGTAGCCCTGGCGGATCGACTTGTGCGTCAGCTCGTGGTCACCCCAGTAGCCGAGCGTGACGGTCGGGGTGTGCACCGCCAGGAAGCCCACCTGGTTCGGGCCCAGCTCCCGGCCGTGCTCGTCGAAGACCAGCGCGTCCTCGACGATCGGCTCCGGATAGCCGACGCACCGGCCGTACGCCTCGGTGTCCGGTCCGTGGATGTTGAGGAACAGCGCCATCCCCATCTCCGAGGCGCCCAGCCCGTCGAGGTAGTGCGAGCCCGGCCGCCAGGCGCCGTTGCTGCGGTGCCGGCCGAGCCGGACCAGCTCCCGCACGTGCGCCTCGTGCGACGCGTCGGCCGTACTGATCCAGGTCGTGACGTTGGCGGCGGCGGACGGCTCCAGCCCCAGCGCGATCAGCTCGCTGAAGGTGATCGGGAAACCGGTCACCACACTCGGCTTCCACCACCGCATGGCCGCCGCGACGGTGGCGCCGTCCTGCGACTCCATCACCAGCGTGGGCAGCCCGATGACGGTGGCCATCATCATGTAGCTGTAGCCGGAGGAGTGCGAGGCCGGGAACGCCAGCAGCATCTTGTCGTCGCGTCCGGACGGCAGCGTCATGATCCGGGGCCGCTTGCCGGCGAAGAACTGCCGGTGACCGAAGGTGGCGGCCTTGGGCATCCCGGTGGTCCCCGACGAGTGCGAGATCAGGACCGGGTCGCGGTCACCGTGCCGGTAGGGATACACCGGCGGCAGCGGCCCGGCCGGCGGCGCCGCGTGCATCTCCTCCTGGGAAGCGGTGAACCGGAACGGGCGGGCGTCCTGCAGGCCGTTCAGCAGCGGCCCGAGCTTGTCCGCGTCCACCACGACGCCGACCGCGTCGAGCCGGCTCAGGTAGCGGGCCGCGGTGTCCGGCACCATGTTCGGGTTGATCACCGCCGGGATCGCGCCGATGCTGTTGAGCGCCAGGAAGTGCACGAAGCTGGCCATGCCGTTGCGGGTGAACACGCCGACCCGGTCGCCGTGCGTGACCCCCTGGCTGTGGAACCAGCGGGCGTACCGCTCGGTCTCGTCGCGCAGGTCGGCCAGCGAGTAGACGACGACGTCCTCGGGCCCGCCGCCGGGCGGCAGGTGGTGGAACAGCGGGGCCTGGTGATCCTGCCCGCGCTCCAGCGCGTGCCACAGGAAGTCACCGGCGCCCAGCTGGCGGGTGGCCAGCAGCTCCAGACGGGCCCGCAGCCCGCGGTGCGACGGGCCGAAGTGCATGCGCGGAACCGAAGCCAGGTGCCGCTTCACTGATCTGAGTCTCACTGCGTCTCCTCGTTGAATCGGGGCGGCCGGATGGCCTCGGGATCGGGGACGGGTTCCATGAGAGCGTCGAGATGGGCGCGCCAGTCGCGCAGCCGGTCCTGATCGGCGGCCGCGGTCGGCCGCCCGTCGATGTGGGTGACCTGCCGGATGCCGTGCAGGGCGCTGGTGATCCAGACCTCGCTGTCGAGCAGCTCCGGCAGGTAGGCGCAGCGGTGCCGCACCGGCACCCCGAGCGCCTGGCAGCGGCGCAGCAGGAGGTCCCGGGTGACCCCGGGCAGGATGCGCCCGTCCGCGGCCGGGGTGTGCAGCACGTCGTCGTGCCACCACCAGACGGTGCTGAAAGCTCCCTCGCGGACCCGGCCGCTCTCGTCGCGCAGCAGCGCCTCGTCGGCGCCGTGCTCGCGGGCAGCCTGGCGGATCCTCTCCTGGTCGGGGAAGTCCGGCCCCTTGATGCGGGGCCGGCGGCGCGGGTCCGGGCCGGGCCACACCCACGCCGTCGCCCGCTCCGACAGCGCGGGCACCGGGCGTAGCCGCAGGGCCAGCCGTTGCGGCGGGCCCGCGTGCAGCTCCAGCCGGGGGAACCAGGACCCGGTACGGGGCAGCGCCTCGGTCACCGCCGCGCGGAACTGCGCCACGCGCTCCGGCGCCACACCGCACTCCTCGACCGATGCGGCGAACCGGCGCCAATGTCGCGGGTAGCCGCGGGCCCGCCCGTTCACCAGGAGCCAGGAGTCCGCGACCACGGGACGGTAGGGACCGTCCTCGACCTGGTGGTTGCCGCCTGTCTCCCACAGCAGCAGGGGCGCGGATCGCGTCGCCGGTGGCATCGTTCCCTCCTCGGTGGACCGGTGTGGCGCAACGGCTGGGCCGACCGTAAGTCCGGTGATCGCCGCAGCTCCAGTGCCATGTCCGAGCCGGCGTCCGTGCCACTTGCCGGGCCGCGTTTTGGACCCGTGTCCCGCCGCGACGTGGCCCTGTACCGGCCCGCGACGTCCTGCCTATGGTCCGTGCCGATGACGGCCGGGGTGTCCGGCCGGAGAGGCCAAGGGGAGGGTGCCGTGACCGCCATCATCGAACCGATACCGGACGTCTACCGGGTGGAGCAGTTCGTCGACGCCGCGCGGCAGCGCGCCGGCGTGCCGGACTTCGAGTTCGCCCATCTGGACGCGCTCGACCGGCTGCTGACCGCGCTCGACGAGGAGGGACAGCTGAACGCGGCGGGCCGCGCCTCGGTGCGCGGCGCCCTGGTCGCCGCGCTGGCCACGCAGGCCGCCGCGGAGCGGGCGCGGGAGAAGAACCCGCAGATCGAGAAGACCGAGATCCACCGGCCGGTCTTCATCACCGGCATGACCCGCAGCGGCACGACGCTCATGCACAACCTGCTCGGGCAGCACCCCGACCTGCGCTCGCCGGACCTGTGGGAGCTGATGGCCCCGGCCACCGACGGCCGCGACGAGGCCACCAAGCAGGCGCTGGTGCGGGCCGCCGAGAACTTCTGCACCGACTACTACACCGTGGCGCCGCGCCTCAAGGCGGTGCACCTGTGGGAGCCGCACCGCCCGGACGAGGACCACCGGCTCACCGCCCCGACCTTCAAGACGATGGCGTACGAGCTGCGTTACACGGTCCCCAGCTACGGCGAGTGGCTCAAGACCCAGGACCAGTACGACGCCTACGACTACCACCGGTACCTGATGCAGCACATCGTGTGGCGGGTGCCGACCGAGACGCTGGTCCTCAAGGACCCGTTCCACCTGTGGCGAGCCGACGCGCTGGTGCGCACCTACCCGGACGCCCGCCTGATCTACATGCACCGGGCGCCGAGCGTGACGATCCCGTCGACCTGCAGCCTCACCGAGATCATCCGGCTGGCCCGGTCCGACCACGCCGACCGGCTCGCGCTCGGCCGGCTCTGGACGCAGCGCTTCGCCGAGATGCTGGAGCTGTTCGCCACCGCGCAGCGCGAGCACCTGGGCGGCACCCCGGTCCTCGACGTCGACTACCAGCGCCTGATGGCCTCGCCGATCGAGGTGATGGCCGAGATCTGCGAGTTCCTCGGCGCCAGCTGGAACGGCACGGTGGAACGGGCCTTCCGCGACTACCTGGCCGACAACCGCAAGGACAAGCTCGGCCGGCACGAGTACCGGGCGCAGGACTACGGGCTGGACCCGGACGAGCTCGACGAGCGGTTCGCCGGCTACCTGACCCGCTACCGGATCGGCGGCCGGGCATGAACGCGCGAGAGGTGGTGCAGGGCGAGGCGGCCGCCTACGCCGAGTCGGTCCGCGACGCCGAGAAGGTCACCGTCGGCATCGTCACCCCGCTCACCACGCCCGGTGACCCGGTGGCCGGCACACTGACCGTGCGGGGCGCCATCCTCGGCGCCGAGTACGTACGCGAGCACGGCGGTCTCGGCGCCGGCCGGCAGTTCGACTTCGTCATCCGCGACGACCAGGAGACCGTGGCGCTCGACGGCGGCACCATGCCGCGCTCGGCGGTCGGCGCCCTGGCCAAGGTGGCGATCGTCGACCAGGTGATCGCCGCGCTGGGCCCGTGGCACCTGCGCTACACCGACGAGGTCGCCGAACTGGCCGAGCGGCTGGGCCTGCCCCTGTTCGTGGAGAACGCGCACCCGTCGGTCACCGCCAAGCGGCGGCGTACCGTCTTCCGCACCTTCACCTCGCTGGCCGAGCGGATCCCGCTGCTGCTGCGCTTCGCCGCCGAGCAGGGCTTCAAGCGGATCGGCGTGATCCACGCGAACACCGTCTTCGGCGAGTCGGCCGCCGGCCTGATCGCCGCCGAGGTGGAGCGGGCCGGCGGGACGTTCGAGCTGTACTCGGTCCCCTTCGACCAGGAGTCGACGACCGACCTGCGCCCGGAGCTGGAGGCGATCCAGCGGTGGCAGCCGGACGTCGTGATCAACGTGGGTGTGGTGCGTACCAACCACCTGATCGTCAAGCAGGCCGCCGAAATCGGCCTGCTGCCCGCGACGCCGATGATGGCGCCCTTCCAGTGGCCGCTGCGCGCCACCGACTACTGGGCGAACCTCGGCGAGAGCGGCCTGCACCTGGTCTGGCCCGCGACCCAGTTCAGCCCGAACTGGCCGGGGCTGACCCCGATGGGTACCTGGTTCGCCCAGCGCTACCTCGACCGGTACGGCACCACGCCACCGGACACCGCGCTCAACGCGTTCACCGACATCACGATCATCGCCCAGGCCCTGCGGTCCGCGCCCCGGATCGGCCGGGACGAGCTGATCGAGGCGCTGGAGTCCGGCACCTTCGACACCTGGCGCGGCCCGGTCAGCTTCGAGCGCGGCGCCACCCACTGGCACCACAGCCCGCCGCCCGCCGTTCTTCAGCAGTACCAGCAGGTCGACCAAGACGTGTCGACCGTCCCGGTCGTTTATCCGCCGGAGATGAGCACCGCCGGATACGTGCGCCCCGGTAACGGAACCTGAGAGGACTGTCCCGATGACCGATCGCGTCAATCCCGATCTGCGGCCGTCCTACCTGGACGTGCTGGAAGCCGATTCGGTGTACATCATCCGCGAGGTGGTGGGCACCATGGAACGCCCGGTGCTGCTGTTCAGCGGCGGCAAGGACTCCGCCGTCATGCTGCACCTGGCCCGTAAGGCGTTCAGCCCGGGCCGGCTGCCCTTCCCGGTGCTGCACGTCGACACCGGCCACAACTTCCCGGAGGTCATCGAGTACCGGGACCGGACCGTGGCGGAGCACCACCTCACCCTGCACGTGGAACGGGTGCAGGACTACCTCGACGACGGGCGTCTCACCGAGCGCCCGGACGGCACCCGTAACCCCCTGCAGACCGTCCCCCTGCTGGAGGCGATCGAGCGCAACCGCTTCGACGCCGTCTTCGGTGGCGGCCGGCGTGATGAGGAGAAGGCGCGGGCGAAGGAACGGGTCTTCTCGCTGCGCGACGAGTTCGGCCAGTGGGACCCGCGCCAGCAGCGGCCGGAACTGTGGAAGCTCTACAACGGCCGGCACGCGCCGGGTGGGCACGTCCGGGTCTTCCCGCTGTCCGACTGGACCGAGATGGACATCTGGCACTACATCGAGCGGGAGCAGATCCCGCTGCCGTCCATCTACTACTCCCACAAGCGTGAGGTGTTCCAGCGCGCGGGGATGTGGCTGGCGGCCGGTGAGTGGGGCGGCCCGCGCGAGGGTGAGCAGGCCGAGATGCGCACGGTCCGGTACCGGACCGTGGGCGACATGTCCTGCACCGGAGCGGTGCTGTCGGACGCGGCCACGACCGCCGAGGTGATCGCCGAGATCCGAGCCTCGCGGATCACCGAACGAGGGTCGAGCCGCGCCGACGACAAGATGTCCGAGGCGGCCATGGAGGACCGCAAGCGGGAGGGGTACTTCTAGTGACCACCAGCCTTCTTCGCCTGGCCACCGCGGGAAGCGTCGACGACGGCAAGTCGACCCTGGTCGGGCGCCTGCTCTACGACGCCAAGTCGATCCTCGCCGATCAGCTGCAGGCGATCGAGCAGGCCAGCCGCAGCCGCGGTCAGGACGTCGATCTGGCGCTGCTCACCGACGGCCTGCGCGCCGAGCGTGAGCAGGGCATCACCATCGACGTGGCGTACCGCTACTTCGCCACCGACGCGCGCCGCTTCATCCTCGCCGACACCCCGGGCCATGTGCAGTACACCCGCAACATGGTGACCGGAGCGTCCACCGCCCAGGCCGCGGTCATCCTGGTCGACGCCCGCCACGGGGTGCTGGACCAGACCCGCCGGCACACCGCGGTCGCCGCGCTGCTGCGGATCCCGCACGTCGTGCTGGCGGTCAACAAGATGGACCTGGTCGGCTTCGACCGCGAGGTGTTCGCCGAGATCGACACGGCGTTCCGCGCGCTGGCCGAGCCGCTCGGGCTGACCGACGTCGTCACCGTGCCGGTGTCGGCGCTGCGTGGCGACAACGTGGTCGAGCCCTCCGCCGCGATGCCCTGGTACTCCGGGCCCACCCTGCTCGGCCACCTGGAACAGCTGGACGTCGACGAGGACCTGTCCGGCAAACCCACCCGGATGGCCGTGCAGTGCGTCCTGAGCGACGGCAGCTATGCCGGTCAGGTCGCGGCCGGCCGGCTGCGCGTGGGCCAGGACGTGCTCGTGCTGCCCGAGGGCCGGACCGCCACGGTGCGCGGCATCCAGCGCCTCGGCCGGGAGTGCGCCGAGGCCGGCCCCGGGCAGTCCGTCGCCGTCCACCTCGACACGGACGGGCCCGGGCTGCGCCGCGGCGACCTCATCGTCTCCCCCGAGGAGCCGCCGGAGATCACCGCCCGGCTCACCGCCACGGTGTGCCACCTGACCGAGCGGCCGCTGCGGGCCGGTCAGAAGGTCCAGGTGCAGCACCTGACGCGGGTGGTCGACGGCCGGGTCACCGCCATCGGCGAACGGCTCGACCTGACCACGCTGGACCGGTCCTCGGCGCCCGAGGCGCTGGCGGTCAACGACATCGCCACGATCGACCTGGAGCTCGACGAGCCGATCACGCCGGACCCCTACCGGTTCCTCCGGACCACCGGCGCGTTCCTGCTGATCGACCCGGCCGACGGCGCGACGTTGAGCGCCGGGCTGGCCGGGCCGGCATTCCGCTGATCCCCGCGACATTTCACCGTTCCCGATGGGAGGAACCCCAACCGTGTCCGACACCGAGCGCACCCGCGTGGACATGTTCTTCGACCCGGTCTGCCCGTGGGCCTGGCTGACGTCCCGCTGGCTGCTGGAGGCGGAGAAACTGCGCCCGATCGAGGTGCGCTTCCGGATCATGAGCCTGTCCGCGCTCAACGAGGGGCGTACCGACATCGACCTCTTCTATCAGCGCAACATCGAGTCATGGCGTAAGCCGGTTCGCGTGATGATGGCCACCGAGCAGCGCCACGGACACGACGCGGTCCGCGCCCTCTACACCGCCGTCGGCACCCGCAAGCACGTCGAGGGCCAGCGTTTCGGGGTGGGGCTCTACCGCGCCGCGCTGGCCGAGTGCGGTCTGCCGGCCGAGCTGGCCGACGCCGCCGGCGACGCGAGTCTCGACGATGCCGTCCGCAAGAGCCACCAGGAGGGTATGCAGCCGGTCGGGCTCGACGTCGGAACCCCGACGGTGCACGTGCACGTACCGGGCGCGGACACCGTCGCGCTGTTCGGACCGGTCGTCACGCCCGCCCCGCGTGGGGACGACGCGGCCCGGCTCTGGGACGGCTTCCTGCTGATGGCGCAGACGCCCGGCTTCTACGAGCTCAAGCGCAGCCGGACCCGTGGCCCCCAGATCCGCTGAGCGGCTGCGGAGCACGGCGATGAGGCTCGACCACGCGGTCGTGTCGCGGTACCTGGCCCGGCTGGGGTTGCGGGAATCACCCGCACGGACCCCGGCCGGGCTGGCCCTGCTGCACGAGCGGCACGTACAGCGGATCTCCTACGAGAACATCGACATTCAGCTCGGCCGGCCGACCACGGTGCGGCCCGAGGAGAACGCCGTCCGCACCGCCGGCGGGCGGGGTGGTTACTGCTTCCACCTGAACGGGTCCTTCGCCGCGCTGCTGGCCACGCTGGGCTTTCCGGTCGTGCTGCACCGCGGCCAGGTCAAGAAGGAGCCGGACCCGCCGTACGGCGTCGCCGTCGCCAACCACCTGACGCTGACCGTCGAACTCGGCGGCACCGGCTGGCTGGTCGACGTGGGACTCGGCGACGGCCTGCTGCGCCCGGTGCCGCTGCGGCCCGGCGTGGTGCACCAGCCGCCGCTCACGTTCCGGCTCAGCCGCACCGGCCGCACCTGGCGGTTCGTCCACGACCCGCGAGGATCGTTCACGGTCATGGACTGGACCGAGGAGCCGGCCGAGCCGGGCGACTTCGCCGGCCGGCACCGGTTCCTCTCCACCGATCCGGAGTCGACGTTCGTCCGGCGTTTCCTGGCGATGAACCGCGACCGCGACCGGGTCCACACGCTGGTGGACCGGAAGCTGGCGCGGATCGACGCCGACGGGCAGGTCGAACAGCAGCTCGACAGCTTCGACGAGTGGCGCGACGTGCTGGCCGACACGTTCCGGCTACGCCTCGACGCCGTCGACCTGCACCGCCTGTGGCGCCGCCTCCACCAGACCGCGAAGAGCGGTGCCGAGGGAGGCTGAGCCGGCGCCGCCGCGGGCGCCGCCCGCACACCTCGACGGCCGTCCCGCCACCACCGGCGGGACGGCCGTCCGTTTCTCGCGCGCAGCGTCACTTCCGCTGCGCGATCAGCAGGTATTCGTGTGCCCGGTTGGTGAGCATCGGGTCGTCCCCGCCGATCGGTCGCGGATAGAGGTGGATCCGCTCGTCACCCAGGGTCAGGTGACGTCCCAGCAGCCGGCCGACGTCCCAGGCGAGCGGGACGAACGCGCCGGCGAGGCGCCGGTTCTGCACGGCCACCACCGCGTACGCCCCGGGCCGCAGCGTCGCGGTCAGCGCCGTGAACGCCTCGTCGACCGCCGCCAGGTACGCCTCGTAGTCACTCACGGCGTACAACTGGCCCCGCACCGCAGAATCGGCGTCCAGGGCGGTGCCGAAGTACGGCAGGTCGGTCACGATCAGGTCGACGGATCCGTCCGGCACCGGCGGGCGGCGGGCGTCGGTGCAGATCACCACCTGCCCCGGGTACCGCCGCAGCCGTTCGGTGGCCTGCGCGGCGCGCTCCGGCGAAACCTCGATGCCCACGCCGCGGCGGCCGGTGATCGAGGCGGCCACCAGCGTCGTGCCCCACCCGCAGAACGGGTCGAGCACCAGGTCGCCGGGGTGGCTGAACTCGGTGATCAGCGGGGCGATCTGGCTGACCCAGCCACACTGCCCGGCCGCCGCGGGCGGCGTGTGCTCCGGGTCGTCCCCGGTGAGCACGTGCCAGCTGGACACTCCCATCAACGTTCCTCCAGTACGGTCATGGCGGTCGGGGTGCGGACCGCTTCGGCGGGCAGGCGTGGCTCCAGGCGCAGCACCCCGAGCGCGGACACGGTCACGCCGGCGGCGAGCACCAGCCACATGCCGGCCGGGGACAGCGCGAGCAGCCCGGTGAGCACGGCCGGGGCGAGGGCGGACGGCACCGCCCAGGACAGCTGGTAGACCGCGATGTGCCGGCCCCGGGTCTCCTCCGGGGCCGCGTTGACCACCAGCGCCGAGGCGGTCGCGCCGTGCAGCAGCTCGCCCAGCGTGAAGATCGCGGTGGCGACGAACACACCGACCAGCAGGGTGACGCCGGTGGACACGATGCCGAGCACCGCGAAGGACACGAAGGACACCGCGAAGACGGCGGCGCCGGCGGCCACCGCCCGGGTCCGGCGGAACCGGGTGAGCAGGCGGGTGACCTGGATCTGGGCGAGCGCGATACCCACGGTGTTGACCGCGTAGAGGGTGCCGATCAGCGAAGCCGGCTGGTCCAGCTCGGTGGTGAGATAGACCGGCAGGCTGACCGCGAGCACCATGTAGCCGAACGCGGTGGGGATGTTGAGCAGGGTGAGCCCGAGGAACGGCCGGTTGCGGACGACCGTGCGGTAGCCCCCGGACGGCGGCGCCGCGCCGGCCTCGGCGCGGTGCGGTGCGGGAATGGACCGGATCAGCGCGGCCGCCCCGGCGAACGCCGCGGCGCTGGTCAGGACGATCGCGGTGAAGGCGTGGTCGTCGCCGGCCGCCAGGACGCCGCTCGCGATCAGGCCGCCGGCGCCCAGGCCGGCGTTACGGATGCTGCGCTGCGCGGCGATCAGTCTGTCGCGCTCGGTGCCCGTGGAGATCTCGGCGACCAGCGCGTGGACCGACGGTGAGAAGGACACGTCACCGAAGGCCACGACCAGGACCGCCAGGAAGAGCGGCACGGCCGAGTCGACCAGCGGGTAGCAGGTGAAGGCGGCGGCCCGCAGCAGATAGCCGCCGGTCACCACGGCCCGTGCGCCGAACCGGTCGACCAGCACGCCGGTGAGCGGGTTGCTCAGCAGTCCGAGCACCGCCGCGGCGCTGACCACGGCACCGACCTGGCCGATCGGCAGGCCGGTGGTGTGGTGGAAATAGATCAGCGACAGGGGCAGGTACATGCCACTTCCGGTGGCGTCGACGATCATCGCCGCCATGTACCGGACGCGGATCCCGGCGCTCGTCATGACACCTCCGCGATCTCGAACCCGGCGGCGATCCGGTCGCCCAGCTTGCGCAGCCGGGCCTCGCACTCGGCGCGGCTGGGCGCGCTCGCCACGACGCAGGCCAGGAAGTCGGCCGACCCCGCGGCGGGCGGGATCACCTGGCCCGGCCGGGCCCAGTACCAGTGCCGCCGCACCCACTCCTCCTCCGGCGCCGGCGGAACCGCGCGGACCAGGCCGGGCCGCTTCATCAGGATCACCTGGCCGGCCATGGTCCGCGGCCGGGAGCCGGCCAGCCCGTCCAGGCCGGGGGTGGGCAGGCCGAGCTGGGTACGGACCTCCAACTCGGCCAGGTTCACCCCGAACAGCACCTCGAAGACCTCCCGGACCTTCCCCCCGCTGCTGCGGCAGGCGATCTCACAGAGCACCAGCCGGTCGTCGGGGGTGTGGAACACCTCGGCGTGGAACGCGTGGTCGGTGAGCCGGCCGGACCGGTCGGTGAGGGCGGCGAGAACCCGGTCGACCAGGGTCAGCAGCCGGTCGGTGAGCGGGTCCTGCGGATCCAGCGCCAGGTCGACGCGCGGGCCCGGGTCGGTGCCGAACGACGCGAGGTCGTACTGGTACTGCGACGGCCAGGCGACAGCCGTGCGCCCGGCGCGGACGAAGCCGTCGACGTGGCACATCCGGCCGGCGACGAAGCTCTCGACGATGAGGTCGTCACGCGACCGGCCGGGACCGAACGCCTCGGCGAGCACCGCCTCCAGCCCGGCCTCGTCCCGGACGATCCGCAGGCCGATGCTGTTGTAGCCGGCGCGCTGCTTGAGCACGACGGGCAGGCCGTGCTCGGCCACGAACGCCCGGACCTGGCCGGCGTCGGACGCCGCGGCGTAGGGAGCGACGGGGATGCCGGCGGCGCCGGCCAGCCGCTTCATCACCAGCTTGTCCCGGAACGGGAGGATGTCGCCCGGGTACGGCCCGGCAAGCCCGCGCCGCTCGCGCAGCGCGGCGGCCACCTGCAGGTCGGCCTCGTGCGGGGCGAGCACGTGGCTCACCCGGTGCTGTTCGGCGAGCGCGGCGGCCCGCCCCGGCATGTCGCGCTCGTAGTCGTCGAGGACTTCGAGGTGGCGGAAGCCGAGGTGGTCCGGCGGCACCCGCTCGCCGAAGGCCTCCAGCTTGTCCCGGGCGGCGACGATCACCACGTCGCCGTCGTAGTCGGCCAGCCAGCGCTGGTACGGGAACGGTTCGAACGGGTTGCGGTGCAGGACGAGTACGGCCATCTCAGCCCACCATCACCGGCACGACGTCGGCGGCCCGGGCGAGCGTGACCTCACCGGACGGCTCCTGGACGCGTACCCGCAGGTGCTCCTCGACGATCCGCGCCCCGCGCTCCAGCGCGGCCTGCGCGCTCTCCGCCTGCACCGCGACCAGGCCGAGACGGTCCCAGTTGTCGTGGCAGTCGCGCACCTCGTCACCGGGCCGGGCGCTGATCCGCACCGCCAGCACCCCCTCCTGCCGGGCGGCCTCCTCGACCCCGTCGACCGACAGCACCCGGCCGGCCGGCGCCACCAGGGCGCGCACCGCGGCCGTACGGGTCGCCATCGGCCGGTCCGGCAGCTCGTCGACCAGCCGGAACGGCCAGCCCACGGCGAGCCGGTCGAGGTCGATGCCGAAGGCCGCCCGGACCAGCTCGGGTATGGCGTCGCCGCCGTAGCGGTTGTGCCCCTCCACGATCCGCGGGCCCTGCCCGGTCAGCTTGACCTCGGTGTGTCCGGCGCCGTCGGCGATGCCGATGTGGTCGAGGAACCGGGTCACCGCCGCGCACACCCGGGCGCGCTCGTCCTCGCCGATGCGGGCCGGCACCACGTGCCCGAGCTCGGCCGGCCGGGTCGGGTGGGTGAGCTTCTCGGTCACCGTGACGACCACGTGCCGGCCGGCGAAGCTGAACGTCTCGACACTGAACTCGCGGCCGTCGAGGTACTCCTCCATGAGGAAGTCCTCAAGCACCAGCAGCGTGGACACCCGGTCGGTGCGGGTGCCGCGCAGCCGCCGCACCTGCCGCCAGACCCGGTCGTGGTCGCCGGGACCGTCCACCCGGAAGACGCCGATGCTGGCGGTCGCCGTGGTCGGCTTCACCACGTACGGGTACCCGTGCCGGGCGCCGAACGTCACCAGGTCGCGCGGGTCGTGCACCGGCGCGGCGGCGACCGCGGCGGCGTCCCGGCCGGCCAGGTGCTGCCGCATGGCCAGCTTGTCGCGCAGCCGGCGGGCGGCCGCGTAGCCGGTCCCGCCGAGACCCAGCAGGTCGTTGACCCGGCCGGCGATCTCCAGTCCCGGCTCGGTCAACGACACCACCCGGTCGATGCGCCACTGCCGGTGCAGGTCGCGGACCACCGGCTCGGCGTAGGCCCAGTCGGTGTAGTCCCCGACGACCGTCACGTCGGCCAGCGCGCGCTGCCGCTCTGTGATCTTGGTCGGGTGCTGGAGCAGCAGCACCCGCAACCCCAACTCCTTGGCCGCGGCGACCGTGGCGTCTACTCCGCCCACCACCAGAAGGGTTGGCATCGGCTTCCTCTCTCTTTCAGTGGGACCACTGGCTCAGGTAGCGCTCGCCGGTGTCCGGCAGGAGCACGACGATGGTTCGCCCGGCGCTGTCGGGGCGGCGGGCCACCCGGATGGCCGCGTGCACGGCGGCGCCGGAGGAGATCCCGGCGAGCACGCCCGCCCGGCGGGCCAGCCAGCGCGTGGTGTCGGCCGCCTCGTCGTCGCGGACGGTGAGGACCTCGTCGATGAGCTCACGGTCGGTGGTGGGCGCGATGAAGCCCCCGTTGTAACCGGGGATGGCGTGGGTGCCCGCCTCGCCGCCGGAGAGCAGCGGCGAGGCGGCCGGTTCGACGGCGATGGCGCGCAGCCCGGGCTTGCGCTCCTTGAGGTACGCGGCGGCGCCGCACAGCGTGCCGCCGGTGCCCACGCCGCAGACCAGGATGTCCACGTCCCCGGCGGTGTCCGCCCAGATCTCCGGGCCGGTGGTGGCCCGGTGCGCCCGCGGGTTCTCCGCGTTGTCGTGCTGCCGGGCGAACCAGGCGCCCTCGGTCGCGGCCACGATCTCCTCGGCGCGGTCCACGCAACCCTGATAGCGCAGTTCCCGCGGGGTCTGCACCACCTCGGCGCCGAAGACGCGCAGCAGCGCCACCCGCTCGGCCGTGGCGTTGTCCGGCAGCACTATGACGCAGCGGTAGCCGCGCGCGGCGGCCAGCGCGGCCAGCGCGATACCGGTGTTGCCCGAGGTGGCCTCGACCACCGTGCCGCCGGGGCGCAGCCAGCCGCGCTCCTCGGCGGCGCGCAGCATGAACAGCGCGGCGCGGTCCTTGACGCTGGCGACCGGGTTGGCCGACTCCAGCTTGGCGATCACCTCGGTGTCCGGCGCCAGGCCGTCCACCGGCAGGCGCAGCAGTGGGGTGTTGCCGATCAGGTCATCGATGGCGGCCGCGACGCGTCGCGTGGCCGGGAGCGCGGTGGTTGTCACCGGTTACCTCCGTTGTCAGTAGTTGGGCGCCTTCTTGAGCAGGTGGCGGCGCTCGACGATCTCCGGCTGGTAGACCCTCGCGTCCCACTCCGGCTGGTCGACCGGCTCCAAGGCGATCGAGACCACGCCCGGATCGCATCCGAGCGCTCCGGTGACCGCCTCGGTCACCCGGCTGAGCAGGCGCTGCTCGGCCTCGGGCGCCAGCGGCACCGGAAAGAACTTGATGTTGACGTGCGGCATCAGTCAATCCCCTCGTGGTAGCGGTGCAGGACCCGGTCGACGAGCTCGCCCGCGGCGCCGACGTAGCCGGCCGGGTCCAGGGTGGCCGCGACCCGGCCGGCGTCCATCACGTCGGCGACGCGCGGGTCGGCGGTGGCGACGTCGCGCAGCGACTTCCCCCGCTGGTGGGCGCGAAGGGCCAGGTCGACGACGATCTCCTCGGCCACGGCCGGGCCGAACGGCGGGCCGAGCCACACCGCGAGTCGCCCGGCGGCGGCCAGCTGACCGAACACGTCCAGGTTGGCGCGCATCCGTGCCGGGAAGACGGTCAGCCCCTCGGTCAGCTCGGCGGCGGCGTCGGCCGCTCCCCCGGCCAGCCGCAGCGCCTCGCGCAGTGGCTGCCATTCGGCGTGCCAGGCCCCACCGGGCCGCTCGTCCTCGGCGACGAGGCAGTGCGCCACGCTGGCGGCGAGCAGCGGCACCTGGGTGGCCGCCGTCCGGATCCGGGTGGCCAGCACCGGCTGCCGCCGGTGCGGCAGAGCGCAGGACAGGCCACCCCCGGGTGGGGCCGGCTCGGCCAGCTCACCGATCTCGGTACGGGTCATCACCTGCACGTCGGCCGCCAGCGCACCGAGGACGCCGGTGGTCAGGCTGGCCGCGGTGGCGATCTCGTGCAGCGGCGTGCGGACGGTGTGCCAGGCCAGGGCCGGCTCGGCGAGGGTGACCTCCTCGGCGAAGGCGCGGATCAGCCGGGCCGCGTACGCCTCGCCGGAATCGCCGGCCAGCCGGGCGTACTCCAGGTAGCCGCCGAGCGTGCCGGCCTCGCCGCCCAGCTGCACCGGGAGCCCGCCGTCCAGCACCGAGCGCAGGCGCCGCCGGGCGTCGAGCACCCCGGTCAGCCAGCCGGCCGCCTTGAGCCCGAAGGTGATCGGCGCCCCGTGCTGGGTGAGCGCCCGGCCGGGCATCGCGGTGGCCCGGTGCCGCGCCGCGAGCGCCGCCAGCGCATCGGCGGTGGCCGCCAGGTCCGCGTCGATCAGCCGCAGGGCCCGGTCGGCGACCAGCATCAGCCCGGTGTCCAGGATGTCCTGGGCGGTGGAGCCGCGGTGCACGTACTCCGCGGCGGCCGGGTCGACGGCCGTCACCGCGGCGGTCAGCTCCGCCACGAGAGCGTCCACCGGGTTGCCGGCCTTGACGCCGCGCCGGGCGATCCGGTCCAGGTCGAGGCGGCCGGCGCCGGCCACCGCGGTGATGGTGGTGGCGTGCTCGTCGGGCACCACGCCCAGCTGTGCCTGGGCCCGCACCAGCGCGGCCTCGGCGTCGAGCATCGCCTGCAGGACGGCCTCGTCGTCGGTGACCGCCTCGATCGGGCGGCCGGCGCTGGACGGGCTGAGCAGTCCGTGGTCGAATCCCGGGTCCTTGGTCATGCCGCGCCGTCTTCCGCGTACGCGGCCGGGGCGGTGGCCGGTGTGCCGTCGCCGGCCCGCCCTTCGACGCCTCCGGCGATGCCGAGCACGGCGAGACTGATCGCGTCGGCGTCGGCGAGCGTCGCCGGGCTCACGCCGGGCCGGGCCCCGCCCGCGCTGGACCAGCACACGCCCTCGGGCGGGACGCCGAAGACGAACCGGCGCGGGTGCGCCTGCCCGGCCGCGGTCACCGGGCGGAAGGGGCGGCCGGTGACGGCCACGGCGCCGGTGACGTACGGCGCGCCGGTGGGGTCGGTGGTCTCCTCCACCGCGCAGGTGCGGTTGGCCAGCATCCAGCTCAGCAACGGGTCGGCGGTGCGGCGCAGGTCGGTCCGCGGCAGCCGGGCCTCGATCATGCCGGTCACCTGGTGCCGGACGCCGGGGGTCTGCGCCGACGTGACCAGGAACGCCGCCCGGTCCGGGTGCGGCTCGACGTGCAGGTCCGCGCCGGCCGGCTGCACCACGCCGGCCCGGATCAGGGCGGCCAGCTGCTCGGTGCGCGCCGCCGGCAGGCCGAGGCCGAGCAGCGCGTTGATCGGGGTGTACCACTGGTCGAGCCGCCGCCGGCCGGCGTCGGTGAGCCCACCCGGCCCGAGCGCCAGCCGTACCTCGTCGCGCAGGTCGTCCAGCACGCCCACCGCGGCCTCGATCGGGCCGTCGTCGCCGGTCGGGTCCGGCCGCGGGTCGAGGCGGTCGAGCAGCCACTCGCGCAGCTCGTCCGGCCCCGCGAAGACCGGCCCGTCGCCCGGATATCCGATGTCGTCCCAGCTCCACCGCCGACTGATCGGGTAGCGCTCCAGGATGTCGCGTTCAGCGGGGCTGCGCCAGGCGACCGCGAGGTAGTCGGCCTGGAACGCGCGGGCGGTGCAGTCGCATACGTCACGGCGCAGCAGCGCGGTGTAGAAGGCGGTCTCCACCTCCTTGGCGATCCGCGGCCACGCGTCGGCGCCCAGGTCCAGCGGCGCGCCGGCGCGCCGCCGCCGGCCTGCGCGCGGGTCGCGCCCGCCGGCCGGGCCGGGCAGGCCCCAGCGCGAGCCGACCAGCAGGCGCGGTTCCAACCCGGACGGCAGGTAGTCGAGCCGGCCGCGGTCGTCGCGGACGTACCGCCCGGCCCGCCCCTCGGTGAGCAGGGCCAGGTAGTCGGAGAGGCACATCCCGACCCCGCGCAGCAGGGTGGGCTCGCCCGGCCGGACCATCGACAGGTCCACGTCGGCCGGATTGGCCGGCAGCACGTACGTGAGTCCCTGCTCCACCGCGAAGCCCGCCAGCCGCTGCTCCTCGCCGGTCGGTGTGACCGGGTAGTGGCCCTGGGCCAGCACCACGGCGTCGAGGCCGGCGATGCGGTCGCCGGTCTGCAGCAGCAGGCACTGCCGGCCGTCCGGCTCGTCCCACAACGCCACCGCCAGGGTGGCGTGCGCGTGGATCGTGACGTTGTCGCCCGAGGTGGCGAGCACGTGGCGGTAGGCCCAGTCGAGATAGTGGCCGAACAGGCGGCGCGTCGCGGACGAGTCCGGTTCCAGGGCGCGCAGCTCGTCCGCCACGTCCGCCGGGAACCCGCTCAGGTCGCCCAGCAGCACCTGGAAGCGGGCCCACTCGTACAGGGTCGGGCCCTCGCGCAGGTCCCCCTCGATCGCCACGGCGCGATCGGCGAAGACGGTGGTCCGCGCGGCCGGCGTGTTCATCAGCAGGACGCTGGACTGGTCGGTGCGCCAGACCCGGCCGGCGCCCGGCGGGTACGGGTCGACCACGTCCACCCGTACCCGCCGGGTGGGGTCACCGGCGGCGTTGCGGGCGATCCGTTCGAGGACCGCGAGACCGCGGGGTCCCATCCCGACGATGGCGACCGCCAGCGTGTCATCGGCGGACATCGGCGCTCTCCTGGTACTGGCCGGCCAGCACGGCGCGCAGCGGCGCCGCGGCCTTGAGCAGCATCTCGGCGAACTCGCCCTCGGGGTCGGAGTCCAGGATGATGGCGCCGCCGGCGCCGATGCGCATCCGGTCGCCGGCGAGCACCGCGGTCCGGATGACGATGTTCAGGTCGGCGGTGCCGTTGCAGCCGAGGAAGCCGATCGAGCCGGAGTAGACGCCACGCGCCGTGGTCTCCAGGCCGTCGATGATTTCCAGGGTGCGGAGCTTGGGCGCGCCGGTCATCGAGCCGCCCGGGAAACACGCCTCGACGCAACCGAGGATGTCCGCGTCCGCGCGCAGCCGGCCGCGGATCGTGGAGACGAGCTGGTGCACGCTCGCGTACGACTCGGTCTGCATGAGCTTGGGCACCGTGACGCTGCCGACCTCGCACACCCGGCCGAGGTCGTTGCGCAGCAGATCGACGATCATGAGGTTCTCGGCGCGGGTCTTGTCGCTGACGGTCAGCTCCGCGCGCAGTTTCTCGTCGATCACCGGGTCGGGGTCGCGGGGCGCGGTGCCCTTGATCGGCTTGGTCTCCACCGTGCGGTCCGCGGTGACCCGCAGGAACCGCTCGGGCGACGAGCAGGCCACCTCGATGTCGCCGAATCGCAGGTACGCCGCGTACGGCGCGGGGTTGTACCGGCGCATGGCCTGGTAGAACGCGAATCCGTCGCGGGGGCGGGGCAGCACCACCGAGTTGGTCAGGCAGATCTCGTAGCTCTCCCCGGCGACCAGCTCGCGCTTGCAGGAGGCGATGTCGGCCAGGTACTGCTCCCGGTCGCGGACCAGCGCGTCGGCCAGGACCGTGGTGTCGACCGGCGGCGCGGCGAGCGGCTCGGCCGGCGTGGCCTCGGGAACCGACAACAGCCGCTCGACGGTGGCGGTGAGCCACTCCTCGGCGGCGGTGTCGCCGCCCGCGGTGCCGTCGGAGAGCGCCACGAGGTACGTCACCTTGTCCCGATGGTCGACGGCGATCAGCCGGTCGGCGAGCAGCCAGCAGGCGTCCGGCGTGTCGGCCCGGTGCACGATCGGAGAGCCGAGGTCGCCCTTGAGCTCGTAGCCGAACCAGCCGACGTAGCCGCAGGCGAGGTCCCCCGGCAGGTCCGGGTGCCGGGCCTCGATCTCGGCGAGCCGGCGCCGCAGGTAGGTGAAGATCGTGCCGGGCTCCCGCCGGGTCTCGCCGGTGGGTGTCGTGACCTCGACGGCCCCGGAGCCGGTGTCGTACCGGACCACCTCGGACAGCGGCCCCGCCGCGTCACCGAGATAGGAGAACCGGGACAGCCCCTCCTCGACCCGGGCGCTGTCCAGCCAGAACGCGTGGGTGGCGTCGCGGTAGAGCCGGTCGAAGGCGCTCTCCGCGTCGGTCTCCCAGCCGAGGGAGCGCACATGCAGCCGGTGGGCCGTCCGCGCCGGGCGGACCCGGGCCTGGTGGGCGAGGGTCAGCTCACGGAAGTTGGTGAACAGGGTGACACCGTGCTCGGTGCAGATCGACTCCGGGTGGAACTGCACCCCCCACATCGGGCGGGTCCGGTGCCGCAGCGCCATGATGACGCCGTCCTCGGCCCACGCGGTCGCTTCCAGGTCGGGCGGCAGCTGCTCGACGCACAGCGAGTGGTAACGCACCGCCGTGAAGTTCTGCGGGACACCCGCGAACAGGCCGGTGCCGTCGTGGGTCACCGAGGTGAGGTGACCGTGCCGGGGCTCGGGCGCCGGCACCACCTCGGCGCCGTGCCCGGCGGCGATGCCCTGGTGCCCGAGGCAGACGCCGAGGACCGGGACCGGCGCTTCGGCGATCACCCGGGCCGAGAAGCCGAAGTCATGCTCGCGGTCGGGCCGGCCGGGCCCGGGCGAGATCACCACGTTGTCGAACGTGGTGAGGTCCAAGTCCGCGATCGTGGGGTCGTCGTGGCGCACCACCACCGGCTCGGCGCCGTTGACCATCGCGATGAGCTGGAACAGGTTGTAGGTGTACGAGTCGTAATTGTCGACCAGCAAGGTGCGCACGACGAAAGCTCCTTCTCGCAGATCCGGTTCGGTCAGGGGCGCATCGCTTCGGCGACGGCGTCCACCACGACCCCGGCCTGGTGCGGGTTCAGGCGGGGATCACACAACGAGTGGTACGCGCGACCCAGCCGGCTCTCGTCCGGCACGGTCGGCCCGCCCACGCATTCGGTCACGTCTTCGGCGGTCAGCTCCAGGTGCAGGCCGGCCGGCTCGGCGCCGCCGGCGCGCACCGCGGCCACGAAACCGGTGGCCTCGGCGACCACGGTGTCCAGGTGGCGGGTCTTCAGGCCCACACCGGTCCGGACGGTGTTGCCGTGCATGGGGTCGCAGATCCAGGCGACCCGGTGACCGGCCGCCGCCACCGCGTGCACCAGGGGCGGCAGGCGGTCGGCGACGCGCCCGGCCCCCATCCGGCTGATCAGGGTGAGCCGGCCCGGCAGCCGATGCGGGTCGAGCAGCGCGCAGATGCGCACCGCGTCCTCGGGCGTGGCGTCCGGACCGATCTTGACGGCCACCGGGTTCCCGAGGCCGGCCAGGAAGTGCAGGTGTGCGCCGCCGATCTGGCGGGTACGGTCGCCCACCCACGGCAGGTGGGTGGAGCGCAGGAACCACTCGCCGGATTCGTCGTCGAACCGGGTCAGCGCCTGTTCGTACTCCAGGATCAGCGTCTCGTGGCTGGTGTCCAGCGGCCCTCCGGCCCCGGCCAGCTCCTCGATCACCTGCTTGGCGGTGTAGTACGCGGACAGCAGCCGGTACGGGTCCGGCTGGCGGGCCGCCGTCGTGGGCGCCGGATCGTTGACCATGAGCCCGCGGAAGACCGGCAGAAGCCGGTCGCCGACCTGCTCGGTCGGGGCCGATCGCGGCTTGGCGAACTGCCCGGCGATCCGCCCGACGGTGACCGCCCGCCGGCCGGACGACTCGGCGAGCCGCTCGCCGAGCGCGGCCAGCAGCCCACGTTTACCGCGGGCCGCCTCGGCCGCCGCGCGGCCCAGTGGCTCCGCGCAGTCACCGCCCTGCAGCAGGACGGCCGCTCCCTCGGCGACCTGGGCGAGATCGTCGCGGAGCGCGCGGATCTCGCCGACCGCCGTCAGCGGAGGCAGCCCGGACAGGTAGTCGGTGACGGCGGCGAGTTCGCCCGGATCGGGCCAGTCCGGCTGTTGTACGGCGGGCAGCGCCCGCCAGGTGTCCGGCCGCCAGAGGCCGGCGTCGATTTCCTCGAAGTTGGGTGCCAGAAGCCGTGGCGAAGGCATGCTCTCCCCCTACAACCGTGTGGAGCACGTCGCGGCATCGATGTGTCGGAACGGACCGTATAGGGGGTGTCAGACATGGCACAGAGCCATGTGGAGATTCACGGAAGTGCCACTGGAATTGGTTCCGCGAGAAGCGTCCGACATGGCTCTGTGCCGTCGAAGTGGTTCCCTTATATGCTGCGACGCATCCCCGGATTCCGGACATCACGGCCACCGGTGGGGAAGCGACTCCCGGTATAGCGTTCGACCACCATCGCGAGGCGATCCACACCAGAAAGAATCTTCTCGGGTGGCGTGGCGGCGTAACCCAGGACCAGCCCTCGCCCCAGCCGGTCCGGCTCGTCGGCGAAGGAGGACAGAGGGTAGACACGCAACCGCGACTCCCGGCTGAGCTGGGCCAGTCGTCTCTCGTCGGTGTCGTCGGGGGTCCACGCGACCAGGTGCGTCCCGGGTGGAGCGTCGGTGACCGTGACGAAGCCGCCGAGTTTCGCGCGCAGCCCGTCGACCAGGGCCTCACCACGCTCGGCGTAGATGCCGCGCATCCGGCGGACGTGCCGGGCCAGGTGGTTGCCGTCGATGAATTCGGCGAGCGCGGCCTGGGTGAGGATGTTCAGCGAGTTCACCGTGGCGCGCTGGACGGCGGCGGCCACCTGCGCGAGATCGGGCGGGACGACCAGATAGGCCAGGCACATGCCGGGGAAGAGGATCTTGCTGAACGTGCCGACGTAGATGGCGCGTCCCTCGGCGTCCGTCTGGTGCAGCGGCGGACCGGGGTTCTGCGACCAGAACTCGCCGTCGTAATCGTCCTCGACCACCCAGCCGTCCCGCTCCCGGGCCCAGTCCAGCAGCCGCCGGCGGCGGGCTTCGGACATGCGGACGCTCAGCGGGAAGTGGTTGTTCGGCGTCACCACGGCCATCCGGGCATCCGGATATCGCTCCGCGCCGACGTCGATGCACATCCCCTCGGCGTCGACCGGAACCGGGCAGAGGCGGACACCCGCCGAGTGCAACGCGCCCCGGATGGCCTGCAGACCCGGGTCCTCCACGAGGACCTGGTCGCCGGGCTCCAGCAGCGTCATCGCCACCATGTGCACCGCGGTCTGCGCGCTGGGCTGCACGATCACCTGTTCGGGAGTGCACCGCACGCCGCGCATGAGACCGAGCATGGCGGCGATGCCCTTGCGCAGCGGCCAGTAACCGGCCGGGTCCCGGTGGGTGTACAGCGCGCCGGTCAGCTGATGCGAGGCGCGCAGCAGCAGATGCCCCCAGACCTTGGCCGGGAACTGGTCGAGGGCGGGCACCCCGAGGGTGAACGGCCGGTCGGGGTAGCGCAGCTGGTCGTGCGCCGGGGTGAAGTAGGCGGCCGCCTCGGCCATCCGGGTGGCGGCCCGGGAGATCCGCAGCTCCGGGCGGGCCGCCGGACGCGGGGGCGACGCGCCCTCGTCACGAGCGGGCTTGCGGGAGGCCACCACGGTGCCGGAACCGACCCGGCCGTCGAGGTAGCCCTCGGCCAGCAGCCGGTCGTAGGCGACGAGCACCGTGTTGCGGGACACCCCGAGCTCCTTGGCCAGGGTGCGGGTGGCCGGCAGGCGGGTGCCCGCCGGCAGCTGCCCCGCCTCGATGCTCCATCGCATCTGCTCGTACAGCTGCTGGTACAAAGGAATTGTCGAGTTGCGGTCGAGAACGAGACCGCTCCCGGGAAGTGCGGGAGAATCTCGAGGCATTGATCCCCCCTTGCGAGTGCCGAGTCAGGCCGGACGCCAAAACGGCGCCCGGCCTCGCTGACAATTTTCACGGACCACTCGCGACACGACGGGATGCAACCGATCCGTCAAGTCCGGAGTGGACCGCCGGAATTCTCGTTCCAGCAAAGCTAGCCGACACCCAGAAGTAGGTCGGCCATTTGTGTCGGATTATCGACCACATAAGGCGCGTCAGCCGCCGGTAGTGTCGTCGCAATGGGCCGGTCGCCCGATTGCGTGGCGAGATGGACGACCTCACCGGAGGCCAGCCTCTGATAGGTCTCGATCTGCCCGGCCAGGGTGCTCAGCCCGCCCGAAGCGGCCGGCACGCGCCACGGATTGCGCACCGCGTGGTCCAGCGCGAACCCGGTGAGTGCCACCACCAGCGGCGACCGCCGCGGATCGAGATACGCGATCTTGCAAACGTCGTCCTGATCGGCGCAGATCCGCGGGGCGACGCTCACCGCGCCGGCGCCGGCCTCCTCGATCGATACCGCCCGGTAGTCCGGCCTCACGCCGGTGAGGCGCTCGTTGCAGGCGAGCAGGGCCGCGCCGGTGTCGTCGGTCAGCACCACGTCCGGATCGCCGAGCAGGCCGACCGGCCACGGATCCCGGGACTGGATCGGCGTGCTGATCACCACCGCGCCGGCGATCAGGCCGGCGATCAGCCCGACGAATCCCTCCAGCGGGCTCATCGCCACGATGGCCAGGCGTGTCTGCTCGCTGTCGCTGGGCTCACCGATGTGTCGCGCCAGGTTCGCGGCCCGGCGCAGCAGCTCGCCGTACGCCATCGTCTGTTCCCGGCCGTCGGGTGACTGGCACCGGACCGCCGTGCCGGTCGCCCACCATCCGTCCGTCAGTAGGTCCTCAAGCCATCGCATCCTCTTTCCCCCCCATGTCGACGATGCCCTTCGGGTGAAGCAGAAAGACCGACAGGTTCCCGTCGTGCGGCGTGCCCGGCGCCGCCGCCCACGGCAGCGTCCGGCCGCGGGTGACCTTGCCGATGCGCGGATCGGCGACGGCGCCGGCCACGATGTCCTCGTCTTCGGTCAGCAGGTTGGCGACCAGCGCGCCACCGAGCAGGTCCGGCTCCCCGCGGCGCCACGGGGCCACCACGACGAACGGGAACGGCAGTTCGAGGCCGACCGCCGGGTGCCGCGGATCGTCCGTGGACAGCACGGTCGGCAGCGGCCGGTACGAGCCGTCCGGCAGGCCGGTCACCGGCTCCGCGCCCACCGGGGCGTGCACGGTCAGCTCCTCCCGCAGCCCGCGCAGCTGCCCGGCGAGCACCTCCGCCCGGGCGGCGTCGACCGCGGGCAGCACCGCGTCCGGCGCGGTGACGACCGGGCCGCCCAGCTTGTCGAAGCGGGCCGCCAGCCCGTCGGCCACCGCCCGGACGTCGCCGGTGGTCAGCACCAGCGAGATGTTGTTGCACCGGGTGCCGCCGTCGTAGGCCGCCGCGGTCGCGAGGTGGTCGAGAACCTCGTCGGTGGGCGCGACGTCCAGCAGGGCACGGCTGCGCCCCGGGCCCCGCGTCGTCACCGACGCGCTGCCGCGCCAGCGGGCCACCGCCTCGTCGCCGCCGTAGACGATGCCCCGGTCCGCGGACTCCAGCAGATAGGAGCCCACCGCGTGGCTGCCGGGCAGGTAGGACACCCGGTGCGCGGGCAGCCCCGCGGCGAGCAGCGCGAGGACGAGCCGGCGGGCGGTGAACGGGTCCCGGGTGCCGGGCCGGACCAGCACGCTGAAGCCGAGCGCGAGGGCGTGCAGCCACGAGTCGTTCGGCGCGGGATGGTTGCTGGCCATCACGGCCGCGAAGATCCGCCCGGCCGGCACCCAGACGGTCCGGTAACCGCTGCCCTGCTCGGTGGCGGGCAGTTCGGCGGCCACGGTACGCGGCAGCCGGTCGATCGCGCGCACGATGTCGGCGGTGGCGTGGCGGACGGTTCCGCGCGGCAAACCGGTGCCCAGCGCCACGCGGCGCTCGTACTCGTCCGGGGTCTCCCCGTCGAGCTCGGCGTTGGCGAACAGCTCGGCGGCGCGCACCAGCAGGGCGTGCTCGACCGGCCGGCCGTCGGCGGCGCGCCGGGCCTGGGCCAGGGCGCCGGCCGCCATGAGCCGCGGCGCCTGACCCACGTCGGCCAGCGGGGTGCCGCACACGTCGGCCAGCACCGCCCGGTCCAGGCTGTGCACCGTGCGACCGCAGACGATCGGCTCGATCGCGGCGGCCGACATCAGTACACCCCTTCGATGACCCGGTTCGCGCCGACCGTCGCGATCGTGCCGACCTCGGCCAGACCGTCGACCGCACCGCCCTCGGCCGGCTCGACCCGCACCGCGGTGTCCCGCTCCATGACGTTGGGCAGGAACATCTCCTCGGTGACCAGGCTGAGCCGCACCCGCCCGCGCTCGCCGTAACCGACCGGCTCGCCGTCCTCGACCAGGTCGATCCGGATCGCCTCGGCCCACGGCTCGAACACGCAGCGGTGCTTGTCGCCGGGTTGCGGCGGGCGCTGCGGCGCCACGCCCATCAGCGTGTTGCCGTAGATGCCGATGACGGTGGTGTCGGGGAAGAAGATCTCGTCCACCTGCCGCAGGCTCTCCGGGCTGAACGACGTGCCCGCCCAGATGATCGTGTCGACCCGGCGGTTGACCAGCTCGTGCAGCTCCGGGTCGGCGCAGATCGCCTCGATCAGCGGCGGAGTGGTGCTGAGCACCCCGATCGGCTGGGAGCTCAGCACGTCGCGGGCCTGGTCCAGCAGGTGGCGCACATAGCGCCCGACGATCTCCGTGTCACCGGCCGCGACCAGGCGCTTGACCCAGCGCGGGTCGAAGTCGACCGGGTAGAACAGCCCCCCGCCGAGGGCGGCGTAACGCGCGCAGTCGTACGCGAACACGTGCGGCCCGCTCGGGCCCAGGTGCAGCCAGTGCGCCGGGTCGGGCAGGTGGTGCGCGCGCAGCCGCTCGAAGGCCCAGGACAGCAGGCGGCTGCGGTAGTCGCGGTCCACGATGCGCTTGGGCGCGCCGCTGCTGCCACCGGACTCGTACACCTGGAACCCGGCGCCGGTGAGCCCGCGCGGGATGAGGTCGCCGGCCGGCGTGGTGCGCAACCGGTCGCTGAGGTCCGGGAAGCGCAGCAGCCCGGCCGCGTCGGTCACCTCCTCGATCGGGTCGAAGCCCAGCTCGGGCAGCTGCCGCAGCCAGAAGGGCGATCCGGTCTCCGGGCTGAAGTGCCACCGCATGAGGTGCCGGACGCGCTCGTCGAAGGTCAGGCCGGTGGTCGCCGGAACGCTGGTCGTCGTCATCATCTCCCCCGCAGTCACGCTCATCGACCGGCGGCGACGGCCGGCTCAGGGAACGACATGGCCAGTCCCACCGTACGGGTGGCCGCCAAGTCGGCGGTCACCTCGGCGAGCTTGAGCTGCACCCGCTCGACCGCGTCGGTGCCCAGCGGCAGCCGGAAGGTGGACTCGGCGGCGTCGCCGAGCGCGATGATCGCCGCGGCGGCCTTCGCGGGGTCGCCGGCCTGGGCGCCGTTGTGCGTCCCGGCCCAGGCACGCACCCGGCCGGAGGTGGGGGCATAGTCGTCGATGACCCGGCCGGCCAGGCGTACCGACGACGGGTCGAGGAAGTTCGTGCGGAACAGCCCCGGTTCGACCAGGGAGACCCGGATGCCCAGCGGCTCGAGCTCCACCCGCAGCGCCTCGCTGAGACCCTCGACGGCGAACTTGGTCGCGGCGTAGACGCCCCAGCCGGGCTTGGCGCTGAAGCCGAGGATCGAACTGATGTTGATCAGGTGCCCCCGGCGCCGGCCGCGCATCGCCGGAAGCGCGCTGCGGACCACGTTGAGCAGGCCGAACACGTTGGTTTCGAAGACCGACCGGACCTCCTCGTCGCTGGCCTCCTCGACCGCGCCGATCAGCCCGCGGCCGGCGTTGTTGACGAGCACGTCGATGCCGCCGAAGCGGTCCACCGCCGCGGCGACGGCCGCGTCGGCCTGCCCGGGGTCGGTGACGTCGAGCGGGACGGCGAGCAGCCGGTGGTCGTAGGCGGCGAGCCGGTCGAGCGCGTGCGGGTCACGCGCCGCCGCGACGACCCGTTCGCCGGCGTCGAGCAACTGTTCCACGATCTCGGATCCGAGGCCGCGAGACGCCCCGGTCACGAACCAGACAGACATGTAACTTCCTCTCCCTCACGAAGGGGTGCTACAGCGCGAGTGCGGCCTTGCGCGCCTCGTCCCGGGCCCGGTCCAGGTCGCCGGCGAGGCGGTCGGTGAAGTCGGTCGGGCGCAGCGTGATCGCGGTGACCTGGGTGAGCCCCAGGAAGCCGAGCCAGTAGTCGAGGTACGACGACTGGAAGTCCGCGCCGAAGTGGGCGGGCAGACCGGGCGCGTACGCCCCGCTGGTGTAGACCACGCAGGCGGTCCGGCCGGCCAGCAGGCCGGTGTACCCGGTCTGCGGGCTCAGCCGGAACGTCAGGCCCGGCTGGGTCACGACGTCGATGAAATGCTTCAGGACGTACGGGATGCCGAAGTTCCACATCGGCACGGAGAACAGGTAGTGGTCCGCGGCGGTGAACCGGTCGACCATGGCCCTGGACCTCCGCCGGAACGCGGCAACGCCGTCGGCGGCCGTCGGCAACGGCGTATCGAAGAGGTCGACGACGTCGACGGTGGCGTCCGGGTTCCGGTCGCGGAACGTGTCGAGGAACGCCTCGGCGACGGCACCTGAGCGGCTGCCGGGACCGGGCGGGGTGGCTTTGACGTACAGCAGTCGGGTCACTGTCTGTCCTACCATCACCGAGTCGGGTGAGAGCGCTTCAATCTCACGGGAATCAGTCATACGCGGGCATCCCTGCACACTCGCAGTAGCGATGCAGGGGCGGAACGTCGAGCACGCTAGTCGACACCGCGGCAGGCGCCCAGTGCCATTCATCGCGTGGGGACGGTGCCACTGATCCGCGCTGATCCACACCCCGGAATTGGCACCCTCGGTGACACCGATGTGGACATGGGCCGGCACAGCGGGCGCTGCTACGGTCGGTCACCGCGGCGCACTGTGCGTAGTTCCCCGGGCTCGGCCAAGCCCCTGCCACGTGAGGATCCGGAGTTCCCATGAAGTCAATCGCCCCTGCGGCCGAACTCACCGTAGCGACGGTGCTGGCCGACATCGCCATCGTGCTGGTGGTCGGATACGTCTTCGGCCGGGCGGCTCGGCGGCTCGGTCAGCCCGTGGTCGTCGGCGAGATCCTCGCCGGCATCGCACTCGGCCCCAGCCTGCTGGGCCTGCTTCCCGGCGACCTGACCTCCGCCGTCTTCCCGCCCGCGGGCCGCCCGTACCTCTCGGCGATCTCCCAGGTCGGGTTGCTGCTGTTCATGTTCCTGATCGGATGGGAGTTCGACCGCCGGCTGGTGGCCCGCCGCAAGAGCCTCACCGTGTCGGTGTCGGTGTGCTCCATCGCCCTGGCGTTCGGGCTCGGCGTGGGCCTGGCCGCGCTGCTCTACGACCGGCACGCGACCGTGGCCGGCCGGCACGTCCCGTTCACCGCCTTCGCGCTGTTCATCGGCGCCGCCATGTCGATCACGGCGTTCCCCGTCCTGGCTCGCATCCTGCGGGACCGGCGCATCGCGCACACCGAGGTGGGCGTCCTGGCGCTGGCCAGCGCCGCCATCGACGACGTGCTGGCCTGGTGCATCCTGGCCGTGGTCGCCATGGTGGCGACCGCGCGGGACCCCGGCGATCTGATCCAGGTCGTCGCGCTGTCGGCGCTCTACGTGACGGCGATGACAGCGGTGGTCCGGCCGGCGCTCGCCAGGCTGGTGCGGCGCGTGGAGTCCGCCCCGGCACTGGCGGTGATCACCGCGTCCGGGGTCTTCCTCTCGTCGTACGCCACCACCTGGATCGGCATCCACGCGGTCTTCGGCGCGTTCGCGTTCGGCTTCGTCATGCCCCGCGAGCCGGTCGAGCGGCTGACCCAGGCGGTCCGCCGGCCGTTCGAGAACATCGGCCTGCTGCTCATGCCGGTCTTCTTCATCGTGACCGGGCTGAGCGTGGACATCAGCGGGCTGACCGTCACGAACGCCGTCGAGCTCGCCGCGATCGTCCTGGTCGCCTGCGCCGGCAAGATGCTCGGCGCCACCGGCGCGGGCCGGGCCTTCGGGCTGCCCTGGAGCGACGCGCGCCGGCTGGGCGTGCTGATGAACACCCGAGGCCTCACCGAGCTGATCGTCCTCAACGTCGGGGTCAGCCTCGGGGTTCTCGACACCCCCATGTTCACCATGATGGTGATCATGGCGCTGGTGACGACGGCGATGGCCGGGCCGCTGCTGTCGCGGCGCTGGCCGGACTCCGGAGACGAAATCGCCGCCCGCGCCGCCGAACCGGTCGCGGCCCGCGGGTGACGATCCACCGGCGCGGCACGGGCGCTCAGCGGCGCCCGTGCCGCCGCCACAGCTCGTGCACCTGCTGTTCGGCCGCGGCCGGCACCGTGGTCCCGGAGCCGAAGACGTAATCCCAGGCCACCCCGGGCGCCTCCGCCTTCAGCACGTGCGGCTCGATCCGGTCCTCGACCGGGAGCAGGCCGTCCCACGCCACGTCCACGTAGTTGGTCACGGCGCCGGGGTCGCGGTCGTGCGGCCCGGGATACGGCGCCCGGGTGACCACCGCGTGCCCGACCAGCCCCCGGCGCCGGCCCTGCATCAGCAGCCAGGCGTCGGTGCCCTCCGGGATGTTGACCCGCCGCCCGACCGTCCACGAGCCGGCGAGCGTACGGGCCGGTGAGACGCCCGGCACGAGCTGGTCGTAGCCGGGTGTCCAGCCGTTCCAGCGCTGCGGGTTCCAGCCCAGGATGACCGCCGCCACGGTCACCGCCCGCCCTGGTCGTAGGCGGTCACCAGCCGCTTGGGCGCGGCCCGGCGCCAGCCTTCCACCACCAGGTCGCGGATCTCGTCCGGATCGGCCCGGGCCAGCTGCGCGCGCACCCAGCCGTACCGGCCGAAATAGTCGGCCGGGTCGTACGTCTCCGGGTCGGCCGCCATCAGCTCGGCCAGCTCCTCCTTGGACGCCTTGATGATCGCGACCACGCCGTCGGCCGAAGTGCTGGCGAAGATCTTGTCGCGGACCCGGAAGGTCGGGTGTCCCCACGTCTCGACCTCCACCGCGTCGGGCATGGCCAGGGCGAACTCGCGTACCTGCTCAACCGTCGTCACCGGCACGTCCGGTTTCTCCTCTCTGCTCACGCGTGAGCTTCGCAGGCCCCCTGGTCCCACGGAAACGACCACTTGCGGACAGGGGAAGGGGGCCAATTGCCGGGCATGACATGCTCCGCACCATGCCGAAGATGTCCCGGGAGGAAGCACTGGCCTTCCTCACCGCCGGTACCCGTACCGGCAAGCTCGCCACCGTCTCACCCGCCGGCGTGCCGCACGTGGTGCCGATCTGGTTCGTGGCCGACGGCGACACCCTGCTGTTCACCACCGGCCACAGCAGCATCAAAGCACGCAACCTGCGCGCCGATCCGCGTGCCGCGCTCAGCGTCGACGTGCAGGACTTCCCGTACCACTACGTGTCTGTGCAGGGCCGGGTCGGCCTCCAGGAGGGCGCGCCCGACCTGCTCGACTGGACCACCCGGATCGCCCAGCGGTACGTGCCGGCGGACCAGGCCGAGGCCTACGGCCGGCGCAACGCCGTTCCGGAGGAGCTGCTCTGCCGGCTCTCGATCGAACGGATCACCGGATTCAGCGACATCGCGTTGTGATCCACGGCGGGCCGGAGTGGCTCCGGGCCGCCGTGCGATGTGGCTCTGGCTCGCCGGTTCCCGGCGCTCCTACGGTGTGGCCACACATCCCACTCGACGTGTCGGGGGAGCACACACCATGGGCGCAGCTCGCATCAACCGCAGAACGCTGCTCGGCTTCGCCGCCGCGGTCGGAGCCGCCGGGGTAACCGGGTGCGGCAACAGCCTCGGCGGCGCGACCGCGAACGCGGCCGGCGGCGCAACGATCAAGATCGGCCTGGTCATTCCGCAGTCCGGGGTCTATGCCCCGCTCGGTGAGGACATCCGGCGTGGCTGGGAGCTGTGGCTGGCCCGCAACGGCGGGAAGCTCGGCGGCCTGCGCGCCGTCACCGTCGTCGCCGACGAGGGCGAGGGGCCGCAGACCGGCGTCCCCGCGGTCCAGCAGCTGCTGCAACGCGACCAGGTCGACGTCCTGGTCGGCATCGTCAACTCGGCCACCGCCCTCGGCGTGCGTGACCTGGTCGGCGGCGTGCGCAAGCTGCTGCTGATCGCCAACGCCGGAGCCGGCGAGATCACCGGGTCCGGGCGCAGCCCGTACATCTGGCGCACCTCGTTCACCAACGCGCAGGTCGCCGCCGCGATGGGCCGGCATCTCGCCGGCACCGGCCTGCGCCGGGCCTACGCCATCGCGCCGGACTACGTGGCCGGGGCCGAGGCGATCGCCGGCTTCAGCCAGGCGTTCCGGGCCGGCGGCGGCACGATCGCCGGCGAGAGCCGGCCGCCGTTCGGCAAGACCCAGGACTATCAGCCGTTCCTCAGCCGCATCCAGTCGTCCGGCGCGCAGGGCACCTTCTGCTTCTTCGGCGGCGCCGAGTCGGTCGCCTTCGTCAAGCAGTACGCCCAGTTCGGCCTCTCGGGCAGGATGCCGCTGTACGCCTCCGGGTTCCTGGTCGAGGGCGGTGTTCTCGCCGCCCAGGGCGACGCCGCCGTCGGCGTGCTGTCCACCCTGCACTACACCGCGGAGCTGGACAACCCGGCGAACGTGGCGTTCCGCACCGCGTACCGGGCGGCCTATCAGGTGGCGCCGACCGTCTACGCGGTCCAGGCGTGGGACGCCGCCGCGGTGCTGTCCCGCGCGCTGGAGAAGACCGGCGGCGCCCGTGACGGCGACAGCCTGGCGCGGGCCGTCGAGGGTCCCGCCGACAGCCCGCGCGGGCCGTGGACGTTCGCCGGCCAGTCCCCCCGGCAGTCGTTCTACCTGCGCCGGGTCGAGTCGCGCGGCGGCGAACTGGTCAACACCGTGGTCTCCGACCTCGGTCCGCTGGACGCGGAGGCATAGCCGTGGCCGGCGCCGACGTGGCGGCCACGGCCGTGCTCAACGGCCTGGCGGTGGGGCTGCTGCTGTTCCTCACCGCGGCCGGGCTCTCGCTGATCTTCGGCATGATGGACGTCCTCAACCTCGCGCACGGCTCGCTCTTCCTGGCCGGCGCGTACCTCGCCTGGTGGGTCGGTGGCGACCGGCAGACCTGGCCCTCACTGGCCGCCGCGGCCGGGGCCGCCGTGCTGGTCGGCATCCTCGGCGGCGCCGTGCTGGCGCTGCTGGCCGCGCCGCTGGCCCGCCGGTCGCACCTGGAGCAGGCGCTGCTCACCCTCGGCGTCGCGCTGATCGCCGGTGACCTGTTCTCGGCGCTGTTCGGCGACGACGTGCGTGCCACGGTGCCGCCGCCGGGGCTGGACGGCACCATCACCGTCGCGGGCTGGACCTATCCGCGGTACCGCCTGGTCCTGGTCGTGGTCGGCGCCGTGCTGGCCGCGGCGGTCTACTGGACGGTCGAGCGGACGCTGCTGGGCGCGCTGTTCCGCGCCACGGTCGCCGACCGGGACATGGTGGCCGCGATCGGCATGGATCCGCGCCGGGCGCGGGTCGCGGCGTTCGCGCTCGGCGCCGTCCTGGCCACCCTGGCGGGTCTGCTGGGCGCCCCGATCTACCACGCCCGGCCCGGCCTCGACCTGACCATCCTGGTGCTGGCGCTGGTCGTGGTCGTGGTCGGTGGCCTCGGCACGGTCCGCGGGCCGCTGCTGGCCGCGCTGCTGTTCGGCCAGGTCGAGTCGGTCGGCCAGGCGGTGCTGCCGGAATTCGCCTCCTTCCTGCTCTTCGGGGCCCTGGCGGCGGTGCTGGTGGTCCGCCCGCGGGGCCTGTTCGGGGCGGCCACGGCGGGAGCCGCACGATGACCGCCGGCACCCTCACCACGCTCGCCCGTCGCCCGCGGTGGCTGGCGCCGGCGACCTCGGTGGTCACGGTGGGCGCGCTCGCCGCCGGGCCGTTCCTGCTGCTTCCGTACGCGACCGCGACACTGACCCGGATGCTCGTCTTCGGCCTGCTCGCGGCGAGTCTGAGTGTGCTGGTCGGACTGGCCGGGACACCGTCGCTCGGACATGCCGCGTTCTTCGGCGCCGGCGCGTACGCGACCGCCTGGACCGCCGTGCACCAGACGTCCACCGTCCTGGCGCTGTGCGCCGGCACGCTCGTGGCCGCCGTCCTGGCGGCGCTGGTCGGCGCCGTGGCCGTACGCACCCACGGCGTCTGGTTCCTGATGTTCACCCTCGCCGTCGGGGAGTTGCTGCAGCAGACCGCGGACAGCTGGGAGCCGGTCACCGGCGGGTCCAACGGGCTCTACGGGATCCCGGCGCTCGCCGTCGGCCCGCTGGTCGCCGACGGTCCCGCGACGACGTACTGGTTCGTGCTGATCTTCTTCGTGCTCGGCATGGCGACGCTGTGGGCGGTCGCCACCTCCTCGTTCGGCACCAGGCTGCGCGCCGTCCGGGACAGCGAGGACCGGATGCGGGCGCTCGGGCACCGCGCCACCGCGGTGAAGTGGACCGCCTTCCTCCTGGCCGGCGCGGTGGCCGGCCTGGCCGGTGGCCTGTTCGCCGCGCAGCAGCGCCTGGTCACCCCGGCCGACCTCGGGTTCAGCACCTCCGCGCTGGCCCTGCTGGCCGTGGTGATCGGCGGCAGCGGGTCGCTGTGGGGGCCGGTGCTGGGCGCGGCGCTGGTGATCGCGGTCCGCGACGTGCTCGGCGCGGACCTCGACGGGCACGGCCCGCTCGCGCTGGGCCTGCTCTTCGTCCTCGTCGTCTATCTGCTTCCCGGTGGGTTCCTGCGCCCGAGGGGCGCCGGTCCCCGACCGCTTCCCGGCATCCGGCTCCTGCGAAGGGATCAACGGTGAACGAGTTGCTGCGCTGCGCCGGCGTGCACCACCGCTACGGCGCGCTCCCGGTGCTCACCGGGATCGATCTGACCGTCGTGCCGGGCGCCCGGCACGCCCTGATCGGGCCCAACGGCGCGGGCAAGAGCACCCTGCTCAAACTGATCGCGGGCGCGATGCGCCCGTCGGCGGGACGGATCCACTACGCCGGGAACGACGTCACCCGGCATCGCGAGGGCCGGCGCGCCCGGGCCGGCATCGGGCGTACCTTCCAGCACTCGACGCTGTTCGGCTCGCTGACCGTACGCCAGAACGTGGCGCTCGGCCTCGGCGCCGGGCGCGCCGGCCGGCGGCACCGCGAGGCGATCGACGCGCTGCTGGCCTCCGTCGGCCTGCAGGACCTGCCGGAGGTGCCGGTGGCCACGCTGTCCTACAGCCAGTGCCGCCGCCTGGAGATCGCCGTCGCGCTGGCCGCGCGGCCCCGGCTGCTGCTGCTCGACGAGCCGGCGGCCGGCATGTCCGGCGAGGAGCGCGCCCGGCTGGTCGATCTGCTGCGCGGCCTGCCGCCCACGGTCACCGTGGTCTTCGTCGAGCACGACCTGGACGTGGTGTTCCAGCTGGCCACCGAGGTGAGTGTGCTGCACCTGGGCACGATCCTGGTCACCGGGTCGCCGGACGAGGTGCGCCGCAGTCCCGAGGTACGCGACGCCTATCTCGGTGCCCGGACGGTGGAGGTGAGCCGTGCTGCGGATGCATGACGTGGTCGCCGGGTACGGCCGCGGCGCCGTGCTGCAGGGTGTCGACCTCCAGGTGCCGTCCGGGCGTGCGGTGGCGCTGCTGGGCCGCAACGGCGTCGGCAAGTCCACCCTGGTCTCGACGATCGCCGGCCTGCTGCGCCCCACCGCCGGCGAGATCCGGCTGGACGGCCGGGACATCGCCGGCCTGCGCCCGGACCTCATCGCCCGGGCCGGCGTCGGCCTGGTGCCGCAGGGCCGGCGGATCTGGCCGTCGATGACCGTCGCCGAGCACCTGGCGCTCGCCGCCGGGCGGGGCCGCGGGGCCGGCCGGGCGTGGCCGGCCGAGAACGTGTTCGAGCTGTTCCCGCGGCTCGCCGAGCGCCGCCGGCACCTGGCGGCCCAGCTGTCCGGCGGCGAGCAGCAGATGCTGGCCATCGGCCGGGCGCTGGCCACCGGGCCGCGGGTGGTCCTCATGGACGAGCCGTCCGAGGGGCTCGCGCCGGTGGTCGTCGACGAGGTGGCCACGGCGCTGCGCGCCCTGGTGGCGGCCGGGCTGTCGCTGCTGCTGGTCGAGCACGACGTGCACCTGGCGCTCGGGGTGGCCGACGAGGTGGCGGTGATGGTCCGGGGCCGGATCGTGCACCGCTGCCCGGCCGCCGCGTTCAGCCGCGACGAGGGCCTGCGGGAGCGGCTGCTCGGCGTCGCCTGAGCCGACCCGCATGCTGGTCAGACCGGAGGCGGGTGCGCCCGTCGACGCTCACCTGCGGCCGGTGGTGTGCGCCCGCCACCGGCCGCCGGCGGGTGCGTGGCTCCCCGCCCGGCGGACCGGGCGCGCCGGGCCGGGTTTCGGCGGCGCGGGCACGGACGGCGGCGCCGCGCCGATGCGTACGATCGTCGGCATGGCGCTGCGCCCCGTCCAGGTCAACATCAAGGCACGTGACGCCCCGGCGGTCGGCCGGTTCTGGGGGCACGCCCTCGGCTGGCACGTCTTCCAACCCGGCGTGACCACCTACGTCGGACCCGCCGACGAGTTCGTCTGGCCGGACCCGGACACCCTCGGCATCGACGTCGTTCCGGTTCCGGGTGCCGGGACGGCCGGGAAGAACCGGGTACACCTCGACCTCGCCACCACGTCGGCGGCCCATCAGGCCGAGTTGATCGCGCGGCTCGTGGCTCTCGGCGCGACGCCCGCCGACATCGGCCAGGGCGACGTGCCGTGGGCCGTGCTCGCCGACCCGGAAGGCAACGAGTTCTGCGTGCTGGAGCCCCGGGAGATCTACCGGGACACCGGGCCGGTCGCCCGGGTGGTCATGGACTGCGTGGATGCGCGTGCCACGGCCCGCTTCTGGGGCGAGGCGACGGACTGGACGGTGCACGAGGTGACCGACGACCGTGCGGCGTTGCGCTGCGCCCAGGGCCGTGGACCGTACCTGGAGTTCGTCCGCACGCCCGGCGCGAAGACCGCCCCCGGTCGGGTCCATCTCGACCTGCTGCCCCGCCCCGGCGACGACCACGCGGCGCAGGTGGCCCGGCTGCGGGCGCTCGGCGCGGCCGACCTCGACGTGGGCCAGGGCGATGTCTCGTGGACATGCCTGACCGACCCGGAGGGTCACGAGTTCTGCGTCCTCACGCTGTCCTGACGGCTCGCCTGCGTGCCGGCGCCCCGCAGCGCTGAAACCAACGCCATTTTTTCGGCCCGCAACTCCGAAACTTCCGGAAGCCGGGCTTCCGTGAGCGACGGCATTTCCGCAGCTGGACACCGCAGCCCCCGGGTCCGCTGGCACAGCGAGCAAATATTCATCGTTGTAATTGCCGCAACCTCTCTGTAACGTTTCGGTCGATCCGGATCAGCCTGCTTCCCGGCCGCGCGCGGCCGCTTCCCGCCTCCCCCGTCGTGCTGGAGGGCACGGCATGTCTGGTCCCCCGTCCGCTCCCGGCGGCGCCTGTTCCGCGACCGCCGCCACGGTCGCGCTCGGCGCCGTGAGCGCGGTCCGCGGCATCGGGTTGTCTGCCGTCACTCGTCCCGCCCGCTGAGCGGCACCTCCCCCACCCAGGTGTGGTCGCGCCCGTCCGCACGGCCACATCGCGAAAGGAACCGTCCATGAAACGACACTGGCGCAAACTGCTGGCCTCGATGGCCGCGGTCCTCGCCGGCCTGGTCGTGACCACCGCGCTCCTGCCCGCGTCGCCGGCCTCCGCGGCGGCGTTGACGGAGGTCACCGGGTTCGGCGCCAACCCCACCGGCATCCGCATGTACCTCTACGTGCCCGACCGGCTGCCCACCAAGCCGGCGGTGCTGGTGGCGGTGCACTACTGCACCGGCTCCGGCCCGGCGTTCTACTCCGGCACCGAGTTCAAGTCGCTGGCCGACCAGTACGGCTTCATCGTCATCTACCCGTCGACCGTGCGTACCGGCAACTGCTGGGACGTCTCCTCGCCGGGCGCGCTGACCCACAACGGCAACAGCGACCCGGTCGGCATCACCTCGATGGTCAGGTACGTGCAGCAGAGGTACAACACCGACACCGCGCGCACGTTCGTCACCGGCGCCTCGTCCGGCGCCATGATGACCAACGTGCTGCTCGCCGACTACCCCGACGTGTTCGCCGGCGGCGCCGCGTTCTCGGGTGTGCCGCACACCTGTTTCCAGGCGAGCGCCGGCAACCCGGCCGACCCGAGCCAGCAGGCCGGCTGGAACAGCGCGTGCGCGAACGGCCAGATCAGCAAGACCCCCGCGCAGTGGGGCGACGCGGTGCGCAACTCGTACCCGGGCTATTCCGGGCCCCGCCCGCGCATGCAGCTGTGGCACGGCGCCACGGACACCACGCTGCACTACAACAACTTCGGCGAAGAGATCAAGCAGTGGACCAACGTGCTCGGCGTCAGCCAGACACCGGTCAAGACCGACACGCCGCAGCCCGGCTGGACCCGCACCTGGTACGGCAACACCTCGGCGCAGCCGCCGGTCCAGGCCATCAGCCTCGCCGGCGTCGGCCACGCGCTGCCGATGCCCGGCCAGGCGAGGATGGCGATCAGCTTCTTCGGCCTCGACCAGGGCACCGTCCCGCCGTCCTCGTCGCCGACGTCGTCGCAGCCGCCGCTCCCGGGTGGGTGCACCGCGTCGATCTCGCTGAACTCGTGGAACGGCGGCTACGTCGCCACCGTCACGGTCACCGCCGGTTCGTCGGCGCTCAACGGCTGGACGGTCGACACCACCCTGCCGTCCGGTTCGGCCATCACCAACGTGTGGAACGCCAACGGCAGCGCCAGGACCGGGGCGGTGAGCTTCACCAACGTGGGCTTCAACGGCTCCGTCCCGGCCGGCGGCACCACCCAGTTCGGCTTCCAGGGCACCGGCACCGGGCCGGCCGGCGCCACCTGTCGCTGACCGGCTCCCGGCAGACGCGAGCCGGCGGCAGGCACCGGACCTCGGGCGGGCGCGGGCCCATCGATCATCGGAATCCTCGGTGAGCGATGGGCCCGCGCCCGCGCGCCGTCACGGCACCGGCCACACCGGACAGCGAGCGCCTCCGTCGATCCCTAAGATGCCGGGGAACACGGGAGGACAACCGTATGCACAACACCACGGCCCGGCGTGCGCTCGCCGCCCTGGCCGCGCTCACCGCGCCCCTCACCCTGGCGGCCCCCGCGCGGGCCGACGACCGCCTGCCCCTGGGCGCGGGCGCGACGGTGTCGGTCACGGCCACGCCGGGCGGCGGCTTCACGGCGCCGCTGTCGGTCACCAACACCGGCACGATCCCGATCGACGGCGTCGCCGTCTCGTTCTTCGGCATCGACGGCTTCGCGACCGAGAGCCGGTACCGCAACTGCACCTACGACATCCGCGGGCAGTTGGAGGCCTGCGTCTTCGACCGGACCCTGGAGCCGGGCGGGTCGTACCGGGTGGATCTGCCGTTGCGGGCCCCGGCCGACGCCTACGCGCCGAGCGCCATGAGGACCCAGTTCACCTGGGAGAAGAAGGCGTACCACCGCCCGTACGGCACATCCGGTGACGGCGCGACCATGCCGCTGCTCGACGACGCGACGCCGGAGGAGGTGGGCGTCTACCCGTGGCAGTTCGTGGATCTTGCGATCACCGGCCGGCAGAGCGCGGATCTGGTCGCCACCGGCGGCAAGGTGTACGGCGCGCCCGGCGACGTGGTGACGGTCCGGGCCGGGGTACGCAACGACGGTCCGGCCACGCTCAAGTGGATCGGCACCGGCGTGCCGCCCGGCCTCGTGGTCGTCACGATCCCGCCGGGCGCGTCCGTGCAGAGCGCCCCGGCCGACTGCGCGCCGGCCACGGACGCGCAGCGGACCCGCGCCGACGCGGCGCAGTACGCGTGCGTACTCGACGGGCTTCTCAAGATCGGCAGGTCCCACGCCCTGAGCCTGCCGTTCAGCCTGCGGATCGACCGGGTGATCCAGGACGCGGCCGGTCTGGTCGAGGTGAACCCGGCGTGCACGTGCGAGCGCTTCGCCGAGGACCTCGACAGGTCCAACGACACCGCGCCGCTGGTCCTCAACCCGGCGCCGACCGCTCCGGGCGGCACGGACACCAACCCGCCGGTCGTCACCGCCACCGGGCTCACCGAGGGTCAGCTGCTCGGCTGGTACCGCGACATCACCCCGTCCTGGTCCGACGACGTCGCGGTGACCAAGGTGCAGGTCCTGGTGAACGGCACGGTCACCGCGACCCACGAGAGCCCGCTGCCCCACCAGGTCGGCGTCGTGCTGCCGAGCGGGGTGCACGGGCAGGAGCCGCGGATCACCATCCGTGCCTTCGACGCGGCCGGAAACACCGCGGAGAAGACCACCCGGGTACGGGCGGACGTGCTCAGCCCGGACGCGACGCTCACCCCCGCGTCCGGGTCGCGCGTGCGTGGCGTGGTCACGTTCCGGGCCACGAACGTCTCCGACGACACCGCCCGCATCGAGCTGCTCGACACGTCCGGCACGATCGTCGCCCGCAGCACCGCGGCGCCGTGGACGATGACCTGGAACACCAGCGGCCTCACCGGCGCGCAGTCCCTCGCGGTCCGGGTCTTCGACCGGGCCGACAACATCACCTTCGACATGGGCACCTACCACGTCGACGACTCCGGCCCGGCGGTCAGCTCCATCACCCCGGGCGACCGGGCGCTGGTGCGCGGCAGCGTGCGCACCACCGCGCAAGCCTCCGACCCGAGCGGCATCGCCACGGTGCGGGTCACCGGCGGCACGGCCACGGGCTCGCCGTGGGCCTGGACGGTGACCCCGAGAACGCAGGGCAACCACACCATCGAGTGGGTCGTGACCGACAAGCTGGGCAACACCACGGTCGCCCGGCGCGTCGTCGTCAACGACACCGTCGCGCCCGCGCTGAAGCTGACCAAGGCGCCGAAGAACGACGCGAAGCTGACGAAGACCACGACGCTGGCCGCGTCCGCGAGCGACCGGAACGGCGTCGCGAAGGTGCAGCTGCTGGTCAACGGCAAGGTGGCCGGCACCGACACGAAGGCCGGCTACAGCTTCACGCTGTACCCGAAGAGGTACGGCAAGAAGTTCACGGTCCAGCTCCGCGCGTACGACCGGGCCGGCAACGTGACGACGCTCGGTAAGCGCACCTATCGCCGCTGAGCCGCAGGTGACCGGCGGTACCGGATCCGCCGGGATCGTCCACCCGATCCCGGCGGATCACCGGAGCGGGCCTCCCCGGCGCCGCTGGCTGTTCCTGCCCCGGGTCACGCCCGGATCCACCGCTGGTTGCTGCCGCCGTTGCACGGCCACAGGACGACGGCCGTGCCGTTGGCCGTCCCCTGACCGGTCGCGTCCAGGCACAGGCCGGATGCGACACCGGTGACGGTGCCGTCGGCGTTGATCCGCCACTGCTGGTTGGCGCCGCCGGTGCAGGACCAGATCCGCACCCGGGTGCCGGCGGAGGCGTTCGGGGCGTCCAGGCACTTGGTGCCGTACACGGTCAGCTGACTGCCCGAGGTCGCCGTCCATCTCTGGTTGGCGCCGCCGTGGCAATCCCAGAGCTGCACGACCGTCCCGTCCGCCTGGCTCTGCCCGTCGACGTCCAGGCACCGGTTCGAGCCCGCGCCGCGGATCTCACCGGTGGCGCTCGGCCCGCTGCCGAGCGGGGTGACGGACAGGTTGTCGAACTGGGCCGGCACACCCTGCCCGGTGGCGTAGCCGACCTGCCCGGCGACCCACGCGGAGTCGGAGGCGCGGCCGACGGTGGTGCCGTCGATGGCCGCGGTCAGGGTGGCGCCGTCGAGCGTGAGCGACAGCCGGTGCCAGCGACCGGTGCCCAGGGCCGTCGTGGTCCCGCCGGCCAGGACCCGCTGGGTGCCGCCGGTGTCGTTGCTGCGGATGGACCACGACCCGTCGTCGGCCACCCGCAGGTAGTAGGCGTTGAGGTTCTGCGGGCCGTCGTGGTTGTAGTTGCCGGCCCGCCCGACGAGTTGCACGTAGCCGCTTCTCTCCAGCAGCACGTCGGAGGACACGGTGTAGTTGCGCCAGTTGAGGTCACCGAGCAGCGTGTACGGCTCGGCGTGGCCCGAGGTCCAGAAGATCGGCGCCTGCTCCGACATCTGGCGTACGCACTGCGCGGTACGGCCGCCTGCGCACGGGGTCACCTCGAACGAGCCCTGGTGGTCCGACAGGTACCTCGCCTGGCGCCCGGTCCGGTAGCCGTCGAAGTCGTCGCCGTAGGGCAGCCCGAGAACGCCCTGAGCGGGGCTGGTCGCGGCGCCCCGGCCCGCTCCGGTGGTGGTGGTGATGCTGTAGACGTGGCCGGGCTGCACGGTCAGCGAGAACGAGCCGTTCGACGGGCTGATGTCGGCGCGCCGGACGAAATGCTCGGCCGGGTTGCTGGACCTGACGTCGGTGGACCACACGTGCACGGTCCCGGCCGACAGTCCCCCGGTGACGCCGAACCGCAGGTCCTGGGCCGATCCGGCGTCCATCGTCTCGATGATCGTGCTGTAGTCGCGGCCGTCGGGCGACTTCAGCGAGACGTAGCTGCCGTTGTCGCGGTTGCCGCCGAGGTAGCCGCTGGAGCTGTCGAGGTACCGCCATCCCGGCGCGGTGAACTGGGTCGTGTGGCCCATGACCCAGGCGCTGCGGCCGATCGAGTAGTAGCCGGACCAGGGTTGCGGCGCCACGGCCACCCCCGTGGTGGCCCAGGGGACGTTCGGTGTGACCGCGGCGATGACCGGCCAGTTCAGGTACGCGGTCATCCGCCCGTCGAGGTAGCCCCGGTTGATGCCGCGGGCCAGCGCCGGCGCGCCGCCGTTGTAGTCGTCGGAGCCGTTCTCGCTGGCCCACAGCGTCTTGCCGGAATTCACGGCGTTCGCCGAGCTCGGGCAGGTGGTCTGCGCGCTGCGATAGCCACAGACGTAGTGGCTGCCGTACACCGAGACGGCGGCTCCGAACGCGGGGTCGCGCAGCGCGTCGTCCGCGGAGCCCCAACCGAAGTCGTCGGATGCCACGATCCGCACACCGGCGTACCCGCGGGCGTTCAGCGCCGCGCGCAGGTTCTTGTACCAGTTCAGATCACGGCCTCGTTCGTTCCAGCCACCGAGGTAGTCGATCGTCAGACCGTGGGAGGCGGCGCATCCGAGCCACGTGATCAGGTAGTCGATCGAGTCGTTCGACCAGAAGTTGCCGTTGCCGATCCACCCGGGGGCTCCCCAGGACAACCCGACGAGCCTGATGTTCGGGTTACGGGCCTTGGCCTGGCCCATCAGCCACCATTCGTACCCCCGGTCGCAGTTCACCGTGCCCCGGGTGTGCTGGTGGCTCGGCTCCGCCCCGGAGGTCGAGTTCGTGTCCCCGCCGATCTCCACTTTCATGATCTGCATCGCCGCGCCGTATCCCGGCTTGAACAGGTAGTCGAGGATGTCGCTGCGCTGCGGCTCCGGGTAGTCGATGAGCAGGCGGCTGTTGCCACCGCCGCCGCTGATCGCGCCGACCCCGTCGAACATCCGCCCGCCGGACGCGCCGTCGATGGTGATCGCCGCGGCGGCCCGTGCCGGCCGCGGGGACACGACGAGCGTGCCGGCGAGCGCCAGCAGCAGCGCCGCGGCCCCGGCGCAGCCGCGGGAGCGCCACCACCGGCGGAGCAGCCGGTGGTCGGACCGGCCGGATCGCGTTGTCATCCCGGTTCCCTTCGCCAAGACCGCCTCTGGGTGCCCGTCGTGACGGCCCGGGGCCGGTACGCGGGGTCCGCTGCTGATCGACGTCGTCGCGGTACTGCCGTGGACGGCGGATCCGCATGTCACGACAGTTACGCGGTCGTCAAGTTAGCGTTAACCACCGTACCGGTCAATGACGCTCATCAATGGAAGGCGTCCCGCCTCCGCGCCACGGCAGGCGAGTCCGACAATTGAACACGGTAGGCAATAACGGACAAAAATAGGGATTTCGCCCTCCATCGACACGGATCGACCGCTGCGCGTAACACTTTTTCGCCGGCCGGCAGGCCTATGTATTTCCCAGGGCGGGAAATCACCCAGCACACATTCACGCTCTTAACTGAAAATATGTGACTGTTAACATCAGCGAAACGTACCGCCCGGCCTGACGGTGAGGCCGGGGCGGCAGCCGACGACCCGGCGCTGTCGCGGCGGCAGTCGTCGGCCAGACAGCCGTGACAGATCCGATGCCGGCTCGGGAGGGCGGAATGCGAACCAGGGCGAAGATCGGCGTGGTACTGAGTGCCGTCGTCGTGTCGGTCACCGCGGCAGCCGTGGTGCTCGGCGCGACACCGGCCGATGCCGCCACCGGCGGTTCCGGTCCGTATCCCGCGGATTACGAAACCTCGGCCGGGCTGCCCGATCACACCATCTACCGGCCGCAGGCCCTCCCGGCGCAGCGGCTTCCCATCTTCGTGTGGGGCAACGGTGGCTGCGCGGCCAACGGCACCGGACAGGTCAACTTCCTGCGGGAGATCTCCTCGCACGGCTTCCTCGCGATCGCCAGCGGAGCTCCGAACGGGTCCGGCTCGACGACGTCGCCGATGCTCACCCGGTCCATCGACTGGGCGGTCGCGGAGAACTCCCGGCCGGGCAGCAAGTATTACGGCAGGCTCGACACCACCAAGATCGCCGTCGGCGGCTGGTCCTGCGGAGGCCTGGAAGCCTATGCCGTCTCCCACGACGCACGGGTCACCACGACCACCATCTTCAGCAGCGGACTGCTCAACGACGCCGACGACTACCAGCTCAGGAGACTGACCAAGCCGATCGCGTACTTCATCGGCGGTCCCAGCGACATCGCCTACCCGAACGCCGTCGACGACTGGGGCAAACTCCCGGCCGGACTGCCCGCCTTCATGGGCAACCTGAACGTCGGGCACGGCGGCACCTACGACCAGCCCAACGGCGGCGAGTTCGGCCGCGTGGCGGTGCTCTACCTCACCTGGCGGCTCAAGGGCGACACCACCGCCGGCGCCAACTTCGTCGGCGCGGCCTGCGGTCTGTGCCGCAGCCAGTGGCAGGTACAGCAGAAGAACCTGACGCTCGACGACGGTACGCCGGTCACACCGCCGGTCACGCCGTCCAGCTCACCGTCCGGCGGGGCAAACCCGGCCTGCTCCGCGGTCTACGCGGTGCAGGACCAGTGGCCCGGGGGCTTCGTCGCCAACGTGACCGTCACCGCCGGGTCCACCGCGCTCACCGGCTGGCAGGTCGCCCTGGGCCTGCCCAGCGGAGCCACGATCACCTCGCTGTGGAACGCCGTCCCCGGCGACGCCGCCACGGTCACCAACCAGAGCTACAACGGGCGGTTGACCGCCGGCCAGAGCACCACGTTCGGGTTCCAGGGCACCGGGAACGGCAGCGGCGCCACGGTCACCTGCGCCGCACGCTGATCGGACCGCCCCAGCCGGACGGCAGGCCGTCTGCTTGCGGCGTCACCCGATGCGTTCCGTCGAGTCGCCCAGGTGGGTCCCGCTGGGCGCAGCGTGATCTTCACTATGCGGGCGTGAGAACCCTTCCGGCGGTCCGGTTAGGGTGCGTCTCATGCGGCTGGAGAAGATCACTCCCGGAAACTACGAGGCGGCCTTGGCGTTGTCGGTGCGTCCCGACCAAGAGGACCTGGTCGATCCGGTGGTCAAATCGCTGGCTGTGGCATACGTGTTCGCCGACTACGCGTGGCCGAGACTGATCTACGACGACGATCGCCTGGTCGGCTTCGTCATGGCCTTCCTGGACATCCCGTGGAATCCGGACCGTGATCCCGATGATCGGCGGTCCGGTGTCTGGCGGCTGAACATCGCGGCCGACGCGCAGGGAAGGGGCTACGGTCGATTCGCTGTCCGAGCTGTCTGCGACGAGATCCGCGCCCGCGGCGGCACCCGGGCCTACGTCACGTGGGAACCCCGCGAGGGCGGCCCGGAAGGGTTCTATCTCACGTTGGGCTTCCGCCCGACCGGCGAGCGAAGCGGTGGCCAGGTCGTTGGCGTTTCTTCCTGGAGACCTTCGGAGGCCAGGTGACGGGCGGCCATCCCGCCGTCGCGCCGGCCGTCCGGGGCTCGGGTCACCGCCGTGACCGTCCCGCTGAGCCGGCGCTCTGTCCTGCCGAAGCAGGGTAGCGCGCACGGCGCCGCCTCGGCCCGGCCGTGTCGCCGGGCCGAGGCGGCGCCGTCCTACGGTCAGGGCTGGTGGGCGATACCGGTGAAGCGGCGCAGTCGCAGGCTGTTGGCGACGACGAACACCGAGCTGAACGCCATCGCGGCGCCGGCGATCATCGGGTTGAGCAGCCCGGCCGCGGCCAGCGGGAGGGCGGCCACGTTGTAGGCGAACGCCCAGAACAGGTTGCTCTTGATGATCCGCAGCGTACGGCGTGACAACCGGATCGCGTCGGCCGCGGCCATCAGGTCGCCGCGGACCAGGGTCAGATCCGACGCCTCGATGGCGGCATCGGTGCCGGTGCCCATGGCCAGGCCCAGATCGGCCTGGGCCAGCGCGGCGGCGTCGTTCACGCCGTCGCCGACCATCGCCACCACCCGCCCCCGCGCCTGCAGCCCCTTGACGACATCCACCTTGTCCGCCGGCAGCACCTCGGCGACCACCTGATCGATGCCGACCTCGGCCGCCACCGCCCGCGCCACGGTCTCGTTGTCGCCGGTCAGCAGCACCGGCGTCAGCCCGAGAGCGCGCAGCTGGGCGACAGCCTCCCGGCTGGTCGGCTTGACGACGTCGGCGACCGCGAGCACCCCCCGGGCCCGGCCGTCCCAACCGGCGACCACCGCGGTCCGCCCGGCCGCGTGCGCCGCGGCGACCGCCTGCTCCACCTCCACCGGCACGGCCAGCCCGGCCTGAGCCAGCAACGCCGGCCGGCCCACATGCACCAGGCGGCCGTCCACCGTGCCGCTGACCCCGCGTCCCTCGGCGTTGACGAAACCGTCGACCCGCGGCAGCACCGCCCCGCCGCCGGCGGCGGCCCGGGCCACCGCCTGAGCGATCGGGTGCTCGGACGCGGCCTCCACCGCCCCGGCCAGACGCAGCAACTCATCCCGGTCCACCCCCGGGGCGGCGACCACGTCGACCAGGGTCATCCGCCCGGTGGTGACCGTGCCGGTCTTGTCCAGCACCACGGTGTCCACACCCCGGGTCGACTCGAGCATCTCCGGACCCTTGATCAGAATGCCGAGCTGGGCGCCACGGCCGGTGCCGACCAGCAACGCGGTCGGGGTGGCCAGGCCGAGCGCGCACGGGCAGGCGATGATCAGCACGGCCACCGCCGCGGTGAACGCGGCGGTCCAGCCACTGCCGGCGCCGACCCACCAGCCCAGCGTGCCGACCGACAGGGCGATCACGATCGGCACGAACACCGCGGACACCCGATCGGCCAGCCGCTGCACCGCCGCCTTGCCCGCCTGCGCCTGTTCGACCAGCTTCGCCATCTGTGCCAGCTGGGTGTCGGCGCCGACCCGGGTGGCCCGCACCACCAAGCGGCCGCCGGCGTTGACCGTCGCCCCGGCGACCGTGTCGCCCGGCTCGACCTCGACCGGCACCGACTCACCGGTCAACATGCTGGCATCGACCGCCGACGTACCCTCCTCGATCACCCCGTCCGTGGCGACCTTCTCCCCCGGCCGGACCACGAACCGGTCGCCGACGACCAGCTCGTCCACCGGGACACGCCGCTCGGCGCCGTCGCGCAGCACGGCGACGTCCTTGGCGCCCAGCTCCAGCAGAGCCCGCAGGGCGGCACCGGCCCGGCGCTTGGAACGCGCCTCGAAATAGCGGCCGGCGAGGATGAACGTGGTGACGCCGGCAGCCGCCTCCAGGTAGATCGTGCCGGCGCCGTCGGTGACGCCGATGTCCAGGCTGAACGGGTGCGTCATACCCGGCTCACCGGCGGTGCCGAGGAACAACGCCCACAACGACCACCCGAACGCGGCGATCGTGCCGACCGAGATGAGGGTGTCCATCGTGGCGGCCCCGTGCCGCAGATTCGTCCACGCGGCCCGGTGGAACGGCCACCCACCCCACACCACCACCGGCGCGGCCAACGTCAACGACAACCACTGCCAGTAGGTGAACTGCCAGGCCGGGACCATCGCCAACACCACCACGGGCACGCTCAGCGCGATGGCGGCCGACAACCGGGTCCGCAGGGCCCGCAGCTCGTCGACCGGCTGCGCCCGCTCCGCCGCGTCCTCCCCGGCCGGCCGCGGTGGCGGCGGCAACGTGGCGGTATAACCCGTCCGCTCGACAGTGGCGATCAGATCATCGGTGGTGACCCCCTCGGCGTACGCGACGCTCGCCTTCTCCGTGGCGTAATTGACCGTCGCGGTCACCCCCTCCATGCGGTTGAGCTTCTTCTCGATCCGCGCGGCGCAGGAGGCACAGGTCATACCACCGATCGCCAGCTCGATCCGGTGCGGGGCCACGGGCAGCGGCCCGGTGACGGTTGCCATGGGTGCTCTCCTAGTTGTGGGTGTGACCGTCGGCGCCGTGCGCGGGCGACGGCTGCGGGGCGGCCGGCGCCACACCGCCGGTGGCAACGGTGAACTCGGCGGTGCGGACCTTGCCGGCGTGCTGGAAGTCCAGGTACAGCCGGTACGTCCCGGCGCTGGGCACCTCGGCGTGGAACACGACGTCCGGACCCGCCGCGGTGCGGCCGTCGCCGGGCGTGCCGTCGGGGTGTACGTGCAGGTAGGCCAGGTCACCGTCGCGCAGCGCCACCAGGTGGCCGTAGGCGCCGAGGTAGGGCTGCAGGTCGGTGACCGGCCGGCCGGCCCTGCTCACCGACAGGGTCAGTGTCGACGAGCCACCCGCGGTGAGGTCACCGGCGAGGGTGACGGTGTAGCCGTCCACGGTCGCGGTCCGCGCGGGCCCGGGCAGCGGGGTCGGTCGGTAGTCGCCGGGTGCGGGCACGTCCGCGCCGAGGGTGAGGCCGTCGGGGCGCCCGGCGGGCTGGAAATCGGCGAAGACCCGGTACTGCCCGGCGGCGGGCACGGCCAGCGGGATCGACCAGGTGCCGTCGGCGCCGAGGTGCGGGTGGACGTGCTGGAAGCCGGACAGGTCCCGGCGGACCACGATCAGGTGCAGGTCCTTGTCGTGGCTGGTGGTGTAGCGGGTGACGGGCTTGCCGTCCGGCCCGGTGATCTGGAACCGGAACGGCTGCGCGGCGCCGGGCGGCAGCTCGCGGCTCAGCGGGGTGAGCCGGTAGCCGTCCTGGGTGACCTGCAGCCCGGCGGGCAGGGCCACGGCCACGGCGGCCGGGTCCGGGGCCGGGCTGCCGGCGTGGCCGTCGTGCGCGGCCGGGGTCGTGGTCGCGGGCCTGGGCGCCGCGGTGGCGTTGCCGAGACCGAGGGCGGCCGCGAACACGGCCGCCAGCCCGATCCCGAAGCCGCCCAGTTTGATGGCGGTGTTCATGACTACCTCGCGAGTTCGTATCCGGCCTCGTCGACGGCCGCGGCCACCGCGGCGGTGTCGACGGGCTGGTCGCTGGTGACGGTGACCGTGCCGGAGGCCAGATCGACCTGGACGTCGGTCACACCGGGGATCCTGCCGACTTCGGTGCCGACCGAGTTGACGCAGTGCGAGCAGGTCATGCCGGTCACGGTGTAAGTCTGCGTCGTCATGACGGTCTCCTTCATTGATTCGGACGGCAGCGCTGGTCGCCGCCGGCACCTACAGACTACCCATACCCCCTAGGGGTACCAACGGCGGGTCGGGTGTCGCCGCGCGGCTCAGGGACGCCTGCGCCGCGGACACCGGCCACCCGGGTGCATCCGTACGCCCGGCGGCAGACCCTGGGCCGCCCACGTCAGGAACGGATCAGCGGCGGCGCCACGCCGCACCTCGACCGGGTGGCGCAGCCGCCTGCTCACGTCCCGGCGCCCGCCGGATCAGCGAGCAGTTCCTGGTCTACCTGCGCCGGTTTCAGCCAGGACGTCGGCATCACCCCGGCCCGGTACGTGGAGCAGGTACGGGTCCGCGCCGCCCAGACCCTGCTGGAGAACACCGACGACACCACCGACACCGTCGCCCGCCGCTGCGGCTTCGGCACCGCGGAGACCATGCGCCGGGCCTTCCAGCGCGTGCTGGGCATCCCGCCGGCCAGCTACCGCGAGCGCTTCCACGCGGCGCACCCCTGGGGATGAGCTGGACCGTCGACCGGAGCGGGTGTGCGGGCACTCCCGGCAAGCGGCACCGAGAGCTTCCGCACCCTGCCGGGGCGACGGCGGTTGCGCGATCGGCCACACAGGTCGGCCGCTACTTCTGTGGATCGGCCACATACCGATGGCCGCCGGGAGGTCCGTACGGTCGGCGCCATGACGACGGCACGAGTGGTCGATCTGGACCTGACGGGGCGTACCGCGCTGGTCACCGGCGCCGGCAGCGGCATCGGCCGGGCCTGCGCCGAGCGGCTGGCCGCGGCCGGCGCCGAGGTGGTGGTGCTGGACATCGACGAGCGGTCGGTGACGCGGGTGGCGGCCGCGATCGGCGGCCGGGCGGTGACCGCCGACCTGTCCGACCTCGACACCCTGGACGCGTTCACGGCCGCCGACGTGCTGGTCAACAACGCCGGGCTGCAGGTGGTGGCGCCGCTGCCGGACTTCCCGGCCGACAAGTTCGCGCTGCTCCAACGGGTCATGGTGGAGGCGCCGTTCCGGCTGATCAAGGCGGTGCTGCCACACATGTACCAGCGCGGCTGGGGCCGGATCGTGAACATCTCCTCGGTGCACGGGTTGGTCGCCTCGCCGTACAAGGCGGCCTACGTGACCGCCAAGCACGCCCTGGAGGGGCTGTCCAAGGTGACCGCGCTGGAGGGCGCCAAGCACGGGGTGACCTCCAACTGCGTCAACCCGGCCTTCGTCCGTACCCCCCTGGTCGAGCGGCAGATCGACGACCAGGCCGCGGTCAACGGCATCGACCGGGCCGAGGTGGTCGACAGGATCCTGCTCGACCGGGCGGCGATCCGTCAGCTGATCGAGCCGGAGCAGGTGGCCGAGATCGTGGCGTACCTGTGCAGTCCACCGGCCTCGCTGATCACCGGATCGTCGATCGTGATCGACGGCGGCTGGACGGCGCACTGATCCGATGACCGGCGCCGACCGGATCGACGCGCGGCACGCCGCGGGTCCGAGCCGACCCGTCGTCGCCGACGGACCGTGTCGATTGCCGGATCCGGCGACAGTGTTCAGAATGGCGCCGGGAGCCGGGGCGGGAGGGCGATGCGGCACGAACAGGAGTTCCTCGAACTGCTGGCGCGTGAGGCCGCCCTCGTGGAGTTCGAGCGGCCACTGGTCGACGCCCGCTCAGCCGGCCTGTCCGGTGCCGCGCTCGCCGACCTCGAGCAGGCCAAACTGCTCGCTCTGCGGGTGCGGGCGCTGCTGGAGCGGCGCCGCCGCCGCGAGGAGGAGCTGTCCGCTCTCTACGACACCGCCGGCGACCTGGCCGGGCTGCGGGACGTGGACGCGGTGCTGCGGGCCATCGTGCACCGGGCCCGGACCCTGCTCAATGTCGACGTGTCGTACATGACGCTCAACGACGCCGACCGCGGCGACACCTACATGCGGATCACCGACGGGTCGGTCGCGGCCAGCTTCCAGCGGCTGCGACTGCCGCCGGGCGCCGGGCTGGGCGGGCTGGTCGCGCTCACCGGCACGCCGTACGCCACCGCGAACTACCCGTCCGACGCCCGGTTCGAGCACGTGACCTCGATCGACGTGGGGGTCAGGGACGAGGGGCTGGTGGCGATCCTCGGCGTGCCGATGCGGCTGGGATCCACCGTGATCGGCGTGCTGTTCGCCGCCGACCGCACCGAACGGCCGTTCGCCCGCGACGAGGTGGCCCTGCTGCAATCGCTCGCCGCACACGCGGCCGTCGCCCTCGACACCGCGCGCCTGCTCAGCGAGACCCAGACCGCCCTCGCCGAACTGTCCGCCGCCAACACCGTGATCCGCGCGCACAGCGAGTCGGTGGAACGGGCGGCCGCCGCCCACGACCGGATGACCGCGGTCGTGCTGCGCGGCGGACAGGTCGACGACGTCGCCGCCGACCTGGTGGACGTACTGCACGGCGCCCTGCTGGTGATCGACGCGCACGGCCGTACGGTGGCCACCGCCGCCGGCCCGGACCTCTCCGCCGGCCTCCCGGAACCCGACGCCGCCCTGATCGAGGAGGCCGTGGCGGCATCGCGCGGCAAGGGCGGCAGCGTCCGGCGCGGCGACCTGGTGATCACCGCGGTGGTGGCCGGCGCGGACGATCTCGGCGCGCTGGTGCTGCGCCCGGCGCAGCCGCTCACCGACGTCGACGAGCGCATCCTGGAACGCGCCGCCCAGGTCACCGCGCTGCTGCTGCTCTTCCGGCGCACCGTGGCCGACGCCGAGGCGCAGGTCCGCGGTGACCTGCTCGACGACCTGATCAGCCGGCCGGTGCGCGACACCCAGGCGGTGCGGGTCCGGGCCGGGCGGTTGGGACTCGACATGGACGCGCCGTTCGTCGTCGTCGCCGCCGGCAACGACGCCGGCGATGGTCTGGGCCAGCGCGCGGTGTCCTGGGCGCGGACGTTCGCGGCCGGCCGGCGCGGCCTGGCGATCGCCCGGGACGGCCGGGTGGTGCTGCTGCTGCCGGGCGAGGACCCGGGCGCGGTGGCCCGGCTGGTCGCCCGGGATCTGGGGCGCACGCTCGGCCGGCCGGTCACCGCGGGCGGCGCCGGCCCGGCCCGGGGAGCGCAGGCTGTCGCCTCCGCCTACCGCGAGGCCGACCGGTGCCTCAGCGCGCTGGTCGCCCTGGGCCGCTCCGGCACCGGCGGTGGTACGGATGAACTCGGCTACGTCGGGCTGCTGCTGAGCGAGCGACGCGACGTGGCCGGTTTCGTGCACGCCGTCGCCGGGCCGGTGATCGACTACGACACGCGCCGGGGCACCGCCCTGGTCCGCACCCTGGAGGCCTGGTTCGAGGCCGGCGGCGGGCACGCGAAGGCCGCCGAGGCGCTGCACGTGCACGTCAACACCGTCACCCAGCGTCTGGAACGGGTCGCCCACCTGCTCGGCGACGACTGGCAGGCGCCGGCCCGGATGCTCGACCTTCAGCTGGCCCTGCGCTTGCACCGGCTGCGTGGCTGACCGACATGACATCGATCACCGTTGTGTGTCCCGGCTCCATGTGCTGACGGCCGCGCCACGCATAGCGTGCCGGTACTGTCGCCCACCGAGAGGACCGCGCCCATGTCCCGTACCCCCATCGTCAAGGTCGTTCTGGCATCCCTGGTCGGCACCGCCGTGGAGTGGTACGACTTCTTCCTCTACGGCTCCGCGGCCGCCCTGATCTTCGGCACCCTGTTCTTCCCCTCGTCCGATCCGGTGACCGGCACCCTGCTGGCGTTCGGCACCTATGCGCTCGGCTTCGTCGCCCGCCCGCTCGGCGGGGTGATCTTCGGGCATTTCGGTGACCGGGTCGGCCGCAAGCGGATGCTGGTCGTCTCGCTCCTGGTGATGGGCCTGGCCACCGTGGCGATCGGCCTCCTGCCGACGTACGCGACGATCGGCCTGGCCGCACCGGTGCTGCTGCTGGTGTGCCGCCTGCTGCAGGGCTTCGCGGTCGGCGGCGAGTGGGGCGGGGCCGTGCTGATGGCCGCCGAGCACGGCGACGACGCCCGGCGCGGCTTCTGGTCCTCCTGGCCACAGGCCGGTGTCGCGCTCGGCAACCTGCTCGCGACCGGCGTGCTGTGGCTGCTCGCGCTGGTGCAGCCGGACGAGACCTTCGAGGCGTGGGGCTGGCGGGTCCCGTTCCTGCTCAGCGCCGTCCTCGTGCTCGTCGGCCTCTGGGTGCGCCTGTCCATCGAGGAGTCGCCGGTGTTCCGGCAGGCCCGCGCCGAACGCGACGCCCGCGACGGCGGCCGCGGTCACCAGCCACTGCTCGAGGTGATCCGCCGCTACCCGCGCGAGATCCTGCTGGCGATGGGCATGCGGCTCGCCGAGAACATCGGGTACTACCTGGTCACGGTCATCTCGATCACCTACCTGACGACGTTCGCCGGCACCTCCGCGGACCGCGGCATGATCCTCACCGCGCTGCTGATCGGCTCCGCCGTCCAGTTCGTCGTCGTCCCCGCCGTCGGCGCGCTCTCCGACCGGGTCGGCCGCCGCCCGCTCTACCTGACCGGCGCGATCGGCCTCGCCCTCTGGTCGTACGTGTTCTTCGGCCTGGTCGGCAGCCGCTCCGAGCCGAAGATCATCCTCGCCGTGGTCGTCGGCCTGATCCTGCACGCGCTCATGTACGCCCCGCAGGCCGCGTTCTTCTCCGAGCTGTTCGGCACCTCGGTGCGGTACACCGGCGCCTCGGTGGGATATCAGCTCGCCTCGATCATGGCCGGGGCGCTGGCCCCGATCGTCGCGCTGAAACTGCTCGGCGACGTGAGCCGGCCGAACACCACGGCGGTGGCCGTCTACATGACCGTGGCGTCGGTGCTCACCGTGGTCGCGGTGCTGCTGGCCCGGGAGACCGCCGGGTCGTCGCTGCGCCACGACCGGACCCTGGACAGCGCCGAGGACCAGCAGTCCCCGGCCCGTACCTGAGCCGGACATTCGTCGGAGCGCCTCGACGACGACCGCCGTCCGCCGGCCGCGCGCGGATCGCGACGGCGCCCAGGCTCCCGGCGCCCGGCTGGTGCGGCCGGCGAACCAGGGTGCCGGCCGCTTGTCCGGCCCGGCACGCCGGGACTCGCGACGACCGGATCCGGCCGGTCATCGATGATCGGCGGTCGGCGTATCGCCGGCCGGCACGATCCTCGGCTCGGCGCCGGATAGGGCATCATGGGTGCCGTGGGAGCCTATTGGATCAACACGTTCACCGCCATCCACGACGAAACGAAGCTCGCGCGCTACATCGATCTGGCCGGCCCGGCGATGCGGGCGGCCGGCGGAGTGTTCCTCGCCCGCGGTAACCCCGTGCACGTCCTGGAGGGATCCTCCGGCCTTCGCACCACCGTCATCCGCTTCGACAGCGTCGATGCCGCGGTGGCGGCATACCACAGCCCGGCCTACCAGGAGGCGCTCGCCGAGCTGGGCGACGGCGCGGAACGCGACATCCGGATCCTCAACGCCGTGGATTCCTGACCGTCCGCGGCGGCCGGCTCCCGGGATCCAGCGCGGATCGCCCGAGGGCCGCGGCCGGGCGAGGGCCGCCCACCCCAGGTGAGCGTCCCTCCGCCCGTCCGTCCGCGGAGGCGCCGCGTCGCCGTTCCGCGCGCCGTGTCCCCCGCACTCCCTACCGGCACGAGCCGGCAGAGAAGCTCGCCGCGGCCGCCTGCCGGGCCCAGAGACACCGCGATCGCACCGGCGGCCGCCGCACCGCCACCGGTCGCATGGCCGGCGCCGACCGCCGTGCGGCACCTTCGATCGACGAGCCGCTCCCGGCGTGCTACCGAGCCGGTCGCGGCTGATCGCAGCCCCCGTCGGGGTCGCCCGTCCCCTTGGACCTGGCGTAGTGCCGGGCGGCCCGGGCGCGGTTGGAGCACCCGGCGGAGCAGAACTCCCGCCGTGACCCTTCGCGGACGAAGTAGAGCACGCATCCGGGACCCGGGCAGGCCCGCACGTCGTCGCGCGGCCGGCCGCCGAAGAAATCGACGGCTTCCTCCGCGAGGGCGGAGAGCGCGGCCGCGACCGGCCGACCGGCCGAGCACTGCGTCACGTGCGGTTCCGGAAGAGTACGCAACTCGCGCCATCGCGGTGTCCGGCCGGCGTGCCGGTTGAGGGTCGCCACGGCCTCCGGGTCCGGTGGGCGCCCGGCCACCGCGGTGGCGCCGAGGGCCCGGATGGCGTCGCGCAGCTCCCGGGCCAGGCGTAGCTCGTGGTCGGTCACGCTCCGCACGTCGTCGTCGGTGAGCGTGACGCCCAGGCGTGGACGCATGTCGCGCAGCCACGCGGCGAGGTGTTCGACCGTCTGCAGACCGTCCTTGAGCCGGCCTCGCACGGCGTAGACGGTGTTGCCCAGTTCGATCGGCGCAGGCTCGCCGAGGAGCGGCGCACCCCCTCCGGGAAGACTCGCCACACTCACGTTCTAACGATACCCGGCCCTTGACACCGTGAGAAACTCCGGGCAGGGTTCTAACGGACACGCAAGGATTCATCCGTTAGAAATGCTGGAGGTTCGCATGAGTTCGCCCCACCTCACGACCGGGCACGTCGGGTTGAACGTGACCGACCTGGCCCGCTCCACCGACTTCTACCGTCGGGTCTTCGGCTTCGACCTGATCGGGGAGCAGACCGGCGGCGACCGCGCGTTCGCGTTCCTCGGCCGTGACGGGGCCCTGCTGGTCGCGCTGTGGCAGCAGAGCGGCGGCCGGTTCCCGGTCGACCGCCCGGGTCTGCACCATCTGTCGTTCCAGGTGCCCGACATCGAGGCGGTGCGGCGGGCCGAGGCCACGCTGCGGGACCTGGGCGTGGAGATCCTCCACGACGGCATCGTCCCGCACGGCGAGGGCGCCTCCTCCGGCGGCGTGTTCTTCACCGATCCGGACGGCATCCGTCTGGAGATCTTCGCGCCGACCGGCGCCGACACCGCACCGGCGCCGACCCAGGGCGCACCGACCTGCGGCTTCTTCTAGGCCGCTCGCCGCAGTCCACCGGCCCGGGCCGCGCGGACACCCGCCGCGTCCCGGCCCGGGCCCCACCCGAGAGGAGCACCCCGTGCCGCATCAGGGCGAGCAGACGGTTCAACGCCGTGCCGGCGTCACCGTCGACCACTGGGGATCGGCCCGCGTCGACCCGGTCATCCCACCGGTCGCCGCGCGATTCCTGAGCCGGCAGCGATTGGTGGTGATCTCGGCCGTCGCCGACGACGGCGCGCCCTGGGCCAGCGTCCTCACCGGACCGCCGGGATTCGCCACCTCACCCGATGACCGGACCGTCGTCACCGATCGAGTGCCGGGTCCCGGAGACCCGCTCGCCGACCGGTTCGACATCGAACACGACCTCGGCATGCTGATCATCGACCCGGTCACCCGCAGACGGATGCGCGTCAACGGACGGGCCCGCCGCGACGGGCACCGCCTCCTGGTCCGTACCGAGCAGGTGTACTCGAACTGCCCGAAGTACATCCAGACCCGAACCTTCGGCGACGACGAGGCGCCGGTACACCGCGCGGTGGCCGCCGGGACGGAACTCACCGCCGGGCAGCGACGCTGGATCGCCGACGCCGACACGTTCTTCGTCGGTACGTACGCGGCCGGCCACGGCGCCGACGCCTCGCACCGTGGCGGCAACCCCGGCTTCGTCACCGTCGCCGGCAACCGGCTGACCTGGCCGGACTACCGCGGCAACTCGATGTACATGACGCTGGGCAACCTCCAGCTCGAGCCGCGCTGCGGACTGCTGTTCCCGGACTGGGACAACGGCCGCACGCTGCACCTGACCGGCCGCGCGACCGTCGACTGGGACCCCGGCCGGGCCTCCGCCGTGCCGGGCGCCCAGCGGCTCGTCGACTTCGACGTCGAGCGTGTCGTCGAGGTGTCCGGCGGTCTCCCGCGGCGGTGGACGTTCGGCGGGTACTCCCGTTTCAACCCGGCCTGAACGCCGCCCATGACCGGAGGGCCCTCGCAGGCGCGTGCACGTCGTCGTCGCGTTCGGCGCCGATCCCGACGTCGACCGGCTGCGCGACAGCGGGATACGCCTCGGCGGCGGGGTCGGCCCGGCGGGCCCGCGCCGGAGAGACGAGGGAGACGCCATCATGGCCGCGTCGACCGCCACCGGCGCGGCCCGGCCGGGCGACCGCGCCTCAGAGGTGCGATCCGCCGGTGGCGTCGATGTTCTGGCCGCTGACCCAACGCGCGTCGGCTGAAGCAACGAACGCGACGACGTCGGCGATGTCCGCGGGTTCGCCGACCCGGTTGAAGGTCGAATACGCGGCGGCGTGCGCCCAGGCGTCGGGGTTGTCGCGGAGCCAGTCGGCGTTGACGTCCGTGTCGACGATGCCGGGCGAGACCGAGTTGACGGTGATGTTCCGGGCCCCGAGCACCTTGGCGAGGGTGAGGCTGAAGGTGTCGAGCGCCCCCTTGGTCATCGAGTACGCGATCGTCTCGGGGTAGGCGATGCGTGTGACGCCCGAGGAGATGTTGATGATCCGGCCACCGTCGCGGATGCGGTCCAGGCCGTGCTGGACGATGAAGAACGGCGCTCTGACGTTGACGGCGAAGACGGCATCGAACTCCTCCGGCGTGACGGCGTCGATGCCCTTCGAGCGTCCGATCGCCGCGTTGTTGACGAGGATGTCCAGGCCGGGCGCTGCCCCGATGTCACGTAGCCCGGCGTCGAAGCCGGCCCACAGCGTGGCCGCGTCGCCGGGGCGACCCAACTCGGCGTGGACCGCGAAGGCGCGACCGCCGGCCTCGGTGATCAGCTCGATCGTCTCCTTCGCCGCCGTCACGTTGCTGCCGTAGTGCACCGCGACGAGGGCGCCGTCGGCGGCGAGCCGAAGGGCGATCGCGCGTCCGATGCCACGACTGGCACCGGTGACGAGCGCGGTTCTGCCGGTGAGCGATCCGTTCACGGGAACTCCCTTTCTGTAGTGATCGCTACAGAAGGTAGCGGCACTTCTTTAACGGGCGCTATAGAATGGGACTGTGACCACTGCGACACCACGACGCGGACGACCCCGCGCCTTCGACCGTGACCGGGCCGTCGCCGTGGCCATGCACGCGTTCTGGGAGCACGGTTTCGAGGCCACCTCGATCGCCGAGCTGACCGCGGCCATGGGAATCGGTGCGCCCAGCCTCTATGCGGCCTTCGGTGACAAGAAAGCGCTGTTCCGCGAGGTTGTCGAGGTGTACAGCCGCACCCACGGCGCGTTCGCCATGCGGGCGCTGGCCGAGGAACCCACCGCTCGCCGAGGCGTGGAGCGCATGCTGCACGAGGCCGCCACCGAGTACAGCGATCCGCGACACCCGCGCGGCTGCCTGGTCATCAGCGCCGCGATCAACTGCAGTCCGGCCTCGGCCGACATCGAGGAAGACCTCCGCCGGCAGCGCAACGCCAACGTCCGCGAGATCGGACGCCGCATCCGAACCGACATCGACACCGGAGCGCTGCCGGCCGACGCGGATCCGCAGACGTTGGCGATGTTCACCGCGGCGACGCTGCAGGGCATGTCCCAACAGGCACGCGACGGCGCGACCCGCGCCCAGCTGGAGTCCGTCGCGCAGGTCGCGATGCGCGCGTGGCCGGCGCCCGCACGGCGAAACTCCCGGCCGTAGCGGCAAGCCCGATACCGTCCTTCCGGCCGTGTGCGCGCGACCGCGGCCCGTCGGCGCCGGGCCGTGAAGGTCGCCGACCGCGCTACGAGCACGGCAGCTCGCCGCCCCGCCGCCCCACGAGTGCGGCGCCGGCCTACGGCGCAGGAGTTTCCGTCGATGTCCTCGTGGCGTGGTAGCGCCGAATCTTCGCGCGCCCCGCTGGACCCTGATACCCCGTTGCGCGGCCGTCTCGTCGGTCACGTCGGGCCAGCCGGCGGCCGAGGTGTACCCGAAGCTGATCATCCGGCCACCGCAGCCGAGCGGCTCGAACACGGTCTCGGCGACAGCGCCGGCACCACCGTCCCGGCCACCCCGTTACCGGGGATCATCGGCGGCCGCGGACAAGGGCCCATCACGCTGACCAGCACCAATGCCATGACATGCGGGCGGACCGGCCGCGTCCGGCCGATGGTGCACGACGGTGGCCGCCTGCGAAGTCACGGCGGTGGAGGCGTTTGCCGGCGAGGTGAACGGCTCTCCGCGGCAGGCCTTCGCCGTATATTTCTTGTCACGTGCGCAGCTGCGACCGCGGCGGGCAACAGAGCACTCTGCCGTATGACGGGGGCACCCGCGCGCCGCGAGGATCACGGAGGTTGAGGGACGCCGATCGACGTCCCCGAATCTCCGAGGGGATGTGCGATGCCATCCAGATCCGCCGGTGGGCTGCGCCGGCTCGCTCCAGCCGCATTCGTCCTCGTACTCGTGTCGGCGCTGTTCCTCGGCGCCCGGCTTCCCGCCGCGTCCGCCGGGGACCGGGCCTCGATGGCGTCGCGGTTCGCGTTCACGCAGCTGCCCATCGCGCTGCCGCCGGGCTTGCCGATGCAGACGGTACGGCAGGTGAACCCGCAGTACGAGCACATCAAATCGTGGATCTCATCGGTCGGCGCCGCGGTGGCCGTCAACGACCTGGACGGGGCCGGCAAGGCCGACGATCTCTGCCTGGTGGACACCCGTACGGACCGCGCGGTCGTCACCCCGGCGCCGGGCGGAGCCGGACGCTACGCGCCGTTCGTGCTCGATCCGGCACCGCTGCCGACCAGCCCGACGATGGCGCCGATGGGCTGCGTACCCGGCGACTTCAACATGGACGGCTGGACGGACCTGATCGTGTACTACTGGGGACGTACCCCGGTGCTGTTCCTGAATGCCGGCGCGGGGGGCACGCTGAGCGCGACCTCCTTCCGGGCGACCGAGCTGATCCAGCAGGCGGACTCGCCGGACCACGTCTATCGCGGGGCGCTGTGGAACACCAACGCGGTGGCCGTGGCGGACTTCGACGGCGACGGGCGCCCCGATGTCGGGGTGTTCAACTACTTCCCGGACACCCAGGTGCTCGACCCGCAGGGGCACCCGAACGTGCAGATGAACCACTCGATGTCGAATGCCACCAACGCGGGCGGGGCGCACGTGCTGCGCTGGACCTCGGCCACCGCCGACTCCGTGGTGTTCACCGAGCAGCCCGCGATCGACCCGGCTGTGGCGACCGGCTGGACACTGGGCTCGGCGTCCGTGGACCTCGACGGTGACCTGCTGCCGGAGTTGTACCTGGCCAACGATTTCGGCCGGGACCGGTTCTTCCACAACGTCTCGGCGCCCGGCCGGATCCGGTTCGCGCTGGCCGAGGGCAAACGCGGGCCGCTGGACCCGAAGTCGCTGGTGCTCGGGCACGACTCGTTCAAGAGCATGTCGATCGACTTCGCCGACCTGCGCGGCACCGGCCGCTTCGACGCGTTCGTCAGCAATATCACCACCTCGTGGGGGCTGGAGGAGAGCAACTTCTTCTGGCGCAACACCGCCGCCGATGCCGCGAGCGCGCGGGACCAGTTGCGGCGCGGGGTCGCACCGTACGACAACAGCGCCGCCGGGCGAAACATCGCGTGGACGGGCTGGGGCTGGGACACCAAGGCCGCGGACTTCGACAACAACGGCCTGCCCGAGATCGTGCAGGCGGCCGGGTTCGTGGCCGGCGACACCAACCGGTTCGCCTGGCTGCAGGAACTGGCCGCCGCGAACGATCTGCTGCTGGCGAACCCGGCGATGTGGCCGAACGCCGAGCCGGGCGACGACCTTGCCGGTGACCAACCGCTGGCGTTCTGGGCCAAGGAGGATCACGTCGATCGCTACGTCGACCTGTCCGGGCCGCTCGGGCTCGGCGATCCCACGCCCAGCCGGGGCATCGCCGTGGCCGACGTCGACGGTGACGGCAGCCAGGACTTCGCGGTGGCCCGCCAATGGGGTGCACCGCAGTTCTTCCGCAACGGCCACCGGGCCGACTCCGACTTCCTCGGGCTGCGGCTCTACCGCCCGGTGCCGTCCGGCGCCACCAGACCCGGCCCCGTCGGCACGCCCTCGTACGGCGCCCAGGTGCGCATCACCACCGCCGACGGCAAGGTGCAGACGGCCCAGCTCGACGGCGGTGGCGGGCACTCCGGCAAGCGCAGCTTCGACCTCTTCTTCGGGCTCGGCGGCAACGGATCCGCCCCGGTCAGCGCCGAGCTCAGCTGGCGTGACCTCGGCGGCGCCACCCACACCCAGCGGCTGAACCTGAGCACCGGCTGGCACTCGCTCATCCTCGACTCCCAGGCACAGGAGGTGGCCTCGCGATGACCGCGGTCGTCACACCCCATCCGATCCCGGAACCCGGCACCGTCGCGCCGCGGTACGCCACCACCACCGAACGCGTCGACGCCACCGATCCGCGCTACAAGGCGCTGCGCAACTTCGCCATCTCGATGAGCGTGTTCAACATCCTCGGCTACACCCTGCTCGGCTTCGAGCAGCCGTGGACGTGGCCGTTCTTCGCCCTCGCCGTCGGGTACGCCACCGAGATCACCGTCGAGCTGATCGCCGCGTGGGCGCAGCGCCGCCGGCCTGCGTTCCGCGGCCACGGCGCCTGGGGCGTGTACACGTTCCTGCTGCCCACGCACATCACCGCGCTGGCCGCGAACATGCTGCTGTACGCCAACGACACGTTCTGGCCGATCGCGTTCGCCGTGGTCGTCGCGGTGGGCCAGAAGGCGGTGCTGCAGGCGCCCATCAAGGGCCGGATGCGGCACTTCATGAACCCGTCGAACCTGGGCATCACCGTCACGCTGCTGGTTTTCTCGTGGGTCAACGTCGCACCGCCGTACCACTTCACCGAGGACGTGCCGGACGTCATCCGGATCATGGTGCCGATCATCATCATCACCGCGGGGACGGTGCTCAACGCCGCGCTGACCAAGAAGGTCGGCCTGATCATGGGCTGGATGGGGGCTTTCATCATCCAGGCGGTGGTGCGCCACTTCGTGTTCGACGTGGCGTTGTGGGCCGCGCTGGGCACCATGACCGGCGTCGCGTTCGTGCTGTTCACCAACTACATGATCACCGACCCCGGCACGACGCCGAGCGCGTTCAAGCACCAGTTCATGTTCGGCGCTAGCGTCGGCGCGGTGTACGGCGTGCTCATCGCGTTCAACATCGTCTACACGCTGTTCTTCGCGGTCACCCTGGTCTGCCTGGTGCGCGGGCTCTACTGGTGGGCCCGCTGGTTCCGCGAAGGCCGGCAGCAGCCCGTCTCCCCCGCCTGACCATCCCTGGGACGCCGCCGCCGTGCCGCGGCGGCGTGCCCGCCCCACCCTTCGCGAGGAGCACCGCATGACCACGTACGACGCGGCCCCGCCCCGCCGCCTGCCCTGGTTGAACACCACGCATCACCGCACCGCGCTGACCCTGTTCATGATCGTGGTCATCGCGCACTGGGCCGAGCACCTCGCCCAGGCCTACCAGCTGTGGGTGCTCGGCTGGGCCCCGCCGCAGGCGCGCGGCGTGCTGGGTCTGCCGTTCCCCTGGCTGATCAAGTCCGAGTGGCTGCACTACGGCTACGCCATCGTCATGCTGATCGGCCTGTTCCTGCTGCGCCCCGGCTTCACCGGCCGTGCCCGGACGTGGTGGACGGTGGCGCTCGGCATCCAGTTCTGGCACCACATCGAGCACCTGCTGTTGCTGGTGCAGGCCCAGACCGGGCACTTCCTGTTCGGCCGGGCCGTGCCCACCAGCATTCTGCAGATGGTGGCGCCGCGGGTGGAGCTGCACCTGTTCTACAACACCGTCGTGTTCCTGCCCATGGTGGTCGCCATGGTGCTGCACCTGCGTCCGAACGAGACCGAGGCCCGCGCGGCCGGCTGCGGCTGTGCCCGCCCGGCCGCGTTGCCGGGCCGGTGAACCGGGTCAAGGCGCTGGCGGTGCTGGCGGTCACCGTCGTGCTCGCCCTGTTCCTGTGGCGCCCGGCGCACACCTCCCCGCGTCTGAGCAGCGTGTCCCCCGCCGACGGCGTCCGGCTCGACGACCCGCCCGCCGAGGTGGTGCTGACGTTCTCCGGCCGCCCCGAGACCAGTCTGGTGCACATCGTGGTGACCGGCGCCGACGGTACGACCATGCCTCAGCAACAGCCGCGGGTGAGCGGTGACCGGATCGTCGCGCCGCTGACGGCGATCGGCGCCGGCGCCTACCGGGTCGCGTACCACGTGGAATTGAGCGACGGATCGCAGATCGCCGGGGACATCGGGTTCGCCGTCGGCGCCGGTGCGGCGGCGCCCGCGGCCGGGCATGCGCACCTGAGCAAGGATCCGCTGAGCCTGGTGCTGGTCGTGCTGGATGTGGTGCTGGCCGTCGTGCTGGTGGTGGTCATGCTCCGGCGCCGCCCGGCCGGCCGGTCACGGTAGCGGGCGGTCCAGCCGCTGCCGGGCGGCGGTGAGGTGGTCACGCATGGCCCGGTCGGTGGTCAGGGAGATCGCTTTGCCGTACGCCTCCCGGGCCGCCTCCACCTGCCCCGCCGCGGCCAGCAGGTGGGCCCGGGTCGCCCAGGCCGGCTGGAAGCGCCGCGCCGCCGTGCCGTCCAGGGCGTCGAGCAGAGCCAGCCCGGCGTGCGGGCCGTCGGTGTGTTCCAGCACCGCGGCGAGCGACACGGTGGCGCCGAGCGTGGGGGCGACGTCGAGCAGGCCCCGATGCAGCACCTTCAGCGCCGCCCAGTCGGTGACGCTGGTGCTGCGCCGGGCGCAGTGCGCCGACTGGATGGCCGCCTCCAGCTGGAACCGGCCGATGCGGGCGTGCCGGTGCGCCCGGTGCAGGTAACGCTCCCCGCGGTCGATCAGCTCGCCGTGCCACGCCTGCGGGTCCTGGTCGGCGAGTGCGATGAACGAGCCGTCGCCGGTGGTCTGCGCCGCGCTGCGGGCCGACGACAGGCAGATCAGCGCCGCAAGGCCGAGCGTCTCGGGTTCGCTGGGCAGCAGCTCGGCGAGCGTCTCGGCCAGGAACAGCGCCTCCGCGGCGAGCAGCCGGCGTTCGGTGGCCGCGGCGATGCCGTGCCAGTCGATGGCGTACGCGGCGTACACCGCTTCCAGCACTGCGGTGAGCCGGGCCGGCATGGCCGAACGGTCCGGGATGACGAACGGGATGCCGGCGTCGCGGATGCGCTGCTTGGCGCGGACCAGCCGTTGCAGCATGGTCGCGGCCGGCACGGCGAAGGCCCGCGCGATGTCCTTGGCGGTGACGCCCAGCACGGTCTGCAGCATCAGCGGGGTCCGGATGGTGGCGCCGATCGCCGGGTGCGAGCACACGAACATCAGGGCCAGGCGCTGGTCCGGGATCTCCACCGGGTCGGCGTCGGGGGCGGCGTGCAGCTCGGCGACCTGTTCGAGCGCGACGCTGGTGCGGTGGGCGGCGGAGCGGTACCGGTCGCGCTGGCGGTTGCGGGCCACCGTCAGCAGCCACGCCTCGGGATGATCTGGTACGCCGGTGCGCGGCCAGTGGATCAGGGCCTGCTCGAACGCCTCGGACAGGGCGTCCTCGGCGCCGGCGATGTCCCCGCTGCGCGCGGCGAGCAGCGCCAGCAGCCGCCCGTAGCCGGTGCGGGCGACAGCCTCCGCCCGCACCGACGCGGCGGTCATCTCACCCATGCGCCGTCGAGGAAGGCCGCGGCGGTCGGCCGGATCTCGATCGTGCCGTACTGCGCGCCCGGGCACTGCTCGGCCCAGGCCAGCGCGGCGTCCAGGTCGTCGACGTCGATCACGAACACCCCGGCCAGCGCCTCCTTGGTGTCGGCGAACGGGCCGTCCTGCACCTGCAGCGAGCCGGTGCGCATGCTCACGGTGGTGGTCGAGGAACTGGGGTGCAGCACGTCCGCCGAGCGCAGCACACCGGCGGCCTCCAGCGAGACGGCGTACGACTGGTACGCCTGTCGGAACGAGCTCATCTCCTCCTCGGAGATCTCCCCCGCGGCCGGTTCGGGGGCGGTGAGCAGCAGGCAGTAACGCACGGTGTCCTCCTTGACGCGATGGCGGCTTCCCCATCATGACGAATCGCGGGCGCCGGAGACGACACCGCCGCTCACCGCCGGAATCACCTCGCGGCTGAACAGCTCCACTCCGGAACGGTCGTGGGCGATGCCGGGGAAGTACACCATGGCGTACGCCAACCCGAGCGCGCGCATCCGCAGCAGCCGCTCGGCCACCTGCTCGGCCGTGCCCACCAGCAGCCCCGAGGCGTAGTCGCGGCAGATCCGCTCGGCCTGCTCGGCGCCCACCAGCCGCTCGTAGCGGGCGCGCAACCGGCGCAGCGTGTCACGGACCTCGGCCGTGGTCTCGCCGATCACCACCTTGTAGCTGGCGGAGCGCCGGATCGTGGCGAAGTCGCGTCCCACGTCGCGGCAGTGCCCGGCCAGGACCGCCGATTTGTGCCGGAAGCCGTCGGGATCGCCGGTGAAGTTCGTGTACGTGGCATGGCGCGCGGCCAGCCGCAGGGTCACCTTCTCGCCACCCCCGGCGATCCACATCGGGATGCCGCCGCGTTGCAGCGGCAGCGGGCGGCACACGGCCCCGCTGACCCGGTGATAGCGTCCGTCGAGCGTGGCCCTGCCCTCGGTCCACAGCCGGTGCAGGATCTCGACGCTCTCGCGCAGCCGGCCGAGTCGCTCGCCCAGCGGCGGGAAGTCGTAGCCGTACGCGCGCCACTCCGCCTCGTACCAGCCGGCGCCGAGCCCGACGTCGACGCGGCCACCGGAGATCACGTCGGTGGTCGCCGCGATCTTGGCGAGCAGGGCGGGGTTGCGAAAGCCCGCGCAGGTGCACATCTGCCCGAGGCGGATACGGGCCGTCGTGGCCGCCAGCGCTGCCATCAACGCCCACACCTCGTACGTCGCCTCGTCGGTGGCCACCGGCAGGGTGTGCAGGTGATCGACCAGCCAGAGGGAGTCCCACGGCCCCCGCTCGGCCAGCCGGGCCACGTCGAGCATCGCGGTCCAGTGCGCGGCGGTGTCGATGCCGGCCAGCTCCATCCGGGAGCCCTGCGGCACGAACAGCCCGAACTGCATGGCCGGGCCGGTCGGGGCCGCAACGGGCGGGGCGGCCAGGGTGATGGGGCTGGTCATGGGCTTATTGCAGCACCGGCGCGGGGCCCGGAACGTCTCCCAATGTGCCGTCCGCATTCGTGCTCAGCTGCGCCGCCGAGGCTGCCGCGGCGCTACTCACCCGGACACAGTAAAGGTATGCGAACAACCTCCTCGATTCCGCTGCGGGCCGAGCCCACCGCCATACCCGGCCTGCTGATGCTCACCATGCGGCAGGCCGTCGACGCGCGCGGTACCGTCCGCGAGTTCTTCCGCGCGTCTGCGCTGGCCGAGATCGGCGGACCTGCCGGCCCGTGGCAGCAGATCACGCTGACCAGCACCGCGCCGGGGGTGATCCGCGGGCTGCACGGTGAGCAGGTCACCAAGCTGGTCACGGTGGCTTCCGGAACGGCGTTCGGGGTGTACGTCGACGCGCGGCCCGGCTCGGTGGCGCGCGGCAAGGTGGTCACCGTCGAGCTGCGCCCGGGCACCCAGGTGCTCGTCCCGCCCGGGGTGTGCAGCGGCCTGCAGGCGACAGGCGGCGAAGCGGCCGAGTACCTGTACGCCGCCGACCGCGAGTGGCAGCCGGGGCAGCCGCACATCGGCGTGCACCCGCTCGACCCGGCCCTTGGGGTGAGCTGGCCGATCCCGGTCGCGGCGGACGACACGACCCGGTTGTCGGTCCGGGACGCCGCGCAGCCCACGCTGGCCGAGGCTCTGGCGGGCTGACGCCGTACGGGTGAACGGGTTCATGGATTTTTCCGGGGTGTCGTTTTCGCGGGGCCCTGGTTCGTCTGTCTGCCGGGACGGCACTCCGCCGGCCCCGCTGAACGAGAGGAAGAACTGCCGATGCGACGCGTGACCGTGCTCAACAACGTGAGCCTGGACGGCGTGATGCAGGCCCCCGGGCGGCCCGACGAGGACCGCCGGGGCGGGTTCGACCGCGGTGGCTGGGCGACCGGCTACGAGGACGAGGTGAAGGGCCGCACGCTCGGGCAGGGCATGGCCACCGGCGGTGCGCTGCTGCTCGGGCGGCGTACCTACGAGGATTTCTATCAGGTGTGGCACGGCCGGACGGACAACCCGTTCACCGAGGTGCTGGACAAGCTGCAGAAGTACGTGGCGTCGCGCACGCTCGCCGAGCCGCTGCCGTGGCAGAACTCGACGCTGCTGGAGGGTGACGCCGCGGACGCCGTGGCGGCGCTGAAGCGGACCGACGGCCCGGACCTGCTGATCATGGGCAGCGGCGAGCTGGTGCAGAGCCTGCGCGAGCGGGCGCTGATCGACGAGTACATGCTGCTGATCCACCCGCTGCTGCTGGGCACCGGGCGGCGGCAGTTCCCCGACGGTGTGCCCGCCGACCTCAAGTTGGTGGGCGAAACGGTGGTCACCACCACGGGCGTGATCATCGCGCGGTACCAGCCCGCCTGATCCGGTACGGCCCGGCGGCTGGTGCGCCGCCGGGCCCGCCGTTCACCAACGCAGGCTGAGGTCGTACCGGGAAAGCCAGGAATTGAGCTGCACCGCCATCTCCATGCTCGCGCGCAGCACCGAGATCGACACCTCGCCGACCGGACGCCGCAGCTGCTCCCGGGCGGCATCCACGTTGAGCAACGCCAGTACCGGCGCCTGCGGATCGGCGAGCATCGCGGCGAACTCGGCGCGCAACGTGTGCTCATATGCCGGGTCTTGCACCGTCGGATAGACCACCTTGCGCCGCTGCAGGACGCTGTCCGGCAGCAGCTCGCGGCCCGCGGCGCGCAGCAGGCTCTTCTCGTGCCCGTCGAACGTCTTCATCGCCCACGGCACGTTGAACGCGTACTCGACCAGCCGGTGGTCGCAGAACGGTACGCGCACCTCCAGCCCGACCGCCATGCTCATCCGGTCCTTGCGGTCGAGCATGGCCTGCAGGAAACGTGTGAGGTGCACGTAGCTCACGGCCCGCATGCGCTGGTCGAAGCCGGTCTCGCCGGCCAGTCGCGGCGCTTCGGCGAGGGCCTCGGCGTAGCGCTCCCGCCGGTAGCCGCTCAGGTCGAGCCGTTTGAGCAGACCCTCGTCGAGCAGGCCGCTGAGGGCGTGCTCGTTGTGCAGGAACGCCAGCCACGGGAAGGTGTCCGCCTGCACCGCCTCGGGGTGGAACATCCACGGGTAGCCGCCGAAGATCTCGTCCGCGGACTCCCCCGACAACGCCACGGTCGAGTGCTGCCGGATCGCCCGGAACAGCAGGTAGAGCGAGGTGTTGAAGTCACCCGAGCCGTTCGGGACGTCGGTGGCGCGCAGCACCGCGGCCCGCGCGTGGGCGTCGGTGAGTTCGGCGGTGTCCAGCACGATGTCGCGGTGCTCGGTGCCGGCATGCCGGGCGAGGTCGTGGGCGAACGGCAGGTCACGGGTCTCGGCGATGAGGTTGGGGGTGAACATCTCGCCGTACCCGGTGAAGTCGACGGTGAACGAGCGCAGCGGGCCGTCTCCTCGCTCGTGCAGCGCGCGGGCGGCGAAGGCGGTGACCACGCTGGAGTCGAGGCCGCCGGAGAGCTGGGCGCACAGCGGCACGTCGGAGACGGTCTGCCGGCGCACCGAGTCGTCGACCAGGTCACGCACCGTGCGTACCGTGGTGTCCAGGTCGTCGCTGTGCTCGCGCGCCTCGAGAGCCCAGTAGCGGCGGCGGGTCAGGCCGGTACGGCCGACGCGGACGAGATGACCCGGACGGACCTCGTGCACGTCGCGGTAGACGCTACGTTCCGGGGTCTTCGCCATCGCCAGCAGTTCGCGCAGCCCGTCCTCGTCGACGGCGCGCGACGCGTCCGGGTGCGCGAGGATCGCCTTGGGCTCCGAGCCGAACAGCACCCCGTGCGGCAGACGCTGGTAGTACAACGGTTTGACGCCCAGCCGGTCGCGGACGAGCAGCAGTTCCTGACGGCGCACGTCCCAGACGGCGAAGGCGTACATGCCGTTGAGCCGGTGCACGAACTCCTCGCCCCACTGCACGTACGCGCGCAGCACCACCTCCGTGTCGCTGCGGGTACGGAAACGGTGCCCGTATCCTTGCAGCTCGGTGCGCAGCTCGGTGAAGTTGTAGACCTCACCGCTGTAGCTGATCACCGCGAGCGCATGACCGTCCTCGTCCACGGTCATCGGCTGGCGACCGCCGGCCACGTCGATGACCGCGAGGCGCCGATGGCCCAGCGCCACCGGGCCGTCGAGCACCAGGCCCTCGGCGTCCGGCCCGCGGCAGCTCATGGTGTCGGTCATGGCCTGGGCGATCGCGCGCCGCCCGGCCGGGGCCCGGTCGAAGTCGAGCCAGCCGGTGATGCCGCACATCAGAACTCCTTGTCGTCGCGGGTACGTGGGCTCATGAGTCGGCGCCGAGCTCGCGGGCTATCTCCATGACATAGCGGCCGTACGCCGATCCGGACTGTTCGACGCCCAGGCGGTAGCAGTCGTCGGCACCGATGAATCCCATCCGCAGCGCCGTTTCCTCCAGGCAGGCGATGCGCACACCCTGGCGTTCCTCGATCGTGCGTACGTACTGGCTGGCCTGCATGAGGGCTTCGGGGGTCCCGGCATCCAGCCAGGCGTACCCGCGGCCGAGATCGATCAGCTTCGCCCGGCCGTCGGCGAGGTACTGCTGATTGAGGTCGGTGATCTCCAACTCGCCGCGCGCGGAGGGACGCAGCGCGGCGGCGCGGGCGACCACGTCGGCGTCGTAGAAGTACAGCCCGGTGACAGCGCGGTTGGAGTGCGGCCGTAGCGGCTTCTCCTCCAGGGACACCAGCCGGCCCTGCTCGTCGAGCACGCCGACGCCGTAGCGTTCGGGGTCGCTGACCGGGTAGCCGAACAGGGTGCAACCGTCCACGGCAGCGACCTCGTCGCGCAGGAGCTTGGAGAACACCGAGCCGTGAAAGATGTTGTCGCCCAGGATCAGCGCGCATGGCTCGGCGCCGATGTGGTCCGCGCCGATCACCAGCGCCTCGGCGACGCCGCGCGGCACGTCCTGCGCCGCGTACGTGATCTCAACGCCCAGGTGGCTGCCGTCGCCGAGCAACCGGCGGAAGTGCGGCAGGTCGATGGACTTGCCGATGAGCAGGATGTCGCGGATACCGGCGAGCAGCAGCACGGACAGCGGGTAGTAGATCATCGGTTTGTCACCGACCGGCAGCAGCTGTTTGGAGACCGGGATGGTGATCGGGTGCAGCCGGGTACCGGAGCCGCCGGCGAGCACGATGCCCTTCACCGCAGCGCCCCGGACGGGCACAGCCGGATCGCGAGGGCGGCCACATCCTCGGGTGGTTCCGGCAGGTCGGCGGCGCGCGCGAGCACCCGGCCGTCGTCGTCCTGGTCGAAGTAGCGCGGCGCGGTGAGCACGCACAGCGCCGCGCCGATGCAGCGGTCGCGGTCCACGATCATGGCTGTCCCCAGGTGAGCGGGAGCCGGTCGACGCCGTACACGCTGGCGTCGGTGCGAAACGGCAGGCCGGTGATCGGCTCGGCGAGACGCAGGCTCGGAATGCGGGTCATCAGGGTGCGCAGCACCACGTCGAGTTCGAGGCGGGCGAGGTTCTGCCCGAGGCATTGGTGTGCGCCGTAGCCGAACGCGACGTGGTGCCGGGCGCCGCGCCCGGTGTCCAGGGTGGCCGCGTCGCCGAAGGCCACCGGGTCATGATTGGCCGCGGCGAAGCCGAGCAGCAGGCCCGCGCCGGCCGGGATCGTCGTGCCGGCCACCGCCACGTCCGCGGTGACCACCCGCGGCATGGTGTCCACGATCGCCAGGTGGCGCAGCAGTTCCTCGACCACCGCGGGGGTACGCTCCGGCTCCGCGCGGAGCAGGGCGAGCTGATCGGGGTGTTCGAGCAGGTCGGCGACGCCCAGCGCGATCATGCTGGCGGTGCTCTCGAACCCGGCGATCAGCAGCAGCATGGCCAGCCCGGCCAGCGTGTCGTGATCCACGGTGCCGGCGAGGCGGCCCAGCAGGTCGTCCGGCCGGTCCGTCTCCTTGGTGGTGACCAGGTCGTCGAGGTAGTCGCGCAGCTCCTGGCCGGCCTGGCGGCGCTGGGCCGGGTCGACGCCGCGGCGCACCTGCACGGCGGCGCGTTCCTGGAAGAATTCACGGTCGGCGTAGGGCACGCCGAGCAGCTCGCAGATGACCATGGCGGTGACCGGCAGCGCGACGGCGGTGACGAGGTCCGCCGGGCGGGGGCCGGCCAGCATCGCGGTGATGTGCTGGTCGGTGATCTCCTGAACGCGCGGGCGCAGGGCGCGCATGCGGCGCAGCGTGAACTCGGGGATCAGGACCCGGCGGCGCACCGCGTGCTCGGCGCCGTCGAGTCCGATCAGGGAGCGGCCGACGGCGGCGATGGCGGCGCGCCCGGCCGGGGTCACGGGTTCGGTCAGCGGCAGGTTCGGGTGCCCGCGGTCGGCGCTGACACGCGGGTCGGTGGCCAGCCGGCGCACGTCGTCGTAGCGGGTGACCAGCCAGGCCGGTTCCCCGCCGGGCAGCTCGACGGGCGCGACCGGGCGCTGTTCGCGCAACACCGCGTGCTCGGCGGGCGGGGCGAACGGGCAGGTCCGCGCGATCGGGTAGGCGAGGGGTTCGTCAGCGGCCACGGCGACTGAATTCCTCGTCGTTGCGCCCGCCGCTGAAGCGGGTGGTGAAGTCGAGCACGCCGACCCAGGTGGGGCGCACCGCAATGCGGACCATGCGGACGCCGGGCCGGTTCACCTCGGCGATGCGTCTGGCGCCGAACTCCGGGCCGCCGTAGCGCTGGTTGGCGAGCACGAACTCCGGCGCCACCCCGTCGACGTCGGTGAGCGTCGCCGTACCGCGGATCATCAGGATCTCGGGCGGGTGCACGCTGGTGTCGATGGTGATCGCCACGTCCGGGCGCTCGCGCAGCGCCGGGATCTTCAGCGCGCCGGCGAACGAGGCGAACACCACCTCGGTGCCGTTGAAGTGGAACATCATGGGCAGCACGCGCGGTTTGCCGTCCCGGCCGGTGTACGCCAGCCGGGCCAGCTCCTTGGAGGTGAGCAGCCGCTGCGCCACCTCGGTCTGCAGCAGTCGCACGTCGCCCTGGGCAAGTGCCGGTGCGGTCACGGGGCATCTCCCTGCAGTCGCGGTAAGAGAGCTCCAATGTGCTGGCCGCCCGTCTGCGCGGGCCACTCTGAGAATGCGGCAATGCAGGAGTCGCCCGGCTCGGCGTACGGGCAATAGGAACGGGGCATGAGATTTTTGTTCATGCCGTTACCGGCGGTCGGCCACGCCTTCCCGATGGTGCCGCTGGCGTGGGCCTTGCGAAACGCCGGGCACGAGGTCACGTTCCTCACCGGCTTCGACGGGGCCGACGTCCGCAACGCCGGTTTCCCGGTGGTCGATGCGATGCCGGCGGAGCAGACGAAGAACGACGGTTTCCCGAGGATCGTCGGGGAGAATCCGGCGCTGTTCCGGTCGATGGCGCATCTGAGCGACGAGGAGATCCGGGCGCTGAAGCCGGCCGTGGTGAAGCTGTGGGACGGCGAGCACGACGCGTTCGTGGCGCACGCCGAGCGGCTGGAACCGGACCTGATCTTCTTCGACCCGGTGTTCAACGCGGGTCTGGCTGCCGCGGCGGTGCTGCAGGTGCCGGCGATCGGGCACAACTACATGCTCAAGAGGTACGCGCCGGAGTTCGTCCGCGAGCACGCCCCGCGCGCGTTCGAGCGGCACGGTGTGGACCTGCCGAAGAAGCTCGCGCTGCTCGACATCGGGCCGCCGCCGCTGATGGAGGACGGACCGAGCACCTGGCATGCGCGCTATGTGCCGTACAACGGTGGCGGTCTGTTGCCGGACTGGCTGCTGGACCCGCCGTCGCGGCCCCGCGTGGCGATCTCGCTGGGTACGCCTCTGCCGCACCGGACCGGCACCGAGCGCTTCACCCACGTGCTCGACGCCGTACGCGAGGTGGACGCGGACTTCGCGCTGACCGTCAGCGAGAGCACCGCCGCCACGCTGGGCCCGCTCCCGGACAACGTGCGCATCACCGGCTGGCTACCGCTGTACGAGCTGGTGCGCACCTGCACCGCGGTGATCCACCACGGGGGCAGCGGCACGATGTTCAGCGCGAACGCCGCCGGCCTGCCGCAGTTGATCATCCCGCAGGGCGCTGACAACGACTTCAACGCGCGCGCCGCCGAGCGGTACGGGTTCGCGCTGGTCGGCTCGGTGGGCACGGTGGACGCCGCATTGATCGGGCGCCTGCTCACCGACGACGGCCTGCGCACGGCGGCTCAGCGGTTGCGCGACGAGATGCAGGCGCTGCCCACGCCGGCTGATCTGGTGCCCGCCATCACCGAGTTCGCGTCATGAAGCCGCTGGCGTTCCCGTTCCCGCCCGGCGAGTCGCGCTACGAACCCTCGCCGGTGTTCGCAAGGCTGCGCGAGGAGCGGCCGGTCGCCCCGGTCACCACTCCGGACGGCATGTCGGCGTGGCTGGTCACCCGGTACGCCGATGTGCGCCGGGTGCTGACCGACCCGCGGTTCAGCCGGGCCGCGGCCACGCGGGGCAACGTGCCGCTCAACGGGCTGGGGCGGCTGTCGAACGAGTCGCTGCTGGCGCTGGACCCGCCGCAGCACACCCGCCAGCGCAAGCTCATCGGCCGGGCGCTGACACCACGGCGGGTGGAGTTGCTGCGGCCGCGGGTGACCCGGCTGGTCGACGAGTTGCTGGGTGCGCTTGCGCGCGCGCCGCAGCCCGCTGACCTGGTGTCCGGGTTCACCGTGCCGCTGCCGGTCCTGGTGATCTGCGAGCTGCTGGGCGTACCGGTGGCCGACCGGCACCGGCTGCACGCGTGGTCCGACGAGGTCATGGGCGACTGGGGCGCCCGCGCCGAGGAACTCGACCGAGCGCTGGCGGATTTCATGGCCTACTTCGCCGAGCTGTGCGCCGCGAAACGCCGTTCCCCCGGCGATGACCTGATCACCGAGCTGGTCGCGGCGCGCGATGACGACGACGGCACGCTCTCGGACAGCGAGCTGATGAACCTGTGCGTGGGGTTGTTCGTCGCCGGGCACGAGACCACCGTCGGCGAGCTGAACATGTTCGTGCTGACGCTGCTGCACCACGGCGAGTGGGAGCGGCTGCGCGCCGAGCCGGAGCTGATTCCCGGCGCGGTCGACGAGTTGCTGCGCTTCGTGCAGATCAGTGCTGCCGGGGGCACGCTGCCGCGGGTCACCACGGAGGCGGTGGAGCTGGGCGGCGTGACGTTGCCGGCCGGGGCGGTCGTGCTGACCGCGACGCCGTCGGCCAACCGCGACGCCGATCGGTTCCCCGATGCCGATCGGCTGGACCTGACCCGCTCCGACGTCGCTCACCTCACGTTCGGTGCGGGCGCCCATCACTGTCTCGGTGCGGTGCTGGCGCGCATGGAGTTGCAGGAGGCGCTGTACGGGTTGATGCGGCACGCGCCCGATCTGCGGCCGGCTGTGCCCGAATCAGACCTGTCGTTCAAACGCGGCATGATGATCCGCTCGCTGGAGAGCCTGCCCGTCACGTTCACACCGGCTTCCTGAAGGAGATTCGATGAATCGGCGACAGTTACTGCTGAGCGCGTCGGGTGTGGCCGGCACGGTGTTGCTCGGTGCACCTGCCGCGGCGGCCCCGGCCGGTCCGGATCTGACCGGGCTGGTGGAAGACCTGCACACCGCGGGGATTCCGGGTGTGCACGCGCGAGTCGAGCGTGGTGGCCGCGGGTACGCCCCGGCGGCAGGTGTCGCCGATCTGCGCACCGGGAGGGCGGCGCGGCCCGGTCTGCGGCACCGGGTCGGCGGGGTCACGAAAAGCTTCGTGGCGGTCACGGTGCTGCACCTGGTGGGCGAGCGGCGGGTGGATCTGGACCAACCGGTGTCGCGCTATCTGCCGGGCGTGGTGCCGGGTGATCGGGGACGCCGGACCACGGTACGGATGCTGCTCAACCACACCAGCGGGATCGCCGACCACGCCCGTACGGCTCTTGACCCGGCCGGCGACGAGCGGGTGCTGTTCGCCACCCGCGCCAGCATCGCCGCGACGGCGACGCGCCGGTTCACGCCGCCGCAGTTGGTGGCGAGAGGGCTGGGGATGGCGCCGGTGGGCGAACCGGGGGCGCTGTGGTCGTACTCGAACACGAACTATGTCCTGCTTGCCATGCTGATCGAACGGGTCACCGGGAGGTCCTACGAGGCGGAGGTGACCCGGCGGGTGCTGCGGCCGCTGGGGCTGAACGCCACCACACTGCCCGGAGGCCGGCGGGCGTTGCCGGGCGCGCACATGGCGGCGTACGTACCGTGGGATGACGGGCGCCCGCGCGACTTCACCCGCTACGACATGTCGTGGGCGTGGGGCGGCGCGGACCTGATCTCCACTCCCGGGGATGTCAACCGGTTCTACCGGTTGCTGCTGGGCGGGCGGGTGCTGCCGGCGGCACTGTTGCGGGAGATGATGACGACCGTGCCGATGGCCGCGGCGTACCCGGAATATGCCGGCTATGGGCTGGGCATCTTCTGGCTTGCCGGGACGTGCGGGCGGATGTGGGGGCACGACGGGCTGGCGGTCGGGCACAGCACCTATTCGGGGCACGCGGAGGACGGGCACTCGGTGCAGTTCACCCTCGCCGAGAACGCCAACTTCTTTCCGCTCGGCGATCCGCGGGTCGCCGCCATCGACGCCGCCCGCACGGCGTTCGAGGGCGCTGTGTTCGACGGCTGCGGCGCCCCTGCCCGGCTCGGCCGCTGGTGGCCGCACCGGGTCCGGGACGCCTTCCTGCACTAGGTCGTTATGCGGGGACCCGGGCGATGTCGGCGAGCAGGTCGACCGCCCGGGTCAGCGGCATTTCGCGGGCGGCGCCGGCGCTGAGCCGGGCCGCCGCGTCGCGCATCTGCGGGTCGGACACGGCCTGCTGGACCGCTGCGCGGATGTCCGCCGGGTCGAGCGAGCCGAAGTCCAGGTGGATCCCGGCGCCGGTCTTGGCGAGCAGTGCCGCGTTGGCGGGCTGGTCGCCGAGCATCGGGATGGTCACCTGCGGCACGCCCAGGCTCGAGGAGGTCAGCAGCGAGCTGGCGCCGGCGTGGTGCACGATCGCCGCGCAGGTGGGCAGCACCAGGTCGTACGGCACCTGGTCGATCAGCCGCACGTTCGCCGGGAAGTCGGTCGCGTTCGTGGCGTCGGCGGCCTCGCGGGTGAGGACGACCTCGATGTCGAGGTCGCTCAGGGCGCCGAGCACGGTCGTCAGGTAGGAGCGGGCGGCGCCCAGGAACGGCATGTTGGACGTGCTGCGGCTGACCAGCACGCGGGGACGGGTCGGCTGCTCGGACAGCCACGGCGGGATGTCGCCGGTGCCGTTGTAGGCCACGCCGCGCACGCTGACCCGGCCGGTCAGCCCGGGCAGCTGCAGGCCCGGGGGGAACGGGTCGACGGTGCACGCCGCGGTGTCGGTTTCGGTGCGGGCGCCGTACGAGCGGTAGAGCTCCAGCAGCTCCTCGGGCCACTCCGCGCGGGTCTGTCCCTCGGCGAAGCCGCCCATGCTGTAGCCGGCCTTCGTCCAGTCCGGACTCCACAGGTGCCGGATCAGCGGCACGCCGAGCACGTCGGCGAGCAGCGGGCCGGCGTAGAACATCGGGTCCGTGACGACCAGGTGCGGGCGCCACGCCTCGCCGAACGCGACCAGTTCCGGCGCGCAGGCCTGCGCGGAGCGGATCCAGGGCAGCCCGAAGCGGCCCTGCGGCGCCCCGCTGATCGCGCCGACGCGCCCGCCGGGACGCATGGACTGCGGGTTGGCTTTGAGGAACGTCATGATGTCGGCGATCAGGTCGTGAGACGCGCCGACGACGGCCACGGGCAGGCCGGCCTGCACGACGGCGTCGCGGACGGCGGGCTGCGCGGCGAAGCGCACCTCGTGCCCGGCGGCCCGGGCCGCCCAGGCGAGGCTGACCATGGCGTTCACGTGCGGGGTGGATGCCAGCGGGGTGAAGAGAATGCGCACATCGCCTCCTGGGCTGCGGCAAAAAGTCCGGTCTGCCGTCATCCTCGCGAGCGGCGTGCGGGCCCGGCATCTTCGTGTGTGCGTTCGCGGCCGGCGAGTGGCAAGAGAGCGGTCCGGAAGATGCACGGCGGGTGCGGCAGCGGCGAGGCTGGCGGGCAATGGCAGTCGAGGACGAGGAGTTGCGATGCGTGTGTTGTTCCTGCCCCTGGCCATCCCGAGCCATGCCTTCCTGATGACGCCGCTGGCCTGGGCGTTCCGGTCGGCCGGGCACGACGTGCGGGTGGCCAGCCAGCGCCGGGTGCTGCCGGCGATCACTCAGGCCGGGTTGCCCGCGGTGGAGGTCGGCGGGGACAGCGACTTCCAGAGCGAGGCGGTGGGCTTCCTCCGGCAACGCCCGCAGCAGCTGCATCACGCCGACGGCCGCGGGGCGCCCGGGGCGGGACCGACCGAGCCGTGGATCCGCACCGCCGAGGCGTGCGCCGCGGACCTGGTCGCCCTGGGCGAGGCGTGGCTGCCCGATCTGGTGGTCGCCGATTCCATGGTGTACGCCGGTCCGCTGCTCGCCGAGGTGCTCAAGGTGCCGTTCGTGCGGTTCTCCTGGGGGCCGGACTGGCCGAAGACGGGGCTGGGCATGGGTGGGCGGCACGTGGACGATCACGAACCGGTGCGCTGGCCGCAGCGGCTGCTCGAGCTGTACCGCCGGTACGGTGCGCGGGCCGAGCAGGACACTGCGGCGGTCACGATCGACCCGTTCCCGGCCGCGCTGCAGATCCCCGGGCTGGCCGGGCGGCTGAGCGTGCGGCCGGTGCCGTACAACGGCTCGGGCACGGTGCCGGGATGGCTGGCCGAGCCGCCGCGCCGCCCGCGGATCTGTGTCACCTGGGGCACCAACACCACCGTGTACATGGGCGATCGCGGCTTTCTCGTGCCGACCATCCTGGACGGGCTCGCCGGGCTGAACGCCGAGATCGTGCTCGCGCTGTCGCAGGGCGACCGCGACCGGCTCGGTGAGCTGCCGGCGGGCGCTCGGGTGGTGAGTGGGCTGCCGCTGGATCAGTTGCTGCCGACCTGTTCGGCGATGGTGAGCCAGGGTGGCGCCGCGGGGCTGATCACCGCGGCGGTGCTGGGCGTACCGCAGATCGCCGTGCCGATGATGGCTGATCAGCCGACGAATGCGCGGCTGCTGGCCGAGTCGGGGGCCGGGATCGCCCTGCAGCCGGACCGGCTGGATGCCGCCGCCGTGCGCGCGGCCGCCCAGCAGCTGCTGACCGGCTCCGGGCCGCGCGCGGCGGCCGAGCGGTTGAGCCGGGAGATCGAGCAACTCCCGGCACCGTCCGCCGTGGTCGATCGGCTTACCGCGCTCGCCCGGGCGTAGCCGGGTCTTTTCTTCACCCTTGCTCTCCTTGCCCGGCCGCCGGACCCGGGGCCGATTCGGACGAACGGCAACATTGCCAGGAAACCGACGCCCGGCAATGGCGGCCCGGCTCGGGTACACGCAGTTCACCAACGTCATCCCATTAGCGGATAGCCGTTGTTTCTTTCCGAGAACCGGTAGTCGATAGTGCCACTAGCCATTGGGGTGCATCATCGTCACCCTTTGCCGATCCTCACGCTCCGGGTTAAGATCGATACATCGAAATGCTTTCATCGCTTTCGGTTCCCGACCGATGACGAGTCCTCCCATTCTTCGCCATTTGTTTGAGCGCGCCATTGTCAGCAATGGCGGCGATCATTCGCGAACGCTTGCACATTCAGGGAGTTTCACGTGGAGAACACCGCCGAGAAAGCCGTCGAGCGAGCTATCCTGACGATGCACGACAACCTGGGCGAGCCGTTGACCATTGATGACATGGCACGCGCGGCCATGTTCAGCAAATTCCACTTCTCGCGCATCTTCCGTCGGGTCACCGGCATCTCCCCGGGCCGTTTCCTGTCGGCGCTGCGGCTGCAGGAGGCCAAGCGGCTGCTGACCTCGACCAGCCTCAACGTGGCGGACATCAGCCTGCGGGTCGGCTACAACAGCGTCGGCACCTTCAGCTCGCGGTTCACCCGCAGCGTGGGCATGCCCCCGACGACGTACCGGCGGCTGGGCGGCTTCGACGGCGACATCCCCCGCGACGCCAGCCGGGACCGGGCGACCGGTTCGGTGCAGGGGCGGGTGCGTGCGACCGGACCGGTCCCGCTCGGCCTGGTGTTCCTCGGGCTGTTCCCGGATCCGCTGCCGGAGGGTCTGCCGGTGCGGTGCACGATCCTCAACGGCACCGGGTCGTTCCGGCTCGACGACGTGCCGGAGGGCACCTGGTACCTGATGTCGCAGTCGGTGGCCGGTGGCGACGCGCCGGCGGTGGACGCCGCGCTCAGCTTGGATCACGAGGTGCACGTGGCGACGAGTCAGCCGCTGACCGTGCGCCGCGAGCAGCTGGTGCAGGGCGCCGACCTGACGCTCAGCCCGATGCGCACCATCGACCCGCCGGTGCTGCTCGCGCTGTTCAACGCCCGGGTGGACGCCTTGCACCGGGGCAGCTACGACGCCTTGGCAGCCTGAGGCTTGGCGGCTGGAGGATCGTTGAGCATCCGGTGCTCGCTGGCCAGCAGGCGCATCGACTCGAACGCGACGCCCAGCAGCACCGTGCGCGCCACCGCGGCCTCGGCGGTCGGGGCGGGCAGCCTCACCGGCTCGGCCGCGATCATCCGCTCGGCCGCCTCGGCGTAGGGACGGAACACCTCGGCGTCGCAGGCGATGCCGAGACGATGCAGCGCCGCGAGCACCTGGGTCAGCGCGCTGCGGCCCGGGGAGTCGGCGTCCACCGACCAGCCGAGGCGGTCGACGAAGTCGTCGACGATCACCCGCGCGCGATCCACGCCGGCGCCCCGCTCGTCGGAGGCGTCCGGGAACAGCGCCCAGATCGTGGCACGGCAGCGCTCCCCCGGCACCATGCCGGTGCTGTCCAGGGCCTCCAGGATGCGCTGCACGGCGGCCAGGCTCAGCCGGCCCGGTCCGGTGAGGATCCGGATCAGCCGCAGCCGGGTCACGTGCTCCTCGCCGTACTCCGCCTGGTTGCGGGCGGTCGGCCGGCCTGCCGCGAGCAGCCCCGCGCGGATGTAGAACTTGATGGTCGGCACCGGCACACCACTGATCTCAGCTAGTGTAGAGATGCGCATCCCGCGTCCTCCGTCCGGACGGCCAGCAGGACCGCCCATCTCACCTTATGAACACGAAGCGCAATTTGATCATCACGCTTCGTCGATCTTAGGTGATCAAGAAGGCATCGGCAGTCGCCCTAAAGGTCAGCCGGAACCTACCGACCGGCGGTCCCACCCCCCTCACGTTCCATGATCACAGGGGTGGTGTAAAGGCTTCTCAGCGCACAGGCTGCACCAGCACCGGCAGACCGCCGCGGATGCGCAACGACAGCATCGGCTCGGGCACGACCCGGTGCCCCGGCCGGGTGCTCAGACGCAGGTCACGGCAGACTGCCGCGACGACGAACACCGCCTCCATCAGGCCCAGCTGGTTGCCCACGCAGAACCGCGGGCCCGCACCGAACGGCAGGTAGACGTAACGCGAGAGCTGCGCGCGGGCCTCGGGCGCGAACCGCTGGGGATCGAAGCGATCCGGGTCCCGCCACAGCGCCGGGTGCCGATGCAGGGTGTACGGACAGATCAGCACGTCGGCGCCGGCCGGCACCCGGTAGCCGCCGATCACGTCCGGGGCCTGCGCCTTGCGCGAGAGCATCCACACCGGCGGGTACAACCGCATCGCCTCGGCGACCACCATGGACGTGTACGTCAGCCGCGCCAGGTCCTCGTACTCCGGCGCCCGGTCGTCGAGCACCTCGCGGGCCTCCGCGGCGACCCGGTCACGGACCTCGGGATGCCGGTCCAGCAGATGCAACGTCCAGCCCAGCGTGCTCGCGGTGGTCTCGTGGCCGGCCAGCAGCAGCGTGACGAGTTCGTCGCGGATGCGCCGTCGCCCGGCCTGCGGATCGCCGAGGTCCTCATAGGCGCGGATCAGCCGAGACAGCGCGTCCTCGCCGTCACGCCACCCACCACGCATCCGTCGTTCGGCGACCAGCCGGCCGACGACCGCGTCCAGGTCCCGCCGGGCCCGCCGGAAGCGCCGCTGGCGAGGCAGGGGCAAGGCGTGCGGCACGGTGCCCAGCGACGCCATCTCGAACATCGCCTGGTCCTGCATGGCCTCGAAGGAGTGCCCGAGCGAGGTGAACCCGCTCAGATCGACGTCGAGCAGGGTACGGCCCAGCACGCCCAGGGTCAGCGCGGTCAGCTCCGGCACGACGTCGACGGGGCCCCGGCCGGCGTACGCGCGCAGCCGCTCGACCAGCAGCATCGCCTCCGCCGCCACCGCCGGGGCCTGCTCGGCGACGCGGCGGGCGCGGAACACCGGCTTGATCACCGCTCGCTGGTCGCGCCACAGCCGGCCCTCGCTGGTCAGCAGCCCGTCGCCGAGCGCCCGGCGGGCCTGCGCGAGCCCGATGCCCTTGTGGTAGTTCTCGCTGTTGTCGGCGAGCACGTGCTTGGCGTGCTCGGGATGGTTGAAGAAGTACAGGCCGCGGCGCCCGGGGGCCAGGCGCACCGCGTCGCCGTAGGACGCTGCCGAGGACATCAGGCCGAGCCGGTCGCGGCCCAGCTTCCACAGCACGCCGAGCAGCGCCGGGCCGCTCGGTCCCGGGGGCACGGCGGTGCGCGCCACGGCCGTCATCGCGTCACCTCGGCCGCGAGCACCTGGCGGAACCGGCCGTCGAGGAACAGCAGCGGGTCGTCGCCGTCGGCACGACGCATCGACAGCAGCTCACCGACCACGATGCTGTGGTCGCCGCCGTCGTACATGTGCCGCAGCACGCACTCGAAGCCCGCCAGCGCGCCGCCGATCAGCGGCGCGCCGGTGGCCGGTCCCGCCTCGCAGGCGATGCCGTCGAACTCGGCGAGGCCCAGCGGCCGGCGCCGGTCGGCGAAGTGCCGGGCCACCTGGTGCTGACCGGCGGCGAGCACCGAGACGGCGAAGCTGCCGGCGTCGAGGACCCGCTGGTGCATCACCGCCGTACGGTCCACGCACACCAGCACCAGCGGCGGGTCCAGCGACACCGAGGTGAACGAGTTCGCCGTCATCCCGTGCGGCCGGGAACCGCCGACGGTCAGCACCGTCACCCCGGTGGCGAACGCCGCGAACGTACGGCGCAAAGCCCGGAGATCCGCAGAAGCTGTTCTCAGTTGTCCGTCCATGGCAGCCTCCTCATGGCGATGCGGTGGCGTACGGCGCGAGCGCCCGGGTCAGGGCCTCGGGCACGCGGGCGGGCACGGTGCGGGTGTTGGGGCCGCGCATGCACGCGATGCGCTGCCGGCCGCGGGCGACCAGCGTGTCCGAACCGGCGGGCTCCAGCCGTACGTAATCGAAGCTGAACTCGATCTGGGTCTGCGCCAGGTCGACGAGCCGCATCCGGATCGACAGCTCGTCGAACGCGGTGATCTCGGCGTAGAACTCGCAGTCGACCTTGAGGGTGAACAGCTTGAGGTCGTCGCGCAGGTCCGCGAGGATCTCCGGGGCCCGCTGCTGCAGGAACATCTCCCGGCAGCGGCCCTGCCAGCGCAGATAGTTGACGTAGTAGACGTTGCCGACGATGTTGGTTTCCTCGAAGCCGACCGTGTGCCGGTATTCGTAGAACTCGCTCATGCCGTCCTCCCGCCGGTGAGCACCGCGGCCACGACCGGGCCGGGCACGTCGCGCAGGGTGGTGACGACCGAGGCGATGCGCAGGTCACCGGAGGCCAGCACGGCCCAGCCGGCGGAACCGGCGGGCAGCGCGGTCAGCGGCGCGTGTGGTTCCAGCCCCGCCTTGTGCAGGCATTCGATCGCCGTCCACACCCGGGTGGCCGCCACGTCCAGCGGTTCGGCGAGGTCGGCGGCGAGCAGCCGGGCCAGGGCGGTGTGGGCGCCCAGCAGCCCCCGCCAGTCCGGATCGGACCGGGCGGCGACCGGTTCCAGGTCGCAGGCCAGCGGACCGTCACCGGCCACGGCGAGGGTGACCCCGGCGCCGTGCGAGGCCGAGACGGTGCGGCCGCCGTCGACCTCCGGGCGACCGTCGGGGCGGTAGCGGACCTGTGCGGGGGTGCCGAGCGCACGGGACAGGGCGGTGGCGGTGACCGCCCGGCGCTGCGCCCGGTCCCCCGTACCGCCGGGTTCGACCGCCACGGCGAGGCTCGCGCCGGTGAGCTGTTCGGCGCTGCGTTGCAGGTACGAGCCGAGCAGCGCGGGCACCCACGGGCCGGCCGCGCCGCGGTGACGTACCGCGTGCAACCGCAGCCCCTCCCAACGCTCCAGGACTCGACCGTCGAGCGCGCGCACCGTGATGTCGTAGATGTAGGTGTCGCCGTCCTGGGCGCGTTCGGTGGCGTGGAACCGCACCGGGCCGGATCCGCCCAGGCGCCCGGGCCGGAGCCGGTCGACGGCCACGGGCAGCAGCGTGGCATCCGGGACGCACACCTGGTTGCCGTGCATGAACGCGTCGCGGGCGCCGGGGTCGCCGAGCAGCAGTTCACCCGGCAGGTAGGGGCTGAACCAGCCGTCCGGGCCGGCCACGCCGACCTCGGCGGTGACCTCGCGGGCAGCGGCGCGCAGGAACCGGGTCAGCCGCTGGAACCGCCGGCCCTGGAACAGGGTGTCGCCGTACAGGTCGCGAGCCGGGTCGAGCGCGACCGGGGTGGCGTCGCCGGGGTTGGCGGGCGGCTCCTGGGCGGGTGGCTCGGCCCAGCGCAGCCGGGCGCGGAAGTGGTCGGCGGCGAACCCGGTCTCCGCGCTGCGGATGGCGACCTGGACGGTGTCGTCGCCGGTGACGGTGGCTGCGATGCGGATGGCGGTCTGGCCCTGCGGGGGTACCACGATCGGGCGCGGGAACTCGGCCTGCTCGAACGTCGGCAGCCCGGTGTGGCCGGTCAGGGCGGTGGCGACCTGCGCCATGCCCTCGAGCCCGAGCACCGCGGGGAACAGCAGGTTGCCGTCGAGCTCGTGGTCGGCGAGGTAGGGGTCGGTACCGGCGTTGAGGTCGGTCTCGCAGATCAACTCGACGTGCGGGGTGTGTGCGAGCACCCGGTCGGCGAAGCGCAGCATGGGCAGCTCGCGGCGGGCGTAGCGCAGGGTGTCCAACTCGTCGACCCGGCTGGTGACCACGACCACGCTGGGGGTGTCCGGGTCGGACAGCAGCCGTCGCAGGATGGTCACGCCCTGGTCCGGGGTGATGGCGCGGATGCCCTGGCGGGTGAGCGTCTCCACGACGGCGAGGCGTTCGCCCATGCCGACGCCGGACCACACCGACCATTCGAGGCAGACGGTACGGCAGCCCGGCAGCCGGTCCGCCAGTTCGCGGGTCAGCTGCGCGAGCCGGTGGTTGGCGGTGGCGTAGTGCGCCTCGCCGTGCAGCCCGGCGCGGCCGATGATGCTGCCGAAGGTGACCAGCAGGCGCAGCGCCGCCGGGTCGACGGCGGCCAGCACCGCACGCAGGCCGTCCTCCTTGGGGGCGAGCGTGGCTTGCAGGGTGGGCAGGTCGAGGCGGGCGAGCGCGGCGGGCTCGTTGCGGCCGGCGCCGTGCAGGATCGCGGTGACGGGTCCGAGCTCGGCCGTGACGGCGGTGACCGCGCGGGCGATCGAGGCGGTGTCGGTGACGTCGGCCTGCTGGTAGCGCACGGTCAGGCCGCGGGCGCTCATCCGGTCGAGATTCGCGGCCAGTTCGGCATCTCCGGCCGGGTCGGACCGCCCGATCAGGGCCAGCTTCGCCCCGCTGTCCGCAGCGAGCGCCAGCGCGCATTCCGCGGTGATGCCCTTGCCGCCGCCGGTGACCAGCAGCACGTCGCCGGGGCCGAGCACGGGCTGCTCCCGGCCGGCGTGCACCGGCAGGGCCCGCAGCAGCGGGGTGCGGCAGGTGCCGTCGGCGTCGTAGTGGCGTTCCCGGTAGCCGGTGGTGGCGGCCACCTCGGCGGCCACCCGCTCGGCCGCGTCCGGCAGATCCGGCAGGTTGAGTACGGTCACCGGTAGCCACGGGGCCTCCAGGCGCAGGGTCTTGGCCAGCGCGACGGCGTCCTGGCCGTCCTGGACGACGACGAACCGGCCGTCCTGCGGGCCGCGCAGCGCGGCTTGTGCGCCCAGCAGCGCGGGTTCCAGCTGGGCGCCGGTGCACCGTGGTGGCAGGCAGACCAGCACCCCGCCGGGCAGGGCGGTGCGTTCCAGCGCCGTACGCAGTGCGTCGGCGCCGTCGCCGTACATCTGCCAGCGGCCGCCGTCTCCGGCTGGCGCGGGCGCGGCCGGTGGCACGTCGACGGGGTCGGCGGCGAAGGCGCGCACCCAGGGCGCGGCGCCGTCGATCGCGGGTGCCGGGGTGGTGGCGGGTGCGGTGCGGGTCAGCTCGTCGAGGGCGTCGGCGAGTTCGCTGAGCGAGGCGGTCGCGAAGTGGGCCGGGGCCTGCGCCGGGGGCACGCCGAGCAGTTGGGACGCCTCGTTGACGATCTGGCCCACCGTGATGGAGCTCAGGTGCAGGTCGTCGAGGAGCAGGCTGGTGTCGTGCACCAGGCTGACCGGTAGTTCGGCGCGGTCGGCGGCGAGGCGGCGCAGCAGCTCGACGGTGGTCTCCCCGGTGCTTTCCGCCGGGCCGGTGGCGTCCGGCGCCGCGGGCGTGGGTGGGGGCACGGCGGGCAGGTCGATGGCGGGTGCGGCCTCGCACGGGCTGGCCAAGAACTGCGGCCGGTCGGGCAGGGGGCGGCTGAGGCGGTCGGTGAACAGCGCCGGGTAGCGGTCGGCGGCGCCGATGGCGTACGCGGCGGCGGCCACGGTGAGCAGCGAGCGCAGCGACTCGTCGTCGGTGTCCAGCGCGACGGCGGGCACCTCGGTGATGCTGTCGGCCAGCGTGGTGAGCACCCGGCCCGGACCGACTTCGACGAACAGGTCGACGTCCTTGGCGGCCAGGGTCAGCGCGGGCGCGAACAGCACCGGGTCGGTGATCTGGCGGCGCAGCAGGGCGGGCACGTCGGTGCCGGCGGTCAGCGGTTCACCGGTGACGGTGGACACGACCCGCTTGCCGAGAGGGCCGAACCGTTCGCCGGTGAGCCGGGCGGCGAACGCTCCGGCCGCGTCGGCGACCAGGGGTGAGTGGAAGGCGTGCGAGACGGCGAGTTCGCGGGCGTCGACGCCGGCGGTACGGGCGCGCTCGACGACCTGCCGTACGGCGTCCACGGCACCGGCGACGACGGTCTGCCCGGGCCCGTTGTGCCCGGCCACGACCACGCCCAGCCCGGCGGTGAGCGCGGCGGCGCGGTCGGGTCCCGCGGCGAGGCTGGCCATCGTGCCGGACGCGCTGTGCTCGGCCATCGTGCGGCCGCGTTCGCCGGCCACGCGCAGCAGCGTGGCGGTATCCATGACCCCGGCCCAGCCGAGCGCGGCGAGTTCGCCGAGGCTGTGTCCCACCGCAACGCTCGCCGCCAGCCCGAGCACGTCGAGGGCGCGCAGCCCGGCCAGCGAGCCGGTGATGATGCGCGGCTGAGCGACGGCGGTGGCGACCATGTCGCCGGTGCTCGGCAGCGCGGCGAGGGTGTAGACGTCGGCTGCCGCGGCGATCCGGCGACGCAGGGCTCCGCCGCTGGTGCCGCGCCCGGAGCCCTGGCCGGGGAAGAGCAGGCCGAGCCGGCCCGGGGTGCTGACGTGGCCGAGGAAGCAGCCGGTGCCGCTGATCCGGGTCTCCCCCGCGGCGAGCGCGTCGATGACGCGGCTGAGCCGGCGGACGGCCTCCTCCGGGGAGGAGGCGACCACGGCGGCGCGGTACGGTCGGCCGGAGAGCTGGGCGTGCAGGTTCACGGCGAGATCGGCCAGGCCCGCGTACGAGATGATCTCGGCCTGCTCGCGCAGGGCGGTCAGACGGCTGCCGAGGTTCTGCGGTGAGTCGGCCTCGACGAGCAGCAGTTCCGCGTCCTGCAGAGAGGTGGCGAGCGCGGCGGTGCGGCTGTCGAAGCGTGCCGGGGTGTGCGGGCGGGCGGCGTCGAGCACGACGTGGGTGTTGATGCCGCCGAAGCCCATCGCGGTGACCCCCGCGCGGATCGGCTGCTCGGGCGGCCAGGGTTCGGCGCTGCGCAGGGCGCGCAGCGGGGCGTTGTCGCGCTGCAGCAGCTCGTGCGGGTCGGGGCAACCCAGGGTGGGTGGCAGCACGCCGTGCCGGACGGCCATCGCGGCCTTGATCAGCCCGGCCATGCCCGCGGCGGCCTTGGTGTGCCCGATCATGGCTTTGATCGAGCCGATCGCGGCGGGCGCGGCGTGCGGGTCGGCAGCGGCGCGTTCGGCGCAGAGAGCCCCGAGTTCGGTGGCGTCACCCACGGCGGTTCCGGTGCCGTGCCCTTCGAACAGGGCGACCGTGTCGATGCCGAAGCCGGCGCGGTCGTACGCCCGGCGCAGGGCGAGCCGGTAACCGTCCGCCTCGGGCCGGGTGATGCCGCCCTTGCCGTCGGAGGAGACACCCCAGCCGGCGATGGTGGCGTACACCTCCCGGCCGGCGGCGAGGGCGTCCTCCTCGCGCATCAGCACGGCCATGCCGCAGCCCTCGCCGGGCCAGAAGCCGTTGGAGCGGCGGTCGTAGACGCGCATCTCCTCGCGGGCCAGCGCGCCGGTCTTGGCGAAGCCGATGATCTCGAACGGGTCGATGGACAGGTCCACGCCGCCGGCCACGGCCACGTCGAGTTCACCGGCGAGCAGGGACCGGCAGGCGGTGGTGACCGACAGCAGCGACGACGAGCAGGCACCGTCCACGGTGTAGCCGCCGCCGTTGAGGTCGAAGTAGTTGCAGATACGCCCGGCGATGGTGTTGGACAGCCCGCCGGCGAGGGTGTCCTCGTCGACCGGCGGGAACGGCTGCTTGTAGCGGGTTTCCAGGGCGTCGAGGAAGGCCGCGGTCCGCTCGTCGTCCCAGCCCTGCTCGCGCAGCGCGGCGGCGGTGGTGCGGCGCACGTACGGCCATCGCAGACGCAGCTGCGCGGCGCGGCTGAACTCGCCGGTGAGGGTGTTGCCGACGACCACGCCGGTGCGCTCGCGGGGCAGCCCCTCGCCGTCGGGGAAGCCGGCGTCGGTGAGCGCCCGGGCAGCCATGTCCAGGGCCAGCCAGTGGGTGAGGTCGGTGGCCCGGTAGGTGCTGCCGGCGATGCGGAAGCCGACCCGGTCGAACTCGTAGCCCTCGATCACCGCGGCGGTGCGGGCGTAGAAACGGTCGGGGGTGCCGGGGTCGGCGTCGTAGTAGTCGTCGAGCCGCATCCGTACGTCGGGCAGCCGGCGGAAGGCGCGGCGGCCGGCGAGGGCGTTCTCCCAGAGTTCACGCGGCGAGGTGGCGTCGGGGTATCGGCACGCCATGCCGACGATGGCGATCCTGCTCATGCGGGCACGTTCTCCTCGTGATGGTGGTGTCAGGACACGACGGCGAACACGTCGCGGAGCCGGGAGCGCCAGGTTTCGTAGGCGACGCCCGGGACGTCGCCGGCGGCCGGACGGGTACGGTCGCACTGCTCGGCCGCCTCCTTGGCGGTCATGGCGCAGAGGACGCCGGTGGCCAGGTCGGTGTGCGTGTTCTCCAGGCCGGCGCGGACCCGGGCGGAGGCGGCGAACGCGCTGCCCTGCGACACCGCGGCGCGATGCTCACCGGCGCGGTGCAGCAGCCGGGTCAGCTCGCCGGCGTCGGCGCCACCGGCGTAGGTGGCGGCCAGCCCGACGCCGCTGTACAGGTCGGCGCGCCGCTGCGGGGCGAAACCTTCGACGGTGGTGGCGACCCGGTCGGCGTCGGTGCCGCAGACGAACCACAGCGCCCGGCCGATGCCCTGGTCGAAGGCGTTGCCGGCGTAGGCGTTCTCGGCGTCGGGCCGCCACGGTACGACGGTGTCGCGGCGCTGACCGTGCACGTAGTCGCGGGTGCGGAAATAGGCTTGGTGGAAGCCGTAGCCGTCGAGCACCAGCCAGCGCAGCACCGGGTCGGGGGCATACAGCGCGGACCAGCGCAGCCGGGGCAGCCGGGCCATCGCCCAGCCGACGCCGACGTAGGCCATGTAGACGTGCGGGTCGCCCGGACCGGCCAGGAACCGGCGAACGTTGTCGGTGCGGCCGAACGGCAGCCCGTCGAGCACGGCGCAGGCCATGGTGGCGCCCTCGTAGGCGAAGCCGCGGAAACGGGCCGGCACGTTCTCCAGGGCGGTCACCGCGTCGGCGGGGGTGGCGGCTTCGGCGATGCGCGCGTATCCGTACAGGAACGTTTCGCCGACGGTTTCCAGAAGGTGCCGGGAAGCGTGGTCCTTCTCGTGGAATCCGCGGGTGCTCAGACGGGTCTGGGAGACGTCCGGTGTGAGGATCCGGCGGCGCAGGCGACGTAACAAGGTGGGCACGGGTCCTCCCCGGATAATCATTGACGCGCCGTGAGAATGGCGAAGTAATGCGATGGGAAAAATGCTGCCGCCGGGTGGTGGAGGCGTCTACTTCGACGGTGCGGTGGTGCCGGTTCTTCCGTCGTGCGGCATTGCCTCTTCGGATGCCGGATCGCATCGGCGGAGAAGACGGCGCCTTCACGGCTGGCCGATGCTGCTGCTATCACGCCCGCTTATCGAGAGGACGGCCCGTGACCGCGTCCGATGTGTTCGAGGATCTGGCCCGCGAGGGCGACGAGGTGGACCGGCTGGTGGCCGGTCTCGATGACGCCGGCTGGGACACGCCGACGCCGGCGCCCGGCTGGACCGTACGCCATCAGATCGCCCACCTGACCGCGGTGTTCACGATGGCCGGGCTGGCGGCCGCCGACCCGGACCGGTTCCGGGCGCTGGTCAGCCGGCTGTCCGGGGAGTTCGCGGCCGACGTGCACGCCGCGATGGCGCCGCTGCTGCAGCTGCCCCCCGCGGCCGCGCTGGAACGCTGGCGTACCGAGCGCGCCACGGCCGGCAAGGCGCTGGCCGCCGCGGCGCCCGGGGATCTGCTGCCGTGGCTGGTGCGCCCGATCCCGCCGGCGGTGCTGGCCGGTGCGGGGCTGATGGAGTTGTTCGGCCATGGCCAGGACATCGCCGACGCGCTGGGCGTCACGCCGGTGCGTACCGATCGGATGCGTCATCTGGTCGGGTTCGCCGTACGCACGTGGGATTTCGGTTACCAGGCGCGGGGTTTGCCGACGCCGGACACCGAGTTCCGGTTCGAGATCACCGCGCCGTCGGGCGAACAGGTGTGGGCATTCGGGCCACAGGATGCGGCGCAGCGGGTGAGCGGACCGGCCGTGGACTTCTGTCTGCTGGTCACGCGGCGGCGGCACCGCGACGATCTGGCAGTGACGGCCGAGGGCGCCGTGGCGCAGCACTGGCTGGACATCGCGCAGGCGTACCGGGGTCCCGCCGGTGAGGGCCGGCAGCCGGGTCAGTTCGCCGCCGTGCGGTGACGCGAAACGGCGCTTCCGGATTCCCGGAAGCGCCGTTTCGCGCGGGGGTTCAGACCCGGTCGAGGCCGGGCACGGCGGCGCGGATCCGCCGGCGCCACTGCTCGTACGCGGGCAGCGTGCCGCTCGCGGATTCGGGCACCGCGCTGGCATCGGCGAGATCCGTGGCGCCGGCGGCGGACAGCCCGGCGAGGATGTGGATCGCGGTCTCGGTGTGCTCGGGCACGAACCCGGCGTGCGTGCGGGCGCGGGCGGCGAACACCGCGCCCTGAGCGACGTCCCCGCGGTAGGACGAGGCCAGGGAGCGCAGCATGGCGTACCCGGCGCGGTCGGTGCCGCCGGCGAACGTGGCGGCCAGCCCGGCGCCGCTCCACAGATCGGCGCGGCGGGCGTGGGCGAACCCGCCGATCGTGGCGGCGAGGCCGATGGCGTCACCGCCGTGCACGAACCACAGCGCCCGCCCGACGCCCTGGTCGAAGGCGCGGGCGAAGTAGTCGCGGTCGCCGAGCCACGGGTACGGCCGCGGGCGTTCCTGCTCGGCCACCCAGCGGTCGGTACGGAAGTAGGCGCGGTCGAAGCCGTAGCCGTCCACGGCCAGCCAGCTCATCGTCGGGTAGTACGGCACACCGCTCAGATCGGGCAGCACCTTGCGCCACAGCGGACGCGGCAGGCGGGCCATGGCGAAACCGACGCCGATATAGGTCAGAAAGGTGTGCGGCCGTCCCGGACCGGCGAGCAGGTCGCGTGCCCGGTGTCCACGGCCCGCGGCCATCGCGTCGAGGATGGTGAGCGCCATGGTGGCGCCCTCGTAGGCGAAGCCGCGGTGCTCGGCGTCGACCAGGTCGAGCCGGCGCTGCAACTGCCACTGCGTGCGCGTGTCCATGCCCCATTCGAAGCCGCAGATCACCGCCTGCGGGATGGCTTCCAGCGCGCGGGTGTGCGCGGAGGCGGTGACGGAAAAACCGCGGCGGGCGAAGGTCACCTCCTCCAGCGGCGGGGCGAGCATGAGCCGGCGCACAGCGCCCAGCACGTGGGCCATGACGTCCTCCTGTCCGGGCGCCGGCCGGACCCCGGCTGCCGGGTTCATCCTCGCCGCGCCCGCGGGCGGGCCACGTCTTCGCGCGTGCGCTGCCACGGTGCGGGCTGCCGGGCGCGGCGTCACCGCATCGTCGAAGGTGTCCGGCGCTGCGGCCCGGACGCACGATGAGCGGCACACGAGACGAGGAGGTGCCGTGAACGGCGAGGAGAGTGTCCTGGAAGATCCGGCGCGCGTGCAGACCATCGAGGCGTTCGCCGACACCATCGTGCCCGGTGAGCGGCGCGGTCCGGATGATCGGGCGGTGGCGGGCGCGGCCGCGGGGCCGGGTGCGGTGGCGGCGGGGGCGCTGGAACTGCTGCGCTGGCCGGCCGGAGGTCTGTCGGACAGCCTCGACGGCCTCGCGGACATCCTGACCATGCACGCCGAGGAGTACGCCGCCCGGCGCGGTGTCGAGCTGGATCCGGCGGTGCCCGCGTTCGTGGCGCTGGGCTTCGAGGATCGTACGGCGCTGGTGCTGGAGCTGACCGCGCCGGAGCACCCGGAGAAGCAGCTGTGGGTGGGGCTGGCGTTGTTCAGCAACATGGCGTTCGACAGTGCGGCGCACCTGGCCACGGCCGACGCGTTCGCGCAGGGGCATCCGGGGTTGCGGCATCTGGGCTATACGCCGCCGGGCGCCGACGGTCTCTGGCGGTTTCCGCAATACAGCTATCGGCGTCCGTTGGCGCCGTTGCATCCCGGCACGACGAGCACGGGGAGTCCGGCATGAGCGCCGTGGAGAGCACCGACGTCCTGATCATCGGCAGTGGGTTCGGCGGGGCGATCGCCGCGTACCATCTGGCCGCCGGTGGCGCCAGGGTGGTGGTGCTGGAACGCGGGCCGTGGCTGAGCGCCGAGGAGTTCGAGCACGACTTCAAGCTCGGTTCGTCGTACACCCGGGCCTTCGATTTCGTGGTGGGCGACGGGATGAGCGTGCTGGGCGGCAACTGTGTGGGTGGCGGCAGTGTCGTCTATTTCGCCACCATGCCGCGCGCGCCGCGGTTCGTTTTCGAGCGGCACGGCAGTCTGGGGCGGCGGATGTGGCCGGCGGCGATCAGCCGGGACAGCCTGGAACCGTGGTACGACCGGGTGGTCGAGGCGTTGCCGGTGACCGGACAGAGCTGGTCGCAGGTGCCGTACGCGGGTGGCCTGTGGGCGGCGGCGTGCGCGCACGCGGGTCGTACGGCGAACCCGGTGCCCTCGGCGATCGACGTGGACAGCTGCACCAACTGCAACTGGATGATGGCCGGCTGCCGGTTCGACGCCAAGCGCTCGCTGCTGCTCAACTATCTGCCCGCGGCGCTGGCGCACGGCGCGCAGATCCGGCCCCTGCATGAGGTGCAGCGGCTGTCGCGTACCGGCGACGGCGGCTACCGGGTGCACTACCGGATCGTCGACGACGAGGACTACCGGATCCTGCATGACGCGGGCACGATCGACGCGAAGATCGTCGTGGTGGCCGCGGGCGCCGGTGCCACCCCGGCGATCCTGCAGCGCTCGGAGGCGGAACTCGGGGCGATGCCGCACGCGGTGGGGCGGTACTTCTCGGGCAACGGCGAGCGGCTCAACACCGCCGTGTTCGACGAGGAGCGGGTCCGCGAGGTGCTGGGGCTCGACCGCGGTGACGGGGTGGCGTACGAGGCGTACCAGATCGGCCGGGGCCCGACGGTGGCGAACTGGGACCGGCTCGACGCCTCGCTGCCGGAATTCGAGCGGTTCTCCCTGGAGCAGCTGTACTTCCCGCCCGGCCTGGGCACCATCCTGGCGCAGACGCCCGGCGCGACGCAGCCCCGCTGGTTCGGCACGCGCAAGAAGGACATGCTGCGTGACTGGCGCTCCTGGCTGACCATTTTCACCATGTCGGAGGACGACAACGAGGGGGTGTTCGGCCCGCCGCCGGAGACCGGCAACGCGCGCCGGTTCTCGCAGCAGATGCTGGGCCACGGCCCGCTGCGCTACCGGCCGAGCGTCAACACGCAGCGCGGCTGGGACCTGTCGGACCGGGAGGTGAAGGACATCCTGGAGCGCGACGGGCTGGCCCGGGTGGAGCCGTGGACCAACGATCTGATCGGGGCGTACACGGTGCATCCGCTGGCCTCCTGCCGCATCGGTGACGACCCGCGCACCTCGGCATTGGACGGCAACCACGAGCTGCGCGACCATCCCGGCATCTTCGTCACCGACGGCTCGGCGGTGCCGGGGGCGCTGACGGTGAACCCGGCGCTGACCATCGCCGCGCTGGCGGAGCGGGCCATGCCGGCCATCGTGCGGGCGGCGCGGCAGCGGGGCGTACCGGTCAGCTACGGCGCTCCGGCGCCGGACGGCTCGACGGCGGGCCGGCGCGCGGTCCTGCGGCTGCGATGACCCGGATGCTCGGAGCCGAGCGGCTGCTGGCCCGGCTGACCCGGGGCGTGTCACAGCAGCAGGTGCGCTATGTGGCGGCCGTCCCGGCGGCGGCCGCCACGCCCCGGGTGCGTGCGGTGTACGCACAGGTCGAGCGGGATTTCGGGATGCTCGCGCCGCCGGTGAGCCTGCACGCGCCGAGCCCGGATGTGCTTGCCGCGGCCTGGGTGCTGTTGCGGGAGACCCTGCTGGCCGGCGACCGGTCGGCGCGGGCCGGCAAGGAGGCGGTGGCGGCGTCGGTGTCGGCGATGAACGCGTGCCCGTACTGCGTGCAGGTGCATACCGCCACGCTGACCGGGCTGCGGCGCCACCCGGTCGAGGGGCGGCCGGCGGACCTCTCGCGGACCGCGGTCGCGGTGACGTTCCACTACCTCAACCGTATGGTCAACATCTTTCTCGGTGATCCGCCGCTGTCCGCCGTGCCGGCGGGTGTCCGCCCGGCGGCGGCCCGGGGCGCCGAGCGGTTGCTGGGACACCTCGGCGCGCGCAGTCACACGCCGGGCGCCTCGCTGGATCTGCTGGGCGTCGCGGAACCACCCGCGGATCTGGCCTGGGCCGGTACGGGCGTCGTCGCGGACGCCCTGGCACGCGCCTGTGCGGCCGTCGAGGCGCGGGCCCGGGAGGCCGTGCCCGCGCCGGTTGCCGAGCTGGTGACCGCGCGGCTGGTGGACTGGACCGGCGCACCGGCCGGGATCGACGCGCGCCGCACGTGCGCGGCCGCCGCCGAGCAGCTGCCGGCGTCCTGCCGCGCGAGCGGACGACTGTTGCTGCTGACCGCGTTCGCGTCGTATCAGGTGACGGCGGCCGACATCGCCGCGTTCCGCCGGGAGCGGGACGGCGATGCGGCGCTGATCGAGGCGACGGCGTGGGCGGCGCTGGCCGCCGCACGCCGCTGGGGCAGGCTGCTCACCGCCGCGCGGTGAGGCTGCGCTCCTCGGTCCGGGGCTGCGCGGCCGGCATCCGCCAGGCGTGGCGCAGCACCCGGGCCACCACGCTCGGGCGCCACAGTGCGCGGGGCGGGTCGACCAGCCCGGTGACGTGCATGAACGCGCGCGTCACCGCGGGGTCGCGGGACATCGCGTACTGCACGCGCCGCTGGTAGGCGTTGAACAGCCGCACCCGCGCCGGGCGGGGGCCCGGCACCCCGGCGAAGTCGAGGTCGCCGCGGGTGGAGATGATCCACGGCGCGGCCATCGCGCGGGCCATGTCGCGCAGCAGCCGCCGGGGATGCACGGCGGCGTGGCGGCGCAGGTGGCAGCGCAGCACGTCGGCCTGGCGGGCGGCGACCGTCATGCCTTGGCCGTACACCGGGTTGAAGCTGGCGAAGGCGTCGCCGAGCACCACCAGTCCGGCGGGGAAGCGGTCGAGGCGTTCATAGTGGCGCCACACGCTGGCCGGGAAGGTGAACGAGGCGGCGTCGCCGATCGGTTCCGCGTCGCTGATCGCGTCGTGGATGTCGGCGACCGGCAGGGTGCGCGCGAAGTCGAGGAACGCGTCCGGGTCGGTGGGCGGGCGGTCGCCGAGGATGCCGGTGAGCGAGAGCCGGCAGTCGCCGGTGGCGGCCTGGCCGAAGAACGCGCCGCGCGGGTGTGCCGGGGAGGCGACCGGGTTGATCGCCTCGGGGCCGCCGAACGTGCCGGGCCGGCGCCGGAACGTACGGGTGGTGTAGGCCAGCCCGATCGGCATCCGTTCCTCGGCCGGTCGCGGGTAGCCGAGTTCGCCGAGCCACACCGGCAGCCGGGAGCCGCGCCCGGTGGCGTCGACGACGAGGTCCGCGTCGAGGTGGTAGGCCCGGTCGTCGCTCACCGAGCGCAGCCTCACCCCGGTGATCCGCTCGCGGCCGGCGTCGGCGGTCAGGGCGAGCAGTTCGGTCTCCTCGCGGACCTGTACCCCGGGCAGTGCGGCGACGCGGGAGCGCAGGTGGTTCTCCAGCACCGGCCGCGAACCGGCGATCGACAGCAGCCCGGTTTCCGCCCGGCTGATCGGGCGGCCGTCGAAGTACCAGCGCATCAGCCCGAAGTCCCGGATGGACAGGCCCGGCAGCTCGCGTGCCTCGTCGAGCAGCCCGGGAAACAGCTCGGCGAGCAGCCGATAGCCGCCGGCGTGCAGCCCGTGCGCGTGCACGGCGTGGGGTGCGCCACGGCGCGGGGCGGTGACGCCGAGCACCCGGTCCCGGTCGATCATCACCACCTCGTCGTAGGACTCGGTGAGTACCCGGGCGGCGAGGGTGCCGGCGATGCTGGCGCCGAGCACGACCGCCCGGTGCCCCGCGTGCGGTGGTGCGGCGCTGCCGGTTGCCGCTTGTCTGGTCATGGTCGCAGCCCCTTTCTCGGAGTCGTCGGGCCATCACAGCAAGAGCGGGCGTACGGCGGCGTCTGCGAACGTGCCCTGTTGACCGGGCCGCTGCGCACGCCGGGAGATGCTCGCGGGCCGCCGGACAGGCGAGTCTCGTCACTGACCGCAACCGTGACGGTGTAGGGAGATCCGCCGTGCCTGAAGTGACCCAGAACCCCGACGGGACCACGACGTTCAGCATCAACTCCGAGGAGCTTCGGGTCTGGCGCGACCGGCTGGTCGACCGCGCGCCGGAGCTCAAGCGGGTGCTGACCGTCGCCGCCTCCCCGCAGGCGCGCGCCACGCTGGCGTTCCTCAAGTCAGCCCTGGCCTGAGCACGATGAGCAGCACAGACCTGCAGCCGGCGGCGCCCGCGCCGGCGCCGGCGCGCAACCCGGCGGTGTACGGCATCCGCGGCTGGGCGGCGCTCGCGCTGACCACCGTGCACGTGGCCATGTTCTCGGGCCTGCTGGGCACCCGGGCGTTCGGGGAGCACCGCCCGCCGAGCAACGCGATCGGCGGGTTCCTGGTCAGCGGGATGCCCTCGTTCATCGGCGTGTTCTTCGTGCTGCCGGCGCTGTACCTGTACCTGCCGGTGGCACGGTCGATCGTGGCCGGTACGCCGCGCCCGGCGCAGGGCCCGGTGCTGGTGCGCCGGCTGGTGCGGCTGCTGCCGGCGTACTGGCTGATGTACGCGGTGGTGCTGGTGGCGTTGAACCGGCAGGACGTGCACGGGTGGTGGGACGTGCTGCGCCCGGTGCTGTTGCTGCAGATCTACTCGCCCACGCCGTTCGCGCCGCACTTCATCAACGGCATGGAGGTCAGCTGGACCGTGCCGAGCATGGTGCAGTGGTATCTGGTGCTGCCGCTGATCGCGTGGGCGGTGCGCCCGTACGCCTCCCGTGGCGCCACTGCGGCGGCGCGGGCCCGGCGGTTGCTGCTGCCGGTGCCCATCCTGATCGCGGTCGGGGTGGCGTGGCTGGCGGTGGTGAAGCTCAACGGCTGGGACAACCGGATGGTGTTCTGGTGGCCGCAGGGTTTCGCCCCGACCATCGGCATCGGGATGGGGCTGGCGGTGCTGCTGGCGCTGGCCCGGGTCTCGCCCGCGGACACCCCGCGGCTGCTGCGGATCGCCGCGGCGCACCCGGGGTGGTGCTGGCTGGCGGCGGGCGTGGTGTACCTCGTCAACTGCGCGCGCCCGTTCAGCGTGATCGGCATGGACGCCATCTACTCGGTGAGCGGGTTGCTGGTGACGTACGCGATGGTGGCGATGTTCGGTTTCTTCGCCTCGCTGCCGCTGGTGGCGCCGGGCGCCCGCGAGACTCGTTTCACCCGGGTGGCGCTGGCGAATCCGGTGATGGCGCATCTCGGGAAGGTGTCGTACGGGGTGTACCTGTGGCACTTCGCGGTGATGCACTTCGTGCTGCAGCCGGGCAATGTGCTCACCGGCGCGGCCCGCCCGATCCGCGAACTGTACGGCCTCAGCGGTTTCTGGCGTCTCGAGCTGGCCACGGTCGCCGGGGCGGTGCTGCTGGCGACGCTGAGCCACCGCCTTCTCGAGGAACCCTTGGCCCGCCGGGTCGACCGGATGCTGAGAACACGCGCCACCGGCCGAAAGCCGGAGGAGCGCCGGCGTGACACCGTACGGGCGAATCTCGTCGATCTGGAGAACCATCCTGGGCGGCGGCTGGTCGACGAGCGTGCCCCGGCAGGTGACCTGGCGCGCCTGTGGACCCTGTTCCACGCCTACTCCACCGCGGTGGACACCGCGGCGCCGACGGTGGTGCTGACCGGGTCGCCGCCCCCGCTGGAGCGGCGGCACATCACCGATGACGGGCGCGAGGAGCTGAGCATCAGCGACGCCCTGGCACGGATGGACGAGTTGTTCCGGCGCACCGCCGACGCGTTCGCCGCGGCCGCCGACGACCACGCCCGCGACGATGAGGAGGACACGGCATCATGACAGCGACCACGTTCCGCGGTAGACCGGTCGTGCTGCGGGGACCCCGCCTACGCGCCGGCGATCCCGCCCCGGATTGCACCGTGCTGGCCGACGACTTCACGCCCGTGCGCCTGCTGTCGGCGGCGACCGGGATCCGGATCATCTCGTCGGTGCCGTCGCTGGACACCGACGTGTGCGACCAGCAGACCCGGCGCTTCCACGAGGAGGCGACCCGGCTGACCGGGGTGAGCGTGCTGACCGTGTCGGTGGACCTGCCGTTCGCGCAGCGGCGCTGGTGCGCGACGTCCGGCCTCGACGGCGTGCGGACCCTGTCGGACCATCGTGAGCTGGCGTTCGGCCAGGCGTACGGCGTGGCGGTGGCCGAGCTGCGGGTGCTGGCACGGGCGGTGTTCGTGCTCGGCCCCGATGATGTGATCCGGTACGCGCAGTATGTCGGCGAGATCGGCGAGCACCCCGGTTACGACGAGGTGCTGGCCGCAGTCAGCCGGATCTAGCCCGCACGCAGGGAGATGCCGCGGCACGGTCGTCCCGGACACGATGGGGCGACCGTGCAGGCGCAGATCCCGGAGGTGGCGGCATGCAGCCGTTTCGTGTCCAGATTCCCGATGACGATCTCGACGATCTGCGGCGGCGGTTGCGCGGCGCCCGCTGGCCCGAGCCGGTGCCCGGCGCCGCTGAAGGGCTCGGCATCCGCGCCGATCAGCTGCGGGAGCTGGCGGACTACTGGCGCGACGGCTACGACTGGCGCGCGGCGGAGGCGGAACTCAACTCCTACCCGCAGTTCCGTACCGAGATCGACGGGCTGCCGGTGCATTTCCTGCACGTGCGCGCCGCGGATCCCGCCGCGCCCGCCCTCATCCTCACGCACGGCTGGCCCGGCTCGATCGTGGAGTATCTCGACCTGATCGGCCCGCTGACCGATCCGGCGGCGCACGGCGGCGACCCGGCCGACGCGTTCCACGTGGTGGTGCCGTCGCTGCCGGGTTTCGGGTTCTCCAGCCCCCTCCCCGGCACGGGGTGGGGTGTGGCGCGCACCGCCGCGGCCTGGGCGGAGCTGATGCGCCGGCTGGGCCATGACCGCTACCTGGCCCAGGGAACCGACTTCGGTGCGTGGGTGAGTACCGCGCTGGGGGCGGTCGACCGCGAGCACGTGCTCGGGGTACACATCAACTTCCTCATCACGGCCCCGCCGGCCGACCCCGCGCAGCTGGACGGGCTCACACCCGACGAGATGCGGCGGCTTCAACGGCTGGGCCGGTTCGTCGACGACGGCTCGGGTTACATGAGGCTGCAGGCGACCCGGCCGGTGACGGCGGCGTACGCGCTGAGCGACTCGCCGCTGGGTCAGCTGGCGTGGATCGCGGAGAAGTTCGGTGAGTGGACCGACTGGTCGAAGACACCCGCGGATGCGGTCGACCGCGACCGGCTGTTGACCAACGTGTCGCTGTACTGGTTCACCCGCACGGCCGCCTCGTCGGCGATGTTGTACGCCGAGAGCGCGCCGATGCTGCCGGTGAGCCGTGAGCCGGTCGTCCCGCCGCCGATCGATGTGCCGACGGCCGTGTCGGTGTTCCCCGCCGACCCGTCGCAACCCCTGCGGCGCTGGGCGCAGCAGGCGTTGCCGGGCATCGTGCAGTGGACCGAGCACGAGCGCGGCGGCCACTTCCCCGCCCTCGAACAGCCGGCGCTGCTGGCCGAGGATCTACGCCGTTTCGCCCGTGCGTTGAGCGCTCACTGAAACAGCGGCGTCCCCGGCCGAGCCGACCGGGGACGCCGCTTTCGGGGAGAAGCTCAGATGTACGGCGAGTTCGGCTCCAGCCCGCACAGCACCCGGCCGTACAGCTCGAAGTTGGTCGACGGAACCATCAGGGCGTGCAGGTTGACGGCGTACACGTCCCGCACGACGCGCTGCATGAGGTTCGACAGGTTCAGCGAGGAGCCGCCGCTGGCCAGGGCGAGCAGGTCGACAGCCTCCTTGCCGAGCCGGCAGATCGCCCCCATGTCGGCGCGGCAGCGGGCCCGCTCCTCCAGCGTCCACCCGTCGCCGCCGCGGCCCTCGTCGACCAGGGCGGTGACCCGGGAGGCGTGGAACTGCGCCTCGTCGATCTTGAGGGTGGCGTCGGCGAGCTGCAGGTGGGTGATCGAGGCGTCGGCCTGCCGCTCGTACGCGGTGTAGGCGATCTTCCGGGTGGGCAGGCGATCCAGGAAGGTTTCCCGGGCGGCCTGGGCGAGCCCGATGACCGTGCCCATCGACGAGGCGTTGGCGACGCCGAGCAGCGGGCTGCGGTACATCGCCAGCTCCGTGTTCGCCGCCGACGCGCTCCGGCCGGCCAGCACGGCGGGTAGCGGCACGATGCGTTCCCGCGGGACGAACACGTCGCGGGCCACGGTGGTGACGCTGCCGGAGCCGCGCAACCCGGCGGTGTCCCAGTCGTCGGCGAGTTCCAGGTCGCCGATGGGCACCAGGGCGACGACGGGCCACTGGCCGGCGCCGTCCGGGGTGGGGGCCATCGCGATGACCTCCTGCCAGTGGCTGTGCAGCGCGCCGCTGATGAACCCCCACCGGCCGTTGAGTTTCAGGCCGCCGGGCACGGGGGTGCCGGTCGCGGTGGGGCTCAGCGTCCCGCACACCCGCACGTCGGGGGTGGCGTACACCTCCTGCTGCACCTCGTCGGGGAACATGCCGACCATCCAGCCGGGGATGGTCCACACCGACGCGGTCCAGGCCACGGCGCCGTCGCCGCGGCCGAGCTGGGTGAGGACGTCGTGCAGGGTGGCGGTGTCGGCCTCGTATCCGCCGAAGCGGGCCGGGACGCGCAGCCGGAACACGCCGGCGTCGGCCAGTGCTTCGATCGTCTCGTCGTGCAGGCGGCGGTGCTGCTCGCTCCAGCGGGCGTGGGTGCGCAGCAGCGGCACCAGGTCGGCGGCGCGCCGGACCAGGTCCGCGCGCGATAACACGGTCGTGCTGGTCACATCGTCCTCCAGCGGGTCTTCAGTGGACGGCCGCGACGGCTTCGACGGGCAGCGGCGTGCGGCCCGCGATGAGGTCGGCGGCCTTCTCGGCGATGGCGATGACCGGGGCGTTCGGGTTGCCGCGGATCATGGTGGGCAGCACCGACGCGTCGACCACGCGCAGTCCGTCGATGCCGTACACGCGCAGCTGGTCGTCGACGACGGCGCCCATGGCACAGGTGCCGCCGGGGTGGTAGATGGAGTGCGCGTACTGGCGGACGTAGGCGCGCAGGTCGTCGTCGGAGTCCGAGGCCGGGGGCGCGTGACGGCCCTCGGTGAAGGTGGCCAGCGCCTTCTGCCCGGCGATGCGCAGCGCGATGCGGGTGGCGTGGACCGCGTCGTCGAGGTCACGCTCGTCGGTGAAGTAGTTGTGCACGATCCTGGGTTTGGCGGTGGGGTCGGGCAGCGCGAGGCTCACGCTGCCGCGGCTGCGCGGCGCGATCATCGAAGGCCCGAACGACAGCGCGTGGTGGGTGGGGGTGCCGAGGCCGCTGTCGGCGAACATCACCGGTGCGGCCAGAAACTCCACGTCGGGATCGGAGAGCTCCTCGGAGGTACGCACGAAGCCCCCGGCCTGCGGTCCGTTCGCGGTCATCGGGCCGCGGCCGTGCCGGGTGAATTCCGCCAGGTCCTCCGGGGTGCCCGCGGCGATCAGGCTGATCGGCTGCGCATGGGTGTAGACCAGTGGGATCAGCGCGTGGTCCTGCAGGTTCTGCCCCACCTCGGGCAGGTCGGCGAGCACGGGCACACCGAACCCGCTCAGCAGCGGCGCCGGGCCGACGCCGGAGAGCATGAGCAGCTGCGGCGAGTTGTACGCGCCGGCGGCCACGATGACCTCGCGCTCGGCGTGCAGGGTGAGCGTCTCGTCGAGGCGGGTGCCGGTGACGCCGACCGCCCGCCCGTTCTCGATGAGCACCCGGTGCACGCGCACGTGGGTGAGCACGGTGAGGTTGGGCCGGTCGGCGGCGGGGTGCAGGAACGCGGTGGCGGTGCTGGCGCGCCGGCCGTCGCGCTGGGTGAGCTGGAAGAAGCCGAAGCCGTCCTGGGTCGGGCCGTTGAAGTCGTCGTTGAAGCCGTACCCGGCTTGGCCGGCGGCTTCGACGAAGGCGGTGGACATGGGATTGCGGGTGCGCGGGTCGGACACCGCGAGCGGGCCGCCGGTGCCGTGGTACGCCGATGCGCCGCGCTCGTTGTCCTCCGAGCGTTTGAAGTAGGGCAGCATCTCGTCGAAGCTCCAGCCGGGCTGCTGCCAGCCGTCGAAGTCGTTGCGCGCACCCCGGATGTAGATCATGGTGTTGGTGGAACTGGTGCCGCCGAGGACCCGGCCGCGGGGCAGGTAGACGCGGCGGCGGTCGAGGGCGGGTTCCTCGTGGGTGTCGTAGTCCCAGTCGAGCTCGGTGCGGAACAGTTGCCCGAAGGCGACCGGGACGTGGATGTTGTCGGCGGTGTCGGCGGGGCCGGCTTCGACGAGGCAGACGCGGACGCCGGGGTCCTCGGACAGCCGGGCGGCGAGCACGCAGCCCGCCGAGCCGGCGCCGACGATGATGTAGTCGTACACGCGAGGTCTCCTTGGATCGTCAGCCGTGGACCGGGCTGCTCTGGTGCGAGACCAGGGCCGGGGTACCGCCGCGGCGGGTGATCACCCAGGTGGCGCGGATCTGATCGGCGGGGGCGACCGCCCGCTCGCCGGGGCGGACGATGCCGCCCTCGGTGATGACCATGGCCACCTCGGGGGTGAGGAAGCTGACGTGCACCGGGCCGCCGAGCACGCGGGCGCCCTTGAGGCCGCCGGCGAAGCCCCGGGCCATGTGGTCACGGATCTGCTCGCGCGAGGTGAGCTGGGTGTCCTGCAGCAGCAGGCTGCCGTCGTCGGTGAACACGTCGGCGAACGCGTCGGCGTCGTTGGCGGCCCAGGCGGCCTGGATGCGCATGGCGACCGTGAGCGCCGCCTTCTCGTCGGGGGCGGTGAAGCCGCGGTAGTAGCCGGTGTCCTCGGCGACTCCGGCCGCGGTCAGCAGCGCGGTGGCGTCACCCCAGCTGGTGGACGTCATGGCGGTCTCCTTCCGGGTCATCCGGTGACGGGGCTGCTCTGCCAGGACGCGACGCGCCAGTCGCCGTCCCGTTTGACCACGACCCACATGGTGCGCAGCGCCGCGCCCGGCTCGGGTTCGTCGCGCCCGGCGGGCACGATCGCGCCCTCGCCCACCGCGAGGGCGACGGTGCCGGACAGCTCGGTGATGTCGCGGATGTCCTCGACCAGGCGCGAGCCGCGGTAGTCGCCGGCGAACGCTTCGGTGAGATAGTCGCGGATCTCGTCGCGGCTGGTCAGTTGCCGGTCGCCGAGCAGCATGCTGCCGTTGTCGACGAACATCGCGGCCAGCGCCTCGGCGTCGCCGGTGTCCCAGGCGGCGCGCACGCGCAGCGGAGCGGTGAGCACGGCGCCGGCGCGCCCGTTGGCGTGCTCGCCGTAGTAGGTGGCCCATTTCTTGGCGCTCGAAACCAGAGCGGCGGCGTCACTCACGGCCGTTTCCCTTTCTGCCTTTGATTCGGTACGGGCACAGGTCACCAGCGCAACGTGGCGCCGGCGCCACGCGGGCTGTTCTGGTAGCCGGCGAGCTGCCACTGGCCCTCCCGGCGCACGCAGACCCAGGTGGAGCGGACCGCAAGCTCGGGTTCGATCTCGGTCTGCCCGGGGGCGAGGATGCCGCCGTGGGTGCGGATCAGGGCGACGTCGTCGGCGACGAAGCGAAGGTCGACGGGGCTGCCGGTGACGCCGGTGCCCTTGAACGGCCCGGCGTAGGCGGCGGCCATGAACGAGCGGATCTCGTCGCGGCCCTTCTTGTAGACGTCGCCGGGCAGGATCATCGTGGCGTCCTCGGTGAAGACCTGCGCGACCCCGTCGGCGTCGTTGCGGGCCCACGCCTGCACGAGCCGGAGCGGTACGGACAGCACGGCTTTCTCGCGGTCGCTGGTGAACGGCCCGTAGTAGGCGTCGAGGCCTTTGCCCTCGGCGACGACGGGCGCGGGGGTGGTGGACATGTGCGGCTCCTTCACAGGGGTTGCGGTCAGGCCGGGGTGCCGAGTGCTTCGGTGATGTGATCGGTGAGCGCGGCGATGTGCGGCCGGCTCCAGAGGATGTTGGGTGGCAGGTCGAGACCGAAGGTGCGTTGCAGCCGGACCCGCAGCGCAACGGTCATCACGGAGTCGACGCCGAGCTCGACCAGGGGCCGGCGTACGTCAACGTCGCCCGCGGCCAGGTTGAGTTCGGCGGCGACCTGCTCGCCGACGGCGATGGCGACGCGCTCGCGCAGCTCGTCCGGTGTCAGCGCGGTCCAGTCGACGGCCTGCGGTCCGTTGTCCGGCGTGGACTCGTTGCGGGTGGCGTCCAGCTCGCGCAACATCGGCACCCGGGCTCCGGGGGTCGGCAGCACCCGCAGCACCGCCTGATAGGGGCTGGCGTAGCGGTCCGCGAACGCCCAGCAGCGCAGCGCCTCGGGTACCGACACGGCGTCCAGGCCGCGCGCGTTGGCCTCCAGCATGGTCATGGTGATGGACTCGGACATGCCGACGCCGCGCCACGCGGTCCAGCCGATGCTGCGGGTGCCCGTGTCGCCGGCGGCGTGCCGGTGCCGGGCGAGCGCGTCGAGGAACGAGTTCGCGGCGGCATAGGTGGCCTGGCCGGTGAGCCGGGCGAACTGCCCGCACGAGGAGAACAGCACGAAGAAGTCGAGCGTGCCGGGCGGGAACAACTCGTGCAGCACCATCGCACCGCGGGCCTTCGGGTCGAGCACGTCGCGCAGCTGGTCGCGATCGGTCTTGTCGACCATGGCGTCGCGGACCACCCCGGCGGCGTGCACGACCCCGCGGATCGGGGGCATGCCGTGCACGGCCGGGTCCAGCGCGCGGGCCACCGCGGACGCGTCGGTGATGTCGACGGCGACCGTGCGCACGGTCACGCCGAGCGCCTCGAGTTCGAGCAGGCCGTCGATCTGGCGGCGCACCCGCGGCTCGGTGACCTGGTCCCAGGCGGCCCGCGGGGGCAGGCTGCGCCGCCCGGCGAGCAGGATGCGCCGGGCGCCACGGTCGGCCAGCCAGCGGGCGACGAGCAGGCCGAGTGCGCCGAGCCCGCCGGTGATCAGGTAGGTGTCGGCGGGGCGGCACTGCAGCCCGGCGGACTCGGCGGGCCGGTCGATGCGGGCGAGCCGGGGTACGGCGGCGCCGTCCGCGGACAGGGCGATGACGTCCTCCTGCCCGGCGGCGCCGGCGAGCACTGCCGCCAGCGTGGTGCCGTCGAGGGTGTCGCCGTCGAGGTCGGTCAGGCCGCCCCAGATCTCGGGGTGCTCCCCGGCGATGATCCGGGCGGCCCCCCACAGCGGTGCGTGCGCCAGCGCGGCCGGGTCGGCAGCCTCGCGTACGCCGCGGGTGAGGCACCACAGCCGAGCCGGCGCGGCGGCGTCACCGGCCTGCTGGCGTTCGCTGAGGCATTGCGCGGCACGGATCAGCGTCCAGGCGGCCTCCTCCCCCGCGTCGGCCGGATCGCTCGCGCCGACCGGGCCGGCCGGGCCGGCGGTGGGGGCGACCACGACCAGCAGCGGGGTGCCGGCCGGCAGGGTGGTCAGTTCGTCGGGGGTGGTGAGACGGTGGCAGGGCAGGCCGGTGGCGGCGAGCCGGGCGGCGGTCGCGTCGTCGCCGAGCAGGGCGATCTCGGTGCCCTCGGGGTGGCCGCCGGCGGTCAGCTCCAGGGGCCGCCAGGTGATCTCGTGCACCAGGTCGTGGGGCGGGGCGGCAGCGGTGTGCTCGTGTTCGATGGCGGAGAACGTGAGGCCCCGCACGAGCCCGACGATGTCGCCGTGCTCGTCGCCGATGAGCACGTCCACGGTGTCGTGCGGGGACCTGGGCGAGCGCACCGAGTGCACGGTGATGCGGGCCGGTGGTTCGCCGCGGAACGCCACGGCGTCGATGTGCGAGGACATCCACTGGTGCTCGGAGTACTCCGGGGTGACCAGCACGGCGCTGATGGTCAGGGCGCCGTCGATGACGTGCGCCCAGCTGGCCGCATGCTGGGCGGGCGGCGCCACGATGGTGAGGTCGGCGAACTGCTCCTGGTCGTTGCGCAGCAGCTCGTTGACATCCCAGGGGAACGCGTACCCGCCGACGCCCATGCGGCGGAACATCGCGTCGACGCGCTGCCAGTCCCACTCCTGCGGGCAGCGCCCGCGGATCGCGCTCAGGTCCAGTTCGCCGGGTTCGACCTCGGTGACCCGGTCGATGGTGGCGGTGGAATGGGTGATCCACTCGTCGGGGTCACCGCTCGCGTCGTCGTCGTGCACGACGCGGGTGGACAGGCGGGCGGTGTTCTCGGCGAGCACGGTCTGCACGATGCGCGGCGGGGTGACGGCGAGCGGGGTACGCAGCACCACGTCGGACAGCGCGGGCAGCCGCCCGTCGTCGCCGGCCGCGGCGTGCACGAAGCTGTTGATCAGCACGGCGGCCGGGGTGATCTCGACGCCCACGACCTCGTGGTCCAGCGGGTACGGCCGGCACGACATGTCGAGGTAGGTCTGCCACACCTGCCGGGGCGGGGCGCCGCTGACCGTGGTGCGGCCACCGAGCAGGGTGTGCTGCCGGGGATCGTGGCCGCCGCCGGTGCCCGCGTCGGGCCCGCCCGCACCGAAGATCCAGTACGGGCGGTGCTGCCACGCCGCGGTGGGCAGGTCGGCGAGCTCGCCGCCGGGCTGACCGGCGAGATGCGCGCCGGCGCAGTACAGGGCGGCGCGGGCGGCCAGCAGGGTGCTCACCTCGTCGCGGTCGCGGCGCAGTGATCCGGTGACCACGGTGTCGTCGATGCCGAGCCCGGTGAGCGTCTCGGTGATGGAGTGCGTCACCACGGGATGGCTGGAGACCTCCAGGAAGATCCGGTGGCCGTCCTCGGCGGCGGCGCGCACGGCGGCGGCGAAGCGTACCGGGGCGCGCAGGTTGGTGGCCCAGTAGCGGCCGTCGCGAGGCGCCGGGTCGCGGGGGTCGTCCAGCGCGGTGCTGTAGAGCGTGCTGCGGGCGGGCCGAGGATGCAGGGCGTCGGCGGCCTCGGTCACCGCGGGCACGGCCGGATCAGCGTGCGGGCTGTGGAACGCGATGTCGGTGTCGACGCTCCAGACGGGCACCTGAGGGCTGCGCCACCGCTCGGCGAGCGCGGTCACCGCGTCACGGTCGCCGGACACGACGGTCGAGCGGGGGCCGGCGGCGATGGCGGCGACCACGTCGACGCGGCCGGCGAGCCGGTCACTCACCTCGTCGAAGGGCAGCCCGACCAGAACCATCGCGCCGTGCCCGGCGAGCGGGGCGAGGGCCTTGGCGCGGCGGCAGGCGAAGCGGGCGGCCTCGACCGGGTCGAGCACGCCGGCGCACACCGCGGCGGCGATCTCCCCTACCGAGTGGCCGATGACGGCTGCCGGCCGGCAGCCGTGCTCGCGCCACACCGCGATCAGCCCGATCTGGACCGCGACGGTGAGGGCTTGCACTTCGACGCTGGTCCAGGGTCCGCCGGCGGTGAGCGCGGCGCGCGGGGTCCAGCCCAGTTCGTCGTCGAACACAGCGTCGAGCGCGTCGATCGCGGCGCCGAACGCCGGTGCGTCGCGCAGCAGGTCGCGGCCCATGCCCGGCCATTGCGCGCCGTGCCCGGAGAAGACCCAGACGACGCCGTTCCCGGCGCCGGGCAGGGCGCGTCCGGCGGTGACCCCGGCGACTGTCTCCCCCGCCGCGAAGGCGCGCATCTTCTCGGCGGCTTCGGCGGTGCCGGCGGCCACGACGGCGGCGCGTTGCGGCAGGTGCGAGCGGCGCTCGGTGAGAGTGTGCGCCACCGCCGCGGGCGCGGCGTCGGGGTGCTCGGTGAGCCAGTCGGCGGTGCGGGCGGCGAGCGCGCGCAGCCCGGGCTCCGACATCGCCGACAGCGGATAGGTGCGCACGGCGGCGTCCGTGTCCGGCGCTGTGTGGGCGGTGGGGGCGGGTGCTTCTTCGAGGATGACGTGGGAGATCGAGCCGCCGACGCCGTAGCTGGACACCCCGGCGCGGCGGGGATGCCCGCCGGTGTCCCAGGCCGTCAGCTCGCCAACCAGCCGCAGGCCTGAGGCGGCCCAGTCGAATTCCGGGTTCGGCTCGGTGTGCAGGCTCGGCGGCAGCTGGCCGTGCTGCAGCGCCAGGACCGTCTTGATGACCCCGGCGATGCCCGAGCCCGCCTCGACGTGGCCGATGTTCGGCTTGAGCGAGCCGATCAGGCACGGGTCCCCGGGAGCGCGCCCGGCGCCGAACACCCCGGCGAGCGCCTGGGCCTCCTCGCGGTCACCCACGGGGGTGCCGGTGCCGTGCGCCTCGACGTAGTCCACGGTCGCCGGGTCGATGCCGGCCCGCTGGTACGTCTGCGCCAGCATGTGGATCTGAGCGTCGCCGCGAGGGGCCATCATGCCGTCGGAGCGGCCGTCCTGGAAGGCGCCGGAGCCACGGATCAGGGCCAGGACCCGGTCGCCGTCGCGGCGGGCGTCGGCAAGCCGCTTGAGCACGAGCACCCCGGCGCCCTCACCGCGGCCGTAGCCGTCGGCGGTCCTGTCGAAGGCCTTGCTGCGCCCGTCGGGGGCGGTCGCGCCGGCCGCATCGAGCGCGACCATCAGCGCGGGGGTGGCCATGATGTTGACGCCGCCGACCAGCGCGACCGGGGTCTCGCCGGTGCACAGGCTCCGGCAGGCCAGGTGCAACGCGGTCAGCGAGCCGGCACAGGCGGTGTCGACGGCCATGCTGGCTCCGCGCAGGTCCAGGAAGTAGGAGATGCGGTTGGCGATGCCGTAGTAGGTGGTGCCGTTGACCGCCCACGCGCCGGTGCGGGTGAGGTCTTCGAGCAGGCGGCGGCCGTAGTCGTTGGAGTTCGCGGCGACGTACACGCCGGCGTCGGTGCCGCGCAGCGACAGCGGGGGCAGCCCCGCGTGGTGCAGCGCCTCCCACGCGAGTTCCAGCATGATCCGCTGCTGCGGGTCCAGGAAGTCGGCTTCGCGCGGGGAGATGCCGAAGAAATCAGCGTCGAAGCCCTCGATGTCGTCGAGGAAAGCGCCTTTGCGGGTGGTGCTGCGCAAAATGGCGGTGGCCTGCGGATTGCTCGCGGCGTAGGGATCCCATCGTTTGGCGGGCATGTCGGCGACGGCGGTACGCCCGCCGGCGAGAAAGGCCCAGAATTTCTCCAGGGAGTCGAGATCGGGGGCGAACCGGCAACTCATTCCGATGATGGCCACGGCATCCGGGAATTCCCCATCCTGGCTCACGTTCCGGCTCCTCTCAGGGCACAAGCCGACCCGAAATGGTTCCCGGCCGGTCACGGTGTGCGGGGCTTGCGGCGCACCGACTGCGAAACATCGTGCGCCGCCGGCAACCGGCCGGGCATCTCCGTGAGTGCGCAGCAGCACGAGGCTGTCCAGCAATTCCGGAGACGCATTTTCGCGGTGCCTTTCCTAACGTTTGCGGTGACCCGCAGCAGAGAGGGAGACAGCACATGTCCGTGACTGCGTCGAGGGCCGGGCGGCCGGAGGTGGTGCCGTGGCCCGACGAGCTGGCGGAGCGTTATGTGGCCCGCGGTTACTGGGAACAACGGCCGCTGGGCGCCTATCTGGACGACGCGGCGGCCGGCCGCCCGGGGACGATCTGTCTCGTCGACGGCGACGTGTCATTGACCTTCGCCGAGCTGGTGTCGCGGGTGGACGGCGCGGCCCAACGGTTACACGGTCTCGGTCTGCGCGCCGGTGACCGGGTCATCGTGCAGCTGCCGAACTGCTGGGAGTTCGTGGTCATCGCGCTGGCCTGTTTCCGCAGTGGGGTGGTGCCGGTGATGGCGCTGCCCGCGCACCGGCGGCAGGAGCTGACCGCGATTGCCCGGCTCACCGAGGCGCGGGCGCTGCTGGTGGCGGGCACGGTCCGCGGTTTCGACCACGAGCAGCTGGCGCACGAGGTCGCCGCCGCGGTGCCCGGCCTGCGGCACGTCGCGGTGACCGGACGCCGGAACCGGCCGGACAGCCTCGACCTGGTGGCGCTGTGCGCGCCGGCCGGCGACACCAGCGCTCGCGCCGCGGCCCCGGATCCCGGTGACGTGGCGTTGTTCCTGCTGTCCGGCGGTACCACCGGGCGACCCAAGCTCATCCCGCGCACGCACAACGACTACGCGTACATGATGCGCACGGCCGCGCGGATCTGCGGCGCCGGGCCGGACACGGTGTATCTGGCGGTGCTGCCGCTCGCGCACGGCTATCCGATGGCCGGGCCGGGCATCCTGGGCACGCTGGTCAGCGGCGGGCGCATCGTGATCCTGGCCTCGCCCGCACCGCAGCGGGCGCTGGCCGCGATCGCCGAGCACCGGGTCACGATGACCTCGCTCGTGCCGGCTGCCGTCATCCGCTGGCTGGACCACCTGGCCGGCTCCCCCGCCGCCGACCTGGATTCGCTGGACCTGGTGCAGGTGGCCGGGTCGCGGCTGCCCGACGAGGTGGCCGCCCGGGTCACGCCCGCGCTGGGCGCCCGGCTGCAGCAGGTGTACGGAATGGCCGAGGGTTTGCTGTGCATGACCAGGCCCGGCGATCCCGACGCGGTGGTGCACCACACGCAGGGCCGGCCGATCTGTCCCGACGACGAGCTGCTGCTGGTCGACGAGGACGGGACGCCGGTGCCGATCGGGGAACCCGGGATTCTGCTGACCCGAGGGCCGTACACGCCGCTCGGTTACTACCGCGAGCCGGAGCTGACCGCGGCGGCGTACCCGCCCGGCGGCTGGTATCGCACCGGGGACGTGGTGCGGCTGCGCGCCGACGGCAACCTGGTGATCGAGGGCCGCGACAAGGATCTCATCAACCGCGGCGGCGAGAAGATCGCCGCGGAGGAGGTGGAGAACTTCGCCCACCAGCTGGCCACGGTGAGCCAGGCCGCCGCGGTGGCGATGCCGGATCCTGAGCTCGGCGAAGCCGTCTGCCTGTACGTCGTGCCGCGCGCGGGCAGCACGGTCACGTTGGCGCAGGTGCGCGACGTCATGCGCGAGGCCGGGGTGGCGGCGTTCAAGCTGCCCGAGCGGCTAGAGCTGGTGGACAGCCTCCCGGTCACCGCCATCGGCAAGGTCGACAAGAAGGCGCTGCGGGCCGACATCGCGCGGCGCCGGCACCCCTGAACCCCCGAGGAGAACGATGTTCACCGATGTGGACCCGGCGGATCTGGAGCCGCAGGATTTCGCCGCGCTGCTCCGGCGCACCCCTGCCGCGGAGCTGAAGGCGGCGATGGCGGGTGCGCACCGCCGTACCGTGCTGAACGGCATTTTCGCCCGGATGCCCGGACTGCTGCGCCAAGACCGAGCGGGCACCCTGTCCGCGGTCATCCACTGGTGCGTGACCGGGCGTCCCGACGGCGGCGCCGACACCTACGAACTGGTCATCGCCGATGGTGTGTGCACGCTGTCGGACCGGCCCCGCCACGAACCGCGGCTGACGCTGACCCTGGGCGCGATGGAGCTGCTCGGCTTGGTCGCGGGCCGCTCCAGTCCGGTGTCCATGCTGGTGCTCGGCCGGCTCAAAGCGCGCGGGGACATGGCGCTGACCGTCCGCGTACCCGCGCTGTTCGAAATCCCCGCGCCCTGACCCGGGCCGGGCTGAAACGAAGGAGAACAGGTGCGCATCCTGGTAACGGGTGGGGCGGGTTTCATCGGATCGCATTTCGTGCGCGCGACCCTGCGCGGGCAGCTGCCCGGATCGGCCGGCAGTCAGGTCACCGTGCTGGACAAGCTGACGTACTCGGGCAACCTGGCCAATCTCGCGCCGGTCGCCGGGGTGGACGGTTACCGGTTCGTGCACGGTGACACCTGCGATCCGGAGGTGGTCGACCGGGCGGTCGCGGGCCAGGACGTCGTCGTGCATTTCGCCGCGGAGACGCACGTGGACCGCTCGCTGGTCGCGGCGGACCAGTTCGTCCGGACCAACGTCCTCGGCACCCAGACCCTGCTGGAGGCGGCGCTGCGGCACAGGGTACGCCGGTTCGTGCACGTGTCCACGGACGAGGTGTACGGCTCCATCGAGCACGGTTCGTGGACCGAGCAGACCCCGCTGTCGCCCAACGTGCCGTACGCGGCGGCCAAGGCCGGCTCCGATGTGCTGGCGCTGGCGTATCACCGCTCGTTCGGGCTGGACGTGTGTGTGACGCGGTGCACCAACAACTACGGGCCGTACCAGTTTCCGGAGAAGGTGATCCCGCTGTTCGTCACCAATCTGCTCGACGCCCGGCGGGTTCCACTGTACGGCGACGGGCGCAACCGCCGCGACTGGCTGCACGTGGCCGATCACTGCCGGGGCATCCAACTCGTGCTGCAGGACGGCCGGGCCGGCGAGGTGTACCACATCGGCGGCGGCACGGAGCTGAGCAACATCGAGCTGACCGGGCGGCTGCTCGAGGCGTGCGGCGCCGGCTGGGACGCCGTGGATCGGGTGCCGGACCGGCAGGGACACGACCGGCGCTACTCGCTGGACACCACCAAGATCACCCGCGAGCTGGGGTACCGGCCGCAGATCGACTTCACCGAGGGGCTGGCCGCCACCGTCGCCTGGTACCGGGAGAACCGGGCGTGGTGGGAGCCCCTGCGTGAGCGGGCCACGGCCCGGCAACGACGCCCCGAACCCACCTTCCACTGAGGCACACAAAGGAGATCGCCATGCCGAGCATCATCCGGGACGTGGACCGCTGCCGGGTCTGCGGCCACCAGGACTGGCTGGACCTGCTGTCGCTGGGCCGCACCCCGCTGGCCAACAACCTGCTCGACCCCGCCGACCGGGACCGGCCGCAGCCGGAGTACCCCGTCGACGTCATCGTCTGCCGCTCCTGCCGGCTGATGAGCCTGCGCCACGTCGTCGACCCCGAGGTCCTGTTCAGCGACTACGTGTACGTGTCCTCGAACTCCGACCTGCACACCACGCACATGCACAGCATCGCGGACTGGTGCGTCGCCAAGGCCGAGCTGCTCCCCGGCGACCTGGTCGTGGAGCTGGGCAGCAACATCGGCTCCCAGCTCGCGCTGTTCGGCAAGCGCGGGATGCGTACGGTGGGGGTGGATCCGGCCCGCAACCTCGCCGCGGTGGCCAACGCCGACGGCATCGAGACGATCGCCGACTTCTTCGGCCCGAAGGCTGCCGGGCAGGTCCAGGCGCGGCACGGGCGGGCAGCGCTGGTGCTCGGCCGGCAGTGTTTCGCGCACATCGACGACCTCCACCACGTGCTCGACGGGGTGGACGCGGTGCTCGCCGAGGACGGGCTGCTGGTCATCGAGGTGCCGTACCTGCTGGATCTGCTGCAGCAGAACCAGTTCGACACGATCTACCACGAGCATCTGTCGTATCTGTCGCTGGGCACGTTCGCGCGGCTGTTCGCCGCGCACGGGCTGCGGATCGTGGACGTGGAACGCGCGCCGGTGCACGGCGGCTCGATCGTGGTGTTCGCCGCCCGCGAGACCGCCGGGCGCGAACCCGCCGCGGCGGTGGCGGACCTGCACGCCGTCGAGCAGGCCGCCGGGCTGGCCGGCGACCAGCCGTACCTCGCATTCGCCGAGCGGGTGGGGCGGCTGCGTCGCGAGATCGGGGACCTGGTGCGCGATCTGGCGGGCCAGGGCAAGCGGATCGCCGGGTACGGCACCCCGTCCAAGGGCACCGCGCTGCTGCGCGCCTGCGGGCTCGGCGCCGACGAGATCGCGTACTGCACCGACACGACCCCGGGTAAGCAGGGCCGGCTGATCGCCGGGTCGCTGATCCCGGTCGTCTCCCCGCAGCAGGCGCGGCGGGAACCCCCGGACTACTGGCTGCTGCTCGCCTGGAACTACGCCGACGAGATCATCAGTAAGGAGCAGGCGTTCCTCGACGCCGGCGGCCGGTTCATCATCCCCATCCCCCAGCCGCGCATCGTCGCCGCCGCCGACGTCACGTCGGCCACCGGGCAAGCAGCATGAGCGCCACACCTGAGCTCGCCATCCACGCCGCGGAGCCGGTGAGCCGGCGCCGCACCGGCCGGGTCGCGCTGCTCAGCGTCGCCGCCGGCGTCCTGCTGGCGGTGCTGTGGTCGTTCGAGTTCGTCGACCACACCATCGGCGACACCGTCGCCAACGCGCTGCTCGGGCGCGACGCGAAGGCCACCGCGATCGGCGGCGCCCTCGCCGGGCTGGTCTTCGCGTTCGTGTCCGGGCTGGCCGGCACATTCACCGCCTGCAACGTGGCGGTGATGGCGTCGATCGGCCCGATGGGGCACGCCGGGTCCGGTGCCCGGCGGCTGGTGCACGCGGCGCTGCGCCCGATCGGGTGGCTGGCGCTGGGCATGGTGAGTGTGTCGGCGGTGTACGGCTTCGCCGGGGTGCTGATCGGCGACGCGCTGCCGCAGCTGTCCACCGCCACCGCCGCCGGCATGCCCGTACGGCTGCTGCAGTCCGTCATCGTGTTCGGGGTCATCGGTCTGGCGTTCGCCTACCTCGGGCTGGCCTCGCTCGGCTTCGTACCCGACCCGTTCGCCACCCGGCCCACCGCCCGCGTCATCACCCTCGGCGCGCTGGTCGGCGGTTTCCTCATCGGCCGGCCCTACCCGCTGTTCAACGAGCTGTTCCACTGGGCCGCCGACCGGGGCAACCCGCTGTACGGCGCGGCCGCGTTCGTGCTGCAGTCGCTGGGCAACATCGTCGTGGTGTCGGCGCTGTTCCTGCTACTGATGCTCGGCACCCGGGGGCGTTTCCTGACCTGGTTGGGCAGCGACCGGCAGCGCACCCTGGTGATCAGCGGGGCGATGCTGCTCGCGCTGGGCGTCTTCGAGGTCGTCTACTGGGATGTCCGGGTGCCCGCCCTGTTCGGTCACGGCTGGTTCCCCACCATGCCCTACAACGAATAGCGCCTCCGGCCGGGCGCGCGCCCGGGTCCATCGTCCGCACCGCCAGCCACGCGCGCCGGACGCCACTCCGATCCGACCCGCACTCGCGGCGCTCAGTGATGGGCGGGGAACGCTCCCTTACCTCCCTGGTCGCGGGATACACGCTGCAAAAAGCAGGGAAAAATGTTCGTGAGTAAAAGGCTGACCTGCGGTTCCGCGGGTCAGCCTTGTCATTTTGCCGGGCCGACCGGACAACGCCGCTCGCGGGCGCCCGCCTGCTCCGGTGGCCCCGCCCCTGCCCAGGTCGGCGCACCGCCCGGCAACGGTCCGCCCGGCCGAACGCTCGCCCGACGACCACTCCTCGGTGAACGCGGGCAGCGCAGCATCAGTGAACGACATGATCGAGGACGCGGCGACGAAAGGCGGCCCCGTCACCTTCCCCGAAGGCAACCCGCAGGCGCCCGTCACCGCTGTTCGGCGCCGCTGTGGTCGAGGGCGGCGAGGCAGGTGCGGGTCTGGTCGGCTTCGGGTAGGCCGAGGTCGGTGTAGAGGGCCAGTGCGTGCCGGTAGGCCTCGCGCGCGAGGGTGAGATGGCCGAGGGTGTGGTGGACGTGGCCGAGTCCGGTGTGGGCGCGGGCCTGCTGGTCGGGGTCGCCGGTTTCGGCGGCGACGGTGTGGGCGGCGGTGTGGTGGGTGACGGCGTCCGCGACGTGACCAGCGGTGTGGGCGGCTTCGCCGAGGCCGTTGAGCGCCCAGGCCTCGCCGTACCGGTCGCCGGCCTCGCGGAAGATGGCCAGGGCCTGCTGGTGGTGTTCGGTGGCCTGGGCTGGCTCGCCGAGGCGGGCGTGCAGGGTGCCGATGCTGTCCAGCGTCCAGGCTTCGCCCGAGTGGTGGCCGAGTTGGCGGTGCAGGATCAGGGCTTGCCGGAGGTGGTCGCCGGCCGCCCCGTACCGGCCGAACCGCACCTCGACCTCGCCGAGGCCGTTCAGCGCGTCGGCCTCACCGACCCGGTTGCCGGCCTGCCGGTACAGGGTGAGGGCCTGCTCGTGGTACTCGACGGCCAGCTGGTAGCGGCCCGACCGCCCCTCGACGTAGCCGAGGTTGGTGAGCGCGCGGCCTTCACCGGCCCGGTCGCCGGCCTCCCGGTAGAGGATCAGGACCCGAGCGAATTGGTCAGTGGCCGTCCGGTAGTAACCGGACCGCACCGCGATGACGCCGAGGTTGTTCACGACGCGAGCTTCGCCGGCCGGGTCGCCGGCCTGCCGGAACAGTCCCAGCGCCTGCTGGAGGTACTCGCCGGCCGGCCCGTACCGGCCCAGCCGATAGTGGGCGGCGCCGAGGTCGGCCAGGGCGTGGGCATGTCCGGTCAGGTCGCCGCTGTTGCGGGCGGCACGGCCGGCGTGACCGTGCACGGTCAGCGCGTCGGTGTTGTGGCCGCCGTCGAGGTATCGGTACAGGATGCGCGAGAGCCGGATGGTGTGGCTCGGCCAGCCGTGGCCGGCGGTGTAGGCGGCGACCGTGACCAGGGTGAGTCGTTCGGTGTCCAACCAATCCCGCGCGATGTCCGGATCGGTGAGGTCCGGGGTGGCGGTGCCGGCGGCGGAGACCACGGGCCGGTAATGGGCTTCGGCGGGGTGCAGAGTGTTCATGGCGGTGGCGGTGGCGGCGAGGTAGTGGTCGAACAGGCGGGTCAGGCAGATGCGGCGTTCGGGTGGGCGGTCCTCGTCGGTCACCCGGACGGTGGCGTAGACGCGGACCAGATCGTGGAAGGTGTACCGCCCGGGCGTGCTCTGCTGCAGCAGATGGTCGCGGTGCAAGCGGTGCAGATGCTCCCGGGCGGTCGGGAGGTCGGTGCCGGCCAGGGCCACGGCGGCGTAGGCGTCGAAGTCCGGCCCGGGGTGCAGCGCCGCCAGTCGCAGCAGTCGTCGCCGGTCGGCGGGTAGGCGTTGGTAGGACAGATCGAGGGCGAGTTCGACGCCGGTGTCCAGGCGCCGCTGGTGGTGGCGTTCGTCGAGTCGGTCGGCGTGGTCGGTCAACGTCCAGCCCGGTGTGTTGCGGATGTGCCCGGTGATCAGGCACAGGGCCAGCGGCAGGTAGCCGCAGCGCCCGGCGATGCGGGCGGCGGCGTGCGGATCCGCGCCGAGAGGAACGTCGGGGACGGCGTGGGTGAGGAATGCCAGGGCCTCGTCGGGCGTGAACACGTCCACCGTGAGGTGGGTGGCGGGGTGCAGGTCGGCCAGGCTGCACCGGCTGGTGACCAGGGTGAGGCAGCCCGGTGCGGTCGGCAGCAGTGGGCGGACCTGCTCGGGGGTGGCGGCGTTGTCCAGCACCACCAGGATCCGGGTGCCGGCGAGGCGGTCGCGGTAGGCCGCGGCGCGGCCGTCGAGGGTGTGGGGGATCTGCTGGCCGGGCATCCCGAGCAGGCGCAGGAACCCGTCCAGGACCGCGGCGGGGTCGGCGGGCGGCTGTGCCGGGTCGGGGTCGAAACCGCGCAGGTTGGCGAACAGCACCCGATCGTATGCGTTCTCCCGGGCCAGAAGGTGTCCGGCGTGGACGGCGAGTTGGGTCTTGCCCACCCCGGCCATCCCCTCGATCACGGCGATCACCGCCGCCTGCCCGCCCCGTGCCGCGTGGCGGAGCCGGTCCAGTGCGCCGGTGCGGCCGGTGAACCCGGCCAGATCCTGCGGCAGGCTGTCCTGCACCCGGACCTGGGACACCGCCTCGATCTCTCCGCCGATCATGCGCAACGCCTGCCGCCACGCCGTCACGTATCCGGTGTCGGGATGCAGGGCCTGGACCACCGCGACCACCAGCTCGGTGTCCAGGCGGCGCCGGCCGGGCCGGAAGCAATACGCGACGGTGGACTTGCTCACCAGTTCACCGGCCGACCGGCCCTCCGCCGTCCAGGCTGCGGTGACCCGATTCTTGATCGTCTCGTAGGAGGGGTCACCGGCCCACACCTTCAACAGGCGCAGCCGCTCGACCAGGTCGTCGAGATTGCCCGCCTGCGCCGGATCGGGCGCCGTGACGAAAACACCTTCCGGCGCGGTCACCGCCACCCCCTCTGGCCTGACATCCCGGTGCTCGAGGCTAGCGGCTGCCCGCCGACGGCACCTGCCCACCGAAAATTCGGACATTCGTGCCGCGGAGGCCCCGCGTCCGAATTCGTGCGGAGTTCGCCCGCGCCGGGGATCCACCCCTCACTCTCATGAGCACTGCAACACGAATGGAGGAGACCATGACCTGGAGGAAGATGGCCGGGTCCGGATCCGCGGCGGCGCTCCTCGCGTCCAGCCTCGCCGGCGTTGTGAGCGCACGCCGGCTCAGGCCGACGACTGGGGCGGCTGTTACAGCTGGACGGAGAACAGCAACAAGACCGCGGTCGGGCCGGTGCGTCAACGTCAACCGCAAGTGGCGGGTCCGGGCCGCCCGCGACCGGGAGCCCGACGGGTCCAGCGACTGGGTCTACCAGCGGGGCGGCGATGTCACCGCCAGGTCCTGGCCCGTCTGCGACTTCGGCATCGAGCGTCACCGGATCGAGGAGAAGTCGCTGTAACGGACACATCCGACCACCCGTCTTGTCTCATAGGAGGAACCTTGAAGCGCAACTCCATCCGGGCTGCCCTCGGCCTCGGCGCGGCCACCGCCGCCACGGCCTGCCTCACCCTGGTCAGCCCGGCCGCCGCACAGGCCGTCTCGTGGAAGACCCACAGCGGCCCGTACGACACGGGAATCTCGTGCAGCTACGCGCAGAACCACTACTCCCAGTACTACGGCTGGTAGGACTCGCGTTGCCGGTACTACTCCGACCGCGGTCACATGCTGCAGTACTGGGGCTAGGCGGTGTTCCGTGGCGCCGCCGATGTTGCGGCGTGGCGGTGATCAACCACTGAAGAGGTCTCCGGTGTGTGGTTCGGCGACCATGCCAGACCTTCACACCGGAGACGTCGTGCCGAGCGTCTCCCGCCGGTCGGGCGGCGTGGGCATGGTCGCGCGTTACTCGCCCTGCACGGGGGCGGGCGAGTAACGCGGCGCCCGCAGGAACGCCGTCACGGCGAGTGCGGTGAGCACGCACAGGGCGGTGTTGACGCCGATGGCGGTGCGGACGGCGGTGAGGATGTGGTCGGCGGTCTCGCTGCCGAGTGCGGCGAGGGTCGCTCCGACGACGGCGGACATCACCGGGATGCCGAGGGTGATGCCGATCTGCTGGCTCATGGTCGCCAGTCCCGCGGCGAGGCCCTGCTCCTGGTCGGGCCGGCCGGAGGTCGCGGTGACCATGAACCCGACGATGGCGACGAGGTTGGCGACACCACCGATGAAGGTGGCGGCCAGCAGCAGCGGGGTCCCGCTCGAGGACGGCCCGAGCAGCACCAGCACCAGCGTCGCGGCCGCCTGGACCGCCATGCCGAGCGCCAGGGCGCGCGGCGGGTTGCCGAGGCGGCCGATCACCTTGGGGCCGAGGATGCCGCCGAGCACGGTGCCGGCACCCAGGACGGCGAACGACAGTCCGGCGGCCAGCGGCGAGTGGCCGAGGACCTCCTGCAGGTAGAGGGTGAGCAGGAAGACGAGCGAGGTCTCGGTCGCGAACGCGAGGACACCGGCGATGTTTCCCCAGGCGACGGTGCGCTCGCGCAGGATCCGGACCGGCAGCAGCGGTGCGGTGACGCGCCGCTCGATGGCCCAGAAGGACGCCAGCAGCGCGGCCCCGCCCAGCAGGCCGCCCCAGGCGCGGGGGTCGGCCCAGGAGTGCTCGCCGGCACTGGTCAGGCCGAAGACGACGGCGAGCAGGCCGGCCGTGACGGTGACGGCACCCGGGACGTCGAGGCGGGGGCGTTGGTCGGGGCGGCTCTCGGCGAGCACGAACGGGGCGACGGCCAGGACGACCACGGCGACGATGACGTTGATGAAGAACGCCCACCGCCAGCTGAGCAGGTCGGTGACGACACCGCCGAGGATCGCACCGGTGGTGAATCCGGCGGCCATCAGGGCGCCGTTGAGGCCGAGCGCGCGTTCCCGGCGGGGACCCTCGGGGAACGAGGTGGTCAGCAGGGAGAGAGCGGCCGGGGTGACGGCGGCGGTGGCCAGGCCCTGCGCGACGCGGGCGGCGAGCAGGACGGCCGGGTCGCCGGCCAGACCTCCGCCCAGCGAGGAGACGCCGAGCAGGGCGATGCCGGCGAGGAACATCCGGCGGCGGCCGAAGATGTCGGCGACCCGGCCGAACAGCAGGGTGAACCCGGCCGCGCACAGGGCGAAGGAGGTCGCGATCCATTGCAGGCCGGAGAGTGTGAAGCCGACCTCAGCGCCGATCACCGGGAGGGCGACGTTGAGGATGGAGAAGTCGACCGCCAGGGTGAAGCTCGCGGTCAGCAGGACGGTGAGGATGAGCCGGTCGCGGCTGGTCGTGCCGGTTGGCGTCATCGTAGTGGTCATCGAGATGGCCTCCGCGTCGTGTGGTTACGCCATGACCCTGACCTGGGACTTCGGCGGCAGCCAGACCACCGCGCTGCCTACGCGGCGCCAGGCTGGTACTGACAGGGACAGGCAGCGCCGCGGCCTGCTGGGCAGGATGAGATGCATGCGGAGTGAGAGCGGAGGACGGGGCGAGCTGGCGGACTTCCTGCGGAGCCGCCGCGCACGGTTGCGACCCGACGATGTCGGGCTGGTGTCGCACGGCCCGCGCCGGGTGCCGGGGCTGCGGCGCGAGGAGCTGGCCCAGCTGGCCGGTGTGAGCCCGATCTACTACACCCGCCTGGAGCAGGGGCAGAGCACGAACGCCTCGGAGTCGGTGATCGACGCCATCGCCCGGGCTCTGGCGCTCACCGACGACGAGCGCGCCTACCTGCACGAGCTGACCCGGCCGCGGCCGGCGAAGCGGCGCCGGGCGCAGCGGCCCGAGTCGGCGCGGCGCGGTGTGGAGCAGCTGATCGCGGCGATGCGTGACGTGCCGGCCATCGTGCTGGGCCGCCACAGCGAGGTTCTCGCGTGGAACGAGCTGGCTCATCTGCTCTTCGCCGGGCACTACGACCGGACGGCTCCGAACCGGCCTGCGGACCGGCCCAACCTGACGCGGATGCTGTTCCTCGACCCGCACACCCGTGAGCTGTACCGGCGGTGGGACGAGGAGGCCAGCCGGGCGGTGGCGTCGCTGCGGGTGGCCGCGGGCCGCTATGCCGACGATCCGGCGCTGACGGCGCTGGTCGGCGAGTTGATCGTCAAGAGCCCGGAGTTCGCGGCGTGCTGGGCGAAGCATCCGGTGCAGGTGTGCGGCGCGGGTACGAAGTATCTGCATCACCCGGTCGTCGGTGACCTGGAGCTCGACTTCGAGGCGCTGCACCTTCCGGAGGACGACGGGCATCGGGTGCTGACGTACACGCCGGTGCCGGGATCGGGGCATGAGGCCGCCCTGCAGCTGCTGAAGTCCTCGACCGGGACGGCGGTGGGCGTCCGGCATCGTGCCCCGGCGGTCGAGCACGCCGGCTGAGTCGCTCGCCGGATCAGACGTGTCGCGCCGGCACAGGCGCGGCCGGCGTTCTCGCCAGGGGCGGGCGTGGACCCGCAATGGGACGGCAAGGTCTTCCGCTACCCACCGCCGGGCACGCCGCGGATCGCCTCCGGGATCCCGGCGTCGTCGACGAGCCCGTCCACCTTCCGATAGGGCGGCCCCGAAACCGTGCCGTGCTCCGGAAGCGCACACAAGACCTCGTCGAGGGTCCGGGACATCCTCGGGAGGTGCTGATGAAGCCACCACCAGCACCGACATCCCTGACCGTCATGACCTACAGCGACCACTGGTCAGATCATGATTGTCGCTCGGCGCTACGGGCGGTCGGGTTTGCCGCCACTGTTGGATGACCTGCTGGAGAGCCTGGCTCACGAGGAGAAGGAGTTCGGCGGTGGAGTCGAAGCGGGCGCCGGCCGGGGTTTGCGAGCCGAGAATCTCGGCTCCACGCTGTGATGCGGCGGCAAGGGTCTCGTTCATCTGCAGGGTGGCGAGGAGGGACTGCAGCGGAATCTCGTCGTCGATGACGTAGCGTTCGCGGCGCATGCCGGGGATCCGTTCCCGCCTGAGCATTCCCTGCTGTTCGAGGAAGGCGACGGCGTGAGAGATCGAGGCCGGGCTGATGCCAAGTCGCTGGATCAGGTCGGCGGCGGTGAGGGCACCGCAGTCGGTGGTGTACAGGCAGACCAGCACCCTGGCCATCATTCGGGGCATCCCCTGCTGGACCAGGAGAGTGGTGAAGGAATCGGTGAAGTCCTGGACCACTTGGGGGTCGCGCCCATCGCCGCTGTCGTGGGTTGGCGGCGCCGCGGGCTGGGCCTGCTTGCGTCGGCGCGCACGATGCTGTGTGGCCAGCTGCGCCCGGTCCGCCCGGTAGTGGCGGGGTCCGCCGTTGCGGGTGACCTCCCGCATGATCGTCGAGGCGGGCCGGTCCAGGCGCCGGCCGATTTCTGTGTATCCCAGCCCGTCGGCCAGCCCCGCAGCGATGCGCTGACGATCCTCGTCGGTGAGCCGGGCTCCGGGCATCGGCGTTCCTCTCTGCCGTCGTGCGGGGTGCGGCGCCCACTCCCCCGCAAGTATGCCTCCACCCGGTCCCATTGCAATAAATGATCTTACTCGCCCTTGCATTCAGCCTCAGGCTCATTGCAATGGAATTGCTCTTATAGGCGCAGGTAAGCGGCGAGCAGCCGCTCTCTTTCATTGACGGATCATTGAATGCAATGTAGCTTCACGAGCGTTCATAGATCCCCAAACATCATCCGAGCCGGTAGGCAGGGAGACTCACGATGGGAAACGGCACCAGCGATTTCTCCGGAACCGGGCGCGACGGCGGCTACCCGCCGATCGCCGCTTCCGGGCAGGACCGCCCGGAGCTGCAGACGGCCATCCGCGAGATCGTCGATTCCGGCTTCGCCGGGGTGCAACTGCGCGTGCACGACGAGCGGGGCGAGTGGGTCGACAGTGCCGGGGTGCGCAGATTGGGCGAGGCCGCGAAACCGCCGACGAACGGGCACTTCCGGATCGGCAGCAACACCAAGACCTTCGCCGCGGCCCTGGTGCTGCAGTTGGTCGCCGACGGCAGGATCGGGCTGGACAGGCCGGTGGCCGCATACCTGCCCGAGTTCCCGCTGGATCGACGGATCACCGTGCGGATGCTGCTGCAGCACACCAGCGGGGTCTTCAACTTCACCGGCGAGTACTACCCCGATGGGACGGTCGTAGCGGGGATCCCCTGGCAGGGGCAGGAATGGGTGGACAAGCGGTTCAAAACCTACCGGCCACAGGAACTGGTACAGCTGGCACTGTCCAAACCGGCGCGGTTCGAGCCGGGAACGGACTGGAGCTATTCCAACACCAACTACGTGCTGGCCAGGCTCCTGGTTGAGCAGGTGACCGGCCGCTCGTTCGTCGAGGAGATGCAGCGACGGATCCTGCAGCCGCTCGGGCTGACGGGCACAGTGTCGCCCGAGTCCTCGCCGGAGATCCCCGAGCCACATGCCCACGGCTACTACACGTATCAGGACGCCGGCCGGTGGAAGACCGTCGACATCACCCGCGTGAATCCCTCCTGGGTCTCCACCGGCGGTGACATGATCTCGACCACGCGGGATCTCCACCTGTTCATCTCCGGGCTGATGGGCGGGAAGCTCCTGCCGGCCCCGCTGCTGGCCGAGATGTGCACGCCCCGTCCGACACCCGTCCCGAACATGGGCTACGGCCTGGGGGTATTCGTGCAGGACGCGGGCCCCGACGGCGGCACCCTCATCACCCACAACGGCGGCTTCGCCGGCTGGGCAGCACTGATGTACAGCACTCCCGACGGCAGCAGGACCCTGACCGCCTCACTGACCACCGGGGACGCCGAAATGGACTTCGCCGAGTGGGCGGAGGCGTTCCAGAAAGCGCAGCACAGGCTCGTCACCGAGGTGTTCTGCGGCGGACCGGCCCGCTCGGATGACGACGCCGCTCCTGTCCGATGACCCGATGCCGGCGACTTCTTCGGCGACGGTCCGATCCTGGAACCGGGCGCCATCTGTCCCGCGACGGAAACCGGTGCCGGGGTGACCGCCGGCACCGGGTGCGCCGTGAACACCATCAGATGGAGGCAGCGCCGCCGGAGCGTCGCGCTGTCCGGGATGGGCTCTTCGGGCCCGGCGAGCCGGGCGACCGCGGCGGTGCAACGCGCGCTCATGCCGCCGCTCCCCGAAGGCCTCGCATCGGCGTCCGCCGGCGCGCCCGGTCCACACCGAGGACGGCACGGCCGCCGCTGAGGTGGTCGAGGGTGGTGAGCTCCTTCGCGGCCTTCCATGGCCGCCGGGCCGGCGGAGGTGCCCGGGAGCACGCGTTCGGTGCGGGTGGCGCTGCGCTTCCGGACCTGCCAGGAATTCCGGAGCCGCCCGGGTCGAGCAGCGTGAGGCTCGCCGCCGCGCACACCCGGGCCGGCATCTGCCGAGCCGTCTCCATCCTCATGGCGAAGCCTGCTCATGGCGGTATGTTCCGCGGCTATGCCTGCTCCCGGCTCCAAGCCGGCTTCACGGCCATCATCTGAGCGGTTTTGGCGGGGTCCCGGTCCACCAGGTCGCCGAGTACCGCATCGATCTTGACGATCAGGTCGCCGGAGAGACGAACGCCGGCCGCCGCCGTGTTCTCGGTGACCTGTTCCGGACGAGTCGCGCCGATGATCGCCGAATCGACGCCGTCCTGCTGCAGTGTCCAGGCGATCGCGAGCTGAGCCATGGACAGCCCGGCTTCGTCGGCGAGCGGGCGTAGCTGCTGGATACGTTCGAGGAGCTGATCGCCGAGAACCCGGCGAATGAATCGCGGCGCGCGGCCGGCGCTCGAAGCGCGCGATCCCTCCGGCGGCGGCCGGCCGGGCAGATACTTACCGGTCAGCACGCCCTGAGCGAGCGGCTGGAACACTACCTGCCCGATACCCGCGCTGCGGCACAGCGGCAACACCTCCGGTTCGATGACCCGCCAGAGCATGTTGTACTGCGGTTGATTGGCGACGATACGGCTGCGCAGCCCCATGTCCTCAGCGAGGTCGAGAGCGGCCCGGATCTGCGGCGCGGTCCATTCGGAGACGCCCAGGTAGAGAACCTTGCCCTGGCGAACAAGATCGTCGAACGCGATCAGCGTTTCGTCCAGCGGAGTCCGTTCGTCGAAGCGGTGGGCCTGGTAGAGGTCGACGTAGTCGGTGCCGAGCCGGCGCAGCGAGGCGTGACACGACTCCATGATGTGCTTGCGAGACAGGCCCCGGTCGTTCGGGCCGTCGCCGGTCGGCAGGCACACCTTCGTCGCGATCTCCACCGATGAACGGCGTACCGGGCGCAGTGCTTCACCGAGGACTTCCTCGGCGGCGCCGAGAGCGTAGACGTCGGCCGTGTCGAACGTCGAGATACCGGCGTCCAGAGCGGCGCGAATGCAGGCCAGCGCCGAGTCGCGGCCCACGAGTTCGCCATGCGTCAGCCAGTTCCCATAAGTGATCTCACTGATGCTGAGGCCGCTGCGTCCCAGGCGTCGATGATTCATGGACAGCGATCTTAGCGACGCGTTTGCCGTTCACCCATCCGCCGCGGGCAGCGGGCGATCACGGCGCCTCAGGACACCCAGGAACGTCACGTAGGCCGCGCTCCTGTTCGACCGTCAAGTGCACCACGTAACAGTGCAGGGTGATCCGTGGGTGCTTGGCCGGCCACGCTTTGACGTTCGGGTGGTTGTGAGTGGCGTAGTTGTCGACCACGACGTGCCGCTTGACTCGCGGGTGGATCCGGACGACCAGCAGCGGTTCGCGGAGGCGTATGCACAACGGCTGCACGATGCTGGCATCGAGATTGCCGCGATCACTGACTACACGGGATCCGACAGCCGTGGTTCGATCTGATGCGCCAGGCTGCTGCTCAGCGCGGCGTTGACGTGCTTCCGGGCGTCGAGTTGAGCGTGAACGTGGGCCGCGGCGGCATCCACATCCGGGAACCGGCAGGTCAGCGAACCAACGTCGACTCAGCACCACGCCACTCTCGAACGCATGCCACCCATCCGGGTTGATTACCGGCATTCTGGCAGTGCTAACCCGCCGGAGGCTTTCGAGCGATCTCGCGAGTCACCGCCGCGAGTCGGACGACCGGGGCCGGCTGGCACGCACACGCGCGGTGTGCCGGCGCCGGAAACCGCATCATCGGGCCGGCCCGGCCAGCGCGAGCCCCAGGGCACCCTCGCGCTGATGACCGCCGGAGCGGGGCCTGGCCGGTCTGCCGGTAACTGACGTGCTGGCGGAGGGACTGTGCGCACCGCGTACGACTCAAGTCGTACGCCGCAGATCATCATCGGGGTGGACGCCGCCGCGTTCCCGGCTGCCTAGCGTCGAGGACGAAACCGATCCTCGTGTTCCCGGGAGTTGTCCGTGTCTGCACCACCCTTGCTCGTCGCTGACGATGTCAGCAAGTCGTTCCGTGCCACCCGTGCCCTGAACGGCGCGTCGTTGCGGGTCTTCGCGGGTGAGGTGCTGGCGTTGACCGGGCCGTCGGGTTCCGGGAAGTCGACGCTGCTGCACTGGCGAGGGCCTGTCAGATCGTGAGGCGGCTGGCCGGGCCTTGCTGCGGCGCTGGACCACCTACGACCCGGCGACACCCGTCAGGATCCTTGTCCTCGGCGCTCACGGCGCATGCTGTCGGTACTGTCGGGCGTTCCTTCATCGCCGACTCCAAGAGGACCCGTGCCGAACGTCTCGCGCGCCTGGCCGACCCTGTTCGTATCCGTGCTGTGTCTGCTCGCCGGCGGTGCCGCCGCCTGCGATCCATCCGGTGGCCGGGATGCCCGGCCGAGCGCATCCGGCGCCGCCCCGGCGTCCGGCCGGGTGGACCTGCTTGCCGGGGACTGGAGGCACCTGCCGGGAGGGACCGTCGGGTCCGGCGGCGTGCGTATCCACGGCCTGGGACGGCAGATCGTGCTTCAGGACGGCACGGGCGGGCAACCCCATCCGCCGGTGAACCTGCGCGGCCCGCGGCTCGAGGTTCGCGGCGACTTTCAGGTCAGTGCGACGTTGCGCCGTCCGGCCGGCCAGACCGCGTCGCTGTACCTGTACGGCGAGGTGCCGATCGTCTACGACGAGTGGCGACAGAACCGGCGGGGCCTGCGAGTCGCTGTCTCGGAACGCGAGCTGAGCCTGACCGTCTGGGATGGCCGTTCCGCCGCGCCGGTCGCGGACCGAACCGCGTCGGTCACGTCACCCGCCACGGTGAGCGTCACGTTCGAACGTCACGGCGGCGACCTGGTGCTGTCCGCCGGCGACACCCGCGTGTCCGTGCCGGATCCGGGGGTGTTCGACGCTGGTTCCGTCACGTTCGGGGTCGACGCCGTGCCCGGCGCGCCGGATTGGACGCTGGCAGCGCTGGAGGCGACGGCGCGCGACGGCGGCGGCGTCGCGGTCCGTGACACTCGGATGGCGGGGCAGCCGACCCAGCCCTCGGATTCCCTGCGTGGCCTGGCTGAGGCCACCGGCCGCCGGCTACCGATCGGGGCCGCGATGGCGGCCGAACCACTGGTCAGCGACGACGGCTACCGCACCCTCGCCACCACCCAGTTTTCGATGCTCACCACCGAGAACGCCCTCAAGCCCCAGTTCGTACACCCAGGGCCGGACACTTACGATTTCGCGGAGGGTGACCTGCTGGTCGACTTCGCGGCTGCCAACCGCATGACGGTGCACGGGCACACCCTGATCTTCGGGGAGGCCAACCCGCGCTGGATGCAGCAGGTCGCCCTCGCCGACCGGGAACGCGTGATGACCGGACATGTCAGGACCGTCGTCGGTCACTACCGGGGCCGGGTCGCGGAGTGGGACGTCGTCAACGAACCGTTGTCGCCGGACGATGACGGACCCGACGGCCGTCCCGGTCTGCGCGAGCACCTGTGGCAGGAAGCGATGGGCGAGTCGTACATCGACAAGGCGTTCACCGCCGCCCGCGCCGTCGACTCCGAGGCGAAGCTGTACCTCAACGAGTTCGGCGCCGAGGCCGACGGCCCCCGCTGGGACGCCTTGTACGCCCTGGTCGTCCGCCTCAAGGGACGTGGAGTGCCCATCGACGGGGTCGGCTTCCAAAGCCATATCCACGAAGCCGGTGACCACATCGACCCCGCAGTGCTCCGGTCCCACATCGCCGCGCTGGCCGAACTCGGCCTGTCCGCGCGCATCTCCGAGATCGACGTGTACGGCGAATCGCCACGCGTCCAGGCCACCCAGTTCGCCGGCGTGCTCGGTGCCTGCCTGTCCGAGCCGACCTGCACCTCGTTCAGCACCTGGGGCATCACCGATCGCTACGGCTCCACCGCCGAACACGACAGCTACCCACTCGAACCCGGCGACGAACTGCCGTGGGACCAGCGACTACGCCCGAAGCCCGCTGTCGCCGCCCTGCGGGACACCCTACGAGCCGCCCGCCGGTGATGACCCCCTAGCGCGTGCGCGGCATGCTCGGTGGGTCCGGCACCGCGGTGACCTTCTGCGCGTGCAGCCGGCCCTCGTCGGCCCTTGAGTCTGGTGAGACCGCCTATTCAACTGTCACGAGTTCTGCTGCGAGAACGGCTCCACTCCATCCGGATGGTGACGCATCGTGACATGTCTCCCCGGGGCGTCCGTGGCTCAGGCCGGCATGGCCCGGGCGTACTCCTCGGCAAGGGCCCGCAATCGTTCGGCATCGCCGAGGGGCGAGATGCCCAGGGACCCGACCGAGACATCGCGTGGGTCGAGCGCCGGGGTGGCTGCCAAGGCGGGAACGCTGTGCCCGGCGCGTTGGACCATGACGAGGGCGGTGGCGGTGAAGCCCACTTCTATCCGATTGGGGTGCGATCGATCTTGGCGATGAGCCGAAGGGCTGGATGCCGGTGGCCCCTTCGGCAGTCATGAGCTCTGTTAGGTCAGCGAGGCTGGGATCCGTGCAGGCTGTGACTAGATTGCTGTCTCATGGCAGCGCTCTACATCGTGCTCGTACTGGTCGCGCTGGGCTGGCCGTTGGTCGCAGTGGGCGCCTGTGCGCTGGTCATTCTGGCATTGGTACGCCTTCCTGGCGGACAAGTCGAACAGGGTGCATCGCCGATGCCGGGTCGGTGGGGATGGCCGCTGAGCGCCGGGATGGCGATGGCGGCGATCGCCTCCTACGGATACGGATTGGCCCGGACGACTTCCTTGTTGATGACCGACGCCGAGGACCGATGTGTGATCGCCTCGCGGAACGCCTTCGGCTACGAGCACCCCTTGTCATCCGACGGAGCAACGAGCCTGTGGCCGCTCCATGACACCACCTGCGGACCCGACCTGGTACCCGCCTTCCTCAACCCGCTGGTGGTCGCCTTGGCGGTGCTGTGCCTGACGCTCGTGGTCGTCACTGTTGCGGCGAGGGCCAGGAGGGCAGGAAAGGTTCCTCGACAGTTGCGAGCAGAGCCCTGAGCCGCGCCGCTGAGCAGCGCGGGCGGCACCCGGACAGCCGCAGACAGCGATCAACTCGATACGACCGGCTGGAAAGACCGTCGTCTTATCCGTGGGACACGGCACTTTCGCGGCTGACCTGCCGGTCGATTTTGAAGCAGTCACACCCGGCGACGCGGCACCCGCCCTGCGTGCCATCTCGGTGGACCACCCGCCCAACAGGCGCATGGCAATCGCCGAAGCACAGGAACACCTTGCCGCGATACCGCCGGACGATGACTGGCCGGCGGCCGCCGAGCGGGAGCTACAGGTACTGCATCAGCGGCTATCGGCCATCGAGATGAACCACGAGGCTGGTCTGACTCGGATACAGCAGACCTACGCCAGCGCGGTGAGGACGCGCCATATTCGTGTTCCAAGGAAGTGGAACGAAGCCTCAGCTCGCTGTTCAACCCTCCGGCTCCCGCCGAGGGTCGCTGTGGACCGGCTCGCCGAGTCACTACGGGTGACTCCGGTGCGTGCCGGCCGACGTGCACAGGTTTCGAGTTGAAAGATCATATTCGCGTGATCTGGGTCGCTGGCGGTGGGCGGTGCCGCACATAGGGTCGGTTCATGGTCACCCTTACCGCCGTCCTGGGCGTCGCCGCGATCGAGCTGGGCATGGTACTCATCCCCGGCCCGAACATGATCTATCTGGTCTCGCGGTCCGTTACCCAAGGCCGCCGAGCCGGCTTGATCTCGCTCGCAGGGGTGGCCTGCGGTTTCTTCGTCTACCTGGTCGCCGCGACGGCTGGCGTGGCCACGATCTTCGCTCTGGTGCCGGCGCTCTACACGGCGCTGAAGCTGGCCGGCGCCGCCTATCTACTATGGCTGGCGTTCCAGGCGGTGCGGCCCGGCGGCACGTCGGCGTTCACGCCCCGGGCGCTGCCCGCGGACCGGCCCCGGAAACTGTTCACGATGGGCCTGGTCACCAACCTGCTCAACCCCAAGATCGCCGTCATGTACGTCTCGTTGCTGCCCCAGTTCGTCGACCCGGCCCGGGGCAGCGTCGCGGCGCAGAGCCTCCTGCTCGGTCTGGTTCAGATCACCATCGCGATCACCGTGAACGGCCTGATCGCCCTGTCCGCGGGGTCGATATCCCGGTTCCTCGGCGACCGGCCGGGCTGGCTGAAGGCCCAGCGCTACGTGATGGGCACCGCGCTCGGCCTGATGGCCGTGCGGATCGCTGCGGACCGGTCCCGCGCTGTGGTCACCGCCACCCCATGATCACCGGCGATCAGGGATCTGGTGGCGGCCGGGAACGTCTACACCGGAGCCCCTCCTTCCCTAGTTGAAATCCCCTCCCGGAACCTCGGTCTGATCTCGAAGCACATCTCTGAACTGGCAGCATCACGTCGGGCAGTGACCGTGCCCCACTATCCGGATCTGCCGCGATCCGCGCGTCTCAGGATGCCGAGCTGATCAGGCGGCGATGAGCTTGGGTACTGCGGCCCGTCGACCATCCGCCCGCCCTGCTCCCTCAAGGAGCAGGGCCTCACCGACGGCGACCTCCAGCAGCACCTGCGCGTGGCACGGCTCGTCCGGCCGGCACCAGCACGCCAGGTCCCGGCCGGCGAGCCCGGTCCGGACCGCGTCCACGGTCACCGGCGGGTGCCCGGCTACGCCGGGCACCCGCCGTCCAGCAGCGCCCGCCGGTACGCCGCGACGGCGCCCGCCGTGCTCGTCGGCCGGGAACGGGTGGCCCCACCGGGTGAACCGGTCGACGCGAGCCGCGTCCGGGTGCTCGTCGCGCCACCGGGCCTGCCGGGCCATCTGCCCACGCCGGGCCCGGGTCACCGGCAGGTCGTCGCCGTCGTCCTCGGCGGCCGCGGCGCGAGGTGCAAGGCCAGCTCCATCTCTCGCAGGCAGACGCCCTGGCTCTGCTCGATGCCGTCTCGCGAGCACCGTTCAGCGACGCACTCGCACGCGCACGCTCGTGCCGTGAGGTGTTGGCCGGCCTCACCAGTGAGACGGCCCCGGGTACCGGCCGCTGACGACGCGACCTCATCGGCCAGCCGCCCGGAGCCCCCGGGCACGGGCAGACGCCCAGAGCCAGGGCTCTCCGCCCCTGCCAGCGCCGGACCCGGCAGTCGTCACGAGGCGGCTGCCGTCCCCGTTCCACCCCGGACGGCGAGGCCCGCCCGCGCCCGCACGCCCAGCATCGAGGAGAACTGATGCCACGGAACCACCTGCAAGCGCAGATCGTCCCGGCCGACCGACTGATCCGCCCGATGATCGGACCGGGCGGCATGACTCACGAGCAGGCCCACACCCAGGTCCAGACGGTGCTCGACCGGCTCCCACAACTCGCAGAGTTCACCAAACTCTGGCACGCGACGACCGGATCCCGGCCGCCAACGCGGCCCGTCAGCTGCCGGCCTCCGCCGGCGACCTGCTGGAAACCGTCGCCGGACTCGTGAACAGGCACGAGCTGGCGTTCGCCCAGCCCACCCGGCACCAGCTCGCCGGCCAGGACACGCAGACACCTACCGGCACGGCCGTCCCCCGGCCGCGGCACCGCCCCGGACCGGGGCGGCCGCACGGAATCACCGGCACGGCCGTGACAGCAACCCAGCCCTCGACACCCGGCTGCGGGTGCGCCCCGCGCGAAGGGCGGGTGTGCGCCCGCCACTGCTTGGGCTGTACGTGGCCCGACACCACCACGGCGGCCGAACACACCACGGACTGCCTCGCCGGCGCCCGATCACTGCTGGCCAGCCGGTCCGCCGCCGCACGGGTCACCTTCGCGCTCACCTACGCCAGGAGCCCGCTCCCTCGCCGGTTCGCCGCCGGGCTGCTCACCGGCCCGGACCTGCCCTGCGCCTACGACAGCGACGTGCGCGCCCCCGGCGACGGGAAGACGGCCAGGACGCCAGCGGCAGCGGCCCCGCCCGCGGCGAGGACGACTGGATCGACCGGTACGCCAGCTACGCGCTCAAGGAGGCCACTTACGAGGCCCTCGCATGGCTGCGGGTCGACGGCCAGCCCTGGCTCGACCCGCACGGCGACGCCGAAAAAGAGATCTACGCGCTCACCGACGACCTGTGCGCCCGTCTCGCTGTCCTGCGCCGCGCCCGCACACCCGGCGACCGCGAGCACCACGGACACCGCTGAGGACAGCCGGGTGATCGACCAGCGCCATAGGGCATACCGTCATGGACGACGCTGAGCCGTCATCATGGCGGTCGGTCCGATCCGCTGGCCGACCGGCGGGCGGCGGCGGGCCGGCGCCGGCGCGAGGCGGCGGCGCGAGGCGGCGGCGCGAGGCGGCGGCGCGAGGCGGCGGCGCGAGGCGGCGGCGCGAGGCGGCGGCGCGAGGCGGCGGCGCGAGGCGGCGGCGCGAGGCGGCGGCGCGAGGCGGCGGCGCCGAGTGGCTTCCGCCGGGCGCGGGGAGACCGAAGGTGGGTGGGTCACCGCCGACCGGTTCGGCCTGCTACTGGAGTTCCCGACCGGGGTCTATGGCCGGTGGGTGAGCAGCGACGGCGAGGAAGACGACCGACGCGGGGCGCAAGCTCCGGGCCTGTTTCGCCGAGCGCGCGTACCGCCGGCCGGTCACCCGGCGTCGGTCAGCAGGTCGGCGAGCCTCCGCGCGTGGCGGGATCGTCGCTACGGCCCACCGGAACGGCCCTTCCCGCGGGGTGCGCAGGATCTGGCCGTCAGCGGGCGGTGAGCAGGTCGATGAGCCAGTCGACGTAGCGGCGGCGTTCCTCGGCCGTGGCCGGCACGGTCCGGGGTGCGACGTGCGCGAGCTGGGCGTGGCCCAGGTAGGCGCTGACCGCCGTCAGCGCGCGGTCGCGGGCCTGGTCGGCCGGCAGGCCGAGGGCTTCGAACAACCCGGCGGTGTACGCGATACGCCGTTCCGTGACCCGGGCCAGCACCGGGGCCACGTGCGGGTGCCCGGCGGTGGCGAGCATGGCCAGTTCGATGGAGTCGGCGTGGGGGGCGGCGGTGGAATCGATGACCATGGCGATGAGGGTGCGCAGCCGGGACAGCGGGTCGGGCTGGGCGTCGACCAGGGTGATCACCGCTTCGGTGTGGTCGCTCTCCCACCGTTGCAGGGCCGCCTGGATGAGGGCGTCGCGGTTGGCGAAGTGCCAGTAGAAGCTGCCCTTGGTGGCGCGGAGGCGGGCGGCGAGCGGTTCGACGGCGACGGCGGCGAGCCCGCCCTCGCCCATGGCCTGCAGGGCGGCGGCCGTCCAGTCGTCGGCGGTGAGCCGGGTCGCTGTCTGCTTACGGGTGCGGCGTTCAACCATGTCCATACGGTACGGTACGGAAAACATACGCTACCGTATGGAGGGTGTCATGGCCGTCATCGACAACGTCCACGAACGTGTCCTGCCAGTCCCCGCCGACCAGGCCGGCCGCCTGCTCGACCGCGTCGGCGCACCCGGCGACCCGCTCTGGCCGTCACCCACCTGGATCCCGATGCGCTTCGACCGCCCGCTCTCCGTCGGCGCCGACGGAGGGCACGGACCGGTCCGCTACCACGTCAGCGGATACGAACCCGGCCGCCGCATCACCTTCACCTTCGACCCGCGCATCGGCCTCACCGGCACCCACACCATCGAGGTCGAACCCCGTGACCCGCACTCGTGCGTACTGCGGCACCGGATCACCGCCACCTCCACCGGCACCATGCGGCTGATGTGGCCGGCCCTGGTCCGGGTCTGCCACGACACCGTCCTGGAGCACCTGCTCGACAACGCCGAACTCGCCGTGACCGGCACGATCGCCCGGCCGGTGCGCTACCCGTGGCGGGCGCGACTGGCCGTGGCCGTGGAGAGCACCAGGCTTCGTACGGTGCCCGTACCGGAGAATGCCGTCCTGCTCCGGGCCGCGCTCCCCCACCCGGATCTCGCCGACGCCTTCGCCGTACGCGTACCCCCGGGCACCAGCACCGATCCGCAGACCTGGGCCGACGCGATCTTCCGCAACCCGCCGCCCGCCGTCGTCGCCCTGCTGCGGCTGCGCAACCTGCTCGTCGCACCGTTCGGCATCGAACGCGGCGACCGGTCCGCGTTCGGCACCGTCGGCCGCGGCGACCACGAGGTGCTGCTCGGCACCGACGCCGGGCACCTGGACTTCCGCGCCGCCGTCCTGACCGAACCCGACGACGACGGCACCACCGTCACCGTGGCCACCCACGCCACCGTGCACAGCCGGGCCGGCCGCGCCTACCTGGCCGTGGTGCGGCTGTTCCACCCGCCGGTGGTGAAGGCCATGCTGCGCCGTGCCGCCCGCGTGGCCGTCGCCCCGCGCCGGCGCGAGCAACTCGTCAGCCGGTGACGCGGAACCGGCTGCCGTCCTCGGTGTAGCGGGCCCCGCACCCTGTCGCCGGGCCGGTGACGCTGAAGAACGCCTCGGCGGGCACCCTGGCCCGGTCGCGGTGCGGTCCGCCGCGGGCGTCGGATAGCTGGTGGTCCGTTGCCCGGCGGTGTCGATGTGCTCGATCGCGAAGATCCAGCGGTAGCTGCGGCGCGGCCCGTTGACCGACACCCGCAGTGTCTCGCGTTCCTCGGCGGTCACGTCATGGTCGCGGTCGTCGAAGTAGGGCCGGCCCTTCTGCGCCAGGGTGGTTGCAGCCGGCCGGTGAAGAAGATCTCCACACCCGCGCATGACGACGCTCCCCTGGGAAACCTGATTCGACTCATGGGACCAGCTGCGCGGCCCCCGTCGGGGGAATCTGATGGGACGAGGCGATCACCAGCGGGCTACGGTCGGGCCGTGCCCGGGGCAGATCACCGAGCTGCTGCCTGGTGTGCGCCGATGCCGGTCAGCCGTCTGTCGACGGGCCGTGAACGCCTCGCTCACCGGCTCGCGGTTGCTGGTCCACCAGGCCAGCGACGCCTCAGCAGAGCGGAACAGATGATCGCAGGAGGGGTCCTGCCGCTCGTAGTGTCGCCGCAGCTGCCAGGTGTCACAGATCCGCTCCCACCACAGCCTGCCGACCGCGTCCACGATCGCCGCGTCCGGCAACGGCCGCACCGACCGGTATCCGGCGGCGAACGCCGTCACCCGCTGCAGATCCAGCGACCCGTCCGGCCTGCCGAACAACAAAGTCGCCGACCGGACGAGTTCCGCGGCGACCGGGCGCGGCTTGAGCCGGTCCCAGTCCAGGACCGCACTGACCCCGGCCGGGCCGTAGAGCACGTTGAGGTGCTGGAAGTCGCCGTGGATCCACCCGCACGGGCCGACCGGCGCGTCCTCGTCCGGGCGCAGATGCGCGACCTGGGCCAGCAACACTCGGCGGGCCGTCATCCGGTCGATGACGAACGCGTCGAACTCGTCCGGCTCAGGCCGGGCGGCGGCCGCGGCCGCGTACCGGTCGATGCCGTCCTTCGCGGCCGCCGCCTCCGCGGGCATCTCCCGGACCGTCTCCGGCACCGCGGGCAGGATCCGGCCGAGCTCGACCTGCAGCCGGCTGAGCAGGCTACCGAGGTCTTCGGTTTCGGCCGGTGACAGCATGGTCCCCCCGCGGTGTACCCCGGCAACCCAGCCGGTCACCGCGTACAACCGGCCCCGGAGGTCCAGTAGCGTGTCGCCGCCGGCGCTGGTGACGGTGCAAGCCGGCGGAACCGGCAGGCCCCGCTCCGCGAGGGCGATCGTCACCCGGTGCTGCCGACGCGCGGCGGCTGCGTCGACGTCCAGCACCCGCTTGACCGCCCACACTCCCCCAGTCGTGGTGACTCGCCAGTTGAGGTTCATCGTCCCGGCGGTGATCACCTGCGTCTCGGTGATCTCCCCGAGCCCGAACCGGTCGGCGACGACGGAGAGGTCCGCGGCCACGGGAGCCTCGTCGGTCACTTCTGCCCCACTACCGCCACTTCTGTCACCATGATCTATTCCTACCAGCGCGGGGCAGCCCGGGACAGCAGGCACATGATGCCGTTCACTCGTTCCGGGTGGCTGTTCGGTGCCGGAGGCTCGGACGGCGGCAGGCTGGCGCCCGGTAGAGGGCAGTAGCACCGTCAGCCCCGCGCAGAGCACCTACCTGGACTGGATCACCGCAGAACCCGCGCCTGAGCTCGTTCGTAGGCGTTGTGGGTGTGCGCGCTCGAGTAGCCGCGCAACCGCTTCCGCAGCAGCTGCTCAAGCTCTCGCGCGGCGGCGGCCGCTGTCCCCTCCACGGCCGGCGACGGGCAGGCCGTTGCTCACGAGTCGGCCGGTGGTCCGGGCCGGACAGGACAGCGATGTAGACCAAGCCCGCACCCGTGGGTGGGGGCTTGCGCGCGTGCTCAGACGGTCGGCACACCCTCCTTGTAGGCCCAGCTCTCCGGTGCGGGTGACCAGCTCAGCGGGAACGGCAGTTCAGGCACGCGGATCTCCATGCCGACCGTTATACCGGCCCGGCGCTGCCCACCAGGGGCAGCAGGCCGACCGGGTCGTCCACCGTGTACTCGCAGACCGCGTCATCGGGGTCGACCCGGGTACCGCGCCGCGCCCGGGACCAGCGCGTTCGTGGCGAGCACTTCTCAGGGTGGACGACGAGGCGCCGCGCCACCGGCGCATGGAGCCGCGGATCGGGCTTGCGGCATCGCTCCTGCCGGGAGAAGACGAGCGGGATGAACGCGGTGGAGCTCCAGCACTCCGCCAGCTCGGCACCGCAGTCGCCAGCAGGCCGATCCGGAGCCCCCGCCGCCGGAGTTCCGCCAGGACGCCGAACGCGTGGTGCCGCGGCTTGCGGAGGCGGGCATGACCGCTCCGGTGATGCGCGAGCGCGACGGGGAGCTGGGCGGATGACGGGTTCGCTCCGCAGGAAAGCGCCACCGCCCTCAGCGTGCTCTCCGTCCCGCCGTGGACCCCGATGGTGCGCTCGCCGAAGCTCCCGGCCAGCGCCTCCCAGAACCGTGGCCGGCAGACGCCGAGCAGCTCGCCGGTGCGGTGCGCGAGGGGCTCGCTGACTCTGTCGGTCAGTTCGAGCGCCGGATGTTGCTGATGTCTAGCGCCACCCCGATAGCGGCCGAGTTCGTGTCGCCCAGTTTCAGCGCCACTCCGGTGGGGCTGGTGACAGAGAGCTTCGAGAGGCTTCGGCCCGTGAAGGGCTCGGACGTCCCCAGGAGCTACATTGGCGATACGCGCCAGTGGATCAAGACGATCGGTGAGCGGGTGGGAGCCGGTGAGCTTGCATTACGATGGACACTTTCCGGCCTGCCGCTTGGCGTGCCGGGCCTGCTTGAGCGCCGAACACTAGCGCTTCTCCTGCGCCGCCGGATCCGGCGCGGTCGCCGCGTCCGGCGACGCCGCCAGAGCCGCGCCGCTAATCGATGCTGGGGTTCGGCCCCGGCCTGGGCGGCAGGCCACGATGCTCGACGGAGCCATCGATGAGGCCCACCAGCAGTGCCAGCATGCCACCGTCGTGTTCCCACCAGTCGCCGTTCGCCGTGTAGACGACGGCCGGCCACCGGTCGGGATCGGGACCGCTCTTGCGCCAGAAGAAGTGGTCGCCCCGGTTGGAAGCGCCCCAGGGGAACAGCCCGTCGGGCTCCGGATGGAACGTGTAGTTCTCGGTCATGTCATCCTCGGACAGGCTGACCATTAGTTCGAGGATCTCGGATATGGCGTCTACGTAACCGTTCTCGTCGCCGGGCCGGGGCGCCAAGACCGTCATGAAGTCGTCGAACGACAGGCCCCAGTAGCGCCCCGCATACTCGCGATAATCCGCCGGGAAGGTAATCCCGAGCGTGGCCTGCAGGGAGTCCCAGTCGACCGGGTGTACGACCGGCGATCGGTGCGGGAGAAGTGCGGGCGCGACGCGCTCCAGGTCCTCTAGTGTCAGCATGCCTTGCTCATGACCGCGGTGTTGGGAATGAAGCGGTCGAACACCTGACCGCGCTGGTTCGAGGAGGCGATCATTCGGATGCCGGTTCGACTCGGTCACAGCACCCGATCCTCGCCTACCGCGGCCCCGGCGGCCACGTCGAGCAGCACCTTGGCGCGGCACGGCCCGTCCGGCGGGTACCAGTAGGCCAGGTCCCGGCCCGGCGAGCTCGGTCCTGAACTATGCGCTGTCGGAGGTTTGAAGAAGCGTGAAAGGCGGCGCGGTGTCATCCAGCGGCTCGATGCTGCCGCCGGGCTCAGCGGCATAGGCATGGCCATCTTGAACGTAGAAGTTCAGCCAGGGATGCAGCGACAGTTCCTCACGCGCTTGACCGATCCACCCCTGCGTCAGCGACCACCGCGCTAACCAGGCTGGTACCAGCGATATCAGCTCGTACATGGCATCGTCGAGAACAAAGGTCCGCACGAACAATCCGAACGAACCCGGCTGGTTCGAGGACGGCTGGTGAGCAATCAACGATCGGACGCCGCCGCCCGGTAGAGCATCGTCCGGCTCCGTGACCAGGCAAGGCCAGTCGAGCTCCAGCTCAGCATCATCAGGCAACTGCTCGGCAAGACCGAGGTAGAAGCGGAGCTCATCCAGGAACGATGCGGGCACGTCCGGCCGTAGACGTAACGACAGTGTCCACTCGTAATGCAAGCTCACCGGCCATACCCGCTTACCGCTCGACTTGATCCACTGGTGTTACCCGCTGCCCGGGTCCTGCGCCGGGCGGCGCGGATCTCGTTGTCGGCGATCTTGTCGTCGAGCAGGGCGTAGAGCTGGGTGGTTTCGGTGGAGGCGTGTCCGAGGCGGCGGCGGACGGTTTCGATGGAGACGCCGGCGTTGATGAGTTCGGTGGCGTGGGCGTGGCGTAGCTGGTGGAGGTCGAGGTCGACGCCGGCGGTGGTGCAGTAGCGGGTCCAGCGGTGCTGGGCGGCGTCGTAGGACAGCGGGCCGCCGGCGCCGTTGATGCTGGCGCGGAACAGCGGGCCGTGCCGGTAGCCGGTGCGCTGCAGGTAGAGCTTGAGCAGGGCGACGTAGCCGCGGTCATCCAAGAGCACGGTGCGTACGGTGCCACCTTTGCCGTGGATGCGCACGTGTTCGTCGTCGGGGCGCAGGTCGAGGTCGTCGACGTCGAGGGCGCAGACCTCGCCGGCGCGGGCGCCGCAGACGTAGATGGTCTCGAACAGCACCCGGTCGCGCAGCCGGTCCAGGGGCAGGTCCTTGCGCGGGCGGCGCGGGCAGATCGCGGCCAGGACCTTGGCGACGTCGGCGGCCGCGGCCGGGCGGGGCAGCCGTTTGGGGACCTTGACCGTGTCGACGCGGTCCATCGGGTTGGCGTCCAGGAGGTCGTGGCGGACCGCCCAGCGGCAGAACGAGGCGATCGCGGCGCGTTTGCGTTTGCGGGTGGCCGGGGCCAGCCCGGTGGTCTCGGCCAGGAACGCGCGGACCGGGGCGACGGTCAGCTCGGCGGGGCCGGCGTCGTGGTGGGCGGCGAACTGCAGCAGGTCGCCGCGGTAGGCGCGGATGGTGTGCGCGGAGGCGTTGCCGTTGGCCAGGTCGGTGAGGAACGCGCCGAGCGCCGCGGCGAGGGGGTGGGCGGCGCCGAGCTGGTCGCGGATCGCCTCGTCCATGCCGTGATCCTCCAGGTTGCCTGATAACCGGGAATCGAACGCGCGCCGGCGCGACCGCGGTCGCGAGGTGGCGGGCCGGGCCCGGTGCCGATGTTGCCTGATAACCAAAGTTATCAGGCAACTCGCTCGGAACCCGGCGGCGACACGGGGCGCTGATACGAGACGCGTCATCGGCCGCAAACGACGGTTGGCCGTGAATCCGGCCGCCCTGAGAGCGTTACGAAGGCGCGGACACGGGTGGTGTCACAGAGTGGCCTAGCGAACGTCCTGCTGGGTCAGATGTCTCGCGAACGCTCGTTACCGGACAAAGCATCCACACACCGCAACACCACCTGCGGCCAATGCTTGGCCAACACCGACAGCAGCGCCAGCCACGAATCCGCCGCTAACACCTCACCCAGAACCCGGCCGGCCCGGCCGGGATCGGTGCTGGCGACCGCCCGAACCACCGCGGCCAGCGCCCGTGCCTGCAGGCCCGGGTTGATGATGGAGCGGGCCACGGTCTCGGCCCGGTCGGGATCGGTGCCGGCGACCGCCTGAACCACCGCGGTCAGCGCCTGCGCCTGCCAGTCAGGGTTGGTGATGGAGCGGGCCACGGTTTCGGCCCGGTCGGGATCGGTGCCGGCGACCGCCTGAACCACCGCGGTCGGCGCCTGCGCCTGCTGGTACGGGTCGGTGATGGAGCGGGCCACGGTCTCGGCCCGGGCGGCGAGTTGCCGGGCCCGGCCGGGATCGGCGCCGGCGACCGCTCCGGCCACTGCGGCCAGCGCGTGCGCCTGCCAGCCTGGGTCGGTGATGGAGCGGGCCGCGGTCTCGGCCCGGGCGGCGAGTTGCCGGGCCCGGCCGGGATCGGTACCGGCGACCGCCTGAACCACCGCGGCCAGCGCCCGCGCCTGCTGGTACGGGTCGGTGATGGAGCGGGCCACGGTCTCGGCCCGGGCGGCGAGTTGCCGGGCCCGGCCGGGATCGGTACCGGCGACCGCCTGAACCACCGCGGCCAGCGCCCGCGCCTGCTGGTACGGGTCGGTGATGGAGCGGGCCACGGTTCGGCCCGGGCGGCGAGTTGCCGGGCCCGGCCGGGATCGGTACCGGCGACCGCCTGAACCACCGCGGCCAGCGCCCGCGCCTGCTGGTACGGGTCGGTGATGGAGCGGGCCACGGTCTCGGCCCGGGCGGCGAGTTGCCGGGCCCGGCCGGGATCGGTACCGGCGACCGCCTGAACCACCGCGGCCAGCGCCCGCGCCTGCTGGTACGGGTCGGTGATGGAGCGGGCCACGGTCTCGGCCCGGGCGGCGAGTTGCCGGGCCCGGCCGGGATCGGTACCGGCGACCGCCCCGGCCACTGCGGTCAGTGCCTGCGCCTGCTGGTACGGGTCGGTGATGGAGCGGGCCACGGTCTCGGCCCGGTCGGGATCGGCGCCGGCGACCGCCCCGGCCACCTCGGCCAGCGCGTGCGCCTGCTGGCCCGGGTCGGTGATGGAGCGGGCCACGGTCTCGGCCCGGGCGGCGAGTTGCCGGGCCCGGCCGGGATCGGTGCCGGCGACCGCCTGAACCACCGCGGTCAGCGCCCGCGCCTGCAGGCCTGGGTCGGTGATGGAGCGGGCCACGGTCTCGGCCCGGTCGGGATCGGCGCCGGCGACCGCCCCGGCCACCTCGGCCAGCGCGTGCGCCTGCCAGCCTGGGTCGGTGATGGAGCGGGCCACGGTCTCGGCCCGGGCGGGATCGGCGCCGGCGACCGCCCCGGCCACCTCGGCCAGCGCCTGCGCCTGCAGGCCTGGGTCGGTGATGGAGCGGGCCACGGTCTCGGCCCGGCCGGCGAGTTGCCGGACCCGGTCGGAATCGGTGCCGGCGACCGTCCGAACCACCGCGGTCAGCGCCTGCGCCTGCAGGCCCGGGCTGGTGATGGAGCGGGCCACGGTCTCGGCCCGGGCGGCGAGTTGCCGGGCCCGGCCGGGATCGGCGCCGGCGACCGCTCCGGCCACTGCGGTCAGCGCCTGCACCTGCTGGTACGGGTCGGTGATGGAGCGGGCGAGGGCTTCGGCGCGGGCGGGTTGGTGCAGGGCGGCCCAGACGGCGGGCAGGCCGGGGGGGATGTTGCTGTTGCGGTCGGCGAGGTTGGTGCGGCGGATGCACAGCCGCAGCATCGCCTCGAGGTCGGGTTCCGGCCGGGCGAGGACGAGGTCCTGGCAGGTGGTGATCTCGGCGAGGGCCGCGGCGTCGCCGCCGGTCAGATCCAGCATCCGGTCGTGGCGGTCCGGGTCGGTGACCAGGTCGACCAGCCGGGACACCTCGCCGGCGGTGGCCAGCATCCGGGGGTAGCCGAGCAGCAGGTACTCCGGGGTGCCTTGCGGCCAGCGCGGACTGCCGTGACCGGGTCGGCGGTAGCGGCCGGCCCACTCATGCAGGCGGTTGCGGTAGCCGGTCAGCCGAGTCTCGCGGAGGTAGCGGCGGGCGGCGGCGTCGAGTTCCTCGTGACCGAGCAGATACACCACCGGGCCGTCCGCCGCGGACCACTGCTGCAAGCGGCGGGTGAACGTGCGCCCGGCCACGGTGTGCAGCACCTCTTCGATCTCCACCAGCCCGGCCCCGGTCAGCTCGCACAGGTCTTCTCCGGACAGGCCACCACGGGCCGCGGTCAGCAGACCGAGCAGATCGTGCTCGATCGGGCTGCCGGTGAGCAGCCGTTTCAGCTCGGTCTGCCCGAGCCGTTGCAGGTCACGGGCGTGCGGAGAGTCGGCCAGCGGCCGGATGATGCCTGGCTGGCGCAGCGGATGCCAGTCGGGCACGTCGTCCGGCACCGGCGGGTTGGGCCGGCCGGCCACGATGACCCGCATCCCAGCCGGCGCAACACCGGGCAGCAGCGCGGCGATGCTGCGCGCGTGCGGGCCGGTGGTGACGCCCCGGTCCTCGTCCAGGCCGTCGACGAGCAGCACCAGCCGCATCCCCCGCTGCCGGCAGCCCTGCGCGGCCTGCTCTAGCAGGTCCAGCAGCCACGCCTCCCGCAACGACTCGTCGATCACCGCCGGGACCTGCTGGCCGGTCAACGCGGCCAACTGTTCACCGACCACCGCGGTGAACGCGGCCCGGGTGTCCTGCGCTGCCTGCCGTGCGGTGATGAAGAACGCCACCACCTGTACCCGCGAGCGCACCGCCTCGGGCGGGTCCAGCACGAACGTCGACAACAACGCCGACTTACCCGCCCACGGCCCGGCCTGCCACCACACATACGCACCGGCCTGCTCGTCCAGGCAGAACCGGGCCAACTCCGCAAGTTCCGCCTCCCGGCCCACCAGCTCGGGCGGGGCGATCTGACGGACCTGCGCCAGATACGCCGAGCGCGGCGCCAGCAACGGCCCCGGCATAGCCGGCCGCTGCGGCGCGCGCATCCACAGGGTGACCTGCGCGTCGACCGTGTGCTCATCCCGGCCGCAGGCCCGCGCCAGGGTCCGGGCGACCGCGCGGACATCGTCCAGGTCCGCCGGGCCGCCCCGGGAGATGATTCGGTGGATCATGTCCTTCTTCGGTGAACCGTTCAGGCGGTCATCGCCGGCGATCTGTTTCTCCAGCTCCTCCAGCGCCGGTCTGCCCGCCTTCTCGTGCAGGTCGTAGAGCAGATCGCGGACATCCCGTTGTGGGCCGGCGTCGAGCTCGGGCCGGGCCAGATTCCGCGGGCGGCGCACCGGAGCGCGCTTGGCGGCCGCCGCGAGTGGGCGGCGCACTGGTCGGGACTTGTCGGCATCCATCGCCGACCGATGATGCCTCACCGCTACCGGTCGTGGACCGCTCGACACCCGTCGGCACTCAGGTCGGCGCCCTCGCGAGGACCTGAGTCTGAAAGCGCAAGCCGGCGCCGGCTCCGCCTTTCGTCTCAGACAACCAGGGAGCACCCGATGACCCGACCCCCGCAGCACCCCAGCAGCCCCGAGCCGCGCCGCACCCGGATCACCCTCGCCGTGATCAGCGGCGTCCTCGCCGGAGCCACCCGCGCGCTGACCGGCTGGCTCCTCGACCACCTGAGCACCGGCAACTGACCGGCCCGGCGGGATCCCGCGCTGTACCGGCGGGATCCCGCCCCCAGGTCAGCAAGTGGTGATCTGAATCTGCCGGGTCAACAGCAGCCCGGTCCTGTTCAGGCCGGGACTGCGTGGGCAGCCGGGCTGCACAGCGGCCCGGACGCGTCCGGCGACCAAATGGTCGAGTAGACATACGGGTGGGGCTCAGGCGGAAGCCTCCGGCCTCAGCGGAAGCTTGATGCGAGCCTCGTCAACCAGCCGCACGACCTGGTGAGGGGTCCGGACCTCTACCGCGTCCGGGGCGATGTTGTTGCCGTACAGCCACAGCCCATACCCCCGTCGGGGACTCCACCGGGCGCGTTTGAGCGCGGTCCGCCACCGCTTCTCCTGAGCGCCAGTGCCCGGGGCGCTGTCCACGTCGGCCGCGGCCATCAGCGCGGTCCTGATCTCTCGCTCGTACGGCGATCCCGGCGACGGGTAAAGGCCCGTCCGGGCCGCTGGGAACGTACGCCGCTATTGCCTGGCGTCAGCGACTCGCTGGTAGCCCGGAACGGGGATACGCTCGGAGCCTGTGGTACGGCGGTCTAGGTGGGCCCCGTCGGAACCGGCGTCAAACGGCGCGGATCCCGGACTGCGATGGAACAGGCGGTCCTGCAGCGATCTGCGTATCACTGTTGTCCCTTTCCGGGGTTGGTGGTTCGCCCTTTCGAGGGGCCGTTGTCATGACAGACGTCGAAGCCATCGATCTGCGTGAGGCGTTCGCGGAGCTGGGCCGTATCCGCCTGGCTGACGTCGAACTGGACGTACTGCTGAGCAAGGTCACGCAGCTGGCCAAGCGCACCATTCCGGGTGCGAGCGAGGTCAGCGTCACCCTGATGCGCGGCGATGCCGCGCACACTGTCGCGCTCACCGATGAGTTCGCCCGGCGACTCGACCAGATGCAGTACGACCTGGGCCACGGCCCCTGCCTGGAGGCCGCCCTCAGCGGCGGCACCGTGTCGGTGCCCGACACCGGCAGCGAGGACCGCTGGCCCGATTGGGCGACGACAGCGCGGCAAGCCGGCGGGCACAGCTCTCTGTCGATCGGCCTGCCGACGCAACGAGGGGTCACCGGTGCGCTGAACCTCTACGCCACCGAGACGCACGCCTTCGACAACGATGCGGCCGCGTTGTCCGTCGCGCAGACGTTCGCCGGGTTCGCCGCCGTCGGGCTGGCCAACGCCCGCCTGCTCGAGACGTCGGCCACGCCCGCCGATCATTCGCACGAGATCGTTCAGGCTCGGCCGGGCACCGGTCAGATCGCGGTTGAGGATGAGGCGGTGCTCGGTGACGCCCGGCGGTTGGCGGCGGTGGACCGGGCCCGGCGGGCCCTGCCGGCGTCGGCGATGCCGTTGGACGCGATCGCCGGGCTGGCGGCGCGGCTGCTTCGTGCCCCGATGGCAGTGGTCACGTTCGTCGGCCAGCAGGACGAGTATTTCGCCGGAATGCACGGCCTGCCGGCGCGGTTGGCCGACGGCGGGCAGGCGCCGCTGACGTATTCGGTGTGTAAGTACGTGGTCAGCGCGGACGCCCCGGTCTGCAGCCCGGACATGGCAGCCGACGAGGATCCGAGGCTGCGCGAGCACCCGCTGCACACCGAGTACGGAGTGCGGGCCTTCCTCGGGGTCCCGCTGCGCGACGCCGACGATCAGCCGGTCGGGTCGCTGTCGGTGCTCGACCCGGCGGCGCGGCAGTGGAACGACGCGGATCTGACGACGCTGGCCGAGATCGCGCACCTGCTGGATCGCCGGCCCGGCACGACCGAACAGCCGGCCGCGACCACGGCGGCGTTGGATCCCGTCGCGCTGGTGCAGGGCATGACGGAAGCGTTCGTCGCGGTCGACCCGCACGGCGTGGTGGTGGCGTTCAACCCGGCCGCGCAGGACCTGCTGGGCTGGCCGGCCGACGAGGTCTGCGGCCGGCATCTCGACGACACGATGCTGCCCGACTACGACGGCCGGCCGATCGACGAGGCGCTGGGCCGGCTGTTCGCCACCTCGACCACCGCCCGTGCGGTGCCGCGCCGGGTCATCCTGCGCCACCGCGACGGGCACCGGCTACCCGCCCAGATGGTGCTGTCCGTGGTCCCCGGGGCGGCCGGAGCGCTGGCCTGCGCCTTCCTCACCGACCTGTCGCAGCAGGCCGCGGCCGAAAGCGAGGCCGAACGCCAGCACCGGGTCCTGACCGCCTTGGTGGATAACCTCGACGTGGCAGTGGCCGCAATCGACCCGGACGGCGTGCCGCTGGTGCTCAACCGGGCGCTGCGCCACGTGCACGGGATCGGCGACGACTGGAACGCCACCCAGGTGTGGCAGGCGATCACCGACAGCATCTGCAACCTCGACGGCACGCCCCTGCCGCTGCACGAGACACCGCTGCTGCGTGCGCTCCGCGGTGAACACGTGCGCGACGTCGGCGTGCTGGTCGGAAGGACCGGCCTTCAGGACCGGATCCTTCTCGCCCACGCCCAGCCCATCACCACCGGTGACGGGACACGACTCGGGGCAGTGGCGGCCCTGCACGACGTGACCGCCCTCCGCCGCGCCGAAGCGTTCCGGGCCTGTGAGCAGGAGGTCACGCACATCCTGGCCGCCGCGGCCACCGTCGGCGACGCCGCCGCGGCGCTGCTGCGCACGGTGACCGAAGCCCTGGGCTGGCCGCACGCGCAGCTGTGGCTGCGCGACTCCCTCACCGACACCCTGCAGCAGATCGGGCACTGGAGCTGCGCCACCGGCCAGTGCGGCGACCCGCGGCCGGAGCCGATCGCCCGAGGCGTCGGCATCATCGGCGCCGTATGGGCCACCGGGCGACCGCTGTGGATACCGGACGCCACCGATATCAGCGATCCGGCCGGTGCGCAGCATCTGGCTCTCGCGCAGGCCTGCGCCGAGACGGGGTTGCGCACCGTCCTGGCCGTGCCGATCCGCGACGGCGACACCGTGTTCGGCGTGCTTGCCTGCTACAGCGACGCCCCCGACCAGCACCAGGACCTGCTCACCGTGCTGGTCTCCGGGGTGGCCGCCCAGGTCGGGCTGTCCCTCGCGTTGCGCAGCGCCACCGACCTCAGCGTCCAACTGGCACGCACCCGCAACGACTTCCTCACCTTGGTCGGTCACGAGCTGCGCACCCCGCTGACCTCGATCATCAGCTACGCCACCCTGCTCATCGAAGACCTCACCATCCGCGCCGACGAGGGCCGGCAGATGCTGCAGGTCATCGCCCGCAACGCCGGCAGCCTGCGCACCATCGTCGACGACCTGCTCGACCTGTCCGGCCTGGATGCCGGGCACCTGCAACTCGACGTCACCGAACACGACCTCACCGACATCGTCGCCGCCGCGGTCGCCGCCGCGGAACCGGCCGCCGCGGCCAACGGCGTGCGCCTGCACACCCGCCTGCCCAAACGACTACCGATGCACGGTGACCCCCACCGGCTGTGCCAGGTGGTGACCAACCTGATCTCCAACGCCATCACCTACAGCCCGGGCGGCGGCGACGTCCGCATCCGCCTCACCGCACACCCCGACACGGCCGAACTACGCATCACCGACACCGGCATCGGCATCCCCGCCGGTGAACAACAACATGCGTTCAACCGGTTCTACCGCGCCAGCAACGTCGCCCACCAGGAGTTCCCCGGCGCCGGCCTCGGCCTGGCCCTCGTGCACACCATCACCGAGCTGCACCACGGCACCGTCACCTTCGACACCAGCCCCCACCAGCCCGGCACCAGCGTGCTGGTACGGCTGCCGCGGCACCGCCCGGCCCTGCAACACTGACCTGAGGGACAAGCCATGGCCACCATCCTCGTCGGCGAGAACATCCCTGACATACGAGATCTCCTCACCCAGCTCCTGCGCCGTGCCGGGCACCACGTCCAGACCATGGGCACCGCCGACGACACCCTCACCGCAGCCCTGGCCGCACCCTTCGACCTACTGCTGATGAACCCCGCCCTGCCCGGCAGCGACAGCCTCGACGGCCTGCAGGTCTGCCGCCGGCTCCGCACCGACACCACCACCGCCCACCTGCCGATCCTCATGCTCTCCGTGCGGCAGTACCCCGCCGAGATCGCCGCCGCCCACGCCGCCGGCGCCGACGACTACCTCGGCAAGCCCTTCGACAACACCGAACTGATCAACCGCGTCACCACCCTGCTCACCCGCCCTCGCACCGCCACCTGCTCAAGGGAGACCTCTGACCGGTACAGGGCACCTTGATCCGAGTACGTCTCAACGATCTTGGCCGTGCGGGCGCGTGTCGATGGCGTGAGCCCCGGGTAGGCTGGAGTCCTGTGGTGCGGTGCCTTCCCTGGCGTCGCCGAGACCAGCGTCGAGAAGCGGCGCGGATCCCGGGCTCCTGGATCAGGAGTCCTGCAGCGATTCGCGCATCAGCATCCCCGGTCACCCCTGGGTGGTGGTACGCCCTTTGGTGAGGGAAACGTTTCTCATGACGCACGTCGAACCTATGGACCCGAACGAGGCGTTCGCCGAACTCGGCCGCATCCGACTCGCCGACGTCGACATCGACACCCTGCTGGACAAGATCGCTCAGCTGGCCAAGCACACCATCCCCGGCGCCGCCGAGGTCAGCGTCACCCTGCTGCGCGGCGACAACGCCCACACCGCCGCCTTCACCGGCGAACTCGCCCGCAATCTCGACGAAGTCCAGTACGAACGCGGCCACGGCCCCTGCCTGGACGCCTCCACCGGCACCGCCAGCCTGTCGGTACCCGACACCAGCAGCGAAGACCGGTGGTCGGACTGGGCCCGCGACGCGCAGCAAGCCGGCGCGCTCAGCTCGTTGTCGATCGGCCTGCCGGTGCAGGAGAAAATCACCGGTGCGCTGAACATCTACGCCACCAAGCCGCACGCCTTCGACGACGACGCGATCGCCCTGGCGCAGACGTTCGCCGGTTTCGCCGCCGTCGGGCTGGCCAACGCCCACCTGTACGACACACAAGCCACCCTGGCTAGTCACATGCAGAAAGCGATGGAGAGCCGGGCCGTCATTGAACAGGCCAAAGGCATCATCATGGGCCAGCGCCGCTGCACCGCCCCCGAGGCCTTCGCCATCCTCACCAAGTTGTCGCAGGACAGCAACCGCAAACTGCGCGACGTCGCCACGGCGCTGGTCGACAAGGCAGCCTCACCCGACAAGTGATCACGGCGGTCCGATGCTGCCCCGTTCCACTTCCGAAGTCTGGAACGTTCCCCAACCAAGGAAGTGGAACGCCCCCGTCGGACGAACGGTGGAGCACCGCGGCGGCTACCGGAGCCGATGAGTGATGGCGCGGAACTGCTCGTCGTCCATGACCTGGGTCATGGCCCGTCCTGCTGTGAAAGTCAGCCGTGGTCGTCCCAGTCCTCAACCCAGAACCGCGCCCCGCTGATCACCATGTCGCCCGCTCGGACAGCCGTTACCGCCATGTTGAGCCCGAGGACGGCGGGTTTCCGCCCGGGCCCGCCGTCTCGCGGCGGACCCTCGGCATGGTTCAGCCATACCTCCGGGTCGCCGCAGACGGGCCCCGGCGCGAGGTCGCCAGGTACGGGGACCGGGCTACATGAACTGGCCCATCTGCCGGGTGGCCTGTTCCATGCGGGACACCGCGCGCGGCAGCGTTTCCGCGGCGTGAGCCAGGCTCTGGACGGTGCTGCTGAAGCTGTGGGTAGTCAGCACCGCGGCGGCCTCGGCGAGCAGCCGGACGTCGCGGTGATCGGGCCCGGTATCGGAGAGCACGCCGACGATCGCCTTGAGCTCGGCCACGGTGCCGGCACCGATCTCGCCGGTCTTCTCCAACCGGTCGGCGATAGCCTCCAGGCGCTTGAGCGGCGGCTCGGTCATCTCGGTAAGCAGGTCCAGGAGCGCGTCGCCGTTGTAGACCTTGAGGTTGTTGAGGACCCGGTTCTGGGCGCCCTCGTGCCGGATCTTCCACTCGCGCAGCACCTCGGGCGTGTACAGCCGCTCGCCTTCTTCGCTGTCGACCTCGTTGTGGTGGGCCGTGCACAGCAGTAGCAGGTTGGCGAAGGAGTCCCGGATCGCCGCGGGCATGTCCTTCCTGTAGCGCCGGGCGCCGGACTTGACGCCGAAGATGTGCGCAATCTGGGCGTTCTTGCGGAAGTGCCCGGGCCGGACCTCGTACACCACCGGGAACGGGCAGTCGGGTGCGTAGCAGCGACCGTTGCTGATCGCCCACAGGGCGGCGACCATCGGCGCAGACAGGGCCTTGCGTTCGCCGGCGCCCTCGGCCGGCGTATCGATGGGAGCGTTTGTCATCCCCCCACGATGAGGCAGGGGTATGACAGGAATTCCGTCGCCGGGTCGGGAACCGCGCGCCCGGCCGGTCCTCACGGCCGGGCGCGGGCCTACGAACGGCAGGTCGCCGCAGAAACGGGCCAATCTCCGGCACGCCGGGCATCGGGACGGGTTTCGGGATTCCAGTGATCTTGTCGAGCTGTGAGAACGCGAGCCCGGCTCGGCCTTCTCGGAGGTGTCCCGGAACTGGTCGTTTCCGGGACACCCACCGGAGAACGCTCCAGCCGGGCCACGATGCGGAGCCCGGCCTGGACGGTGCGGGCGTACGGTGACGCTCGTGTCCGCACCACCACCGGCCGACTGGGGCACCCTCACGCCCCGGCTGCACGCCGGCGACCGGGTCTGCATCACGCACGGCCTGGTCACCGCCGAACGCGCGCCGATCGGTATCCCGATCTGCCCGCACTGCCGGCAGATGCTCAGCACCGTGCGGACCGACCGGCAGGGCCGGATCACCGGCTTCGCCGAGCCGATCCCGCCCCGGTGCGCCGGCCCGCAGCAGCATCCGCTCGGCGCCCGGACCGTCCTGCTCGGCTGGCGGGCCTGCCTGTGCGAGAACACCCGGCTCGGCCCGCAGGGTCACCGGCTCTGGAGCTGTCGCCGATGCCGTGAGCTGGGCCGCCCGCAGGAGAGCACCGTGCAGTCGTGGCCGCCCTGCGCCGGCCCTGATGGCGCGGCAGCAACCTGATTCGGGCGGATCGCCACCACGACCCGGGCCGGCACGCTCGTTCGCGGCTATCGCGGCGAGGCTGACGCCGACGGCCGCAGCGATGGGGCGACCACGGCGGGCAACGAGTTGGGTCGGTCCATGCAGCCGTTGATGAACGACAGGCGGCGTAGCTCCTGGAAGTTGACGTCGTTGGCCCGGTTGTTGCGCGTCGTGTCCATGTCGTTCTCGGCGTCCTTGGCGCCGCTGGTGACCCAGGAGCTGCCACAGGACGTCTCGTCCACGATCACGCCGAGCTTCTCCATCTTCTTGCGGGACTGTTTGCCCTGCTCGTACACCGCGTCGAGGGCTTCGGCCCGGTCCTCGAAGCTGTCGCCGCTGTCCGTGACGTCGGCGATCATGCTGCACCCGGTGAGACAGATTGCCGTGACCGCCGCCGCGGCCACCTTCACTACATGTGCGCCCATGGATTCCGACCGTAGTTCGCCGATTTGAGGGCACTCATCGCCTTGCTGACGTGTCGGCGTGAGTGAATATGCCAGGCTCGACGGCCTGTCTCCGGCAACTGGCCTACGGCGGGCCGGCGAGCACCCGGCAGCTACCGGTGGCCGTGGCAGGAGGCGGGCGCAGACGCCGGTGGCCAGCAGGCGCGCGGCGCCGGACGTTGCTCGAAAGAGTAAATGTGGGACGCCGCCGCGACCCGCTTCCTATCCGCCCGGGAAGCGGTCACGGCGGCGTCTGGGGATCGGGCGGAACGAGTGAATGCGGCAGCCGCTTCCCCGGTCAGCTACCTCGTTCCGTGGAGGCGTCCTGGGACCAGCAGGCACCTCACGCGCGCTCATCCAGCTCCGGATGGAGACCTCCGCCTGCGGAAACCGACCCGACCGGCATTCCGTTGGAGATTCTCTGCGCCACGCCATTGTTAGGGGACCCGCCACGGTATGGAAGTGGGTTCGCAGTTCACTCTGGCTGTTCGCCCGGCCGATGGACCCCCGTTCTGTTCCGACGTTCGACCCGTTATGCACACGTTTCAGCGCCATAAGGATCACTAAAGCCGCTGAAACACCCAAAACATCCTCTTCACAAGATCCGCACAGAAACCGCGAACGTGAGGGTCTGGGCCGGGCGAGCCGGGATTGGTACTCCTATGTGTCGGCTCCCCTGTCATCGCTGCCCGCCCGGGACGGACCATCCCGCACGGACCAGCGGGGGAGCTGCGTGGAACACGGGGGGAACCGCGCTAACCAGCTCCGCAGTGAAGACCCGTCTCGTTCAAGGGAGAACGACTGTGCCTCTGAGCATGCCCATTTCCTCGGCCACCGTGTCGTACGCCGGTGCGCTGCTGGTCGCCGCGGTGGTCACCGCGGTCGTGCTGCGCCGGCCCCGCCGTTACCCCGTCACGGTGATCGTCTTAGTCATCATCCTGGTCTTCGCGCTGGTGTTCGCCACGGCCGGAGCCGAGCCCACGGCGATCGCCGCCGTCGTCGGATGCGCCGGCGTCGCCGCGGCACGGCTGGGCGCCTCTCGGGGCCGCCGGATCTGATCCGGCGCTGCCGCTGACCACCCGCCGCGCCCAGCGTGGCGGGCGGGAAGCAGCGTGCCCGGCAAGGACACACCATGCCGAAAAAGCATCGAGAGCCGGCGGATCCCGGCAGCAGCCCCATCGCCGCGTTCGGATTCGATCTACGCCTGCTGCGCCAGCAGGCCAGCCTGTCCTACACCGCGATCGCGCAGGCCTCGTTCTTCTCCAAGAGCGCGATCCACTCCGTCGACCAAGGTCATCATCTGCCCAGCGTGAGCAGCCTGAAAGCGTTCGTGGACGCCTGTGGCGACGATCCGCAGCCATGGATCGCGCGCCGCGCAGTGCTGGCAGCCCAGCTGGCGGCCAGCAAGGAATCACCGGAGAAACTGAGCCCCCGCGAACAAGGCCTGCCGGCGCCGGCACCCACCGCGCTCGGCACCGCGGCCGAGTTCAACGACGGGCTCAAGCGACTACGCGAGTGGTCCGGGCTGACCTACCGGATGATTGCCGCAAGAAGCACCCCGGGGGCTCGGGTCGCACCGTCCACCCTGTGCGGCGCGTTCGCCCGAGGCACCCTGCCACGCCGGAACCTGACCGCCAGCTTCTTGCAAGCCATCGGCCTACCCGACGCCGATCAGCAGGCCTGGCTCGACGCCTGGCAAGCGATCAAGGACGGCCAACCCGTCCGCGTCGCCGCGCCGGCACCCCTCCTGCCCACCGTGCAGGACCTGCTCGGCGCGCCACCCTCGGACACCATCTCGTCGAACCCGTGGACCACCCACCGGCGGGCCCGGCTGATCCTGCAGTCCTGCCCACCGCCGGAGACCACCGGCCTCGCGGCCACCCCGCACCACGGGCCTGACCACGCCACCGTGCCACCGCCCTACGAAGCTGAGCAGGACCTGCTCGGCTGCCCGCCCGCCGACGCCGTCTCACCAGGGCCCTGGCCCGCGCCGAATGGCAGAACATCGACAACGCTACGTGGGTCGGTGGCGACAATCCCGTCATCCCACGGCGCGACATCAACGAATCGGAGGTGCCCGCAGCAACCGAAACTCCGGCGAACATCGCCGCATGGTGGCGTGGGCTCAATGGACTGCAGCGGCAATACGCACTCGACAAGTTCCCGCAGCTGTTGGGGGACCTCGACGGCCTGCCTGCCACCGTGCGGGACCAGTCCAACCGGGTGATGATGGCACGGGAAGAGGGACGGATCACGCCAGAGCTGAACCAGTACTCGGACCGCGTGGACTACATCGGGAGCATGGTCGAGCAGGACCGGGTAACCGAGCTCTACCCGGACGAGTCTGATCCGCAAGCAGCCAAGTTCAGGGCCGACGCTGAGATGTACGACCTGATGGAAAAGATCCGGCCCATGCAGGACGCTCTTGACGGGATCAAGGCCATCCATGACCGTATCGCCGCACCCGGGCCCGCGGTTTACCTGCTGAAATTCAGCACCGAGGGTCGTGGCCGAGCGGTCGTCGCCATCAACAACCCGGACACCGCTGACAACGTCATCACCTATGTCCCCGGCACCTTCGCCAAGCTCGGCGAGGGCACCGCTACCGACATTGAACGCTCGCACAAGATGGTCGCGGATGCAGGCCTCGCCGCGCCGAGCAAGAAGACGTCGTCGATCACCTGGGAAGGCTATGACGCCCCGCAGTCTCTGATACCCGGAGCAGCAGAAAGCGGATTCGCCGACGACGCGGCACCGGACCTTCGCCGCTTCCAGACCGGCCTGCGCGCGAGTACCCATGCCCACCTCACCGTGCTCGGGCACAGCTACGGAACGACCGTGGTCGGGTTCACCGCCAGGGACACGGCCGGTATTCAGGCCGACGACATCGTCTTCGTCGCCAGTCCCGGCGTGGGCGTCGCGTACGCTGTGCAACTCAACGGCGTACCACTCGGACACGTCTGGGCGACAACGGCCGTCTTCGACATCATCCGCATCGTCCCCGACGTGCGATACGGGTACAGCCCCGTCGACCCGCAATTCGGGGCACACCAATTCACAATGGATTGGAATCCGCTCGACGGCCACACCACCTACTGGGACGGCACGTACGACGACAACCCAGCTCGTCGGGGGATCGCCGCCATCGCAACAAGCAAGTACTCGTCAGTCCAGTAGCCGAAAACTGTAACAATCCGGGCTCCAGCCACTGCGCTGGAGCCCGGATCTATACAAGCCGCCAGAAGCGTTCCGGCCGCACTCAGTCCCAGGTGCTGCCATTGCCAACAACGAGCATCGCCAGCACGACAATCAACGTCCCCACCAGCGTACTGATCACCAAACCCGACGATAACGGCCGGAAACGCGTCGCCCTCAAGACGAAGGCTGCGATCAAAGCGATCGGAACCACATATAGCTCGAAAAGGCCAGCCAGCGCCGCATACCCGCGGTCTGTCCCTTCCGCGTTGAGGATCTCAAGAACCATCAACGCAAGTATGAGTACGTGAGGTGCGGCACCCAAGGCTAGCCCAAGGCCGCGGCCAGCTCTCTTCGATGCAGAGGACGGCGAGGGCCGATGATCCATTACTTGCCTCCGCCAACACGGTAGCCCGATATCAATCAGCGCGCCCGTAACTCGGTGCAGCAGACCCGTCTGACGGCCCCGCGCTTGGGTAGCTGACCCACGGGGCGGAGTTACCGGCGAGTCATTTGCTGGCTTTGCCCGGCGCTCGGTCTTCGGGTAGTTGGTCGACGCCGTGGGCGACTTCGGCATGGCGTTCCGCGACGGCGGGCCAGGTGTTCACGGCCGGGCAGACCGGGCAGCGGTAGCCGGCGGCCTCGTGATCCCACCACCCGGCGATCCGGGTCGGTCCGCCGTTCGGCGGGACGATCAGCAGGGGCGGGCTGGTATGCGCGCGGGCGCGGGCGGCCATCTCCCTGGACCGGGCGGCGGCGGCTCGGTGGCTGGCCGGCTCGACGCCGGCGTCAGCGAGCCGGTCTTCGAGGGCGGCTTCGCGGTCGTACAGCGGCGCCAGCTGCTCGGCGGGATAGATGTGATCGGCTCTGGTCGACCGCACGCAGGCCATCTCCGGGCCGGGAGCCTGTTCCGGGACAGATGGCCTGTCCGGGACAAAGCTGTCTGAGCTGGTCACGGCAACTTCTTGTCCGGGACAAGCGGGCGGCATTGAGCTCCCGCATCGAATGCTGAAGCATCGATCCCGCGACCCACTCCTCACGACCACGCGTTTGGGTTCGGGCCAGGGCGAGGAGTGGCTCTCCGGCGGGTGCGGCGGTACGGCCGACGCTCGTGCGGTGGCTGGCTCACGGATGCCGACGGATGGGGAGGAACGGGATGCGACGAATCGGTGGCGGTGCGGCGGGAGCAGCCGTGTTCCTGCTGTGCTTGGTCACAGGATGCGGTACTCACCAGAGTTCGGGGAACTCGTTGCGATCCCTGCCTCCCGTACCGCCGCTCCGGCCGGGAACCGTAGTTCCCCTGGACGGGTACCTGCCATCGCCCGACGCGCAGGCACGGTCGGACCGTGCTCAGGCGGCGCTGGAGCGCGCTTGTCTGACCCGATACGGGCTGCGCTGGGAGGGGCCGGAAGAGTCGGCTTTGGACTTCGGCTCACGGTCGATCGCGTCGAAGCGTGCCGCGCGGCTGGGGGTGGTGGACGAGGGCCAGGCTGCGCAGTACGGATACCACGCGCCGCCGTGGAGTACAGGCCACCCTGGCGTGCGCGCTGCTGTGGCCGAGCACCACCACGACACGCCAGCCGAGCTGAACAAGGTGCTCTACGGCCTCGCATCGCAGTACGGCGGTCAGCGCGTCCCCACAGGCGGGTGCCGGGCCGAGGCAGCCGCACGGCTCATGAAGGGTGTGCCCAGGGTGGACCGGGGTCTTCCAGGCCGGTTGGAGCAGCAAGCGGCGGCGGCGAGCGCCAAGGACCCCCGACTTGCCGCGGCCCTACGTGCATGGGCCTCTTGCATGGAGCGCGCCGGATACCGGTACGCCTCACCCAAGGCCGCCGCGGACGACCCCCGGTGGGAGGACGCCAGTACTGCCACCGAAGAGGAGCGAGCCGTGGCGCTGGCGGACGTCCGATGCCAGAACGAGACCCGCTACCTGACCACCCTCATCGACGTGACGGCGGAGCATCAGCGCGAGCTGATCAGCCGTCATGCCACCGAACTCGGCCGACTGAAGAGCTTCGAGAACACCCGGGCACGGAACGTCGCCGAAGCGCTCTCCACGGAACCGACGGCCCTTTCCCCTTCGGGGGGAGGCGAGCGGGACAGCTCCCCATGAGCGGGGCAGAAAAGACAGCAACGATCCGGAAGCGAAGAGAGGACCTGACATGCGACGTAACCTCAAGACCGGGCTCGGCGCCTTGGCTATCAGTGCAACCTTTGTCGGGCTGTGGGCCGCGCCGGCGAGCGCTCACAACGTCAATCAGGGGAGCGACTACGCGTGGCACTCCTACGACGGGATGTCGTTCGAATATTGCGACTACGAGGGCGACAACCACTCCGTGTGGGTCAACTACTACACCAATGCGTCGACCAGCATGCAGTCGACGGAATCGGTCAACGGCGTCGCCAAGTGCAACCAGTATTACCTCAGCAGCGTGCTGACCAACCTTAGGGTGGTCGAGGACAACCCCTCCAGCAGCACCAACTACTACGGCGCCTGGCACGGCTACCCGGTCGCACGTTCGTAACCCCGGCACGAGGACGATGCGACGGCGAGGACGGCGGGTTCCACGGGCCCGCCGTCCTCACATGCACAGGCCGCAGCCCGGCGACCTCGCCGGCCCGCTGCAGGGCACGGGCCATCCCGGTGCCCGACGTCCTGGTCACCGGCGTGCGCAACTCTCCATTTGCGAGATGTAGCTGTCGGGGCTGCGGGAGTGCCGCCAGTGGCCGTACTGAAGCCCAGGTCCTCACGGATCGCACCGCAGAACCGCGACCAGGGGTTGAAGCCCTTGCCAGTGCGCCCAGGGCGGTGCGGCCGTCGGCGCCGAGGAACACGGTGCGGATGGTGCCGCCCTTGCCGCGGACGCGCCTCGACACGAGGACGCGAATTCCTGCTGTTCCGCGGCGACCGCATCGACGTGCGTGAGATGTCCGGCATCGAGGCGAGAAGCCGCAGCGGCGGTTGCAGTGATCGGCCGCATACCGAGTGTTATGCAATCATGCTCTTTCGTGGAGCCTGAGCAGATCTGTCCCGATGATGCCCGCGATGTCGTCGCCTTCCTGGCGATGCTGCTCCGGCTCCGGCAGCGGTCCGGCCTCACGTACCGCCAACTGGAGCAACGAGCCCGTGAGATAGGCGACGTACTGCCGCGCAGCACCGCGGCCGACATGACCCGCAGGCACACCCTGCCCAGGGCGGACCAGCTTGCCGCGTTCGTTCGCGCCTGCGGTGACGGTGCCCGCGTCGAATCGTGGCTGGCCGCCCGGCATCGGCTCGTCGGGCGATCCGCGTCCGTTGACGGCGCCCGCCCGCCGTCTCCCGGCGAGCGGCACCCGGACTCGACCGCCTCCGCGCCGGTGGCCCGCGACTACGCCGAGAAGCTGCTCGGTGCCGGTCGGCCGGGTGAGGCGGTCTCGCTGCTGGCGCGGGTGGTCAGTGACGCCCCGGCCGACGACGAGTCGCGGCGACTGCTCGTGCTGGCGCTGCACGCCGATGGGCGTACCGGCGATGCGGCTCGGATTTGCCAAGAGGGCGTCGACGCAGCCCGTGCCCGGGGCGCGGACTCGGCGCACCTGGCCGCCCTGCACCGCCTCGTCGTCGACCAGCAGCTGCCGGTGATCCACGCCAAGCGTCCACGACCAGCCCCGCCACGGATGCTCCCGTCGGACCCGGCCCGGTTCGTCGGCCGTGACAGGCAACTGGCCAGCGCGGCTGCGTGCCTGAGCAGCGCGCCGGACCGCAGGTCGATGATCGTGCTGATCACCGGCACGGCGGGCGTCGGCAAGACGAGCTTCGGCATCCGGCTCGCCCACCACGTCGCTGGCCACTTCCCCGACGGCCAGCTCTTCATCGACCTGCACGGCTTCTCACCTCGGCAGACCCCGGTGGCGCCCGTCGACGCGATCGGTGACCTGCTTGCCGCCCTGCAGGTGCCAGCCCACGCGGTACCGGCGACTTTACCCGGACGTATCGCTCTGTACCGCAGCCTGCTGGCCGGTCGCCGGATCCTCGTCCTGCTGGACAACGCCGGTGACGCCGACCAGGTCCGGCCGTTGCTGCCCACCCCGGCCGGGTGCGCCGCCGTCGTCACCAGCCGCAGCGTTCTCACCAGCCTGGTCACCACGGACGGCGCCCAGCCGCTGACCCTCGACGTCCTGACGCCGGCCGAGGCCCGGGAGTTGCTCGCCCAGCGCGTCGGCACGGCGCGGGTCACCGGTGATCGGGCCGCGGTCGAGGAGATCGTCGACCGATGCGCCCGGCTGCCGCTGGCGCTGTCCGTCGTGGCCGCTCGCGCCGCGGCACGACCCGATTTCACCATCCGATCGCTAGCCACCGAGTTGCGCGACGCCGGCGACGTCCTGGACGTGCTGCGCGGCGGTGACATCGGCACCGACGTACGCGCGGTCCTCTCCTGGTCGTACCGTGGTCTGAGCAGTGCCGCGGCCCGGTTGTTCCGGTTGCTGGCCCTGCACGTCGGTCCGGACATCGGTGTCGCCGCCGTGGCCAGCCTGGCCGGCGTCGCGCTGCGTGAGGCGACGTCCCTGATGGCCGAGCTGACGGCGAACCATCTCGTCACCGAATCGCAGCCCGGCCGCTACACCTGGCACGATCTGCTACGCGGCTACGCCGAGGAACTGGTGGAGACCGAACCCGCGGCGCAATGCCGGGCGGCGCTGCGGCGGCTGCTCGACCACTACATGCACACGGCATACACCGCCGACCGGGCCCTCTGGCCACAACGCCACGACATCCCCCCGCCGCCGCCCGCCGCCGACGTGATCGTGCAGGCGCACACCGAGTCAGCCGCGGCCATGCGCTGGTTCACCACCGAACAGGCCGCACTCCGGGCCGCGGTGGCCCACGCCCCGAGCGTCGGGCTGCCGGCACACGGCTGGCATCTGGCCCGAAATATGAGCACGTTCTTGTACCGTCGCGGGCGGTGGTCCGACCTGGTCACCATACATCGAACGGCGGTCACAGCTGCGGAGCGCGCGGGTGAGCGCGGATGGCAGGCGCAGTTACACCGAGAGATGGCACTCGCGTACGCGCAGCTCGACAGCTGCCCGGCCGCGCGTACCCACCTGAGCATCGCGGCCGACCTGTTCCACCAGCTCGGCGATGTCCGTGGGCAGGCCGAGACGCAGATCGCCCTCGGCTGGGTGTGTGAGGTCGAGGGCGACTACCCCGCGGCGCTGCAGCACGACGAAGCCGCCCTGCGCCTGTACCGTTCGATGGACGATCACTCCGGCGAGGCCCGAGCCCGCAACGCCGTCGGCTGGGACTGCGTCAGGCTCGGCCGGTATCACGATGCGATCGTCCACTGCCGCGAGGCCCTAAACCTGCAGCAGGCTCTCAACTCACGTCCGGGACAGGCTCGGGCATGGGACAGCCTCGGTTTCGCCCACTATCACCTCGGCGAGCACGCCACCGCCATCGGCTGCTACGACACCGCACTGGAATTCCACCGACAGGACGGTGACCGGTACAGCGAAGCGGAGACACTGCTGCACCTGGGTGACGCCCACGACGCGGAGGACACCGCCCCAGCCGCGGCCGCCGCGTGGCGCGCGGCGTTGCACATCCTCACCGACCTCGAGCACCCGGACGCACGACTAGCCTGGGCACGCCTACACGCCGGGGCTCCCCTGCGAACGGCCACTCCCTAACCGCCGCCCGGGACTCGGTCACGCGGGCCGGAACCGAGCACGGCGGGGGTCGGCCAGGCCACCTCGGCAGGCTTGACCGTCCGGGCCAGGCATGGCCGACGCCGCGGCGCAGGCGTGGTGCCTGAGCTCGGCGCGGGCTGCGGCGAGCCGGGCGGGATCGGTGTCCGGCACGTACCGGCGCCGGGCCGGGCCGCAGGCGGCCGCGGTCGCGGCCCGGCCGCCGCCGGCCTGCGCGGTGGCGGCCGCCACGGCCTGGTCCTACCCGACGCGCAGGCGCTCGTGCGCGGCCGCGGCGACCTGCTCCCGCACGACCTGGTGGCGATGCTCGACGTAGGCGCGGGCTGGCGCGGGCGGCTCGTCGTCGCTGGCGAAGGGTGGTGTCCAGCAGCCACGATGGCGGCGCTCAACGCCAGCAAGTTCGTCTCGCCTGCAATCCACCGCCCGGCACCTGGTCGTCTGTCGCGGTAAGACCTCGACCGCCTCACCAGTGAACCCCAGCCCTACCCGGCGCGGATCCCGGCGGTGGCACCGATCGCCTCGGCCAGCGGGACCGCAGCCCTGTCCCGGGTCCCACAGACCTGCGCGCGTGCGCCCGCCCGGACGGGCGTACACGTGTGCTGACGGGCGGACGCCCGGGCGCGCGTGCGCGCGAGAGCCGACGCAAGCCGCCCAGCACGACTGCCGTGCTGGGCGGCACCACCGCTGGCGTGTCGGCCAGCCCTGACCAGCGCTGCCGTTGACTTCGGGCTGACTACTCGATCTCGGACATGGCTAACCCATTGATGCGGATGGCTAGGCTGTCGTTGGTGATCAATTCCTTGGACCAGGCGGCGACTTCAGCGTGCGCGACCTATCTGGAGATCGCGGACCGGCGCGCGCCGGGCCTCGTGGAGGGTTTGTACCTGCAAGGCTCGATCGCGTTGGGCGATTACCAGGCTGGTGTCAGTGACATCGACTTCGTCGCCGTCACCAGCTCGACGCCCGACCCTGGCCAGGTGCGCGCTATCCACGGGCAGTTGCGGCGGCATGGTCGCAAGCCATTCTTCGATGGTCTCTACGTCAGCCGCGATGAACTGCGGTCGGACCCCGCGACGCTGCCGGGCGGCATCGCGGTCCACGAGTGGCGGGTCAAGACGGCGTCGCCGTTCGAGCGCAACCTCGTCACGTGGCACGTGCTGGCCCAAGCCGGCGTGGCGGTGCGTGGCCCGGCGGTGGACAAACTTGACATCTACACCGACTGGCAGGCGTTGGCCCAGGCCACCCGGCGCAACCTCGACGAGTTCTGGGTCCCCTGGGCCGCCCAAGCGGCCTGGTCCCCGGCCGGGTTGACGGCATGGGGCACCACCTGGGGCGTCCTCGGCGTCGCCCGGCTGAGGCACACACTCGCCGCTGCGCGGATCACCACGAAAACGGAAGCCGCCGCCTACGCCACGGCCACGTACGACCAGCGGTGGCACCCCATCATTCAGGAGGCGCTACGCATCCGGGTCGGCGGTCCACCGGTATACCGCAACCCGTTGCGCCGCCGTGCCGACATGCTCGGGTTCATGCGTGAGGCGCTGCGCGGCTGAGCGAGTACGTCGGCTGTTGATCTTGTTCGAGAATCGGGTCGATTCTCGTGCACCCGGTAAAACAAGATCATTACCCGGGTGGGAGAACCATGACGTTCATGCCGGGCCAGTCCGGCAAGTCCTCAGCCCGCAGTCCGGCCTTGATCAAGCTGTGGCGCGCGGCATCGTGGTATCGGGCGCGGGCTCTCCAGTCCGCACCGGGGATGGGCCAGCGGGTGAGTTCGTGCAGCAGCCGGCGGGAGGCGTCGGGCTGCGTGACGCGGCGCCGGAAACGATCCCCCGGGGAAGGCCATCATCGTGCTGGCGCGCCGAGCAGCTCGGCCATCCGTGAGACCGAAGGTTTGGGTGTTCCACTTTCAAGGAAGTGGAACGGGCGTTCGGGCGAACGGCGGAGCACCGCGGCGGCTACCGCAGCCGATGTGTGATGGCGCGGAACTGCTCGTCGTCCATCATCTGGGTCATGACCACGAGCACCGCGAGCGCCTCGGCCGCCGAATTCCAGGCCGCCGCCGACGAGATCACCGGCCAGATGAGCCGGTACGTCCCGGACACCTGGGCGACGGTCGTGCTCCCGGCCGGCTTCACCCTCTACACCGTCTCGGCGGCGATGGTGGCCGGCTCGCTCGATGCCCACGCGCAGCTGCTCCGGGCCGGCGTTCCGGGCTCGGCGGACCGGTGAGCACGGCCCGGCCGGCGCGGACGGCTCCCGTCGGCGCCGGCGTCTACCACCGGCCCAGCCGGGACTGGCTGCTGGTCACGTACCTACGGGATGACGAGTAGCTTGCCGGTGGTACGCCGAGCCTCCAGATCGCGGTGAGCCTGGGCGGCCTCGGCGAGCGGGTAGCGGGCCGTCACGGTGGTCTCAAGCGCCTTGATGCGCACCCATTCAAGCACGTCGGTGGCGCGCCGGAGCAGCTCGGATCGATCGGCGATGAAGTGCCCGAGGCTCGGCCGGGTCAGGGTCAGCGAACCGCCCTGGGCGAGCCGGATGGGGTCGAAGGGTGGCACGGCACCACTCGCGGCGCCGAAGAGCACCAGGTGGCCGCGGGTTCGCAGGCTGGCGAGGCTTGCCTCGAAGGTGTCCCTGCCGACGCCGTCGAAGACGACAGGCAGGCCCTGGCCGCCATTGAGCCGCTTCACCTCCGCCGCAAGGTCGTTCACTGCGGAGTAAAGGATCACCTCGGCGGCCCCGGCGCGCTGCGCCAGCTGGGCCTTCTCCGGTGTCGAAGTCGTGCCGATCACTCTGCCACCGAGATGGGTGATGAGCTGGGTCAGTAGAAGCCCCATGCCGCCGGCAGCAGCGTGCACGAGCACCGTGTCGCCTGGCTGGACCGGGTAGGCGTCTTTGACGAGGTAGTGCGCCGTCATGCCCTGCAGTAGCACGGCGGCGGCGGCCTCGAAGTCGACGCCGTCGGGCAGTGGCACGAGCCGGGAGGCGTCCACGACGGCCTGCTCGGCATAGGTGCCGGGAATCTCCACCCAGCCGACCCGGTCTCCCACGGCGACGTCGGTGACGTCTGGTCCAATCTCGACGACGGTGCCCGTGCCCTCAGTGCCCGGGGTGAAAAGCAGCGGGAGGGTGTACCGGCCCTGGCGGTGGTAGACGTCGAGGAAGTTGACGCCGGACGCGGCGACCTCCACGACCGCCTGGCCGGGACCTGGCACCGGTTGATCAACATCGACTAGGCCGCGTTTCGTAAGTGCGGGCGAGGTGTGACGTGTCCCGGCGTGGCGGTTGTCGATACGAAGTGAGGTCTCCGGTAAACGGGTTAGCGACCAAGCAAACCTGAACCACCGGAGACCTCGTGCCCAGGGTAGCGGCAGCGAGGCGACACGATCTCACCGACGTTCAGTGGGCGGTGCTGGAACCTGCGCTGCCTGCGGAGCCACGGCGAGGCCGTCCGCCGCGATGGACGAAACGGCAGATCATCGATGGGATCCGGTGGCGGGTCCGGGCGGGAACACCGTGGCGGGACGTGCCCGAGGTGTACGCACCCTGGCAGACGTTGTATCGCTGGTTCCGGCGCTGGCAGCGCGACGGGACGTGGGCGAAGATCCTGGCCCGGCTCCAGACCCGGGCCGACGCCGCCGGTGACATCGAGTGGGCGGTGAGCGTCGATTCCACGATCAGCCGTGCCCATCAGCATGCCGCGGGTGCCCGTCGTGATGGTGACCTGCAGAAGGAACCGCCGGGTGGGGTGTTCGCCGAACCCGGCGATCATGCTCTGGGCAGGTCCCGGGGCGGGTTCACCACCAAGACCCATCTGGCCTGTGAGCAGGGTCGTAAGACGCTGTCGACGGTGATCACCGCTGGTCAGCGGGGTGACAGTCCGCAGTTCATCAAGGTCCTGGAACGCATCAAGGTCTATCGGGTCGGTGGTGGCCGGCCCCGTACCCGGCCGGATCTGGTCCTGGCGGACAAGGCGTACACCAGCCGGGGCAATCGCGGGTACGCCCGCCGCCGCAGGATCAGGGTGTGCATCCCGAGCAAGGCCGACCAGGACGCCTACCGCAAGGCCAAAGGCTCCAAGGGCGGGCGTCCTCCGGCGTTCGACCCGGTCGTGTACCGGCAGCGTCACGCCGTGGAATGCGGCATCAACCAGCTCAAACAGAACCGGGCGATGGCCACCCGGTACGACAAGCTTGCCGTCCGCTTCGAAGCCACCGTCACCATCGCCGTCATCAACCAATGGCTCTGATGACCTTTACGAAACGCGGCCTAGTCGCAGTACCTCGGGGCCGCCCACTTCGGAAACCTGAATCGCTCGCATGACCCCTCCTGAAACGGCTCTCTTCCCGCCACCAAGTCCGGTAGCGGCGATCCGATTCCCGTCGCGGCGAGGTGTCGTAGCCGTCACATTCAGGTCAGTGGCAGAGCTGCTTGCTGCCCCGAGCGCAAGCAAACCCATCCGCTCTTCGGCTACTTGTTTCATTGCTCTAGGACCGCGGCCCGGCCAGGCTTCGGTCTAGACGTCCGGGCTGTCGCGGCCGGCTCGCGGAGCTGCGGCGCGGTCCAGCCGAGAGTCTGTTTGAGCAGGCGGAAGGTGTGCTCGATGTCGAAGCGACGCAGGAACGCCTGCCAGCACCGGTCGACATCAGCGGTGGTGGCGTCGACCTTGGACCACCACAACCAGAGCGGCTTCGGATCGCCCCGGCTCGGCAGGTGCTCGACGGTGAGCCGGATGACCGTGCCGGCGATGATCGGCAGCGGCTGGTCGTGGTCGACCCAGGCCGCCCGGCGGGTCAGCCGTGGGTGCAGCCGGTCCCAAGCCTGCGCCCGGACCTGCCCGTAAAGACGGGTGGCGGTGTGCGTAACAGCCTGCTCAACGTCCCAGGTTGCGGGGTCACCGAAGACGAACTCCCCGCCGTGCTTGGCCAGCCGACCGCCCAGCGGCTGGTAAACGCGGGGCGGCGTCGGCCGGCGCAGCACCCGGTCCGAGCGCATCCGGCCGAGGATCTCGATCGGTAGGTCCGCAACAGCCAGGCGATGCGCGGGGCCTCGTAGCCGGCGTCAAGCACGATCAGGATGTCCCGGTCGCCGGGCTTCCACTGCCTGGCGGCGGTCAACCGGTCGACGAGCTGGCGGATCTGCGCGCAGGTGATCGCGGTGACGTCCGCGCCGGGCGGCAGTCGAACCGCGTCCAGCAGCGCCGTCCAGGAGGTCCGGCCGGTCTCCAGGGCGGCGACGATCGAGTACGGCCAGCCCGGGATCATGCGGTGTTCGTCCTTGCCACGCCCGTACGTGTGGCAGAACGAGCGCTGCGGGCTGCAGTTGCCGTCCGGGCGCAGCCACGGCGAAACGTCCACCGCCAGCACCAGGCGGCCGTCCGCCGCTCGCGGCAACGGCAAGCCGGCCAGGCACCGGCGCAGCGACTCGACGTCGATACGGCCGTGGTTGAGCGCGTCATACAAGGCGCCGTGACCACGGCGGTGCTCCGGCGCCAGCGACAACCCCACCAGGCTCTTCACTGGCCCATCGGTGCACAACAGCACGTCCGTCAGCTCGAACAAGGCGTCCGCCCGGCTGGTCATGCACTGGTAGAGGTGCTCGCGGAAACCCGCCAGCAGATCGATCGCTTTCGCCCTGTCCGTCACGACCGTTACAACGAGCCTCGATGGCTATGGACGCGGCCCCACCCGCTCCGGCATGCCGAAGCGTCGCCCGCCCATCCGCGTCACTACTTCCATGTGGTGCGGGCCATTATGGCAGGGATGTCCTCAACATCCGGTAAGACTTAGCAGTGGAGTCATTCGCCTACCAGGTGCGTCGGTTTCGGATCTGGGTCGACAGCGGGGCACCCGACGTGCTCGGACTCGGTCATGGAGGCGAGTGGGAGTGCAACTATCCCTACTGGGATGAGCTGCGGGACGCGGCACGCCGGCACATCGAGACGTCGACGCAGCTTAGTGATCTGGAACGCCGCGAGCTGCTTTACATCTTGGCTCGCGACAACGAAGACGAGCAGATCGCTGAGATGTTGAGCGCTTCGCCTCGAGTTGTCGAAGAGTTGCTGCCACTGGCTCTTGAATATCCCGACCCCGACGCACGGTGGCAGATCGCGACAATACTCCCGGCCGCCTTAGGTGATCGGGCCATCGAACCCTTGAGGCGGCTTGCGCAAGATGGCGATGACTACGTCAGACGCCGAGCTCGTGCAGCCCTCTCCAGCATGGGCACCACCTGACCGTCATCCCGCATTCGATCAACGCGCGCTTGGTCTCGGCTGTCCTGGGAGGAGGGACAGGTCGACCCGTTGATCTCCGCCCTCGGAGAGGCCCGGCGGGCCGAGGAGCAGGCCGAGGAGCTGATCCGCGAGCTGCTCGCGTACGGCCGCGAGTTCGTCCAGCCCCGCCCGTACACCCTCGGCGACCTAGGGAGTGTTTGGATTGTTGATCGTTCGTTGAGCATGCGTGGCGCGTGGTGACCTGACCAATGCTCAATGGGCTCGGCTGTCGGCGGTGCTTCCGCCGGTACGGATGGGGCGTCCGCCACGGGATCGCCGGACGGTGATCAACGGGATCCGGTGGCGGGTCCGGACGGGGTCGCCGTGGCGGGACATGCCGGAACGCTATGGGCCGTGGGAGACCGCATACGGGCTGTTCAGGCAGTGGCAACGCGACGGTGTCTGGGCCGAGGTCCTCACTCGGCTGCAGGCCGCCGCCGATGCCGACCACATCATCACCTGGGACGTATCCGTCGACTCGACCGTGTGCCGTGCACATCAGCATGCCGCCGGCGCCCGGAAAAGGGGGACGATCAGAAACATCCGCCGGGTGGGGTGGACACCGAACCCAACGACCATGCCCTCGGCCGGTCACGTGGCGGGCTGAGTACCAAGTTGCACTTGGCCTGCGAGCAGGGCCAGCGGCCGTTGTCGATGCTGGTCACGGCTGGTCAAGCCGGTGACAGCCCGCAGTTCGAGGCGGTCCTGGCGGGGATCCGGGTGCCGCGCCTGGGCCGGGGAGCGGCAAGGACCCGTCCAGACCGGGTCCTTGCCGACAAGGCTTACAGCTCCCGCAGCAACCGTGCTCACCTGCGCCGACGCGGGATCCGGGCCACTATCAGCGAGCCCTCGGACCAAGCAGGGCATCGACAACGACGTGGCACCGCCGGTGGCCGGCCACCCGCGTTCGATCGCGAGATCTACAAGCAGCGTCATGCCGTTGAGTGCGGCATCAACCGCCTCAAGCGGTATAGAGCCGTGGCGACTCGCTACGACAAGTTGGCCGTCCGCTACCTCGCCACCGTGCGAATCGCCGCGATCGGCGAATGGCTCCGATGACTTACCAAACACTCCCTAGCCGCAGCCGCCGGCATGTCCATCTCCGGCGTGCGCACCGCCTACAACCACCGCGACGTCGACGCCACCGGCGCCAAGCCGCGCGAATGGCGAGCCCAGGACCCCGCCCCGGCCCGGGACGATGGCGAGGTGCCGGCATGAACGGAACCTGTATCTGCCGCTTCCGCTGGCCGTGGTTCTACGTCGTGATCGAGGGCGTGCGCTACGAGGTCGAGCCGTCCGAGGCCGACACCCCGACCAGCGCGCTGTTCCGGGCCTGGTGCGCCGGCTGCGGTGCCGAGTACACCTACCCGTTCCGGACCGTCGCCGCGCAGACCCGTGCTGCCTGATCCCTTCCCTCACATCGAGAAAGAATCTATTGACGGGAATAGGGGCGTCATGCTAAGCGCTGCCCCTTCTCGCGTGGCCGCAACCGTGGCTTGAGCAGTCGAGCATGAGGAGCCGATTTGACCAGCGTGGACTTTCACGCCCAGTGCGAGTCGTACGTCCGGATCTCGATCAAAGACCTCAACGGCAGGTACGGCGTCTACCTGGACACCGACCACCCCGACCAGCACCGATACCCCAACGTGAAGGTCGCCGCGTGCGAGCTCGCAGCCGGACACCCGGGCGAGTGCGAGATGTTCGTGGAGGGCGAGGGCTCCGGCGGAGAGCCGTACCAGGGGTATTGGCTGGCCTGGCACCGCCGTAGCAAGTACGACGAGCTGCAGGACACCTACCGTTGGACCATCCACTCCGCCTGCTGCCAGGCACAGAGCCCGACCGGCTGGCAATGCAACCGCTACGCCAACCACGGCGGCGGGCACGCATTCAACATCGAAAACTGACGAAACTCGGCAGGGACTTCAGCTCAGGTGTCGGCAATCGGCGCTCCAGAGTTGGAGTCCCTGCTGCGCATGACAGGAAACGTCGACGTTGTCGATCCTTGAAGGATCAATACCAAGATCACCCTTAGCGTGACTTTCCCGAACGTTAGTCCCCGAGCGCCGGCCTCCTGGCATGGAACTCCCAATGAGGCTTGCTGATCAACTACTCAGGCCCGTCGGGGCCGCCGTCATGCCCATGAGGGATTGCGGCTCGGAAGCCACCGTCCGAACAATGACTCGTACTCACCGGTTACGTCGCTGAAGACGAAGTCGGGCGTGGTACTGGCGACCGCAGCGCGCAACCGAGTCAGTAGCTGCGGGACCGGTACCAGCTCCATCGACAAGACCCGCGCGAGCCGGGTTCGCCGAGCGTCGGCCTCTGGGCAATCTCGGAGTTCGTCATTCCGGAGATGCTGCGCAGCAATTTGCATGACGGCTACGTCGCCTCCGCCGGAGAACTTCAAGCAGTCGTACCATGACGGAAGTCCGATCATCATCTCCAACGCTTCATGGAGGCTCCGACCGATCAGGCCAGCTTGTCCTTCTGAGCTGGCATACAACACTGTGGTTTTGCTCGTGAATTCCAGCGCCAGATGTCACTGAGTTCGGGCGCCAGCGAGATCTCATTACTTTCGATGTCTCTCAGTTTCGGCGCCACCGTTCGGGTCCGCTGGCCACGCCTGCCACCGAAAAGTTCCGCTTACACAGGGTGACGAGCTGGGACAGCCCGCGTCCTGGCCGGGATGCATGCCGACTGCGGTCGCATCGGCCGGTCGGATGGCGCCAGGCGACTATCGGCTATTTCCATGTGCGACGGACCATCGGCAACGCCTAGGAAGGAGCCATGGCCAACGAGATAACCGTTCCCCTGCTGCCCTGCGCGTCGATTGACGACATCGAAACCTTCTACGGAGTTCTTGGCTTCAGCACCACGTACAAGCAGCGCAAACCCAACCCCCTCGTGGCACTGCAACGTGAAGACCTACACCTGCAGTTCTTCGGGATGGCCGGGTTCGACCCGGAGCGGTCCTACGGCTCCTGCATCGTGCTCACCTCGGACATCGCGGAACTGCACCGGGCTTTCGCTGCCGGCATGCGGGCCGCATACGGCAAAGTCCTGGTGTCCGGAATGCCACGGATGACCCGACCCAGGGCTCGAAAGAACGCCGACGGGGTCGGTGGATTCAGCGTCATCGACCCGGGCGGCAACTGGATCCGCGTCTTCCAGAAGCCCGCGACGACGCCCACTCCGGCACCCGCACCCGCCGGACGACTCGCCAAAGCGCTGGCGAACGCCGTCGTGCTGGCCGACTCCAAGGGGGACGCCGGCCAGGCAGCCCGCATCCTCGACAGCGCGCTGGCCCGCCCACAGGCCGACGATGACCCCGTCACACACGTAGAGGTTCTGGTGTACCGCGCAGAACTGGCGATGACGCTCCAAGACCGGGAAACCGCAACGGAGATGCTGGCCCGCGTCAAGCACATCGCGCTGAACGCAGACGAGACTGACAGGGCGGCACCAACCTTCGAGATCGCCGCCGACCTCGCTGCGGCGCTGTGATGAGTTCGGGCGCAGTGCAGCAGCCGACGCTGCCCCTCATCGGCTAGAAGCGTGCGTCGACGTCTGGTCCAACATCGCGATCGACGTCTACGAGGGGTGACAATGCAGCCCTGTGTCAATCTTGGCCGCTGACTCTCGATGATCAACAAGTGGCGCTCGTTCTGACGAACATCCGCGGGGACCGGGATCGCGAGGTGGCGCCGAAAGTGGCGAACATCTGGCTCCGGTTCTCGCGGACAAAATTAGGGCTCGCGATACTCCTCAGCGCCGGGGTCGGTCAGCGTGCCGAAGTAGCCGAAGATCACCGCGTGCATGGCCCACACACGGACGCGCCGGAGACCCCCCGTGGTGCGAGGGCCTCCGGCGAGGCGGTTCCGTGCGGTGGATCAGGATCCGCGAAGGATCGGGTTGCCGTTGTCCGCGGCGCCGCTCTGCGAGCCGCTTGTTTCGCTGGCGCATTTTGCGGCGCCGCATTCCCCGCGGCTTTATCCGGCTGGCGTTTCGTTCAAACCCAGACCACTCAGGATGTTATCGCGGTTCGCGTTTCCGCGCAGCGCGGTCAAGGATTTCAAGCGGCCCAGCAAAGTCGTGGAAGACGCGGGGCATTTCAAGTCTTGAATCGCCGACAAGGTTTTTTCGAAACGCTGGATGCGGCTTTCGAGGTCCGTTCCACTCGGAAGGTTCGCATTCTTGAGCGCTACCTGCGCGTTCACTTGGGCTTGAGTGGGTGGGCAGCGACCAGGAACGTTTACCCCGGTAGGGCCCACGCGGTCGGCCGTCGCGTTCGGATTGCCCGGACTGAAACCCAACGCCGGCACCAAAGCATTGATGTCACCGGAGCTGGCTCCGGCGTTGCCCTGTTCGGCGGCCTGGCTCATCCCCGTGCCGACCGCGAGCGCCGAGCCGAGCAGCGCTGCGGCGGCACCTCCAATCACCAGCTTGCGCGTCCGGCTGCTGACTCCGCGTCGATACATGCACGGCTCCTCTTCGTCTCGGTACTGCTTGTGCCGAGGTATACGAGCAATGATGTGGCAGCAGTTCATGACGCTGAGCAAGCGTTCCTTAAAGCTTCTTTAACGCGACTCCCGGGGCGTGCAGCCGCCAGCATCGTCGCGCCCACGCCGCGCGGCCCAGCTACGCCGCAGCGCCGAACCCCCACAACAGGGCGGCGATCTGCACGACCCCTGGGACGGCCTGTTCATCACCACCAAGAACGGCCGGATTGGTGGTTGCAGTGCCAACGCTTCTTCTGCCGGCCCCTCTCAAGAGCCCTCCACCAGCACCGATGCCAGGGGTCAAGGGTGGCCGCAGGCCATCGCGAAGCGACGCGGAGCGTCCTTGACGCCTGGTACCGGCGCTGGACCATTGAGGCGAGAGGGGAAGGCCGACCGAGTTGTCGCTCGTGCCTTCCGGGGTCCGCAGGACTGCCGCCGGCCGAGGTCCAGCTCTAGGCCGTGTTTCGTAGCGCCGTCGATGTTGCGGCGTGGCGGTGTTCGATTACTGAAGAGGTCTCCGATATGTGTTTCAGCGACCAAGCCAGAACTTCACACCGGAGACCTCGTGCCGAGCGTAGCGGCAGTGGGGCGGCACGACCTGACCGACCTGCAGTGGGCGGTTCTTGAACCGGCGCTGCCTGCGGGAACGGGCCGTGATCGGCCGCGAAGATGGACCATGAGAACGATCATCGACGGGATCCGGTGGCGGGTCCGGACCGGCTCACCATGGCGGGACGTGCCGCCGGTATATCCGCCGTGGCAAACCCTGTACCGGTGGTTCCGCCGATGGCAGCGTGACGGCGTCTGGACCCGGATCCTGGCAGCGTTGCAGACCCGGGCGGACGCAACCAGGCTGATCGGCTGGAGCATCAGCGTGGACTCGACCATCAGCCGCGCCCATCAGCACGCGGCCGGCGCCCGGCGCGACGGTCACCTGCAGAAGGAACCACCAGGTGGCCTGCTGGCCGAGCCCGCCGATCACGGCCTCGGCCGCTCACGGGGCGGCTGGACGACCAAGACACATCTGGCATGTGAACAGGGCCGCAAGCCGATGGCGATGGTGGTGACCGCCGGGCAACGCGGCGACAGTCCGCAGTTCATCCCCGTGCTCGGCAAGATACGGGTGGCCCGGCCCCGTGCAGGCCGGCCGCGGACCCGCCCGGACATCGTGCTGGCCGACAAGGCGTACACCTGCAAGGCCAACCGCGCGCACCTTCGTAGCCGCGGTATCCGCGCTTGCATCCCGAGTAAGGCCGACCAGGACGCCTACCGCAAGGCCAAAGGATCCCGAGGCGGGCGTCCGCCCTCCTTCGACCCCGGCACCTACCGACTGCGTCATGCCGTGGAATGCGGCATCAACCAGCTCAAACAACACCGTGCCATGGCCACCAGATACGACAAACTCGCCGTCCGCTACGAAGCCTCCCTCACCATCGCCGCCATTAACCAATGACTCCGAGCTCTACGAAACACGGCCTAGCTGGACGTTTTAATAACGTTGGTGAGTTATCGGAGGGTTGAGAACCCGCGATCATGGCTACGGCTGGCCGATACGCCCGAATCAACCCTTTCGAGATGACTCTGATATGAGGAGATCTGCGGCCTTTGATCCCTCGATCGTGTTTGATTAGTTTTCCGCCCGGAATCGACGGACCTGGTGTCCCCCTCGCCCGCCGATGCCACCGTATCCCCAGGTCATGACCGAACGACGCGCATACCCATCCGACTTGTCCGACGCTCGCTGGGCCCTGATCGAGCCGCGCCTGAGCGCCTGGCGCCAGGCCCGCACCGACGCCCGAACCCAGCTCGGCATCAAGGGCCGCGTCCCCACCCACGACCTGCGCGAGATCTTCAATGCGATCCTCTACGTCAACCGCACCGGCATCGCCTGGCGCTACCTGCCCCACGACTTTCCTCCACATGCGACGGTCTACGGCTACTTCGCCTTATGGAGCAAGGAAGGGATCTTCACCGAACTCAACTACAACCTCACCGGACTCGTCCGCGACCACCACGGCCGCACCGTCGAGCCCACCGCAGCGATCATGGACACCCAAAGCATCAAGACATCCACGAACGTGCCGCTCGAAACCCAGGGCATCGACGCCGGCAAGAAGATCGCCGGCCGCAAACGCGGCATCATCACCGACACCCTCGGCTTACTGCTCGCTGTGCTCGTCACCGCCGCCAACGTCAGCGACAACGTGATCGGCAACGACCTGCTCGACCAGGCCACCGCCACCTACCCCACTCTGGCCAAGACCTGGGTCGATGCCGGTTTCAAGGTCAAAACCGTCGAACACGGCGCCACACTCGGCGTCGACGTCGAGATCGTCACCAAAGACCCACAGGTCAAAGGCTTCAGCGTCACCAAACGGCGCTGGGTCGTCGAGCGCACCCTCGGCTGGCTCATGCACCACCGCCGACTCGCCCGCGACTACGAAACCCTGCCCGGCAACTCCGAATCCATGATCACCCTCGCCATGATCGACAATCTCGCCCGCCGGCTCACGGACGAAAACACCCCAACCTGGCGAGACCCCCAAATCACATAGCACCACAAAATACGTTAATCAGACGTCCTCTAGGAGCGAGGATGGAATGCCATGGTGCGGCCCGCCGCGCCGGCCGATGCCAGCCGGAGGCCGCCAGCAGGCCGGGCGCGAGCGGGCACGGTCGCGCCGCGTCAGCGGCGCCTTGATACACAGAATGACCAAGTCGGCGGTAACACTTGCTTGCTGCGGGTTTCTGGACCAGCGGTCAAGGTGCGCTACGACCGGCGCCACTTGACTCTTGTGGTCCCCAGAAACGCGAAGAAGGCTGATCCAAGATCTAGACCAGCATTCTGACCTGCGGAAACCTTCGGTCGGGCTGACAGGATTTGAACCTGCGACCCCTTGTTACCAACAGCGACGGATTCAGGCTTGTCATCGGTTGTCGTGCACTGCCATTGAGCTGTACAAACGCAGCACATCGTTGATCATCGCTCGTAACTGATTGTGGACCGCGAGCCGGGGTTTTCGGGGGGTAAACGGGGGCCACCGTCACTCGGGGTGCCCGCATGGATGTCTATCGGGCACCATAAGATCTGTCCGGATGACGTGCCCGCGGTCGTCTGCTCACTCCACCGGCGACGCGGCCTCGCCCGGGTCGCCGTGCCACTCTGTAAGAGTCCGTTAACCACGCCCAGCCTGCGGGAGCAAACCGGACCAGTTCGCCAGCCGCCGTTCAAGCACCATGATCTGGCGCCGCCCGGCAAGGATCTCAGCGCCCTTGTCGCGGTCGCTCGTCGGCAACAGCCGCAGCACCACCAGCGCGTTCGTCGCACCGAGATAAGTCAGTCGCAGCACACAATCGATAATCCACGCGGCACAAAGTGCATCGAGCATCACCGATGCCTGGTCGCTAAACCTGGAGGAACCGATCATCCGACTGGAGATCGACGGCGACAACTTCAGGTTGCACCTGACTCCGCACGCGCGCGGCAACTCGCCGCGGCGCTGCTCGCCAACGCTGACGCGATCGAGTCGGCTCGCCCGCTGCATCAGCAGGCGGGCGTCATCTGACCGGGCCGGGGCCGGAAACGACTCTGTCGTTCAGTACGTGGTCGGCGATGGTAAAGACGGCCTCCGGGCAGGCTGCGGCAAGCAGGTCGATGACCTGAGACAACCGCCCCTGCTGAATGGGGGATACAAGGAACGGCCGGGCCTGTACCGGCCCTATCTTGCGAGCCGCTGCGATGGATGCCTGCGCTTGGCGAAATCCGTCCTCGATGCTTCGGATGGCCCGCTCGGCCGCATCAGCGGCTCCCTGCTCGGCGAAGATCTCGGCTAGTTGCTGGAGACATTGTCCCCGCTGGTAAGCAGAGCTGCCGGACCAGGCGAGCGTGTAGGCGCGGTCATCGTGGCCGGCTCGAGCCAGCGCCAGAACGAGGAGTGTTCGCCCTTCGCCCTGACGATTCTGGTCCACAATCAAGTCAACGAGTTCCTCAGCGCGCGCGAAGTTGCTTGCCCGTGCCGCAGCCTCGACCGCCTTGACCAGCGCCTGGTCACGTCCCTCAGCCGCCCTCGATACCTTCGACATAGCAGCGCTGCCGAACACCGGAAAGCCGACCGGCGAGGGAAGCCGAGGTGACGTCGGTTTGCCGATGTTCTCGTTGCGGGTCATCCAAGCCGCTAGCGATTCCGCGCGTTCGTCCTCGCCGAGTACCCACCACCCGGCCATGATCTGTTGAAGCATGGTGTGACGCCGAGGGCCCTGTTCAGTCTTGGCGGCTTCCTCGGTGACGGCCAACGCTTCGATAACCAGGTGTAACTCATCGCGTCCTTCGATGGAGGACGCCAGTTCGATCAGCACTGCCGCGCGGCGGTGCGGCTCCTCGATCAGCCCAGCCGCCTCAACTGCAGTCCCGAAGTCCTCCGCCGAGGCTGCCCCTCGAGCTAGATTCTCGAGTGTCGAACCGCGCCCGCCCCTGTTGTGATCGGCCCGGCAAAGTGACGTGGCCCGCCGACCGGCTATGTGGGCACGCTCGACGTCGCCCAGGGCCGCGAGCGCCGACACCAGCGGCACGAGGAGTTCGAATTCAGCCCGGGAGTCATCGATCGATCGGCTGATCGTCTCGGCTTGTTCCGCCAGGTAAGTCGCGCCTTGCTTGTCACCACGCCGTGCTGCGCGATAGCCCCAACTGGTCAGCGCGGATGCCCGTGTCGCGCGGCCGTTGATCGCGTCGACCAATCTGGCCAGGTCTTTATCCTCGGTCTTCTCGGCTGCCCGGATGACGATCCGGTCGTACGCCCGGTCTCTGTCGTCGGCATCGGCAAGTGAGTCAGCGAGTCGCCTGGCGTAATCAAGGTCGCCGGCCTCGGCAGCGGATCCGATCACCTCGCGCATGGCCGTTGCCTGATCAGACTTGTCTGTGATGGAGCTGATGACCGCCACAGCCCGATCGCGGTCACCCGCCGTGTACCAAGTCGATCCGACAGCAGCGGCAAGCCGCGCCACCACGTAGCCCGGCGTCGTCTCCTTTTTATCCCGGAGCTCGGTCAGTGCCTCGTCGGCGAGACCAGCAAGGCTCGCCAGCTCGGTGCGGTCGGCGATGGCCGTCAGATGTGGAACCATCTTCGTCGGCGTTTCGGCGCGCTGCTGTACTTCCCGCACGTACGTTGCTTCCCGAATTGCGTGGTCCGCGAGTTGCCGGGCTTTATCCGGGCGACCCGACCGATTCAGGCAACTCGCGAGATAGCCGTAGATGAGGGCTTTGTCGCCGCTGTTTGTCAACGCATCGACTTCGGTCACGGCGCTGTCGGCCAGGCGGTCTGCAAGGTCGGATTCGCTACGGCGGACAGCCTCCTCCGCGAGGGCTCCCAGCGTCTGGGCTCGCCAGTAGGGCATCGGGATCTGCGAGACGAGCGCTTCCGCCTCGGCCAGACTTCCGCCCGCGCGGGCAATGCCTGCGGCGACCCCACACAATGCCCGCGATTGCCAGAACGGCGCAGGTGCGCTCCGCGCCACGATCAGTGCCCGATCGCGTTCACCGCCTTCGGCGAGGTAGCGGGCGACTTCGCTGATCGTCTTGCCGGGCTCGTCTTCGGCGATGAAGACGCGATCCGGCATCAGGCCGACGAGCCGCTCAGCGAGGGCGTGGTGTCCGCCCTTCGCTACCTCGGGCGCAAGAAACGAGAGTGCGCCAGCGCGTATTCCGCCATCTTCGGAGATCGACCGGACCAGCGCCTCGGCACGTGTGACGTTACCGACGGCAGCCCACAGACGCGGTAGGCCAAGAGGCATGTGGCTGTTGCGTCTCTCAAGGTCAGCGCGGTGCAGAGCCAGCCGGCACATCGCAACCAGGTCACATTCACCGGTCGCCGACAACGCCCTCTGGGTCAGCGCCAGCTCCTCCATGGCGACGGCGTCGCCGCCGGTGTGGTCCAGCATCCGGTCGTGTCGGCCCGCGTCGGTTACCAGATGCACCATCCGGGCGTGGTCGCCCTGGTCGGAAAGCATCCGGAAGTAGCCGAGCAGCAGATCCGCCGGCGTGTTGGCGGGCCAACCTTGCTCGCGATAACGGTCGGCCCATTCGTGCAGGCGCCCGCGATACTCGCGCAGACGCGACGGCCCGAGAAGTCTCGCCGCTGTGGACAGCAACTCCTCGTGGGCAAGCACGTAGGCATCGCCCACCCGGGTGAACGTGCGCCCGGTAAAGCTGGTCAGGTGGTCTTCGACCAGCCACTCATCCTCACCTGTCAGCTCGGCCAGAGACGAAACGGACAGGCCGCCGGAGGCTGCGGTGACAAGCCCGAGAATGGTCCGTTCGGCGCCGCCCGCGTGCAGAATCCTCTTCAATTCCCGCTCAGCGTCGGCCCGCACCACCTCAGCGTAGGCGGACTTCCTCAGTTCACGTACCCCGCATCGGTTCCGCAACGGATGATCCGACGGCACGTCCGGCGGCAATGGCGGATCCGGCCGACTGGACACGATGATGCGCAATCCGCCTGGCGGGTTCCGGGGAAGAGTCCCGGCGATGCTGTAAGAATCGGGCCCGACCGTGACTCCCCGGTCCTCGTCCAACCCGTCAACCAGCAAGATCATTCGCTCACCCGACCGCTGGCAGGCGGCTTCGGCTGAGCCGAGCATGTCCAGCAGGTGTGCCTCTTGCGTCGTTTCGGTCAGGCCGGCGGGAAGCCCTCGCCGCTCAAGGAGGTCGGCGAGCTGTTCACAGACGCTGTCGAGGAACGCCCTACGGTCGTTCTGCTGGTAATGGCGTGCGGTGACGAAGAAGGAAACGATCCGAACCCCAGCCGGCGGGTGCAGCACGAACCACGACATCAGAGCGGACTTGCCTGCCCACGCCGGTGCACGCCACCACACGTAGCGGTAGTCGGGGTCACCGGTGCAGAAGGCCGCCAGCTCGGCTAGTTCCGCGTCGCGGTCCTTCAAGCCCGGCGGGGCGATCCGGCGCACCTGTTCCAGATAGGCGGAACGGACAACCGGCGGGACGTAACCGAACAGGTTGTACTGCGTATTGTTCGCGCCGACCTGCACGCCGCGGGCGTGACTCGCGTCCAACCCGATAGTCGCGTCGTCCCTCTGTTCAGGCGTCAAGTCCATGGTGGTCTTCGAGGTGGTCGACGAGTCGGCCGGCTCAGCTGAACGTATTGGTCTGAGTGTTGTGGTCGCCCACTTGGACACCCTTGGCGTTGTCCGCTGACACTCGATATCTCGAAGCCCTCGCCTCGTCCGACTCGGCCAAGCGCAGCAACCGGCGCGCGGTGCTGATCACCTGCTCGTCAGCGTCCGCACCGGACTCCGCCAGATCGTCACCGACGATCGTCTGCCATTGATCAGGCTCAGTCTCCGCTGCTTCGAGTGCTTCTTGCGCCCGGGCCCGGCCGTTCAGGCGCCGTCGCAGCTGGCTCTTCAGTTCGATGTAGGCATCCGAGATCGCGGATTTCGCCACGTCCGTTGAACCCGCCGCCGCACCGGCAGCGAGCGCTGCGATAATCACATCTACGCCCGTCACGATGCTCACTCTATGGCGGCGACGCCACGCAGACATCCCACCCACGGCCGAACTCCGGTTCTACTGCCGTTGTCGTGGGTGAGTTCCGACTCCCGATTGCAGCGCACGCCGTGTCCCGTCTAGGTTCCTGAGCTGCTAAGACACGGGAACTGAAGATCGGAAATACGGCGTGCTGGGTGTCAGGGTAATCCACCGGATGCTGGGCTTGGAGCGAACCGTCGTTGAGGCGGCCGAGATAGCTGCGGACGAGGCAGGCGAGTATCTGGCCGTGGCGGTCAGGCCGCGCAAGAAGGCCGCCCGCCGGTGCGGGCGGTGTCAGACCCGGGCACCCTGGTACAACAACGGCGGCGGCCGCCGATGGTGGCGGGGACTGGACCTGGGGACACTGCGGGTCTGGTTGCACTCTGATGCGCCGCGGGTGAACTGCCCGGTCCACGGCCCGACCGTGGCCGCGATGCCTCGGGCCCGCCACGGCTCCCGGTTCACCACCGCCTTCGAGGACACCACCGCGTGGCTGGCCGCCCACGCCAGCGCGTCCGCGGTCGCCGAACTGCTGCGCACGACCTGGCGGGCGGTCTCCGGGATCATCACCCGCGTCGTCGCCGACCGTGCCGGGGCTCTCGACCGGCTCGCCGGGCTGACCCGGATCGGGATCGACGAGATCGCCTACCGTAAGGGTCACCGCTACCTCGTGGTCGTCGTCGACCACGACAGCGGCCGGATCGTCTGGTCCGGTGAGGGCCGCCGCAAGCAGACCGTCGAGGCGTTCTTCGCCGCGCTGGGACCGCAGCGGGCCGCCGCGCTCACCCACGTGTCCGCCGACGGCGCCGACTGGATCGGCGATGTGGTCGCCGAGTGTGCCCCGCAAGCGGTCCGCTGTCTGGACGCGTTCCATGCCGTCGGCTGGGTCACCGACGCCCTCGACGAGGTCCGCCGACACGTGTGGAATCAGCTACGCGGCGGCAAAGGCCGGAGCACGACCGAGTCGAAAGCGTTCAAGGGCGCCCGCTGGGCGCTGTGGAAGAACCCCGACCGGCTCAACCCGCAGCAGAAGGCCACACTCGCCTCGATCCAGGCCACCAACCGGCCGCTCTATCGGGCCTACCTGCTCAAGGAACAGTTCCGCGAACTCATCCAGATCAAGGGAGACGACGGCAGACTGCTGCTCGCCGCGTGGCTGCGCTGGGCCGGCCGGTCGAAGATCCCCGCCATTGTCAAGGTGGCCAAGAAGATCCGCCGGCACCCCGCCGAACTGCACAACACCCTCGACAGCGGACCGTCCAACGTCCAACGCCCGCGTCGAAGCCACCGACACCCACCTCCGCGTCCTGACCCGACGCGCCTACGGCTACGCCAGCCCGAACGCGCTCATCGCCATCGCCGACCTCACCCGCGGCGGCCTCTGCCCACCCCTGCCCGGCCGCTGACCACTCACCGTCACCCACGAAAACAGCAGGAGAGCCCGAAATGGCTGGCCCAGCACGCGCAGCTGAGGCGGTTCGCGGCATGACAACCGAGCCGCCTGCCTGTCCCCGCATACACCGGTCGTGTCCTCTCTCGGTACTCCGGTAGGGGCAGGCAGGTAGCATCCTCGTCTGCGGTGCCCGGGACCGTCACCGCAGACACCAGCCTGCACCCCGTCCGTGGCCTCTTGCCAGCCAACAGGCAACCTCCCGGAGATTCCATGCGGTTCACCCAGATCGACAACGCACGCGCCACCCTGCCCACGACCCCAAGGCAGGCGTATCTGGTGAAAGACGGATGGAACGACTACGGCTACGTCACGATGTTCCAACTGATCGTCGTCGACGACGCCGGCGTCCGCCACGACCTGGGCTCAATCAAAATCGGCGGCTTCGACGTCCCACGCGGCTGGTCAGCTTCTCCCGACCTGCCACCTCAGTTCGAAAACCTCGACGATCGATACTTCTCCCTCGGGCAGGACGACACCCACTACGTAAAGCTGGCCGAACTCGGCACGTCCATCCGCGTCGAAGTACTCACGGCGCTACGGGATCTGGCCTACCACCCGGAACTGTTGCACCGCGCCGAAGACCTTCACGTCACCACCACCTCCCTGCTACGAGGTCTCCCCATCGGTGTTGTGGAGAACCAGTACCGGCGCATCGCCAACGGCGGGGCGCGAGTGACGCCCTACAAGTTCGAATACCAGCCACCCAACGGCCCCGCCGACACAGGCCCGCTGTGGGGCCAGCGGCTGGAGTTCACCGTCACCCCCGACAAACAGCCTCCGACCAACATCCACGTGCTCATCGGCCGCAACGCCGTAGGCAAGTCACACCTTCTCCGAAGCCTCGTCCGCGCTGTCGCCGACCGGCGGGCCAACACGGTATCCGTCGGGCAGATCTTCGAACAAGGTGCCCAGTCGGGGCACACCTTCAACGAAGTTGTTGCCGTCTCGTTCAGCCCCTTCGACGAGTTCGTGTCCATCCCCAACGCAGATCAGACGGTGCCGTACTCCCACATCGGCCCCCGAGAGCCAAACGGCGACGCCTTCACGACGACGATGAGCCCCAGACAACTCGCTCACGAGTTCTCCGGCATCCTGTCGAAGTGCCTGCGCGGGCCCGGCGAAGAACGCTGGCGTAAAGCAGTGAACACGCTGCGATACTCCGGCTCCGGATTCCTCGAAGACGACTCCTGGATTCGTGAGATCACCAGCGCATCCAGCGAGAAACGCCTCGAAATGGCCAAAGACCTGTTCACGAACCTGAGTTCCGGCCACGCAATCGTCCTGTTCACCATTACCCGCCTCGTAGACCTCGTCCACGAACGAACCCTTGTCGTCCTGGATGAGCCGGAATCCCACCTACACCCACCACTGCTCGCCGCGTTCGTCCGGGCTCTATCCGACCTTCTCCTGGACCGCAACGGCGTCGCCATCGTCGCCACCCACTCCCCGGTCGTGCTACAAGAGGTACCAGCGTCCTGCGTGACCCTGATCCAACGCCACCGCACCATCGCCGTCGCGCAACGACCCACGCTGGAAACCCTCGGCGAGAACGTCGGAACACTGACGCACGAAGTCTTCTCCCTGGAAGTGACGGACTCCGGCTACCACCGGATGATTCGCGCCGCCGTCCGCGACAACATGTCGTACCCCGCACTACTGGAACACTTCGGCGGCCAACTGGGCACCGAAGCGAAAGCCATCGCGCGAACACTCATCGCCATCCGCGACAGCGGCGGAGCACTATGATGTGGCCGCTCCCGCGACCCCCATACAAGGCCTACGACTTCTACCAAGCCTCCGTCCTCAGCACCCGGTCGAAAGAGGTCTCCGACCGGCTCCTGGGGCTCAGCAACAACATCCTCCAAGCCGCCGAACGTTACAAACCCGCAGCCAGCAACGGCGCACTGCACCAACTGAAAGACCTCGCCGGGCAGCCGTCCGACGCGGCAGGCAAGTCAGCACTCCTATGGGCCTACGAACAAGGCATCGTAAGAAACAAGAAGGGCCGACTGCTGTACGACTTCCTGCTCGCTCAGGCCCCGTACGGACGCTGCCCGTTCTGCTGGCACCGAAACGTCCACACCATCGACCATCAGCTACCGAAATCGTCGTACCCGCTGCTCAGCATCATTCCCGACAACCTCGTTCCCGCCTGTACCAACTGCAACCACCGCAAAAACGACACCGTAGCGGCCAGCACCCAAACCCAAATCCTGCACCCATACTTCGAACACGCCGACCACGGCCGCTGGCTGTTCGCACGTGTGGCATACCTCGAACCCGTCACCGTGCTCTTCTCCGCTGACCCCGACCCGACATTCAGCGAAACCATGCAGACCCGGATCCGGCACCAGTTCACCCAGTTCAGACTCGCGTCGCTGTACGGCCAGCAGGCGGCAAGCCAGATAGCCGGCGAACGCCACCGGATAGACCAGCTACGACAACAAGCAGGCCCCACTGTCCTGTCCGCGCACCTGCGCGACGCAGCGGACAGCTGGGCGAAGCAATCCGTCAACTGCTGGCAGCGAGCCATGTACGAGGCCCTGGCAACACACTCCGGCTTCCTCGAGAGCGGAACCTGACGGCGCACGGCCGTCATCAGCTCACGGTAGCGGACGATCACGGCGTGACAATGACCGTGCCGGTCGACGACGCCCAGCAGCTCGCCCTGGTGGCGATCTGGATTTCCTGGTCCACGATGGCCACTGGCCTACGTTCCACGAACTCGATCAACGGCTTAACCGAGAGCACGAGTTCGACGCGGCAGTGTTGCTTCCGCAGTTGCGTCGGGCCTGCTCTACGGCGTCAAGCACGGCAACAACGCGCCTATCGGTACGGAAACCCGGGTCGGGCTGACGGTCGCGGGCGCCGCGGCGACCGGCCGAGCGCAGCGCGAATTGGGGGCTGTTCCTCGATATCGTGCGCCACGCGGTCGAACTCGAACGCGATTTCGACCCGCCGGTCGATGAACCTCATCTCCGGCCAGTCCTGACCTCCACCCAAGCAGCAGACTTTCTCGGCCTGACCTCAGCGCAGGACCAAGAGGTGCCGAATCGGGTCGGCGCGTTCCTTGTAGAGCGGCAGTGGGGATCCACCGGATTCAGCGGTGTCGGCTCCGCCTCCTGGCAGGCCTCGATTAGCCGAGAGGTCCGCCGATTCCAGCGAGTCGAAAATCTGGACAGGTAATGGGAGCTGCGCCCGAAGTTCTGGGAACCCGAGCCCCGGTCGACGGACCCCAACCCGAACCAGGCAACACCGAGACCCGGTGCCGCGCCCTCCCCGGTTGTCAACTCGGCCGCCTCGACAGGCCGCGCTTCACGAGCCGACGACGCCGACGGATCCGGGGGAACAGGGAGCTTCGTTGACGTGCTGGTGATCGCGGCACTGCTCGATGAGCTCGAGGCGGCAAGCGACGCTGCGCTGGCCACTAATGCATCGCTTCGCTTGTGAAAAAGTTTTCGGGGGATGCATCAAATCTCAATAGATAGACGCCGACGCCCTGACCGGCATATTCCCCGGTCAGGGCGTCGCATGGTCGGGCTGACAGGATTTGAACCTGCGACCCCTTGACCCCCAGGCCGTTGGAGTCGACGCTTGCGCACGTCAAGCGCGATGTACGTCGTTCATACGGGTGTCGAGTGTGGAGGTCCGTGCGCTGCCGTGCATAACGTGTGGTCCCCAGATGGTCCCCGGCGGTTCCGAGAGGGCCACCAAGTGCAAGCCGAAGGTGGCCGCAGGCACCGATCGCAGCCAAACCTCAACGCTCGGGTGACTAAAGTCCCCCGCCAGCAGCAGCGAAAGCAGACCGCGCAACGGGCCTTGCCCTACGATCGAAATAGTATGTGAAAGCAAGGATCTGAAACGCCCATCGATCGCTCCGCTCGTTTCATCAGATAGAAATCAAACGCCTCCATTTTAGTCACCGGCTCACGGCCAGCCTTTGCGATCATCTCAGCCGCCTGAACAACTCGAAGCAATTCGGTGGGGTCTAAAATGTGGAAGAACGCTCGATTCTTTTCTGAGAATTGGGCGAAGAATGACGATCCGAACTGCGTGGCTCCCGAAAGTAGAGACAAGTCCGGGACAAGGACGATTAGATGAGGAGGCTGGTCAACGGAAACTTCTACTCCCCGACCAGACTCATCGGATACCGGCAAGCCACGGCGGGCGCTCCGCACTGCACCCGCAAGCTGCTTAGTCGCCTTTTCAACATGTTTTGCAAGATCACGAGACAAACGTTTTCGATCAGGCAGCGTCGGGCGTCCCAGAATCTGCAGGGCTTTCGATTCAATGAAGAAGCACCCGCGTTCATACGCTAGCAGCAAGTCCGTTAATTCACGGCTGCGCCCGCCTTCTTCAACCTGCGGGCTATGAATCACACCAGCGGGATGCAGATTGTCCACGAGCCAGACGGCCAACTGCTCCTGCTCGGAGCCTTCATTACCAGAAAAGATATTAAGTTTACTTAGACCACCGACGTTACGTGCATGGAAAACATCATTTTCCGTCCAAGCCGCAACGGTTTCACCCGTGGCGTTGATTGCCACCTTAGATCCGGCCCGACCCTCACGCCACATGTTGAGCGCATTACGGGCGACGGCCCTCCTGTCTTCCCCGTACCCGCCATCGACAATTTCGATCATCCTTATGAATTCGGTTATATCCCCCGACTTGACACGAAAACGAAAGGCCGCATGGGCGACACTTACTGCTGCCTCGTTAAACAGGAATACTTCGCACCGGCCTCCCGCCAAGGCCAATTTTAAGGCGAGCAATTCGTCGTCAGACTCCACGTAGGACCAGTTCATACCTGGATCCTGAGGGTCGTCCTTCATGTTTACGGCGAAAACGGCTGAGTTGTCGCTGGCACGTATGGCCACCAGATCTAAGTCGCCGCTGACCATGAGATATCTGAGAAGCGGAGATTCCGCCTTTATCAGCAAAGTCGGCTCTCTTTGCCCCTCCGTTCCCCTCACCATTGCCATTCGCACGAGCGACGGTGTTGCCAAGAACTCTGAGCGGTGCTCACTGGACAGCAGATGTACCGGCATTACCTGACCTCCGTCTGAAGCACCCTGTCCAGCAGCCGCACCGCCTCATTCCAACCGAGCGACGCACGCGGAAGCAAGGCTGGACCGACCCCTGTCCGTCCCTGCGGTCCTGGCCATTATGGCTGCGCTGGCGTGCGGCCGTAGGCGACCCCAAGCATCCTCGGCGCGTGGACGGTGCGTCCAACGACTTACGCGCGTGGACCCCGATTGATGTGGAACGGGCGTCGAGGACGCGCCTAGCCCCTACGACCCCCAGGCCGGTGGATCAAGCATTTGTGCACGTCAAGCGCGGTATTTGATGTGCGCTTCCATGTCAAGTGTTCAGGCCCGCGCCTGGACGTGCATGACGTGTGGTCCCCAACTGGTCCCTAAACTGCCGCACCTCCCGCTCGCCCAAGGCTCTCTCGTACCCACCCAGGTGAAGGCCAACGTGAGCCGTCGACCTTCACCGGGAACCTGACGAACCCCCATGTTCACCGTGACGCGGAAGATCGATCTGGGGCACGTGTCCGCGACGCAGTAGCGCTCGGCCGGCTGCCAGAGTCGAATGGATCTGTGCCGCCGTGATCGGAATCGAGTCCTCGCCACTGCGCCGCACGATGCTGATGAACGCGCCCTCCACGCGGTCGCCCACGATCGCCCCATGCACCAGAAACGGCTTTAGTTCTTCCTCCTGCGGAGGTAGGGACACCGTCACCAGACCGATGCCAGGTCCCGTCTCAACCGACCGGATTTCCAAGCCAACTGGGAAGGGGAAGATGGTCGTCTCGATCGCCTGGCGATATCGCCGCACGGTCCCTGTGTCTACCGGGACCGGCTTGATGGAATCGATAAGCTCACCGCCGGGAATCTTCTTCGTCCCCATCCCCGCGACCACAATGCCGCCTTGCTCGGCGTTGGCGAACCGGCTGACCGCCTGCGCCAACGAGATCCTCCCCTTCGGGGTCGTTAGGTCGTAGTGAGCCGACTTGACGTCGAGCCACGGCCCCTCCGGCTGGCCGATCAGCAGGTCAGCCCGACCAGCGACGACAAGGTCTTGAACCGTTCTGCGCGTCAGCACTCCTGTGCTCGCAGCCGCGAAGAGCGCCCTTACTCCGTCACCGATCCGGTAGAGCGACTCCAACGTCTTGCTGCGTGTCGGAACCGCCAGGATAGCCTTGTGGTAATAAGGAGAACTGGAGCGTTCATCGTCGGGAACCGCATTGACCAGCTGAGCACCGTAACGCTTCAGGAACGGCCCGCTGATCGTAGCGACCTTCTCGTAGAAGTGGTCGTCCTCGTCGAAGGGGTCGTAGTAGTCGCCAGTGACAAGATCGCATTGAACACCGAGTCGCCCATCGACGAGTAGGACGAAAGAGATCGGCTCGACGAACGACCCCTTCGGCTCATACTCATCCTCCGGTGCCACATCTACTTGAACCGCACCCAGTCCCCAGCCGGCTCGATGAGCCTTCCGCATAGCACGCACCAAATCTGTTGCGGTCGAGACGGCTAGGTCACCGCGCTTGATGACGATGCTGTCCACGCCATCGTCGTATCGCCGCTCACCTCCGAAGTACCACACACGCGGAGGATCGAACCGCACAGTCAGCGTCATGCACGCCAGCGTTTCACACACCTCACCGAACGGGTACCTGCCGAAGGACCGGCACCGGTCCCCCTACTTGCCGCGGTCGATTGTCACTCACTTAGATGCCCAGGCACCTGGTAAGACGCAAAACCAGTTACAGCTTCGGCCCGAACTACGATGTACTGAGCGTCGATCCCTTCCAACGCTGCCTGGTCTGCTGCGGTCCGCGCGTCGTGCTCTGCTTCGGCTCGGCTGAATTTGGAGTCGGCGTAGGTGTCGCCGAACTTGGAGAGTTCAGCCTTGCTGGGATCAAACTTCATGATCATGATGTACGGCTCGGACAGAGCACCACGCTGGACAGGGACGCGCTGGGCCGTCATGGACGGACCTCCCGAGGGTCGGCAGACATATCGTCTGAGACATCGTATCGATTCTCGTCGGCTGGCCCTATCGATCCACTCGCGACCGAGTGACACCACGTTGAGGACTGTCACCGCAGTTTCCCCAGCTCAGAGGGCATTCAGTGACAGGAGTGACATGTGTGACATCCCCTTGCAGGAGGACTCAACGCGCTACGGCCTCGGCTACATCGTTGCTAAGGTCTGACGATGTGGTTCAGGATCTGAGTCAAGCCGGACCAATCTTGCATAGTCATCACCTCACGATCGCTCCTGGCGCGCTTCAATTTCTCATGGAATGACTTCTGCACAGCGCGCTTACCGACAATTTCACCTTGATATTTACCTAGCTTATCCATATAGCCCTTCCACTGAACAGGCGAAAGGCCGCCATCAGGATAAGTCAGTACGTCAGCGCCGAGGTATAGCTCTATAGAGCCTGCGAGGCCATTTACGTCCATCCCTGACTGCCCCTGCGGCCCAAGCGTCGGGTAATCTGATGCGATTCGCAATTTCAGGGTAGTGAATCAGTCGGAAATGGGTCGGCAGATTCCCGGCGCCTTTCAACATCGTCAACACCGCCTGATGGGCAGCACTATCGTTATCAAGAATCGCAACGATCCGGTTGGAGATTCCGGCCGCCGCAAAGCTTTTCAGCATGTTGATAGCCGCAACGGCCGATCCTTCAGCACCAGTGTCATAATCGAGAAATCGTATAAATCCTTCGAGGTGTGGCTTCAAGAGTTTGAGTGCACCACTGAGAATGCGCGCGTCGCTACTTCCCTCGGTGATGACGATTGGTGGACCGCTTGGAATTCCTTCAACCACATCCTTGATTGCACCTTCGGCGTCGTCCGGAAGCCATCCCGACTCCTCCAGTGCGCTCGGAGACCGCTGCTACCTGGCTCTTGCACGCCGCCCTTGACCTGGCCGAGCAGGGCATCCCCGTCTTCCTGCTCGGCCGCACCAAACGGCCCGTGGCCAATTGCCCCGCCTGCCCGAAAGCCGCCGTCGACCCGTTCCACGACCCGGAAGACTGTGACTGCCTGACCTGCCACGGCTTCTACGCCGCCACCACGGACCCCGCCCGGATCCGAGCCATGCATGAGGCCGTGCCCGGCGGGCTGCTCGCGATCCGGACCGGGATCGTCAGCAACCGCGTGGTGATCGATATCGACCCGCGCAACGATGGCCGGCTGCTATCCGAGTTGATGCCCCCGACCCGGTGCGCAGCGACCGGCTCCGGGGGCTGGCACCTGCACTACCGGCACCCCGGCGGACCCTTCGCCGCCGACCTCAACCACCGCGGTCACCCCGGCATCGACATCAAGGCCGATGGCGGGTACGTCGTCGCACCCCCCTCGATCCACCCGGGCACCCGACAGCCGTACCGGTGGATCGGGCACCGGGCCGAAATTGAGATGCCCCCGCCGCTGATCGCCGCGTGCCGGCCCGCCGAGCCGCCCACGGCCGCCGACCTGCCCGCCGTAAGGCCCGGCACCACGCCGAGCACCGGCAACAACGGGCGGGGCATCTCATCCCCGGCCGCCCTGCTCGCCTCCATCCTCGATGCCGTCGCCCAAGCCGGCGAAGGCAAACGCCGCACCACCCTCTACGGCGCCGCCCGCGGCGTGGCCCGCATGGTCGCCGCCGGAGCCCTCACCAGCACCGACGCTTACCAGGCGCTCTACGACGCCGGTGTCCGCGCCGAGCAGACCCACCGCGACATCCATGCCGCCATCACCGGCGGATTCCGCGCCGAGGCGGTACCGAGCGAAGGGGTAGCCGCATGACCGAACCCGACCCGACCACCGACGGAGCGGCCATCCTCGACCAGCTCCACGCAGCGCTCATCAAATACGTGATCCTGCCCGGCCCCGAGGCAATCGACGCCACGGTCCTCTGGATCGCCGCCACCCACGCACAGGACGCGTGGACCCACGCACCCCGCCTTGTGATCAAGGCCCCGGAGAAGCGGTGCGGTAAGTCCCGGCTGCTCGACATCACGGCCGGTACCTGCTACCGACCGTTGATGACGGTCAACGCCTCCACTGCGGCGATCTGCCGCTCGATCGGTCCGACCGACCCGCCCACGATCCTGCTCGACGAAGCCGACACGATCTTCGGCGGTAAACAGGCCGAGGCCAACGAAGAGTTGCGCGGCCTGCTTAACGCCGGCCACCAGCGCGGACGGCCGATGATCCGCTGGGATCACCAGAAGAAGGACCGCGACGAGATCCCGACCTTCGCCATGGCAGCCCTCGCCGGCATCGGCTCGATGCCCGACACGATCGAGGACCGCGCCGTGATCGTGAAGATGCGCCGCCGGACCGCAACCGAGAAGGTGTCCCCGTTCCGCTCCCGCCGCGACGGCCCTCCCTTGAAAAAGATCGCCGCCGAACTGACCTCGTGGCTGCGACCCAACCTCGTAGCGCTGGAGAATGCCGAGCCGATCATGCCGCTGGAAGACCGAGCTGCCGACACCTGGGAACCACTCATCGCGGTCGCTGACCTCGCCGGCCGCAGCTGGCCCGAACGCGCCCGCAAGGCCGCACTCGCGCTCAACGCCGCCCGTGAAGGGGACACCGAGTTCTCCGACCGGCTCAGAGTGCTGATCGACTGCCGGACGGTCTTCGGCAACTTCGACTCACTACCCTCCACCGTCCTGCTCGAACGATTGAAGGCGCTGCCCGAATCACCGTGGGCTGACTACAACAACAGCACCGGGCTGACCTCCATGAAGCTCAGCAGCTTGCTCCGCGAGTACGAGATCACCTCACAGAACATCCGGTTTCCACCGCCGATTGGCCAGGTCAAAGGCTTTCACCGCGAAGCCTTCACCGATGCGTGGCAGCGCTACTGCCCGCCCGCCGACTCCAGCGAACCCGGCGGGCCGTCCCAGCCGTCCCAGTCGTCCCGAGACGACGTTTCCCCAGCCCAAACCCCGTTACGACTTCTGCGCCCGGTACGACCTGAGTCGTCCCAACCCCAGACCGGAACGGCTTAGCACGATCGGGCTGGGACGACCCAACCCGTCCCAGCCCCAAAAGCCGTCCCAGCTTTGAGCAGCAAAAACATGTCGGTGGGACGACTGGGACGGCTGGGACGGCTTACCCCTCACAGACACGGGGATCAACCCCTGCATGAACGAACTGGCCCCAACCGACCACCGTCTTCTCCCACCTATCACGACCTACTGTGGACACCCGTGCCCGACTCGAAAGTCACGGAGACCGCATGGCCAACACCACCGGTACCGCAACCAAGCCAGACCCTGACTGCTGCCGGCAGACCGGACTCATCTACCCCGACGGCCGGAAGCGCTGCGCGAAACACGCCACCGCTGAAGACAAAGCCCTGACCGCCGAACTCAATCAAGCCGCACGACCCATCCTCGGCAGCCTCCATTGGCCCTACGGCGCCGACGTCGACATCGCCGCTCGTCAACGACTGGTCACGTGGGCGAACAAGCACAAACTCCGGCTCGCCCAGAGCCGGTGCCGACAACTGCACTGGCTCCGCACCAACCGATGCACCGAAGACCCCTGTAACCGACTCGGCCGCTGGATGGACCACCTCACCCACTGGCAGGCCTACGGCGGCCCAGCACTTCTACTGGCCCAGCCCTACAACATCGGCACCCAAGCCATCACCCAACTCGGCGAAATCGCGGCCACCGACGAATTTACCCTCCAGATCACTGCCGATCACTGGTACGGCTACGACACCATCGCCGTCGAGATCTGGCGCACCGACGTCCACACCGCGATAACCAGCGAATCCCACTTCAGCTAACCGCCGCACGATCGTCCGGCCTCGCCTTCAGACGGCGAGGCCGGACGCGTCTCCAGACACAAGCAATCTTGCTGGAGTCGGACCCCGCTGAGAGTTGCCCCGCCGATCGACGTATCGAATTACCTACTACACAGGTAGATCTTGGCTCTACGGCGCTCTCAGCGGGCCACTCTTCGGCCCTTCATCGCGGCAGCCCGTACGGTGTCGCTCGGACGACCTCAAGCGCAGAACGGGCGCGAGGGCCGTTTTGCGCGGCCCTAAAAGCTCACTGTGGGAGGCACCTAGCCATGCGACTAAGGCTCTTGGACGACACCGAGCCCACCACTCCTAGCAGCACCGAGTTGATAACTACGGAGGAGCTGGCGAAGATGCTCCGAGTCGATCCGTTGAGCGTCCGGCGTTGGCGCACCGCTCGGCCGGTCCAGGGACCCCCGTTCATCCAACTATCCGAGCGCGTGATCATGTACTCGATCACGGACGTACGGGAATGGCTGGTCAGCCGTCGAATCACGCCGGAGGCAGCGTGACCAGCACTCCACAACATCCACCGCTTGCTGTCGAGATCCGCTCGGACGTGGAATACCGCGCCGGGCGGCCGAAGCCGTACAAGGCTCGCGTGCGGTGGAAGGATCCCGCGACCGGTGAGCGCCGGTCCAAATCGCACTCCACCGCGACGCTGGAAGAGGCAGACGAGTGGATCGAGGGCATGATCCGGGCGGCCAGTGGCGGGATCAACCCTGCCGCGGCCACTCAGCGACTCGCCGACTACGGCGCGGACGTGATGACGCTGGCCACCCGCGGACTGGAGCGCAAGACACTCGATCCGTACCTTGCCGGCTGGCGGCTGCGGATCGTGCCGAGTCTCGGCCACATCCCCATGCGGATGATCACCAACGGTGTGGTGGACCGCGCCGTCTACTCGTGGATCGAGGACGAGTGCAGCCGATCGACCGTGAAAAACACCCTTGCCATGCTGGTCAGAGTGCTTGAACAGGCCGTGCGGGACGGTGTGGTTGATCGCAATGTCGCGCGGGTGAGCGGCTGGCAACGCGCGTACCAGCAGGCCGAGGATGAGTTGGACGATCCGCGGTCGCTCGCGCTCCCGGGCTGGGAGGCGTTGACATCTCTCGCTGATGCGCTGGTGGCTAGGTCGCACGACCACTTCACCGGATGGGGACACGTCGTCATGTTCGCGGGATGCACCGCGGCCCGCATCGGCGAGGTATCCGGCGTCCGCGCCGGCGACATCGACCGGCGGACCTGGACATGGACCGTGCGGCGGCAGACCACGCCCGGCCCGGGTGGTCTGATCGACAAGGGCACCAAGGGCAAACGCACCCGCAAGGTACCGATCATCGAAGAGGTCAGGCCGATGGTCACCGAGCGGCTGGACTCCGCGTCCGGCCCGGACACACGGCTGTTCACCGGCCCGCGCGGCGGCCGGATCAGCACCGCCGTACTGCGCGACGCCACGCACTGGGACGAGGTGGTCACCGAACTGGGGTACGAGCACCTACGCCGCCACGACCTGCGGCACACCGGCCTCACGTGGATGGCCGACGCCGGCGTCAAGGTGCACGTGCTGCGCGAGATCGCCGGGCACGGATCATTGAGCACGACACAGCGGTACCTGCACCCGGATCAGCGCTCGATCGACGCCGCGGGAGACGCGTTGAGTGCCCATTTGAAAGCCCCTCAGGCACGGATCACTCAGCACCACACAGCGATACCTGCACCCGGATCAGCGTTCAATTAACGAGGCCGGGCATGCCCTCAGCGCTCATCTAGGGGCTCCTCGGTCACAAAATGAGTTCCGCCTTAAATGCGTTTGATCAAAGCATCGGCACCGGAACAATCGAAATGAGGGCTTCGAGCGGACAGTGACGCGCCGCTCGAAGCCTCCATGTCGTCTGCTAGGCGTCCTCGGGGTCTTCGGCGTCTTCCGTAGCGAGGAGAGTTTCGAGATCCGGCAGCCTCTTCATGTGCGAGTCCGACCTACCTCCGGCCAGAGTATTACCCTCCGTCATATCACGGCCGGAGGGCCACAGGAACTCTTCAAGCGAGTTGAGGCGCAAGCGCCGACTGCCAGCGTCGCTGGAATTTCGCACGCCCCTTGCGTAAAGTCCCGCAAGGTGCCCCTCTCGCGAAGGCCATCCCACAATCTTACCGGCATCTACGCTGAGCGACAGAACCTCGCCGACTAGCTTAGAAAATTCGCCAAGTCGTTCACCTACGCGGCTGGCCTCCTCGCGGTCGAATGGAAGGTCTTCCTGTCTCTTCGCAAGCGCCAAGAAGAGAGCATAAAAATCGACTTTCCTCGACCACCGCAAAGGGTTCGGCCAGTCTAATACCTGGTCCAACTGAGCCAGGACCCTCTCGAAGGTCCGTTCCGCACTTACGCGGTCAGGAAACTCGCTCTCGAAGTCTGCATAGAAGCTGTCCAGCTTATCTTTTTTATTCTGGACACCATACAAGGCAGCAACCGTCAGTTCGCTCACATACTCAATGTCAAGCATTCGCCTGAAATCATTGGCAGTGAAGAGCCCCGACCTCACCCAGAAGGATTTTTTGCTAAGCTCCGTAACACACGAGATAAAATCGCCCCAATATGTCGCTTGACGCAACTCTTGGCGATTCAGCGCAACGTTGTTCCGGTTTAGTCGACCGAATATCTCGCGGACCTCTCCCTCACTGAGGGCGGGCAGAGAACGAACAACGAACTTATAGCGAAAGAAGCGTTCCTTGACCAGGGGATCAAGATCACTGAATCTCTGCCCAGCAAGCTCCCCCGATTCCGTGCCCAAAGGGTAGAGATCATTGATGAACTCAAGGCACGCCCGTATTCTTTGCTGACCGTCAACTACGACATGCGTTTCACTCGCATCCGCGGAAACGGTCGTCTGAAGGTACAACTCAGGTACGGGGTATCCACGAAGGATGCTGTCGATCAGGTACGCCTTTTGAGCCTCTTGCCACACTGGGTTTCGCTGGAAGGGCGGCTCCATCTCAAGCTCATCTGATTGGAGTCGCTTCCAGAACCAAGCGACTGTTTGCTGGGTAGCGTCCAAAAATCGCGCATTAGGGACAGATGGTACGGGGTTCACCGCAACTCCTCTGGCGATATAGCGTCATCCTTCAAGGACAGATTCGCCGACGCCTCGCCATCGGCTATCGTGGTAAGCAGGTTCTCGCGAAGCGCCTTAATGCCTCGCACTTGATACTCTCGTAGGGATTCAAAATCTCGATATATCCGCGTTTTCACAGAATGCCCTTCCGTGGGCGGCCTATTCCCAGCCCTATTGAGGGCAGTTGACCACTGCGGACCAAAATCGAGACGGGAAAGAATGTCATTTGTGGCAATTGTTCCGTCAAAGACCAGTGATCTACGGTGCTGCTCTAGCTGGGCCGCCTTCCGCTTGCTCATGGGCTGCGCAGGCCATGATCGCAGAGCTCTCCACGCTTCATCGAAATGTCGGGCACTAATGACTGCAACGTCAATGTCCGATCCAGGGTGAAATTCTGAGAATCCCTTGGTTGGATTAAGACTATATCGAGTGCAGGCGCTACCTACAACAATTAGGCTATAGGGGTCCACTTCTAAATCTTTGGCCAAATGCGACTTCCAGTCAATATACAAACTACGCGTGCGAAAAATCCAAGGAACAGTATCGAGCACGGCGTGACTCGCAAAATTCTCGGGATTCACCGTCTTGAGCCACTGGATTAAGTCCGCCGCACCTGGACTCCCGTTCACACTCACCCCCTTGAAAGGCGTTCTCTCCTCGGACAACGGTCCAGGAGGTCCGTATAGAACTCTATCCCTGAAGGGCATCGGGAGGCCGGCAGCTCGAAACCCTTCGACTTTGTAGACACAGCGAGGGCACGCTGGCAGCCAGCCGCGGGCCGCGGACCGCGGGAGGCAAGGGGACGGAGCAATACCGAGCCCTCGATCTCGCCGAAAGCCCTCTTGCGGTCCCCAAACGGTCCCCAACTCCAAGCCGTCTAGTAGGACTATGAGGATCACGGTAGATACCAAGAAGGGCCGCTTACCAGGATATTTACCCAGGTAAGCGGCCCTTCTTGATCGTCGGGCTGACAGGATTTGAACCTGCGACCCCTTGACCCCCAGTCAAGTGCGCTACCAAGCTGCGCTACAGCCCGATCCCGCGCCGAACCTCAGCCCCGCGCGACATCTCCTACAGACTACCAACCCTCACCCGTGGGCTTTTCCGCGACCCCCCGGCCCGGTCTTCTTCCGGGGCTTGACCGACAGCTCGATCGGGGTGCCCTCGAAGCCGAACTCCTCGCGCAGCTTGCGTTCGATGAACCGGAGGTATCCGGCGTCGAACGGGCCCGTGGTGAACAGCACGAACCGGGGCGGAGCGACGCCCGCCTGGGTGGCGAACAGCGCGCGGGGGGCGCGGCCGCCGCGGACCGGGTGGGGGGTGGCCTGGGTGAGGGCGGTCAGCCACTGGTTCAGGGCGCCGGTGGGGATGCGCTTCTCCCACGAGGCCAGCGCGCGGCGGATCGCCGGGGCCAGCTTGTCGACGGCGCGACCGGTTTTCGCGGAGATGTTGACCCGGACCGCCCAGGTCACCCGTTTGAGGTCGCGGTCAATCTCCTTGTCCAGGTAGAACCGGCGGTCGGCGTCGACCAGGTCCCACTTGTTGAAGGCGATCACCAGGGCGCGACCGGCCTCGATCACCTGGGTGATCACACGCTGGTCCTGCTCGCTGATCACTTCGCCGGCGTCGAGCAGCACGACGGCGACCTCGGCCGCCTCGACCGCGCCGGCGGTGCGCAGGGACGCGTAGTACTCGGTGCCGGAGGCCTGGTGGACCCGCTTGCGCAGGCCGGCCGTGTCGACCAGCTGCCAGAGCTCGCCGTCCATCTCGACGAGGCTGTCGACCGGGTCCACCGTCGTACCGGCGACCGAGTCGACGACCGCGCGCTCCTCCTGGGCGAGCCGGTTGAGCAGGCTGGACTTGCCGACGTTGGGGCGGCCGACCAGGGCGATCCGGCGCGGGCCGCGGGGACCCCCCTCGACGACCGGCGGGGTCGGCGGCAGCGCGGCCAGGATGTCGTCGAGCAGGTCGCCGGAGCCGCGGCCGTGCAACGCGGAGATCGGGTGCGGCTCGCCGAGGCCGAGCGACCACAGCGACACGGCCTCGAGCTCGAGATTCTGGTTGTCGGCCTTGTTGGCGATCAGGATGACCGGCTTGTGGCTGCGGCGCAGCATCTTGACCGCGGCCTCGTCGACGTCGGTGGCGCCCACGGTCACGTCGACGACGAAGATCACCACGTCGGCGGTCTGCACCGCGATCTCCGCCTGGGCGGCGATCGCGGCAGCGCGGTCCTTGGCGTCCGGTTCCCAGCCGCCGGTGTCGACGACGGTGAACCGCCGCCCGTTCCACTGCGCGTCGTAGGGCACCCGGTCCCGGGTCACCCCGGGCACGTCCTCGACGACCGCCTGGCGGCGGCCGATGATGCGGTTGACCAGCGTCGACTTGCCGACGTTGGGGCGGCCGACGACGGCGACCACCGGCACCGGACCGGAGAAGGACTCCTCGGCCGACGGGTCGGCGGAGGAATCGGCGGCGAAATCGAACCCGCCCTCGAAATCGTTGACGTCGAGGCCGGCGGGAAACTCAGTCACTTACTTACCTTGCTGTCGAGCAGAGTCAAAAGGTGCTGCACGACCTCGTCGATACCCATTCCGGTGGTGTCCACCTCGATGGCGTCGGAGGCCTGGCGCAGCGGGTCGGTGGCGCGGCTGGAGTCCAGCCTGTCGCGGCGCGCCAGGTCCGCCTCCGTCGCCGCGACGTCGGTGGCGTCCTCGGCGCTGCGCCGGGCGGCGCGGGCGGCGGCCGAAGCGGTCAGATAAACCTTCAGATCGGCGTCCGGGGCGACCACCGAGGCGATGTCCCGGCCCTCCACGATGATCCGCGGGTGCGACGTGATGATCGCCCGCTGCAAGGCGACCAGGTGCTTGCGCACCGCCGGCACCGCGGCGACCGCGGAGACCGCGCCGGTCACCTCGGGTCCCCGGATCGGCGCGTCGACGTTCGTTCCGTTCGCGGCGAAATGCGGCGCCGCCGGATCAGTGCCGATGGACAACTCGGTCTCCAGGGCGATCTTCGCGATCGCGTCCGGATCGGTCAGGTCCACGCCCGCCTGCAGCACCGCCCAGGTCACCGCGCGGTACATCGCGCCGGTGTCCAGGTAGACCCCGTCGACCGCGGTCGCCAGGCGCCGGGAGACGGTGGATTTGCCCGAGCCGGACGGGCCGTCGACCGCGACGACGCACCTGGCCGGCCGTACCTCTAGCGCCACCGTTCCTCCTGACGTCCCACGGCAACAACCCTCCCATTGTGCCCGCCCCCGCGGCGCCCGGCGAACCTGGGGCACCTCCGCCACCTGCGGGAGATCACCACGGCCCGCTCACCCAGCGTCGACACCGCGCGCCGGGACCGCGTGCTCCGCCTCGCACCCGGGAAACCGCCGCGCCGCCGGGACCGCGAGCTCCGCATCACACCCGGGAAACCGCCGGGACCGCGAGCTCCGCATCACAGCCGGGAAACCGCCGGGACCGCGAGCTCCGCATCACAGCCGGGAAACCGCCGGGACCGCGAGCTCCCGCTCGCACCCCGGAAACCGCCGCGCCGCCGGAACCGCACACTCCCGCTCCCACGCGGGAAGCCGCGGGACCGCGGGCTCCCGCTCGTACCGAAAAATCGGCCGCCGGCCGCGCCGCTCGCGCCGTCGGCGGCGCCGCTCGCGCCGTCGGCGGCGGCGGCGCGGAAGAATCACCGCACCGCTTGCGGCCGCTGCCGGTCGGCGCTCCTTCCCCGGTACGACCTGCCCCTCCCCCGCCCACGACCACGCCGGCGTGGCACCGGGCCGCCACCCTGGTCACCGTGAGCCGATGAGACTGGTGGCCACCACGATCAGCTCCCCGGATCCGCGCCGGCTGGCCGATTTCTACGCGCGGCTGCTCGACCTGCCGGTGACGCTGGCGCAGGACGGCTGGGTGGAGCTGACGGGCCTGTCGTTCCCCGCCGAGCCGGACCACGAGCCCCCGGTGTGGCCGGGCCGACCGGCCGCGGATGCAGATGCACCTGGACATCGAGGGTCGACGACCTGGAAGCCGGGGTGGCGCGGGCCGTGGGGCTGGGCGCCGCCGTCGCCGGGTGCCAGCCGCAGGACGACGTCCGGGTGTGCCTCGACCCGGACGGCCATCCGTTCCGCCTGTTCGTCCGGAACCGATCCACCACCGGGCCGGACACGCCGACCGGGCGGCCCGCGTCACCCCGGGCGGGCGGCGAAGCCGTCGAGGGTGGGCTCCAGCCCGAACGTGCACGTGTCGCCCGGCGCCGCATGGCCGCGCCCGGCCGCGGTGTCCAGGCGGGTGCGGACGTACCGGAAATTCTTTCCCGCCGCGTGCGCCTCGGGCATCGCCCGGTCGAGTGCCTCGCTGGACAGCCGCCGGTTCAGGGGGATCTGCGCGGCGGGCCGAACGCGCCGCCCGGCACGTGGATGCAGACGGTCGCCGCGATCGGCCTGCTCCCGACGACGGATACATCGTCACCGGCGGCGGGCAGGGCGGCTTCTTCACCCGCGACGGCGACGGCGAGGTGACCGGCGCCGACCTGGCCGGGCGGCCGTTGCGCCGGGTCCGGCCGACCGCCCGCTGCCGCCTATCGGATCGGTCACCAGACGTCGCCGTCGCGCCAGTCGCAGATCAGCAGGTCCCGCTCGTCGAGCGCGGCCCCGCCGGGAACCGGGCGGACCATGGTGCTGTCGTCGTCGTCCTCGGTGCGGGTGACGCCGTCCGGGGCGAGCACCGCGGTGCCGCCCCGCCAGACCCGCCAGCCACGGGACACGTAGAGCGCGCGGCCGGCGGCCGAGGCGGACAGCGCGCCGAGGGCGTAGCCGTGGTCGATGATCCGTTCCGCCTCGGTCATCACCGCGGTGGCGAACCCGCGGCGGCGGTGCGCCGGGTGCACCGCGACCGCCTCGACGTACCCGCACCGCACCGACCGGCCCCGGTGCAGCAGGTGCCGGCGCACCACCGCGCCGTGGGCGATCATCGTGCCGTCCACGGTGATCAGGACGTGCAGGCCGCCGAGCGTGTGCTCCCAGTCGTGGTCGTCGAAATGGCCGGCGAAGGCTTCGTCGAGCAGGCCCCGCAGGCGGGTGCGGTCACCCGGCGTGAGGTCGGCGGTGGCCACCGTGCGTACGACAGTCATGCCGCATGATCCCAGGACCGGGCGGCGTTCCCGCGGATCGCCACGGCCGATTCCGGGTACGCCGGGCCGGGCCCCGACCGTGCGGCGGCGGCCGAACCGTCCGCCCTCTACCGTGACCCCCATGTCCCTCACCACCGTCCCCGACGACCGTGTCCGCCCGCCCCTGACCGTGGTCGCCGCCGTCGTGGTCACCGTCACCGCCTGGGCCTCCGCGTTCGTCGCGATCCGGGCCGTGCACGCGCACTTCGCCGCCGGCCCGCTGGCGCTGGGCCGCCTCGCCGCCGGCGCGCTCGCGCTGACCGCCGCCGTGCTCGTCACCCGCACCTGGGTCCGGCCCACCGCGCGGGAGTGGGCGCTGGTGACCGGCTGCGGCGTGGTCTGGTTCGGCGTCTACAACGTCGCCCTGAACGCGGCCGAGCAGCGGCTGGATGCCGGCACGTCGGCCATGCTCGTCAACGTCGGTCCGATTCTGATCGCGCTGATGGCGGGCGCGTTCCTCAATGAGGGCTTCCCGCGGGGTCTGCTGGCCGGCGCCGGTGTGGCCTTCTCGGGCGTGCTGCTGATCGGTCTGGCCGGGCGGGGCGGCAGTGCCGCCGACCCGCTCGGCGTGGCGCTCTGCCTGCTCTCCGCGGCTGCCTGGGCGGTCGGTGTCACCCTGCAGAAGCCGGCGCTGCGCCGCCTGCCCGCCCTGCAGGTCACGCAGATGGCCTGCACCACCGGCATGATCGTCACGCTGCCGTTCGCCGGCGGCCTGCTCGCCGATCTGCGGTCCGCCCCGGCCGGCTCCGTCGCCGGGGTGGTCTACCTGGGCGTGGTGCCGACCGCGCTCGCCTTCGGCACCTGGGCGTACGCCCTGTCCCGGATGAACGCCGGCCGGCTGGGCGTGACCACCTATCTGGTGCCACCGCTGACCATCCTGCTCGCCTGGCCGCTGCTGTCCGAAACACCCCACGTGCTCGCCGGCGCCGGTGGCGTCGTGGCGCTGGCCGGCGTCGCCCTGGCCCGCCGCCGCTGAACGCGGCCACCCGGCGACCGAAACCGCCCGGCGACCGGAGCCGTCAGGTGGTTGGAGCCATGAGTGGGGCCGTCAGGAGGTCGGGGCTATCAGGCGGCCGGAGCCGTCAGGCCAGACCGGCCTCCTTGGCCAGGATCGCCGCCTGCACCCGGGACGTGCAGCCCAGCTTGCCCAGCACCCGGGACACGTGCGTCTTCGCCGTCGCCCGGCTGATCGCCAGCTCCGCGGCCAGGCCGGCGTTGGACAGCCCCCGGCCGAGCCCGGCGAGCACGTCGCGCTCCCGCTCGGTGAGGCCGTCCAGCGCCGGGGTGGTCACCGGCCGCGCCGGCTCCGGGGCGGCGGCCGCGAAGGCGGTGAGCAGCCGGCGGGTCACCTCGGGCGCCAGGAAACCGTCACCGTCCGCGACCCGGCGCACGGCGTCGATCAGCGCGGCCGGCTCGACCGATTTGAGCAGGAAGCCGGCGGCGCCCGCGCGCAGTGCCCCGAACAGGTAGTCGTCGAAGTCGAACGTGGTCAGGATCAGCACGTCCGCCACGCCCGCGGAGGTGATCGCCCGGGTGGCGGCGATCCCGTCGGTGCCGGGCATCCGGATGTCCATCAGCACCACGTCCGGGCGCAGCGCGCCGGCCTGCCGGACGGCGACCGCCCCGTCGGCGGCCTCGCCCACCACCACGATGTCCGGCGCCTGTTCCAGCATGAGCCGCATCCCGGCCCGGATCGCGGCATGGTCGTCGGCGAGCAGGACCCGGATCCGCGGGTCGCTCACCGCGCGCTCCCCGCCGGGTGCAGGGGCAGCGTGGCGCGTACCCGGAAGTGCCCGCCGTCCGGGCCGGCGGTGAGCTCGCCGCCGAGCAACGTGGCCCGCTCGCGGATCGAGATCAGTCCGGCGCCGGAGCTGAGCGCGTGGTGGTCGACCGCGCCCGCCCGGGTCACCGCGTTGGTGACGGTCACCTGCACGGCGTCGCCGGCCGGGTGGACCTCCAGGCACACCTCCGAGCCCGGCGCGTGTTTCGCCGCGTTGGTCAGCGCCTCCCGCACGATCCGGTGGACGGCGTGCGCCACCGCCGCGGAGACCTGCGGGATCTCCCGGATCCGGGTCTCCACCCGCAGCCCGCCGGCGGTGGCCGCCGCGACCAGGCCGGGCAGGCGGTCCAGGCCGCCGGGCAGGGCCGCGTCCGGGGTCGCGTCGTCGGCCCGCAAGAGCATGATCATGGAGCGCATCTCCTCCAGGGCGGCCAGGCTGCTCGTGCGTACCTCCCGCAGGGTGGCCCGGTCGCGCTCCGGGTCCGGGGGCCGGGCCAGGGCCGCGCCGGAGTGGATCGCGGTGGTGGACAGGTGCGCGGCGATCACGTCGTGCAGGTCGCGGGCCATCGCGGCGCGTTCGGCGACGACCGCCTCCCGGGCGGTGCGCTCCGCGTCGAGCCGGCCCAGCTGCCGCTGCTGGCGGATGTTGGCCGCCCACCACAGCGGCACACACAGCAGGGTGGTCAGCTGCAGGGCCATGAAGACGGCCATCCGGAACTCGCCGACGGCCAGCCCGGTCACCACGCTGATCGTGCCGACGGCGACGAACACCGCGCTGCCCACCGCGGTGCGGGCGCGACCGGAGGCGAACAGGCCGACCGAGAAGAGCAGTTCGAACAGCACCAGGACCAGGGCGACGCTGCCGCCGAGCAGGAGGTCCGCGACCATCGCCACGGTGCCGGCCACGAGGGCGGGCACCGGGTGGCGGCGTTTGCCGAGCATCGCCAGGCAGCCGGCGGCCAGCGGGACGGTGTGCCACCACGCGGGCCAGCCGGCGACCGCGCGCGGCTGCGGGAGCGACCAGATGTCGGTCAGTCCGATGAGGTTGAACGCCAGCCCGGCCAGGAACGTCCCGGCTGCCGTGCCGGCGTCCTGGAACCACGTGCTGCCGCGCCAGCGCGCTCCGAGTCCCACCGGACCATCCCATCACGGGCGGCACACCCGGGCGTACGCCGAAGGGTGTATGTGGCGGGCGGTCCGGCCATCGTCCGGGCGACGCGCCCGGCCCCGCCGGGCGGGCATGGTCGCGGCATGGATCTCCCCCTTCTCGGGTCGCTGGCCGTTCTCGCGCTCATCGATTCCACCAGTTTCGGGACGCTGCTGATCCCGGCCTGGTTGCTGCTGCACCCGGGCCCGGTCCGGCCCGGACGCATCCTGGTCTTTCTCGGTACGGTCGCGGCCTTCTACTTCGCCGTCGGCATCGCGGTGGCGCTGGCCGCCGAGGCCTTCCTGCCGCGGATCCGTGACGCGCTGGCGAACCCGGCCGTGATGTGGGCGCAGCTGGTCACCGGCGTCGCCCTGTTCTTCTGGAGTTTCCGGCTCGACCGCAGGCACGGCCGCGGCGGCGGCGGCCGGCTGGTCCGCTGGCGGGAGCGGGCCCTGGCGGACGATCGCGGCGCCGGTGGCCTGGCCCGGCTGGCGCTGGCCGCGGCCGCCGCGGAGGTGACCACGATGCTGCCGTACCTGGCGGCGATCGGTCTGCTGACCACCGCGGACCTCCCACCGGCGCAGGTCACCCTGATCATGGTGGGGTACTGCCTGCTGATGATCGTCCCCGCGCTGGCCCTGCTCGCCGGGCGGCTGGTCGCCGGCGACCGGGTCGCCAAGCCGCTGGCCCGGATGAGCGACTGGATGGCGAACAGCAACGCGCTGTCGTGGATCGTCGGCATCGTCGGTTTCCTGCTCGCCAACGACGCGGCGGGACGGCTCGGCCTCACCGGCTCCGGCAACTGACCGCGCTCACGCGCGGTAGCCGTCGAACAGGGGCCCGCCCGCTCCCGCCAGCACCTCGGTGGCCAGCGCGGCCGGATCGTCGCGGGCCGCCAGCCAGCGCTCGGCCAGCACAGGATCGTGTTCGCGCAGGTCGCGCAGCAGCCACTTGCCGCCGCTGACCCACCGGCCGGCGAGCGACAGCACCGCCTCGGCGGTGCCGGTCCACAGCCCCGTGGCGATCACTGTGCGTTCGCCCGGGTCGGTGGCGTGCCGGAGGTCGTCCAGGCCGTCGGTCAGGCTGTAGCGCAGCCAGTCGTGCTCGGCGGGACTCAGCGGTCCCGGGCCCTCGGCGAGCACCCGCGCGCACCGGGCCGGCAGGTCGCCCGGGTCGCCGAACAGGACCACGCCGTGGGCGAGCATCCGGTGCGTGCTCGGCTTGCGCTGGGCGCGTTCCCGTTCGAGGAAGCCGGCCAGCCTCTCCCGGGTGTGCACGAACAGCTCCACCGGCCAGCCGCGGTGGCGCAGGCTCTCCCGGTGCCCCGGATCGGTCTCGTCCAGCACCACGATGTCCAGATCGGAGCCCGCGGTCCGGTGCGGGCCGACCACGCTGCCGGTGAGCATCGCCCACTCGGCCGCCGGGAAGCGGTCACGTGCCAGCTCACGGGCGACATGCACGGGTTCCATGTCGATGATCATGCCGCACTGACCGGTTCGGGTCATGGCGGGCGGGATCGGCGTATCGACGGCCACCCGTTCGCCCGCATCCGGAAACTTTTTTCGAACCTCCCGAAACACCACGCTGACCTGGGCATCCGTGGCCGGTTCCGGGGCGCGATCGGGGGCTGGTGGCGAATCCGGGTTGAACCGCGCGACCGGCGGCCCCCGTATCGCCCCGCAACCGGTGAACATCGACGTCCAACGACGAGGAGTGATCATGAGGTCGCGCGCGTACCGACGTAACCAGGGCAACCAGGGCAACCGGCGGAAGGCGATCGGCGCGGTTGTGGTCGCGGGGGTGCTGGTGGCCACCGGATTGGCCGGGGTGCAACTCGCCAACGCCAGCACGGACACCAAGGCGGCCGACCTGGTGAGTGTGGACGGTCAGCAGTTCGACGTGTCCCAGTGCGAGCAGCTGCAGGTCAACGCGGGCAGCGTGGTCTGCGACGGCGAGGAGCTGCAACCGGTCGCGGCACAGGGCGAGGGCGCCGGCGACGCGGCGGCCGCCTCCGCGCAGGCCCTGGAAGCCGCCTGCGACCAGTTCGCCACGGACGCCGCCGCGGCGGCCGGCGAGCAGGCCGGCGAGGCCGCACAGCGCAGCGCCGCGCAGAACCGGGCCGCGAACCGGAAGCTGGCCAAGAAGTACGTCAAGTCACTGAAGGCGGCCGGGAAGGGCGCCGGCAAGGCCGGCGGCAAGGACGCCGGCAAGGGCGCCGGCAAGGGCGCGAAGGCCGGTGAGCAGGGCGCGGCGGAGGAACCGGGCGCGGACCAGCAGGGCGCCGGCGAGCAGGACGCGGCCGGTGACGACGCGGCGGGCGCGGACCAGCAGGGCGCGGGGGCCAACGACGCGGCCGCGGCCGCGGTGACGTCGGCGCAGGCGACGCTGCTGCAGGCCTGCCTGGCGCTCGCCGACGCGAAGGCCGTGGTGGCGGCCGGCGCCGGCGACCAGGGCGCGGACGAGCAGGAGGCCGGCGAGCAGGGCGCGGCCGGTGACGACGCCGCGGGCGCGGACGGGCAGGACGCCGGCGATGCGGGCGCGGCCGGTGACGACGCGGCGGGCGCGGACGGGCAGGACGCCGGCGAGAAGGGCGCGGCCGGCTCGGCTCCGGCCACCGGCAAGTGACCCGCTGAGGCACGTGCCACGGGGTGGGCCTCGGGCCCACCCCGTTCTCGTCGCCGACTGCCCGATCACCGGAGACGGCTGCCTTATCAACGGAGACGACAGTTCGATCACCGGAGACGGCCGCCCGACCGCCGGAGATGACAGCTCGGTCGCGGGAGGCGGCAGTTCGGTCGCGGGAGGCGGCAGTTCGGTCGCCGGAGATGACAGCTCGCTCGCGGGAGGCGGCAGTTCGGTCGCGGGAGGCGGCAGTTCGCCAGCACCGCCCCCGCGGATTTCCTAGAGTGAACGACTATGCGGCGCATCACCCGGTTCCTGGCCACCGTGATGGCGGGCATGACAGCCACCGCGCCCGTCCCGGCCCCGCCGCCGCTGCACCAGGGCAAGATCGTCACCAGGGCGGACAGCACGCGGTGCCTGACCGGCGGCCCGATCGGCACGATCGTCAGCACCCGGCCGTGCGGCGACGGCGTGCCCGGTCAGCACTGGTACCAGGCGAGCACCGGCAAGTTCTACAACGGTGAGAACTGTGTCAGCGCCGAAGGCCCGGTCGCGCGGGTCGCCGAATGCAACGGCGCCGACCCGGCCCAGGCGTGGTGGTTCGTGAAGGTCCTGCGCAACGGCCGCTACGGTCCGTGCCTCACCGAGGAACACATCGACGAGAACGGGTACGGAACGGTCCGCCTGCGCCCGTGCACCTGGCAACGCAACCAGAAGTGGCGTTCCGGCTAGACGACCGGGCGGGCCCGCCCGCGGATCACCGCGGCGCGCCGGCGGTCCGCCGGGTGGTCAGCGCGGCGACGGCGGTGAGCAGGGCCAGCATCAGCACGGCGAAGCCGGTCATCGCGGTGAGCGCGGTGAACGCCCGGGTGGCCAGTCCGAGACCGATCACCGGCACGGTCAGCCCGAGGTAGGCGACGAGGAACAGCCCGGCCAGTGCTGCGCCCCGGTGCTGCGGGGCGGCGAGGGCGGTGACGGCGCCGACCGCCGCCTTGAACAGGGTGCCCGCGCCCACCCCGGCGACCACGCCGCCGGCCAGGAAGACCGGCAGACTCGCCAGGCGCATCCCGGCCAGCACGATGAGCACGCCGCCGGCCTGGGCGGCCAGACCCAGGGCCAGCTTCGCGGGGTTGCCGAGGCGGCCGGTCAGCGCCTGCGCGGCCGCGGCGGCGGCGAACACCGCGAAGACCAGGGCGCCGGCCAGCACCCGCGACGAGTGGTGCAGGACGCCCGCGACGAAGCCCGGGGCGACCGAGGTGAACAGGCCGAAGACGGCGAACGCGGCGAACCCCGCGGTGAGGTGGCCGGCGACGGGCCGCTCGGCGTGGATCCGCTGCGGGCGGTAGGCCGGCCGGGCCGGGCGGTCCGTCACGGTCTCCGGGGCCAGGGCGACCGCGGCGAGGGCGACGAGCAGCAGGACCGCGAAGACCGCGTACGGCGTACGCAACGGCGTATGCACGTGCGCGGCGAGCAGCCCGGCCACCAGCGCCCCGGCGCCGAGCCCGCCGGTGTTCGCCACCGTGGACACCACCTCGAAGCGCTGCCGGGACGCGCCCGGACGGTCCGCGGCGTGCAGCTCGTGCAGGTACGCCGTGGCGGTCGCGGTGACCATGCCGACCCCCAGCCCGGTCAGGAACCTTGCGGCCAGCAGCACGGGCAGCGACGTGCCGCTGAAGAACAGCGCCGCGGCGGCGAGCTCCAGGCCGAGCGCCGGGAGCAGGACCCGCCGGCGCCCGGCCCGGTCCGAGAGGTGGCCGGCGAGCAGCAGGCTGATCACGACACCGACCGCGTAGACCGCGAACACCACGGTGACGGTGAACGTGGAGAACCCGTCCCGGGCCGTGTAGAGCGGGTAGAGCGGGGTCGGGACGGTGGAGAAGGCCATCGCGATCAGGAACGCCGCGGCGATCATCCAGAACCCGGCGCCGTGCCGGGCCGTCCCGGACACTGCGCAAAGACGCGGGGCGGGAGCCAGAAGAGTCATGCCCTGAGCCTGCGCACCGGCAAGCATCACGTCCAACGAAAGATATAGCTCGAACCGATCAGCACCGGTGATAATCGCCGGGTGGAGCTGCGCCAGCTGGAGTACTTCGTCGCGGTCGCCGAGGAGCGGCACTTCTCCCGGGCGGCCACCCGCCTGCACGTGGTGCAGTCCGCGGTCTCCGCCGCGATCAAAACCCTGGAACGCGAGCTCGGCGCGCAGCTGCTGGACCGCAACGCCAAGCGGGTCCGGCTCACCGACGCCGGCGCCGCCCTGCTTCCGCGCGCCCGGGTCGCGCTGGACGCGGCCCGCGACGCGCGCGACGCGGTCGACGAGGTCCGCAGCGGGCTGCGCGGCACGCTGCGCCTCGGTGTGCTCACCTCGATCCGCCTGCTCGACCTGCCCGCCCTGCTCGGCGAGTACCACCGCCGCCACCCCGGCGTGCTGCTGCAGACCAGCGCCGCGCCGTCCGGCTCGGCCGGTCTGGTCGCCCGGCTCACCGAGCACCGGCTGGACCTGGCGTTCGTCTCGCTGCCCGGGCCGCCACCGCCGGGCATCCGGCTGATCGACCTGGCCCACGCGCCGCTCGACCTGGTACTGCCCGCCGATCACCCGCTGGCCGGACGGCCCACGGTGCCGATCACCGACCTGACCGACCTGGACTTCATCGACTCGCCGCCCGGTTACGGCAACCGGGCGGTGGCCGACCGGGCGTTCGCCGCGGCCGGGGTCCGCCGCCGGGTGACCATCGAGATCAGCGACATCGGCACCGGCGCCGACTTCGTGCGGCACGGGCTGGGCGTCGCGCTGCTGCCCCGCTTCCTGCTGACCGGGGTGACCGGGGTGGCGGTGCGCGAGGTGACCGGGGCGGACCTGCGCTGGCCGCTGTCGCTCGCGGTGCCCGCCGACCGTGCGCCGGGCGCCGCCGCGCGGGCGCTGATCGCCCTGGTCCGGACCGGGGTGCCGGAACCGCGGTGACCCCGCGACGGGCCGGTCGGCGGTACAACGGCTCGACGGATGACGACCGGCACGTCAGCCGGACCGGATGCCGACCGCTCACCGGCCGAGCGCGGCACGACGCCCGGCCGGGTGGGGCGGGCGCTCACCGCCGTCCCCTGTCCCGGCGCGGACCGGTCTCGGCCGCACGGCCACGCGCGTCGGCGCCGGACGGGCGGCGACGCGGCTCGGCGTCCGCCGTCTTGTAGGTGACCAGCGGGATCGTGCTGGCCACCCGGGTCGCCAGCCGGTGCTCGACCAGGTCGGCGATCACCTGCTCGATCCGCTTGTACGCGGTCGGCGCCTCCTCGAACAGCAGCTGCCGGTCGCCGCAGACGACCACGGAGCCCACCGGCGTACGCCGCAGTTCCTCCACCGTGTGCTTCGCCCGGCCCCGCCGCAGGGCATCGGCCCGGGACATCTTGCGTCCCGCGCCGTGCGCGACGGAGAAGCCGGCCTCCGCGCCGGCGTGCCCGGCCACCAGGAACGACGGCGTGCCGCGGGTCCCGGCGACCAGCACGTCCCGGCCGTCGCCGTTCGCCGCGCCCTTGCGGTGCAGGTACGCGCCGTCGCGCAGCTCCACCGAGTTGTGGCACTCGTCCACGATCGGCGGCTCCACCGGGGCGCCCAGCGCGTGCGCGACGCGGGCGGCCAGCAGCCGCCGGTTGAGCGAACCCCAGCGCACCGCGTCGTCGTGCGCGGCGAGGTACGCGGCCGGGTCGGGGGCCGGGCCGGCGCCGTGCACCTCGGTGTGCGAGCGCAGGATCCGCTCGCCGAGCCCGCGGGAACCGCTGTGCACGATCAGCACCAGGTCGCCGGCGGCCAGGCCGAGCCGGTCCGCGTGCCCGGTGTCGAGGACGGCGCCGATCCGGGCCAGTTCGACGAAGTGGTTGCCGCGGCCCACCGTGCCCAGGCCGTCGGTGTGCCCGGCCGGGATCGGGCCGTCCAGCACCGCCCAGGCCGGGTCACCGGCGTCCGCGGCGGCGTCCAGCGGGACGTCGAGGTCGGGGAAGCGGGCGGCGAGCCGTTCCGGCACCGCGCGCTTGAGCCGGAACGGGAAGACCGCGATGCCGCAGCCGATGTCCGAGCCGACCAGGAACGGGTAGAGCACGGACGAGATCATCGCGGCGCCGATCGGGGCGCCCTTGCCGGGATGCAGGTCGGGCATCCCGGCGACGTGCCGCATGCCGGGCAGCGCGGCGACCCGGTGGCACTGGTCCAGCGCGCCGGACTCGATCCAGCTGTGCGCGGAGGCGAAGACGGACACCGTCGCCGAGGTGGTCTGATCAGACAAGACAGATGCTCCAGGAAGGTACCGGCGGCGGGCAGCAGCCGTCGCCGACAGGGAGTGCGGGGACCCGGGGTGGAGGCATCAGTACGTCATGCCCGGCAGCCTGCCGCAGCCGCCGCCGCCCGGCAAGCGATATTCGCCGCCGGGCGGGCGTGTTCCGGCCAGGGAACGCCCAGCCAGGACTGGCATGATCCACCCATGCCACTGCTTGCCGCGCTGTTCGAGGACGCCGACCGGGCCGACTTCGTGGTCACCCCGCAGCGGCGGGTCACCCGTCACGAGCTGCTCGGCTGGGCGGCCGGCCTGGCCGCCGAGGTCACCGGCCACCGGATCGTCGCGGTGCACGCCAGCGCCGGGCTGCCGACCATGGTCGCGGTCACCGCCGCGCTGCTGGCCGGGGTGCCGGTCGTCCCGATCCCGCCGGACGCCGGGGAGCTGGAGCGCGCCCACATCCTCAGCGACTCGCGTGCGGAGCTGATCCTCTCCGACGACCCCTCAGCGGCCGGGGACTCGGCCGTGCCGGTCCGGCGGATCAGCGGAGCGCGGCCGGGCGCCGTGCCCCCGGAGCCGGACCCGAGCCGGCCCGCCCTGGTGCTCTACACCAGCGGCACGACCGGCGCCCCGAAGGGTGTCGTGCTGTCGCGGGCGGCGCTCGCCGCCGACCTGGACGCGCTCGCCGCCGCCTGGCGGTGGACCGCCGCTGACACGCTGGTCCACGGGTTGCCGCTCTATCACGTGCACGGGCTGGTGCTGGGCGTCCTCGGCCCGCTGCGGCTGGGTTCGCGCCTGGCGCACACCGGGCGGCCGACCCCGGAGGCGTACGCCGACAACCCCGGCACCATGTACTTCGGCGTCCCGACGGTCTGGTCCCGGATCGCCGCCGCCCCGGAACGGGCGCGCGCCCTGAGCCGGGCCCGGCTGCTCGTCTCCGGCAGCGCCGCGCTGCCCGTCCCGGTCTTCGACGCGCTCGCCGAGCTGACCGGCCAGGCCCCGGTCGAGCGGTACGGCATGACCGAGACCCTGATCACGGTCAGCGCCCGGGCCGGCGGCGAGCGCCGCGCCGGTCACGTCGGCCTGCCCCTGGACGGCATCCACACCCGGCTGGTCGACGACGTCGGCAACCCGCTGCCCGACGACGGGGTGAGCATCGGCAACCTGCAGGTCTGCGGGCCCACCCTGCTCGACGGCTACATGCGCGCCGGTGGCGTGCGCCCGGCCGAGCTGATCGACGGCTGGTACCCGACCGGCGACGTGGCGACGATCGGGCCGGACGGCTGGCACCGGATCGTCGGCCGCGCCTCCACCGACCTGATCAAGAGCGGCGGGTACCGGATCGGCGCCGGCGAGGTCGAGGACGTGCTGCTGCTGCACCCGGCGGTGCACGAGGCGGCCGTGGTCGGCACCCCGCACATGGATCTGGGCGAGCAGGTGACCGCGTTCGTGGTGGCCGACCCGGTGGCGCCGGAGGAGCTGATCGCCTTCGTGGCGCAGCGCCTGGCCTTCCACAAGCGGCCCCGCCAGGTATACCTGGTTCCGAGCCTGCCCCGGAACGCAATGGGCAAGATTCAGAAAAAGCAACTCATGTCCGGTTAGCGTGACCTGGTGACTCTCGACGAGTTCAGCGAGTGGAACCAGCAGGTCCTGTCCCGGCACGCGGTGACCCGGCGGTCGCTGCTGCTGGCCGCGATGGCGACCGGGGCGACCGGCCTGGCCGGCTGCGCCGAGCACCAGTTCCGGCTCGCCCGGCGGGCGTTCTCGGCCGCCGGGGGCACGGCCGGTCCGGCCGGGGTGGTGGTGTCCGGCCGGCACCTGTCGTTCGTGCCCGGGGCCGGTGACCTCCCGCGCGACGCGATGGCGGTGACCGCGCAGCTGGTCAGCCGTACCGGGTCGGTGCCCGCGTCGCTGCGCGCCTACGTCGAGGTGGGCGAGGCCCCGAACGCCTACGGCACCCGCGTGGAGGCCGCCATCCGTCACCTGACCGGCCAGTACGCGATCCCCGGCGGCCCGGTCGGCAGCCAGTTCTACGCCAAGGCCCGGATCCGCGGGTTGCGGCCGGGCGCGCGCTACCACTACCGGATCCGGCTCTCCGACGGCACGGTCAGCGGCGACGCGCACTTCACCACCGCCCCGGCGACCCCGCAGCGGTTCACCTTCACCGCGTTCGCCGACGTCGGGACGAACACCGCCCCGACCGACCCGAAATTCGCCTGGCACGACGACCCGGCCAAGGTCACCGCGGCCGGCGGCAGGTGGCCGGCCGGGGTCTTCGACAACCGGTACGGCGACACCGACCCGATCGCCGGCAAGCGCGGCACCGACCGGACCCCGGCGGCCACCATGACCCGGCTGATGGGACGGTTCCGGCCGGCGTTCACCCTGCTCGCCGGGGACATCTGCTACGCCAACCCGTCCGGGACCGGGCTGCCGGCCGACGACACCACGGCGCTGACCACGGGACGCGCGCCGGCCGGCCGGAACCTGTTCAACCCGTACGTCTGGGACGTCTTCCTGAACCAGATCGAGCCGCAGGCGGCGTTCACGCCGTGGATGTTCGCCACCGGCAACCACGACATGGAGCCGATCTACGGCGACACCGGCTACCTGGGCGGCAGCCCCACCCACGGGTACGGCGGGCACGTGCAGCGCCTGGACCTGCCGGCCAACGGCCCGAAGGGCTGCCCGTCGGTCTACCGGTTCGTCTACGGCAACGTCGGGCTGATCTCGGTGGACGCCAACGAGCTGTCCTGGGAGCTGCAGACCAACACCGGCTACTCGAACGGCAAGCAGGTCGCCTGGCTCACCGAGACGCTCAAGAAGTGGCGTACGGCCGGATCCGGGGTGGACTTCATCGTGGCGTTCTTCCACCACTGCGCGTTCTCCACGGCGCACAACCACGCCTCCGACGGCGGGGTGCGGGCCGCGGTGGACCCGCTGTTCAGCAGGTACCACGTCGACCTGGCCGTGCAGGGGCACAACCACCTGTTCGAGCGGACCGACCCGATCCGCAACGGCCGGCGGGTCAGGGCCGCCCCGGACGGGGCGACGGTGCACCCGGCGCAGGACGGGGTGACGTACATCTGTGTCGGGTCCGGCGGGCGGCCGCGCTACCCGTTCCGGCCGGCGCCCGGCGCCGAGGCCCCGCCGCCGGCCGGGGTGACCCCGAAGGGCGAGCAGAAGCTGCCCGAGGGCGAGCGTTACCGCGGCCACAAACCGAACGGCAGGAAGAACACCTCGACGACCGTGGTCAACAGCTACTACTGGACCAAGGACAAGAACAAGCCGAAGAAGGGCAGGGGCGCGCCGACCGGCGCGCGGGTGCCCGAGTCGGTGGACTGGTCGCAGGTCCGCTACGACGGGTACGCGTTCATCGCCGTCGACGTGGCGCCACCGCTGGCGCCCGGGGGGAGCACCACGATGACGGTGCGCACCCTGGCGGACGCGCTGCCGGGCAGCGGCAAGCCGTACACCGAGATCGACCGGATCACCCTCAAGCGGACGTCGGGGCTGGTCGTCGCGCGCTGAGGCGGACGGGGCCACCCCGGCGATATTGGATCTTCCCGGCCCGGTTGCCGGATTCCTACCGTGTGCCCATGACGCGCACGGCCCAGGTGAACGGGATCAGTATCGGTTTCGACGACGCGGGTATCGGCCCGGCCTGCGTGCTGGTGCACGGGCACCCGTTCGACCGGTCCATGTGGTGGCCGCAGGTCACCTCGCTGACCGCCGCGGGCTACCGGGTGATCACCGCTGACCTGCGCGGATACGGCCGCAGCACGGTCGTGCCCGGGCTCACCACGCTGGAGACGCTCGCCCGGGACACCTTCGCGCTGCTCGACCACCTGGACGTCGACGAGGTGGTGCTGGCCGGACTGTCGATGGGCGGGCAGATCGCGATGGAGTGCCTCCGGCTGTTCCCGGAGCGGATCGCCGGTCTGGTGCTGGCCGACACGTTCGCGCAGGGCGAGACCCCGCAGGGACGCACGGACCGCAACCGGGTCGCCGACCGGCTGCTCGCCGAGGGGATGGCCGGGTACACCACCGAGAACCTGCCGAAGATGATGGCCGCCTACAACGTGGCGGCGATGCCGGACGTCGCCGGGCACGTGCGCACGATGATGCTCAACACCCCGCCGGAGGGCGCCGCGGCGGCACTGCGCGGCCGCGCCGAACGCCGTGACTACCGGGAGCTGCTGACCACGGTCGCGGTGCCGGCCCTGGTCGTGGTCGGCCGCGACGACCAGTTCACCCCGGTCGCCGACGCCGAGCTGATGCACCGGCTGATCCCGGGGTCGATGCTCAGCGTGATCGACGGCGCCGGGCACCTGCCCAACCTGGAGCAGCCGGCGGCGTTCAACGCCGCCCTGCACGCCTTCCTCGACCAGTAGGCCGGCCCGGCGCGCGGGTCGTCCGCGGCGAGGCGGACCCCGGCGCGCCGGTCAGGCCTCGTCGCCGACGGCCTTGAACAGGGCCGCGACCTCGGCGTTGGACAGGTGGCGGAAACCGCCGGGGCGCAGGTCGCCGAGGCGGATCGGGCCCACCGCGGTCCGGATCAGGCGGGTCACCGGGTGGCCGACCTCGTCCATCATCCGCCGGACGATGTGCTTGCGGCCCTCGTGCAGGGTGATCTCCACCTGCGCGGTCTTGCCGATCGCGTCGACCAGGCGGAACGAGTCGACCTTCGCCGGGCCGTCGTCGAGCACCACGCCGGACTGCAGGGCCCGGCCGACGCTGCGCGGCAGCGGGCCGACCACCTCGGCCAGGTAGGTCTTGGAGACGCCGAACGACGGGTGCATCAGCTTGTGCGCCAGGGTGCCGTCGTTGGTGAGCAGCAGCAGGCCCTCGGAGTCGGCGTCGAGCCGGCCGACGTGGAACAGCCGCTGCTCGAAGTTGCCCTGCAGGAAGTCGGCCAGCTCGGTGCGGCCCTTCTCGTCGTCCAGGCTGGAGACCACCCCGCGCGGCTTGTTCAGCGCGACGTACACCAGCTTGGTGTTGGTGATCACCCGCGATCCGTCGACGTAGATCTCGGCGGTGGCCGGGTCGACCTTGTCGCCGAGCTTGGCGATCCGGCCGTTGACCGTGACGCGCCGCCGGAAGATCAGGTCTTCGCAGGCGCGGCGGGATCCAACACCGGCCGCCGCCAGGACTTTCTGGAGGCGTTCGGCGGTGTCAGCCTGAGGCATCGAGTACTTCTTCCACATCGTCGGGCAGGAACGGGGCGAGCGGCGGCAGCTGATCGACCGAGTTCAGGCCGAGCTTCTCCAGGAACAGAGCGGTGGTCCGGTACAGGTATGCCCCGGTTTCCGGCTCGGTCCCGCACTCCTCGATCAGGCCGCGAGTGACCAGCGTACGCATCACGCCGTCACAGTTCACACCGCGGATGGCCGAGATGCGCGACCTGGTCACCGGCTGCTTGTAGGCGACCACGGCGAGTGTCTCCAGCGCCGCCTGGGTCAGCCGCACCGACTGGCCGTCCAGGACGAACCGCTCGACGTACTCGGCGTACTCCGGCCGGGTGTACAGCCGCCAGCCGCCGGCCACGCGTCGCAGGTCGAAGCCGTGCCCGGCCGCGGTGTAGCGCGCCGAGATGCCCTCGAGCGTGCGGGCGACCCGCTCCACCGGCTGCTGGAGCACCTGGGCGAGCTGCAGCTCGCCGGTCGGCTCGTCGACGACGAGCAGGATCGCCTCCAGGGCCGCGGTCAGCTCGGCGTCGTCGAGCGACCCCCCGGTACGGCCCGGGACCGCGCCGTCCCCCCGTGCCGCGGTGGCCTGCGCGGGCACCGCCGGCCCGCCCCGGTGGCCCGGCGCGACTGTGACGTCGGTGACGCCGCCCAGCCGCGCGGCGGTGTCGGCGAAGCCGGCCAGGTACGCCGCCGTGGCGGTCCCGTCGGCCTCGGGCGCCGGCGCGTCCACCGGGGCCGGCGCGTCGTCCGGTTCCGCCGGCGCGTCGGCGGCCTGCTCGGCGGCCTCCTCGACCGGCTCGGGCAGCGGCATCTCCGGCTCGATCTCGGCGTCGGCCGGCTCGTCGTCCGCGGGCGGCTCCTGGGGCGCGTCCACGGCCGCCGCGGCCTGCGGGGCCGGCCGGGACCGGCCCGCCGGATCCGGGCCGGCGGGCCCGTCGCCACCATCGGCGCCCGCCGCCTCGGCCCGCGCCTGGAACGCACGGTCCGGTTCGTCGCGTTTGCGCTCCCACGGCGGCACCCACGCGCCCATCTGCGCGGCCAGGGATTCGGGACGCTCGTCGCTGCTCACGGTTTCTCCTCCAGGACGGGCGGCTCGCCGGCCGGCACGGCCTCGTCGCCCCCGCCAAGATCGTCATTGGCGGCGTCCCCGTCAAGTCCGCTCCCCGGGAGATCGTCCGAAACGGCGCCTACCTTTCCGCCATCATCGGCCCCGGCGCCGCCCGCCCGGTCCGATTTGCCCCCGATCTTCTCCGGATCACCCTCGTAGTCGTCGACGCTCAACTCGCCGTCCCGGTCGCCGCCGATCCAGCGAACGGTCAACTCGTCCAGCGACACCGGCTGCTCGAAGTCGATGAGATCCTGCCGGTAGAGCTCCAGCAGCGCCAGGAAGCGGGCCACCACCTCCAGCGTGCTCTCGCAGTCGGCGACCAGCAGGCCGAACGTGGCCACGCCGGCCCGGCGCAACCGGTCGCGCAGCAGCTCGGCGTGCTCCCGGACGCTGACCCGCACCTGGTGGATGTGCGCGATGGAGACCTGCGGCGGCCCCGGTTTCGGGGTGAACTGCTTGAGCGCCAGCTTGAACAGCCGCTGCGGGCCGATGCCCAGGACCAGCTCGGGCAGCGCCTGCGCGTACCGCGGCTCCAGCGTGACCAGCCGCGGCCAGCGGCGCGCCCCGGCCGCCTCCAGCTCGGCGAGGTGCGCGGCGGCCTCCTTGTACGCCTTGTACTGCAGGAGCCGGGCGAACAGCAGGTCCCGCGCCTCCAGCAGGGCCAGGTCCTCCTCGTCCTCCACCTCGGCCGCGGGCAGCAGACGGGCCGCCTTGAGGTCGAGCAGGGTGGCCGCGACCAGCAGGAACTCGCTGGCCTCGCCGAGATCCCAGTCGTCGCCCATGGCCCGGATGTACGCGATGAACTCGTCGGTCACCCGGTGCAGCGCGACCTCGGTGACGTCCAGCTTGTGCTTGCCGATCAGTTGCAGCAGCAGGTCGAACGGACCCTCGAAGTTGTGCAGCTTGACCTGGAACCGCCCGGAGTCGGCCTCGGCGGCGGCACCCGGCGAACCGGCGCCCGCGGAGCCGGTCTGCCCGGCGGCACCCGGCGAACCGGCGCCCGCGGGATCCGCCTCCCCGGCGGGCGCCGTGGGAGCGTCCTGCGCCACGACGACGGCCGCGTCGTCGGAGCCGGCCGGCCCCGGATCGGGCTGGCGGGCGTCGGCAGGCACCGGCTGGGCAGGCTCTTCAGGCACGTGCCGACCGTAGACCATGGCTGTGACGACGTGCCGCGGGCTCACGCCGTACCAACGGCACGGATGATCCCCGGGTTGCTGGCCGGGCCGGGTGGCGTCGCTCAGCCGGACCGCCCGGCATCACCGGGCCCTCCCGGACCGGCATCCGGCCCGTGCCCGGCGGCCGGGGCGACGCCGGGAGCGGCCGCCCCCGGCCCGGCGGGAGCCGGCGCGGGCGGCGCGGAGCCGGGCGCGAGCACTCCGGGAAGCGGACCGCCGGGGGCCGGGCCGGGCTGCGGCCCGGGACCGTACCCCGGCTGCGGCCCGGGACCGGGCTGGCCGCCGTAACCGGGCGGCGGGCCGTACCCCGGGCCGTACCCGGCCGGCGTGGCGTGCGCCCGCAGGTCCTGCACCGGCACCTCCTGGCCGAACACCTGCGCCAGCGGGACCACGACCCCCTGGGCGGCCACCTCGGCGCCCTCGCGCACCGCGGCGTGTACCGCCTCGCGCAGCGCCCGCACCCGCTCGGCGCGCAGCAACTCCTCGACCCGGCCGGTGCGGCCCAGGATGCCGCCGACCAGGTCCTTGAGGAAGTGCCCGAGCAGGACGGCGCCGCGGCGGCTGCGGCTCATGGTCCAGCCGAGGAACAGGCCGCTGCCGTACGGGAAGACCGTGACGTGGATCCGGTAGTCCCGCTCGGTGATCAGCAGCCGGTCGTTGACCAGCTCCGCGGCGAGCAGGTCGCTGCGTACGCGTACCGCGGTGGCGTCGACCGGGATCCCGCGGCGGCGCAGCGTGCCGAAGATCGCCGCGTACGCCGAGTCCGCGCCCTGCCAGCGGTCCTCCAGCAGCGTGCTCCACTGCGTGACCGGCTCGTCCATCCGGGCGGCCAGCAGCACCGTCCAGAAGACGATGACGGCCAGCAGCGACCCGGCCGAGAACAGCGCGTCGGCGGGGGTGTCGTCGCTGAACAGGCTGGGCTCGGACGCCGCGTGCACGAGCAGCGCCAGGAACGTGAAGACCGCCCAGACCAGCAGCGCCGGGACCGCCGCCCACAGCCAGAGCCGCAGCAGGGTCCCGGCCGGGACCGAGCTGTCCAGACCGGTCTCCACCGGCCCCGGGCGCAGACCCTGCATCCGGTACGCCACGTCGCCGTGGCCCGGCCCGAGGGCCGTCCCCTGCCGCTGCGGCGGCTCACCGGCCATGCTCATCTGTCCTCCATCGATCGTCAGGTCAACCGGACCTGGATGCCGTTCGACGCCGCCTGGGCGCTCCCGTTGATCCGGAACGCGGTGTCCCCGCTCTGTGACCGGCGCGTCCCGGAGTAGTCGGTGTAGTCGGCGCTCCAGCGCACCCGCCCGGCGCCGTCGTCGGCGAGCTGCACCGCCGAGCCGCCGAACCACATCACGCTGTCGGTGCGCACGCTGACCGCCGGGTACGCCGTGATCGTCCACCGGACGGTCACCGCCGTACCGGGCACGTTCAGCCCGAACGGGCAGCCGGCCGGCTGCGCGCGGGTGCTCGTGGCGCACCGGTCGAGGGCGGCGCGCACCTGCCGCTGGATGTCCTGCTCCGCGCCGGCGGCCAGCTCGGGCACCCCGAAACGCAGCGCCGCGCCGTACCCGGAGAAGCCGTTGGCCTGCGCGACCGCGCTCACCCGGCTCTCCGCCAGCAGCGTGTTGCCGGCCGCGGTGGCCTCGTACGCCCCGGGGAAGGCCGCGGTCACCCGCTCCGCCGGGGCCAGCCGGACCCCGTTCACGCTGACCTCGCGCCCGCGCTGCCCGTCGACACCGACCAGCACGAACGGCACCCGCAGCCGGTAGTCGCCGCCGTCGCCGCGCACCACCACGACGGTCTGGGCGACGGTCCGGTCGCCGGCGCGGTAGCGGGCCTCGACGGTGTACACGTCGGCGCCGTCCCGCGCCGCGCGCTGCGCCCGGCCGATCCGCACGTCCCGGGGCCGCCACCGGTCCCGGGCCAGGGCCGCGTCGCTGAGCAGCGGGTATCGCGCGGGGTCGAACCCGTCGGCGGTGGCGACCAGCTCCAGGGCGGCGGCGGCGTCGCCGTCGCCGAGCGCGTCGAAGTAGTCCCCGGCGGCCGACTCCGGGCCGCCACCGGTCAGTCTCGTCACCCCGGCGACCAGCCCACCGGCCAGCAGCAGCGCGCCGACCACCGCCACCGCGAGCAGGGCGGCGCGGCGGCCCGGGCGGGTCTCGCGGGCGTACGCGGCGGCCGGGCCCAGGGTCAGGGTCGGACCGGGAAACGCCGGCGCGGGCGGTCCCGGCGGCGGCGGCGCGGCGACCACGGCCGGCGTGCCGCAGTAGGGGCACCAGTCCCGGCCCGCCGGCACGTCACCCCCGCAGCGGAAGCAGAGGCCGCTGTCCGTATCCGCGCTCCGTGGCCGGGTCATCCGCACTCCGTAGACGGGTCACCGCTAACCGGAACGCTACACGAACCGGTGCGCACCGGACAGCCGGTTCGAGACCGGCCGACCGCCGGAAAACGCCGCTGCCTACACTGACCGGCATGCCGGAGCGCCTGTTCCTGGTCGTCGCGTACGACGGCGCGGAGCTGCTCGACATCGCCTGCGTCACCTCGGCCCTGGACATCGCGAACCGGATCGGCGCCGGCCCGCCGTACCGGGCGGTGCTGGCCACACTCGGCGGCCGCGCGGTCGCCTGCGACTCCGGCCTGCGCCTGGAGTCCGGCGCCGAGCTGGAACGGATCAACGAGCCGCTCGACACCCTGCTGGTCACCGGGGGCACCGGGCACGAGCGGGCGGCCGCCAGCGCGCGCCTGGTCGGGCACGTGCGCCGGCTCGCCCCGCTGGCCCGCCGGGTCGCCTCGGTCTGCACCGGGTCGACGATCCTGGCCGAGGCCGGCCTGCTCACCGACCGCCGGGCCACCACCCACTGGATGTACGCCGCCACCCTGGCCGACCGTTACCCGGACGTGCTGGTCGACGCCGAGCCGGTGTGGATCCGCGACGGGCACGTCGCCACCTCGGGCGGCGTGACCAGCGCCCTGGACCTGACCCTGGCGCTGATCGAGGAGGACAACGGCCCCGCGGTGGCCCGCGGTGTCGCCCTCGGCACGGTCGCCTACCTGCAGCGGCCCGGCGGGCAGGCGCAGATCAGCATGTTCCTGGCCCGGCGCGGCACGGAGGACTTCGTGGTACGCCGGGCCACCGACCACATCGCCGCCCACCTCACCGACGACCTGACCACCGGCGCCCTGGCCCACCGGTTCGGGGTCAGCCAGCGGCACCTGTCCCGGCTGTTCCACACCTATGTGCAGCTCACCCCGGCCCAGTACGTCCGGCGGGCGCGCACCGAGGCGGCCGCGCACCTGCTCACCGCGACCGCGTTGCCGCTGGCGGCCATCGCGCGCCGCTGCGGTTTCGGCTCGACCGAGTCGCTGCGCCAGGCGTTCCAGGACCGGTTCGGCGCCCCGCCGTCGAGGTACCGATCGCAGAGATCCGGCACGACTGCCCACGGATCCGGACCGCCCGCCCGCTGAGACACGCCCGCGCGCGACCGGGCCGGGCAGCATCGAGCCATGCAGATCGCCATCGTCCTCTATCCCGGCATGACCGCCCTGGACGCCATCGGCCCGTACGAGATCCTCCGGTTCCTGCCGGACGCCGAGATCCGCTTCGTCGGCGCCGAGACCGGCCCGGTGCTGACCGACAGCGCGGTGCTGGCGCTCGGCGTCACCCACACGTTCGCGCAGACGCCGCGCCCGGACGTGGTGCTGGTGCCCGGCTCCGGTCCGAACACCGCCACCGCGATGGCCGACCGGCGGCTGACCGACTGGCTGCGCCAGGTGCACGAGACCACCGCCTGGACCACGTCGGTGTGCTCGGGCGCGCTGGTCCTGGCCGCCGCGGGGCTGCTCGACGGGCGACCGGCCACCACGCACTGGATCGCCCAGGGCGCCCTGGCGGCCTTCGGCGCGCAGCCGCGCCGCGACGAGCGGATCGTCCGGTCCGAGCGGATCATCACCGCCGCCGGGGTGTCCGCGGGGCTGGACCTGGCCCTGTGGCTGAGCGGGGAGATCGCCGGCCGCGACCACGCCGAGATGATCCAGCTCTACATCGAGTACGACCCGCAGCCGCCGTTCGACGCCGGGCACCCGAGCAAGGCCCGCGAGGAGATCTTCGACCGCGCGAAGCGGCTCGGCCGCCAGATCGCGATGAGCCCCGGCGAGTTCCGGGCCGCCGCGACCGTGGCGTGGCGCCGGGCGGTCAGCCCCAGACCCGCAGGAAGAGGTTTCCGAGTACGTCGAGGATCAGTGTGACCAGCGGATATCCGCCCGGGAAGAGGCTGAGCACGAGCAGCAGCAGGATGCCGATGTTCCGGTCTTCGAACCACAGCCGCATCCACTGCAGACCCGCGCCCGGCCGGCGCACCGCGTTGTAGACGATCCCGAACCCGTCCAGCGGCGGGATCGGGATCAACGCGAGCAGCCCGAACGCGAGCAGCCCGACGCCGAGCGAGAGCAGCACCTGCTGGGCGTACGGCAGTCCCGGATCCACCCCGTGCAACACGTCGCCCACCCGCAGCACCTGGAACGGGGTGGCGTCCGGCGACGACAGCGCGGCCCCGGCCAGCACCAGCTCACCGGCGAGGATGCAGGCGACCGGGCCGGCCGCGAAGACCGCGGCGGCCCGGCCCCGGCCCCGCCAGCGGGGCACCTCGTCGACGCTCAACTGCCGGCCCCAGCCCATCCCGCCGAGCGCGGCGCCGACCGCGCCGAACGGGTCCAGGTCGTGGCGCAGGCTGGGCAGCGTCGGCTCGGTGCGGTGGGCCAGGGCGACCGTCCGGGCGGTGAAGCGGATGGCGACCGCGCGCAGCAGCACCGCGCAGAGGAAGGAGACGACCAGCGCGACGAACGCGACCGGTGTCCCGAGCGCGAAGAGCACGGGGCGGGAACCTACCCTCGTTCTGCCTTGGCGGCGATGACCTCACGGGCCAGCTGGCGGTAGTTGCGGGCGCCGGACGACGCCGGGTCCAGCGTAGTGATCGGAGCGCCCGCCACGGTCGACTCGGGGAACTTCACCGTCTTGGTGATCACGGTCTGGTAGACCTTGTCGCCGAACGCCTCGACCACCCGCTGCAGCACCTGGCGGCAGTGCGTGGTGCGGGAGTCGTACATGGTGGCCAGGATGCCTTCGAGTTCCAGGTCGAAGTTGAGCCGCTCGCGCACCTTGTCGATGGTGTCCAGCAGCAGGGCCACCCCGCGCAGCGAGAAGAACTCGCACTCCAGCGGGATGAGCACGCCGTGGGCGATGGTCAGCGCGTTGATCGCCAGCAGGCCCAGCGAGGGCTGGCAGTCGATCAGGATGAAGTCGTACTCCTTGCGGACGCTGCGCAGCGCCCGGGCCAGGGCCATCTCCCGGGCCACCTCGTTGACCAGCTGGATCTCGGCCGCGGAGAGATCGATGTTGGCCGGCAGCAGGTGCAGCCCGGCGACATCGGTCTTGATGATGACGTCCTCGGTGGTGACGTCGTCCTGCATGAGCAGGTTGTAGACGCTCAGGTCGAGGTTGTGCGGGTTGACCCCCAGGCCGACCGAGCAGGCGCCCTGCGGGTCGAAGTCGACCAGCAGCACCTTGCGCCCGTACTCGGCGAGGGCGGCGCCCAGATTGATCGTGGTGGTCGTCTTGCCGACGCCACCCTTCTGGTTCGCCAGCGCGATGATCCGTGCCGGGCCGTGCCGATCGGTCGGCATCGGCTCGGGGATCGGACGGCGCATCGTGTACGCCGTGGGGTCGGCAGGACCGAGGTCGGCGCCCAGATCCAGGGAATTCTGCTGCTCGCGGAGCGTGGAAGTCCAGGCCTCCGCACGCTCGCCGTTCCCTGACATCGCCCTCGCCCCCTCCCGGCTCGATGCCCGACTGTACGCCACACGAGCCGCCCCATCGGGGTCAGCCGTTCGGCGTGTCGCACCTAAGGGTGCGCAGCTTCTAACGAGCGCGCGGGTGAGAGGTCGCGTAGACCTCCCGCAGGCGCTCGACGGTCACCAGGGTATACACCTGCGTCGTGGTGACCGAGGCGTGTCCCAGCAGTTCCTGTACCACCCGCACGTCGGCCCCGCCGTCGAGCAGATGCGTGGCGTAGGAGTGACGCAGCGTGTGCGGGCTGACCGCGTACGGGCCGTCCACCGGGAGTCCGGCCACGGTCGCGCAGCGGTGCAGGACGGTCCAGGCGCTCTGCCGGGACAGCCGGCCGCCCCGGGCGTTGAGGAAGATCGCCGGGGTGCCGCGGCCGGCCTCGGCCAGCGCGGGCCGGGCGCGTACCAGGTAGGCCTGCAACGCGGCCCGGGCGTAGCCGCCGACCGGGACCAGCCGGGTCCGGCCGCCCTTGCCACGCAGCAGCGCGCCGCTCGGCTCGCCCAGCTCCAGGTCGTCGAGGTCCGCGCCGACCGCCTCGGAGATCCGCGCCCCGGTGCCGTAGAGGAACTCCAGCAGGGCGCGGTCGCGCAGGCCCAGCGCGGTGTCCCCGGCCGGGACCGCGAGCAGCCGGCCGACCTGGTCCACGTCGAGCGCCTTGGGCAGCCGCCGGGGCGGGGCCGGCGGGCGCACGTCGGCGGCGGCGTCGTGGGCGACCAGCCGCTCGCGGACGGCGAACCGGTGCAGGCCGCGCACCGCGCTGATGGCGCGGGCCGCCGACGACGAGGCCAGCCCGCCGTCGCGCAGCGCGGCGAGGTGCCCACTGACGTCGGCCGGGCGCACCTGCGCCAGGTCCTCGATCCCGGCGGCGGCCAGCTGCTCGGCGTAGCGGTCCAGGTCCCGGCGGTAGGAGGCGAGCGTGTTGCGCGACAGGCCACGCTCCACACCGAGATGGTCCAGGTAGGCCTGGATGGCGGATGCGAGTGTCAGCTGAGCACCTCCGTCAGCGATGTCGCCGGCAGGCCGTGCGCCTCGGCCACCGGCCCGTAGACGACCTGCCCGTCGTGCGTGTTCAGGCCGGCGGCCAGCGCCGGGTCGCGCCGCAGCGCGTCGCGCCAGCCGTGGTTGGCCAGTTCCAGAGCGTACGGGAGGGTGACGTTGGTGAGCGCGTAGGTGCTGGTGTGCGGCACCGCCCCGGGCATGTTGGCGACGCAGTAGAACATCGATCCGTACACCCGGTAGGTCGGGTCGTCGTGGATGGTCGGCCGGGACGCCTCGAAGCAGCCGCCCTGGTCGATCGAGACGTCCACCAGCACACTGCCCGGCTTCATCCGTTCCACCAGGTCGTTGGAGATCAACCGGGGCGCTTTCGCGCCCGGCACCAGGACCGCGCCCACCACCAGGTCCGCGTCGAGCACGGCGCGTTCGATCTCGTACGCGTTGGAGGCCACCGTCCGCAGATGGCCCCGGTAGTCGGCGTCGGCCGCGCGCAGCCGCGCGATGTTCTTGTCCAGCAGCAGCACCTGGGCCTGCATCCCGAGCGCGATGGCGGCCGCGTTCATCCCGGCCACGCCGGCGCCGAGCACCACCACCTTGGCCCCGTACACCCCGGGCACGCCGCCCATCAGCACGCCGCGCCCGCCGCCCTGCCGCATCAGGTGGTACGCCCCGACCTGCGGCGCCAGCCGGCCGGCCACCTCGGACATCGGGGCCAGCAGCGGCAGCGAGCGGTCCGGCAGCTCGACCGTCTCGTACGCGATCCCGGTCACCCGGCGGTCGAGCAGCGCATCGGTGCAGTCCTTGGACGCCGCGAGGTGCAGGTAGGTGAAGAGCGTCTGGCCCGCTCGCATCCGGTGGTGCTCGCTGGCCACCGGCTCCTTGACCTTGAGGATCAGCTCGCCCTCGGCCCACACCGCGTCGGCGTCGGGCAGGATGGTGGCGCCGGCCTCACGGAAGTCGCTGTCGGTGATCGACGAACCGAGACCGGCGGCGCTCTGCACGAACACCTCGTGCCCGGCCCGGCTGAACTCGAAGACGCCGGCCGGGGTGATCGCCACCCGGAACTCGTTGTTCTTGACCTCGCTGGGAATGCCGACCCTCACACCATTCTCCCTGCGTCACCGCGACGTTGCGCTGCGCGATATGTCCCTATCCGCCGCAGACTACCGGCGAGCAGCGCATCTTTACCGGTTCATACGCACTGATCCCCTCCTTGACGCCGCCCCGGTGACGAACCGGTACGGTCGCCCGATGACCGGCTTCCCCTGGCTTCTCGTCGACCAGAACAGCGACGGCGCCGACGCCGTCGTGGCGGCGTGCGCCGACATCGACGGGCTCTTCGCCGACCCGGGTGAGCCGCCGGTCGAGCGCTACACCCTGCTCGGGTGCACGCCGGCCGGCCGGATGCGCACGGCCTGCGACGGCTTCGGCCCGACCTGGCTGGGCAATATCGGCCTGGAGGCGATCCACCGGTCCGACTCCAAACACCCCCGCGAGTGCTGGGAGTGCACCGAGGAGCTGCTCGACGTCACCGTGGTGGACGTCCGCCCGGCCGGGTTCGGGGTGTTCGACGTGACCTGCGAGGCTCGGCTGCGGATCGACCCGGAGCAGCGCAAGCGGCGGCGTGGGCCGGACCGGGCGCCGGAGGCCGACGGGTACGTGCTGACCGGCATCACCGGCGAGGGCGAGGAGAAGTTCGGCACCTGCCAGGACGTGGCCGGGGTGTTCCGGCCCCGGCCGGAGCGGGCGCCGCGGCCGGCGACGCTGATCGGCTGCCGGCCCGAGCCGCGGCTGCAACGGGCCATCGACGCGTTCCGGCGCGGCGCCGCCCGGCACCGGCGCATGATCATCGCGTCGATCTTCAGCGTGGCGTACGACGGCACCGCCACGCACATGCTCGACAGCGGGCTGGGCGCGGAGGTGTCCGGGGTGCGGCCGTCCGCGCTCGGCGACGATCTGGTCGACGTGACCTTCGAGAGCCTGTACGGGGACGCGATCAAAGGCGGTCGCCCGCTCGGGGCCCGGGAGATCTGGGAGTGCTGGCGGGCGGGGCGGCCGACCGAGGCGGGGCGGTGGGCGGCGTACCCGTCCGCGCTGCGGCACGAGTGGGCCGGGGCGGCGCTCGCCCACCACCGCCCCGGACCGGACCGGCCGTCCGGGACGACGTACCACCTGGACGGCCGGCACGTCACCGACGAGGACGGCTTCTACTGCGCGATCGGCGAGGCGATCAACGGGCCCGGGGGGTACTTCGGGTGGAACGCCGGGGCGCTGCACGACTGCCTGCTCGGCGACTGGGGCGCGGCGCCCGGGTTCCGGCTGGTCTGGCACGACTCGGCGGTGGCCCGGCGGCACCTGGTGCCCGGCTACGACCGGCGGGACTGGTGCCCGGCGATCACCATGGACCACCTGCTGGCGTGGCTGGCCGAGGACGGCGTCGAGGTCGAGCTGCGCTGATCCGTACGCCGGCGGCGCGCCGCACCCGGCCGGGACGCCGCACCCGGCCGGGACCTCGCGGTCAGCGGCCGGCCGGGACGTCGCGCCTGTGCAGGGTGAGGCGGTGCGGCTCCACATCCGGCTCGTCCAGCCCGAAGGCGAGGATGCGCCGGGGATGGATCCGGATGATCGCCTCCGGCTCGGTGATCGCCTCGCCGTGCCCGCGGATCTCCAGGCACCGCACCCGCCACGGGTCCGTCGAGGGCACGTCGTCGACCACGAACGCGACCCGCCCGTTGGCCGCCACATTGCGGAACTTGCGGCTGGCCGCCATGTTGTAACCACCGATGTCGATCGTCTCGGTCTCCGGGTTCCACCGGAACCCGACCGGGTTGACCTGGGGCGACCCGTCCGGCTGCACCGTCGCCAGCCGCCCCAGGATCTGCCCGGCCAGATACTCGAGCTCCACCGCGCTGAATGTCATGCGGCCCAGCCTGCAACCTCAAGCCGGGTGGAGGTCAACCCCGCCGCGCGGCGCTCAACCGGCGATCCGCGCGCGCAGCGCGGCCACCCCGCTGCCGTCGAGCTCGTCCAGCACGACCGGGCGGCCGGTCAGCGCCAGCAGCAACGCCTCCCCGGTGCCGCGCACGGTCAACCCCCAGCCGTGCTCCCACGCCACGTCGGTGGCGATGAACCGCAGCCCCTCCAGCCGCCCCCTGGGCACGAACGACCCCCGCGCCTTGGGACTGGCCAGAAACTCCAGCGACAGCCGCACCCGCTCCGGCACCAGCTCGCGGGCCAATCCGAGCGGCCGGCGGATGTCCTGGCCGTGCACCTGCAGGTCGGTCAGCTGACCGAGCGGGCCGACCACCGGCGGGGCGAGCGAGAACTCGGCGTGCGCCCGCAGCTCCCGGCCGATCTCGTCGGCGGTCAGGTCGGCGGCCAGCTCGCGGACCATCTCGGCGTTGGCCCGGTGGACCCGGAAGCCGTTGCGCAGCAGGGCCGGCGCGGCCCGGCGGAGGCTGAGCGTCCATGGCGCGCACAGGTGCGCGGCCACCTCGTGCACCGTCCAGGCCGCGCACAGGCTGCGCGCGCGCAACTGGCCCGGCTGCAACGACTCGATCAGCTCCGCCATCCGGCGCCGCTCATCGGCGATCATCGACACGATGTCCACGCCGGACAAGTTACCGTGCGGAGCCGCCCGGTCACCGGAAGGCGGCCAGATTCCGCTCCAGCCAGTCCGCGAAGGTACCCGCCGGCCGCCCCAGCACCCGCTCGACATCCGGGCTGATCCGCTGCTCGGCCGGGGTGGGCGCGCCGAGGATCGCCAGCGTCCCGTCCACCACCGGCGCCGGCATGAACCCGAGCATCTGCGCCCGGGCCTGCTCCGGGGTCTGCTCGGTGAACCGCACCGGCTCGCCCAGGGCCGCCGCGATCCGGGCGGCCCGCTGCCGGGGCGTGCTCAGCTCGGGGCCGGTCAGCTCGTACACCCGGCCGGCGTGCGCGGGGTCGCGCAGCGCCACCGCGGCCACCTCGGCGATGTCCGCCGGGTCGACCACGGGCAGCCCGACGTCACCGAACGGGGCGGCGACCGCCCGCCGCGTCCGCACCGGGTCGGCCCAGGCCAGCGTGTTGGACGCGAAGCCGCCCGGCCGCAGCACCACCCACTCCGGGCCGGCCCGCCGCACGGTGTCCTCCAGCGCCCGCAGCGGCGCGTGCGAGACCGCGTCCGGCCTGGTTCCGGCGGCCTGTGAGGAGAGCAGCACCACCCGGCGCACCCCACCGGCGCGCACCTGCTCCAGGATGGCCGGCCCGTCCAGGTGCGCGCCGGCGCCGGAGACCAGCAGGAAGAACGCCTCCGCACCGGCCACCACCGGGCCCAGGCTGCGCGGGTCGGCCAGATCGGCCGTGCGGTGCTCCACTCCGGACGGCAGGTCGCCCGGATCATGGCGGGACACCGCCCGCACCCGCACGCCGGCCTCGGCCAGCGCCCGCACCAGCGGCCGCCCGACGTTGCCGGTCGCGCCCGTCACCACGTACATCTCGTACCCCCTCCGCGGTCCCGTGTGGACCGACCGGAGGACGCTAACAGCCTGGATATAGTAGGTACCTAGGAGAAAGTGGCTACCCGTTGGTGATCAATCCGAGGAGGAACCCGATGACCGACCCGGAGCAGGCCTGCCCGATCGGGCCGGTGATCGACATCGTCTTCAGCCGCTGGACCACGCCGATCCTCTGGGCGCTCCACGAGTTCGGCCGGCAGCGTTTCGTCGAGCTGGAGCGCCGGTTGCCCACGATCACGCCGAAGGTGCTCACCCAGCGGCTGCGCCAGCTGGAACGCGACGGCATGGTCACCCGCACCTACCACCCCGAGGTCCCGCCCCGGGTGGAATATCAGATCAGCGACCTCGGTCGCAGCCTCGCGCCGCTCTTCGCCCACCTGGCCACCTGGTCCGGCGAGCATCTGGCCGACGTGGAGCGGGCCCGCGCCGCCTACGACGCGACGAAGATGCAGAAGGTGTGACCGGCCGGATCGGCGTAGACCCGCAGCGGCTCCTCCGGGTCGTCGCTGCGGTCCAATCGCAGCGTCGCGCCCAGGCTCAGGGCACGCTCGTGCTGACGGTCCAGCTCCGCCACCGACGGCACCGTGGTGTCCAGGTGCAGCTGCTGCGGGACCGCGGTGTCCGGCCAGGTGGTGGGCGCGAACGCGGGCACCTGCTGGAAGGCGAGCCGCACCCCGCCGTCGCCGCGCAGGACCAGCCAGTCGCGACCCTTCGCGTCGTCGGTCCCCGGCGCGGGCGGCTCGTCGCCGGGCCGATACCGCAGCCCGAGCAGCTGCCGGTAGAACTCGGCCAGCCCGCGCGCGTCCGGGGTGTCCAGCACGATCGACCGTAGCTGCGGATAGCTCACCGACTGCCTCCTCCACGATGGGCGACGCCACCGTACTACCCGGATCCGACAGAATGATCCCCGTGCTCGTCAAATGGGTGACCTGCGAGGTCACCGACACCGACCGCTTCGCCGCCGGCCAGGCCGGCTGGTCGGCGCTGCGCGCGTGGCCGGGCCTGCTCGGGCAGGCCGGCGGCTGGAGCACCCGGCATCCGGGCCGCGCCCACGTGTTCGGCTGCTGGCGCGACCGGGCCGCCTACCACACCTTCATGGCCGCCGGTCACGACCGGATCGCCGCCGGTCAGGCCGGCACCTACCGGGCCATCGAGGTGCGGCTCTTCGACGAGGTCCACCAGCTGCGCCGGCCGCTGCCGGCCGTCCTCGCCGCGGCCTGGGTGCTGCGGTTGGCCCACGGCCCCGGGCAGCCCGGCCGCCCGCTCGACGGCGCGCCGGACGAGCCGGTCACCACGCCCGGCTTCCTCGGCGGCTGCGTCGCGGCCTCCGGCTCCGCCGGCTTCCTCGTGCTGACCGCCTGGCGGGCCACCGGGGAGCCGGTGGACACGGCCGGAGAACCGGTGGACACGGCCGGCGCGCGCCGGCCGGCCGGTGAGCCGATCCGCCTGGTTCCCGCCTGGACGGTCGGCCCGGCGGCGTGACCCCCGCGCGGGTGCTCAGGGGCTGCGTGCCGGCAGCTCCGCGGTGCGCGGGGTGCGCTCGATCCACGCCATCACCGGGCGGACCGCCACCGCGCAGCCGGCGAAGATCCCGGCGATCACCCACCATCCCCATCCCCCGCTCTGGATCACCAGGAAGGTCAGCCCGGCCGGACCGGCCAGCCGGGTCACGCCCTGCACCGACTTGTCCAGCCCGACGTAGAGGCCGCGCTGGGCGGCCGGCGGGACCTCGACCTGCACGAACCACTGCGCGGCCGACACCCACAGCTCGGTGCCGGTGAACAGGATCACGGCCACGAGCAGCAGCGCGACGGTGAGCCAGCCGTGGGTCATGCCGGTGGCGGCGGCCACCGGGCAGGCGACCGCCGCGCTCAGCGCCGCCGCCCGGGTCAGCCGCACCACGCCGGGCATGGTGTCGGCGCCGCGGGTGGCCCGGACCTGGAACACCACGGCGAGCACGGTGTTCAGCGCGACCAGGCCGCCGAGCACCGGTTTCGGCACGTCGGTACGGGTGATCACCCACAGTTGCAGCACGTCGTTCCAGAGGATCGCGTGCAGCCAGAGGACGCCGAAGACGGCCGAGCCCGCGGTGTACGGCAGGTCACGCAGCACCCCCCAGGGGCTCGGGCGCGGGCCGTCCGGGACGGCCGCCGGCGCTACCCGCGGCATCCGGGCGACGGACAGGCCGTTGAGCGCGGAGGCGGCGGCCGCGATGAAGACCAGCAGCAGCAGGCCGGGCCGGGAGTCCAGGGCCAGCGCCCCGGCGCCCAGGCCGGCGCCGACGCTCCAGCCGACGTTGAGATAGGCGCGGTTGAACGCCATCACCCGCACCCGGCTCTCGGCGGGCACCGCGGCCGCCGTGTAGACCACCCGGCCGCTGGTCGACAGCGTCTCCGCGGTGGTCTGCACGCACATCAGCAGCAGGAACGGCCAGAAGCCGTGGGCCAGCGGGTAGACCGCGAACGCCACGCCGCGCACCACGGCCCCGATCGCCCAGGCCTGGCGACCGCCGATCCGGTCGGCCAGGTGCCCCAGCGGCATCGAGCCGACCAGCGCGACGAACCCGGCGGCGGAGAGCCCGACGCCGATCTGCACCGGGGTGAGTCCGACGTACAGGCTGTAGAAGACCACGCTGCCGGCGAGGAACGTGCCGGTGCCGACGCCCCACAGCGCGTTCTGCGCCGCCAGCGCCCGGGGCAGCCCCGGTGGTGGCAGGATCTTCCCGAGTGCTCTCGCTGTATCGATCATCGGGGTACATCGGATCATCCACCGCGCAGAGGGACAATGCCCCCACCGTTGCGGTAAATCTCACCGGAACCGGTACCCCACGGTCACCCGCAGTGGTGTAGCCGGGTCCGACCCCCGCCGGTGTGGTCCCGGCGGCCCGGCCGCCCGTCCCGGTACGTTCGTTCTCGTGCTGAACGATCTCGCGACGGTGGACTGGGCGGCACTGAGCGCGGCGGACGTGCCACACCTGCTGCGGGCGGTCGCCGGCGGTGACCGCGACGCGCTCGGCGAGCTGTCGTCGCGGCTCTGCCCGGGCGGCGTCCCCGGTGACGCGGCGGCGGCGGCCGTACCGTTCCTGATCCGCCTGCTGGACGCGCCGGCCGCCGGTCCGCACGGCGTGCTGGTGCTGCTCACCGCCGTCGCGGACGCCCACGCCCAGCGGTCCGGGACCGGCCCGCGGCCGACCCGCGCCCGGATCGCCGGGCAGCGGGCCCCGGTGGCCGCCGCCCGTGCCGCCGTCACCGCGGGACTGCCCAGCTATCTGCGGCTGCTCGCCGCCCACCCGGACGACGACGTACGGGTCGCCGCCGCCACCCTGGTCGGCGCGCTCGGCCCGGAGGTGGCCGGCGGCGCGTCCGCGGGGCTGCGCACCGCGTCGGTCACCGACCGTGCCGAGCTGGTGCGGGCCGCCGCCGTGCTGGCCCTGGGCGCCCGCGCGGAAACCGCCGACGACCGGCTCGCCGACCCCGCGCCGGTGGTCCGGCTCGCCGCGGCCCTGGTGCTGGCCGGCTCGGACGCGGAGGCGCCGCTGCCCGGCCCGGTGGTGCAGATCGTGGAGCGCGACGCCCCGGCCGCGCTCGGGCGGATCCCGCTGCTGCCGTCGTCCGACGACGACCCGCTGATCTGGGTGCTGCGCGCGCTGCGCCCGCGCGGGGATCTGCAGGTGCGGCTGGTCACCGGCTGGCTGCGGCACCCGGATGCGGCGGTCCGCGCGGGCGCCGCGTACGCCGCCGGCGAGCCGCTGACGACCTGGCCCCCGGCCGCCGCGCTGCTGGCCGGCCCGCTCGCCGAGGCGTCCGGCGACCCGGCCGGACCGCGCTGACCGCCGCGGCCGGCGACCCGGCGCCGGTGTCACGGCAGCTGACCGGTGACCCCGGACGGGCGGCGGCCGGCTGGTCACCCACCCGGGCGCGGGCCACGGGTCGTACCCGAGCAGCGCCTGCACGATCGCGGTGGTGGACCGTTACCCGATCGACCGGATCCCGTCGCCGCCGGGCACGACCTGCCCGGCGGCGACAGGGTCAGCCGGCGTCGCGGGAGCGGGCGGCGGCCAGCAGCCCGGCCACCGCGGCCGCGTTGGTGATCTCACCGCGCAGCACCATGGCGACCGCCTCGTCCAGGTCGACCCGGACGACCTCCAGGTCGGCCTCCTCGTCGGTGCGCGTGTGCCGCTCGTGTTCGGGGATCGCGGCCAGGTCCCGGGCCAGGAAGACGAGCACGTGCTCGGTGCTGAAGCCCGGTGAGGTGTGCAGCTCGACCAGCCGGTCGAGGCGGCCGGCGCTCAGGTCGACCTCCTCGGCCAGCTCGCGGGCCGCGGTCACCGCCGGGTCCTCGCCCTCGACGTCGCGCAGCCCGGCCGGCAGCTCCCAGATCCGGGCGCCCAGCGCGTGCCGGTACTGCCTGATCAGCACCACCCGGCCGGCCTCGTCGAGGGCCACCACGACGACCGCGCCCCGGTTGCGGACCACGTCGCGCTTGGCGGTGCCGCCGTCCGACATGGTCACCTCGTCGGTGAAGACGTCGAAGATCGGGCCGCGGTAACGCTCGGTGCGGGCCACCGTCTCGTGCTCGAACCCCATCAACTCGCCTCGACCGGCTCGACCGGCAGCTCGTCCGCCGCCGCGTACGCGATCGCGGCCTTGACCAGGCCGTCGAACAGCGGGTGCGGGCGGGTCGGGCGGCTCTTCAGCTCCGGGTGCGCCTGGGTGGCCACGAAGTACGGGTGCACCGCGCGGTCCAGCTCGATGAACTCGACCAGCCGGCCGTCCGGCGAGGTGCCGGAGAAGACCAGCCCGGCCTGCGACAGCTTGTCCCGGTAGTCGTTGTTGACCTCGTAGCGGTGCCGGTGCCGTTCGGAGATCTCGGTCGCGCCGTAGACCTCGGCGACGATCGAGCCGGCCTTGAGCTTCGCCGGGTAGGCGCCCAGCCGCATGGTGCCGCCCATGTCGCCCTTGCCGGCCACGATCTCCTCCTGGTCGGCCATCGTGGAGATCACCGGGTAGGTCGCCGTCTCGTCGAACTCCAGCGAGTTCGCCCCGGCCAGCCCGGCCAGGTGGCGCGCGGCGTCGATGGTCATGCACTGCAGGCCCAGGCAGAGGCCGAGGATCGGGACGCCGTTCTCCCGGGCGTACCGGGAGGTATTGACCTTGCCCTCGATGCCGCGGACACCGAAGCCGCCGGGGATGACGATGCCGTCGACGCCCTTGAGCGCGTTCGCCGCGCCGGCCGGGGTCGCGCAGTCGTCGCTCGGCACCCAGCGGATCTGGATCTTCACGGTGTTGCCGAAGCCGGCCGCCCGGATCGCCTCGGTGACCGACAGGTACGCGTCCGGCAGGTCGACGTACTTGCCGACCAGGGCGATGGTGATGGTCCGCTTCGGGTGGTGCACCCGCTCCAGCAGGTCGTTCCAGGTCTGCCAGTTCACGTCGCGGAACGACAGGCCCAGGCGGCGCACGACGTACGCGTCCAAGCCCTCGTCGTGCAGCACCTTGGGGATGTCGTAGATGCTCGGCGCGTCCGGGCAGGCGATGACCGCCTCGACGTCCACGTCGCAGTAGAGCGCCAGCTTGTGCTTCATCTTCTCCGGGATCTCCCGGTCGCTGCGGCAGATCAGGGCATCCGGCTGGATACCGATGTTGCGCAGCGCGGCCACCGAGTGCTGGGTCGGCTTGGTCTTCAGCTCGCCCGACGGCGCGAGGTACGGCACCAGCGACACGTGCAGGTAGAAGACCCGGTCCCGGCCGACCTCGTGGCGCACCTGGCGGATCGCCTCCAGGAACGGCAGCGACTCCATGTCGCCGACCGTGCCGCCGACCTCGGTGATCACCACGTCCGGAACCGCGCCGTTCTCGTCCGGGTCGGCCATCGCGAAGATCCGGCTCTTGATCTCGTTGGTGATGTGCGGGATGACCTGGACGGTGTCGCCCAGGTACTCGCCGCGCCGCTCCCGGGCGATGACGGCCGAGTAGACCTGGCCGGTGGTCACGTTCGCCTTGCCGGACAGGTCACGGTCCAGGAAGCGCTCGTAGTGCCCGACGTCCAGATCGGTCTCCGCGCCGTCCTCGGTGACGAAGACCTCACCGTGCTGGAACGGGTTCATCGTGCCCGGGTCGACGTTCAGATAGGGGTCGAGCTTCTGCATCACGACGCGGAGACCGCGGGCGGTGAGCAGATTGCCGAGGCTGGAGGCGGTGAGGCCCTTGCCCAGCGAGGAGGCGACGCCCCCGGTGACGAAGATGTGCCGAGTGTCGCGCACTGATGAGGCCAAGGCCCGCTCCCGTGGTCGCCTGTCTTCTTGGATCGTGCAGACCGGGGCCGCAGCGCCCCATCCACGGGAGTCCACCGTAACACTCATTGCTGGACCCGCCACGTTCGGGCTGGTGGACGTGCGTGTCAGCCGGCCGGTTCGGTCACCGAGAGTTGATCTCCGTCGGCTTTGCGCAACGACGGGCCGCCCGGACCGTCGGTCTCGCCCGGCGGCGGGGTGCGATCCGCGGCGTGCAGCAGCACCCGCAGAGCGGTCAGCACGGCCACCGGCACCGCCATCGCGGCCGCCGCGCCGGCCACCCCGAGCGCGGTGCCGCCGAAGATCCCGGCTGTGACCGACGCCACGACGGTGCCGGCGATCGCCGCGCGGACCGCGGGGTGCAGGCCGTACACCCGCTTCAGCCCGCCCCACGGGGAGAACTGGCAGAAAGCCAGCATCAGCGCCCCGGCCAGGGCCAGCAGGGTCAGCGGGCTGTCCAGCAGCGCCTGGCCGTTCGCGGTGGCCGCGCGCTGCATCGCCGGACCGGCCGTGCCGCTGCCGAGCGCGGACAGGAACCGGCCCAGGGTGCCCTGCTCCAGCGGCGGCCGGTGCAGGTCCAGCACGGCGAACCCGGCGGTCACCGCCAGCCCGGCGACGGCCGCCCAGGCGAACCGGGGGAACGTCAGCCAGCCACCGGAGCTGATCGCCGCCGCCACACACACCCCGGCGGTGACCGCGATCGCGCCGACCGGGTCGGCGCCCAGATACGGGCTGCCCACCATGACCACGCCCAGTCCGCCGAACAGCACCATCACCACCGGCCGCCAGGTCCGGCCCACCCACTGCGCGGCACAGCCCGCGGCCAGCAGCAGCCCGGCGACGAACACGCCCAGCCCGACACTTCCCAGCCCGGCGTACCGCACCCCGTGCGTCGCCGAGTAGCCGGCCACGCCGTTGAGCTGCAGCCGCGCCCCGGTCAGCAGGTCCACCACGATCACGATCGCGCTGATCCCGGCCGCCGCGCCCATCGGCCACAGCGTCATCCGGAACCGCGGGGCCAGCCGCACGGCGAGCGTCCCGGCCAGCATCAGCAGGAACGTCGCGCCCCCGAACATCCAGGCCGGATGCTCGCTGCTCCACCACGGGGCCACGTCGGCGAGCAGCCCCGCCGGGATCGCCAGCGAGACCGCGATCAGGGCCGCCTCGAAGACCGCGACCAGCCGCCGCGGCGGCAGCGGCGGCGCGGCCGGGCCGGCGTGCCGCCGGGCCCGCATCAACACCGGCACGACCGCCAGGAACAACAGCACCTGTACGACGGCGAGCACGGTGAAGAAGATCGACGCCACCCCGCGCTGGGCGATGGCCCGGCCGTCGGCGTCGTTGCGGCCCTGCATCGCCCGCGCCACGTCGCCCGGGCGGCCGCTCGACACGCTCGCGGCGTACCCGGCGAACAGCTTCTCCGGCGCCGGCCGGCCCAGCGCCGACAGCACCGTCGGGGCCAGGTCGATCAGCTGCAGGTAGCCGTCCCGGCCGGTGCCGGCCGAAGTCAGCCAGCCGCCGTCCCAGCCGTCGCCCTCGGCGATCGCCACGTGCAGCCGGGAGCTGCTCTCGGTGTCCGCGACGCCGGCGATCAGCATCAGCGACCGCTCCGGACGGGCGGCCAGGACCCGGGCCAGGGTGGCGTCGGCGGCGGCCACCGCGGCGCGCCGCTCGGCGCCGGAGCCGGAGATCGTGCCCAGGTCGACGATGCTCAGCACACAGTCGGAGAGCAGCTTCGCCGGATCGGCGGGCAGGGTCTCGGCGTACCGGTCGACCCGGCCGAACGGGCGGGCCGCGGCGATCGCGGCGTTCGGGCCGACCGCCACCGTGCAGCGGACCGACTCGGCCAGCGCGCCCGGGGTGGTGCCGTACGGCAGCCGGTCCTGATTGGTGCGCACCACGGTGCGCTGGGCCGTCACGTTCGCGCCGATGCGGTCCGGGCGGGTCAGCTCCGGGGTGCCGGCCGGGCAGCGGCCACGTACCGTCCGGGTGTCCCAGGCCGCGTAGTTGCCCGCGCCCAGGGTCAGCCAGCCGTCCGACGGGCAGGTCACCTGGTGCGCCGAACGCACCGTCAGCCAGCCGGTCGAGCCCTTGGTCGCCTCCCGCCACAGCGCCGGGGTGCGCTGCGGGTCGAGATCCTCCCAGCGCAGGCCGGCCGCGGCGGCCACCACCACGTAGTCGGCCATGCCGCGCCGGGCCTCCCCGGCCGGGCGGATGGTCAGCCCGACCAGGCTGGCCGCCGCGACCAGGACGACGAGCAGGTAGGGCACCCAGGCGGCGGCGCGCCGGCCACGCGGGGTGCCCGGCGGGCGAACCCGCCTCAGTCGGTCCAGGCGGCCGGTCACGAGGCCGCGACCTCGGCGTACGCCGAGCGGACCGCGTCCACCACGGCCCGTTCGTCCGGCCAGGTGGCGGCCCGGGCACGGCCACGCTCGGCCAGGTCGGCGCGCCGCTGCGGGTCGGCCAGCAGCTCGCGTACGGCCCGGTCCAGCGCGTCCAGGTCACGCGGCGGGATCAGCACCGCGGCGTCGCCGACCAGGCCGGGCAGCCCGCCCACCGCGGTGGTGACCAGCGGCACCCCGGCCCGCAGCGCCTCCTGGGCGAACAGCTGCCGCGCCTCCCAGTCGCTGGTGACCACCGCCAGGTCGGCGCCGAGCAGCAGATCGGGCACGTCGGTGCGGTGCCCGAGCAGGTGGAACGGCGCGTGCTCGCGGGACGCCCGCTGGGCCAGCGGCATGTAGCTGGGTCCCGAACCGGCCACCACGACCACCGGCGCCGGGTCCAGGTCGCGCCACCGGGCGGCGGCGTCGACCAGCAGGTCGTAGTGCTTCTGCGGGTGCAGCCGGCCGACCGACAGGATCAGCGGGGTGTCGCCCTTGATCCGGAATTCGGCACGGACCGCCTGCCGGGTGCGCTTCGGCGCCCGCATCTGCGGCGCGGCCACCGGGCCGAGCCGGGCGTTGCGCGCGCCCAGCGCGACCGCCCGCTCCACCAGGTCCTCCGAGGCGCCCAGGGTGAGCGCGGCGCTGCGCGCGACGATCCGCTCGACCAGGGCGCCGGCCTGGCCGCGCAGCCCCTTCGCCAGTACCGCGTTGTGCCAGGTGGTCACGAGCGGCACCCCGGTCCGGGCCAGCGACGCCACGAAGGCGGCCCGCAGCCCGTGCGCGTGGAGCACGTCGGCGTCGCGCCCGGCAACCGCCCGGCGCAGCGCCCGGACCGCTCCGGAGTCCTGCGGGCCCGGGTCGGCCGGGATCTCCACCGGCGCGTACTCCACTCCGGCGGCGGTGAAACCGTAATGCTCGTCGTTGGCGGCCGGGCCGCACACCAGCACCCGGCAGCCGGTCCCGGCGAGGCCACGCGCCAGCGACAGGACGTGCCCGCCGGTGCCGCCGGTGGCCGAGCCGAGCACCAGCACGACCGAACCGTGCCACCCGTCGTCGCTGCTCACCAGCGGTCTACCCCTCTCCTCGCGCGCGTCTCGCCCGGAAACGCGCCGCACGTCGGCTCCGGCTCAAGGGTTTACAGGACCGGCCCGGGGCGGCGCCATCCGGGCCGTCCCGCGGTTACCTCCGCAACCGTCGCGCCAGCGTCGCCGCGAGCGGGCTCAGGTCCCGCCGGTCCAGCACGAACGCCACGGCGACGAAGACCACGGTCACCGTCACCCCGCCCAGCATGCCCTCCAGCAGCGCGCCGAGCACCCGCGGGGTGCCCGGCAGGACCGCCGCCAGCGCGGCCACCGCACCCCACCCGGCCAGCCCGGCGGCGGCGCCGGCGAGCACCGCGGCGGCCACGGCCCGTGACAGGCCGGCGAGCGCGTCCCGCCCGGCCTGCCGCCGCACCGCCCGGACCAGCAGCGCCCCGGTCACCGACATGCCCAGCGCGTTGGCCGCCCCGAGCCCGGCCAGCTCCACCGCGCCCGAGGCGGTCGCGGTCACCACCACGACCGCGATCCCGGCGCAGAGCCACCCGGAACCGGAGGCGACCGCGGCGGCGACGGTCGCGCCGCGGGCGTACAGCGCGCGGGACAGCAGCGCGAACAACCCGTAGCCGAGCAACCCGGGCGCGAACCCGACGATGCCCGGGGCCGCGCCGCCGGCGTTCATCAGGTCGGCCGCCGGCGCCGCCAGCCCGGCGAGCGCGGCCATGCCGAGCCCGGCGAGCAGCACGATCGACCGGGCGGCGCCGGACAGCGCCCCGGCGTAGGCGTCCTCGTCGCGCCGCACCACCGCGTCCGCCAGGCGCGGGTACACCGCGGTCGCCAGCGGCACCGCGAGCACCGCCCACGGCAGCAGGAACACCGTCTGCGCGCCGTTGTACCGGGCCAGCTGCTGCGCGCCCAGCGTGACGATCAGCGCGACCACCACCTGCTGCGCGCCCACCGTCACCGCGCCGGCCCAGCCGAGCCGGACCGCCTGCCGGCCCTCGCCGCCGGGGAACCGCAACCGCGGGCGCAGCCGCAGCCGCAGCGCGCGCAGCGGGATCAGCAGACACAGCGTGAGCACGACCACGCCGGCCGAGGTGCCGGCCGAGAGGATCAGCTCGCCGGCGGCGGACAGGCCGGCGAAGTCGGTACGGGCGCCGTCCACCCCGGCGTAGGTCAGATAGGCCGTCATCACGGTCACGCTGGACAGCAGCGGCGCGATCACCGGCCAGGCGAACCGGTGGTGCGCCTGCAACACACCGGTCAGCACGATGCCGACGCCGTAGAGCGGCAGCTGCGGCGCGAAGATCCGCAGCATCCGGGCGGCGACCTCCTGATGCTCCGGCGGCACCCCGTGCAGCAGCCCGGTGATCGGCCCGGCCGCGAGCGCGACCACCACGGCCAGCGGAACGGTCAGCGCCAGCACCCAGGTCAGCAGCGCGGAGCTGATCCGGCCGACCCGCTCGGTGTCACCGGCGGCGACCGCGCCGGCCAGCAGCGGGACCACGAGACTGGCCAGGGCGCCGCCGGCGACCAGCTCGAAGACGATGTTCGGCACGGTGTTCGCGGCGAAGTAGAGGTCGGGCAGGCCGCCGTGGCCGCCCTCCCCCACGGTGTAGAAGAAGACCAGGGTGCGCCCGAACCCGGCGAGCCGCGCCAGCACGGTCAGCGCGGTGATCAGGACGGCCGCACCGGCCACCTTGGCGGCGACCCCGCCGATGCCCGGCCCGGCCGGCGTGGAGGCGGCGCGCCCGCCCTCGCCCGGGCCCGCCGAGGATTCCGGCGTCCCGGGTCCGGCCGTCGCCGCGGGTCCCGGCGGCGTCGAGGATCCGGCCGGCGCCGCAGATCCCGGCGGCGCGGCAGGTCCGGCCGGCGCGGCAGATCCCGGCGGCGCGGCAGGTCCGGCCGGCGTCGCGGAGGGGGCGGCGCCGGCGTCGTTCGGGGAAGTCACGCCTGCGGGGGCCGGCGGCCGAGCTCGTCGAGGCGCCGCAGCCAGGGCGTGTCGTGGATGACCTTGGTGAAGCTGACCTTCTCGCTGGCCGCGGTGAGCGAGGCCAGGGCGGCCAGCGCGGTCGCCCGGCCCAGCGTGCCGGCCCGGGCGGTGAACGCGACGCCGAGCAGCGCGCCGAGCGCGTTCGCGCCGGAGTCGCCCAGCATGATCTCCTCGTTCAGGTCGGCCGGCAGCAGCGCCGCGCCAGCGCCCAGGGTGCCGGCGGTCATCGCCGCGCCGCGGCCCACGGCGAGCGGCGCGCCCAGCAGCAGGCCGGCCTTGAGCGCCCGGCCCGGGCGCAGGTCGAGCAGGTTCAGCAGGTTCGCCGTGCCGGCGATCACGCCCGCGCCGAGCAGCACGTCGACGCCGCGCCCGAAGGCGCCGGTCCGGCGACTGCCGATCAGCGCCGAGGCGGCCAGCCCGGCCGCGCCCACCCCGCCGATCTTGACGAGGCCGCTGGTGACCCGGCCCTCGCGCAGCGCGCCGAGGTGGCCGGCGAAACCCTTCGCGGTCTTCTGCTCCGGGCGGTTGCCGACGATGTCGTCGTAGAGGCCGACCGCGCCGCTGACCGCGCCGGCGGTCACCGCGGCGGCGGCGAGCCGGCCGGTGGGCGCGCCGGCCGCCGCGCCGAGGGTGGCCCCGGCGGCCAGGGCCGGACCACCGGCCAGGGTCACCGTCCGCCCCTGGAAGTTGGTCCGGCGCAGATCACCCGCCTTCGGGTCGCGGCGCACCCAGCCCAGCACCGTGCGCGCGACCAGTGCACCGGTTCCCAGCGAGCGGAGGAAGGCCATGGCCGAAAGACTACGGCGCGGCCGACGGGATCAGCGAGGTGCCCCCGAGCCCGTACTGGCCGACCCGGTTCAGCACGAGGCGCTCGTGGGTGGCCATCGCGGTGGCCAGCTGGCCCTGCACGGTGCTCACGTTGTCCACCGTGGAGATCTTCTTGGCCAGGGTCGGGTCGCTGCGCACGCCGGCGACCAGGTTGCTCTCCCCGGCGCTGTCGCCGCCGACGACCAGCGGGCGGCTCTCGCTGAACTGGTCGGCCACCGTGACCGTGTTCTGCGCCTTCTTCGACGCGTCCTTGTCGGTGGCCGGCGGGCCGGCCACCAGCACGACCGCCTCGGCGCCACCGCCGGCCCCGTCGGCCACCGAGATGTAGCCGGGCTTGCTGAACGCGCTCAGCACCGCGGTCACGTCCTGCGCGATCAACGGCGTCGTCCCGGCCTGCAGGGTACGCACCAGCAACGCGCTGGCGGTCTCCACGCCGTCGCTGTTCTGCGGCAGGCCGGCCGCGGAGATGCTCGGCTGCGACGACTGGTCGGCCAGGTCGAGCAGCTCGTTGGCGTAGTTGGGGTCGATGAACCGGTCCTCCAGGGTGACCCGCGCGGTGATCGTCGCGCCGGCCACGGTCAGCATCTTCACCACGCCGTCGGCGGACTCCTTGCCGCCGGGCAGCGCCACCACCGCGATCTTGCGGCCGGCCAGCTTGCCGGTGAGCGCGAACGGCGCGATCTCGTTGGCGAAGTCCTGGTTGCGGTTGAGCTCTTCCTTGTACTGGTTCACCTGGTCACGCTTGACGTTGTTGTCCTTGTTCAGCGTGGCCAGCTGGTTGCGGAGGTTCTCCGAGACCGGGCCGTTGAGTGCGGCCGTGCCGACCACCAGGCCGATGGCCAGGGCCAGGAAGACCGCGGTGAGCGACACCACGTGGTACCGGAAGTTGATCACGACGCCCTCAGAAAAGATTGCCCAACTGGAAGACCAGATTGTCCCACCACTCGGACACCACGGTGAGGTACGCCTTCCCCACCGTGGAGACCGCCACCGCCGAGGCCATCGCGGCCATCGCCGAGAAGATCAGCAGCAGCAGCGCCGAGCCGGAGATGTTCTGCCGGTAGAGCCGGCTGACGCCCTTGGCGTCGACCAGCTTGCCACCGACCTTGAGCCGGGTGAGGAACGTCGAGGCCATGCCGCCACGGCCCTTGTCGAGGAACTCGACCAGGTTGGCGTGCGTGCCGACGGCCACGATCAGCGACGCGCCCTTCTCGTCGGCGAGGAGCATCGCGAGGTCCTCGCTGGTGGCCGCGGCCGGGAAGGTGAGCGCGTCGACGTCCAGCTTGCGCACCCGCTCCAGGCCGGGCGCGCGGCCGTCCGGGTACGCGTGGACGACCACCTCGGCGCCGCACCGCAGCACGTCGTCGGTGACCGAGTCCATGTCGCCGATGATCAGGTCGGGGGTGTGGCCGTTCTCCACCAGCGCGTCGGCGCCGCCGTCCACCCCGATCAGCACCGGCTTGTACTCGCGGATGTACGGCCGGAGGACGTCCAGGTCCTCCTTGTAGTCGTAGCCACGGACCACGATCAGCACGTGCCGCCCGGCGATCCGGGTCTGCACATCCGGTACGCCGACCCCGTCGAGCAGCAGGTCGCGCTCCTGCTTGAGGTAGTCCATGGTGTTCGCCGCGAACGCCTCCAGCTGCACCGACAGGCCCTCGCGCGCGTCGGCCATCGACTTCGCGACGCTCTCCGCGTCCTGCCGGGCGCCGGTGGCCACCGGCTTGCCGCCGACCAGCACCTGGTCGCCCTCGACGCTGACCACCTGGCCCTCGCGCAACCCGGAGAAGACCGCCTCGCCGAGGTTGTCGACCAGCACCACGCCGCCCTGGATCAGCACCTCGGGGCCGAGATTCGGATACCGCCCGGAGATCGACGGCTTGGCGTTGAGGACCGCGGTCACCCCGGACGCGACCAGCGAGTCGGCCGCGACCCGGTCCAGGTCGACGTGATCGATCACGGCGATCTCGCCGGGGCGCAGCCGGCCGGTCAGCCGTTTGGTGCGCCGGTCCAGCCGGCACACCCCGGAGACCGTGCCCGGCTCGGTGGTGCGCACGCGGCGCAAGGTGGGAAGTCGCATCCCGGCCATCCTGACATGCCGCTTCACGCGGCCCCCGTTAGACATGCGCTAGCTCATCGACAAAACGGGCTTTTCAGCCATGCTTCTCGCGCCCGGCGACCGCCAGCAACTCCTCCGCATGGGCGATGCCGAGGTCCGAGTCCGGCAGGCCGGCCAGCATCCGGGACAGCTCCCGGGCCCGCTCGGTCTCCTCCACGATCCGCACCCCGCTGGTCGTGATCGCGCCGCCGGTGTCCTTCGCCACCACCAGGTGCCGGTCGGCGAACGCGGCGACCTGCGGCAGGTGCGTCACCACCAGAACCTGATGCGTACGCGCCAGCCGCGCCAGCCGCCGCCCGATCTCCACCGCCGCGGTGCCGCCCACACCGGAGTCCACCTCGTCGAAGACCAGCGTCGGCGGCCCACCGGCCCCGGCGAAGACCACCTCGATGGCGAGCATCACCCGGGACAGCTCGCCACCGGACGCCCCCTTCTGCAACGGCAGCGACGGCGCGCCCGGGTGGGCCAGCAGCCGCAGCTCCACCTCGTCGGCGCCGTCCGGCCCGGCGGCCAGCTCCTGCCCGTCGACGGTCACCGACGGCTCGCCCCGGCCGGGGGTGCGGGTGATGACGGCGACCTCGACGCGGGCGTGCGGCATCGCCAGCCCGGCCAGTTCCACACTGACCGCCTCGGAGAACCGCTCGGCCGCCTCCCGCCGGGCCGCGGTCAGCCGCCCGGCCAGCTCGCCGACCGTCACCGCCAGCCGCTGGCGCTCCCGGTCCAGCTCCTCCAGCAGCTCGTCGGAGGTGTCCAACTCGGCCAGGCGGGTCTTCGCGTTCTCCGCCCAGGCGATCACGCCGTCGATGTCGTCGGCGTACTTGCGGGTCAGCGCGCGCAGCGCGGCCCGCCGCTCGTAGATCGCCTCCAGCCGGGCCGGGTCGGCGTCCAGCTCACCCAGGTAGGCCGACAGCTCCGAGGAGACGTCGCCGACCAGGGTGGCCGCCTCCTCGATCCGCAGGGCCAGCTCGCCGAGGCGGGCGTCCACCCCGGCCTGCCCCTCCAGGGTGCGCCGGGCGGTGCCGAGAAGCGTCGTCGCGTCCGGGGTGTCGTCGGCCGCCTCCACCCCGCCGGCCAGCGCCTGCGCCGCCAGGGCCGCGGCCACCCGCAGCCCCTCGGCGTGCTCCAGGCGCTGCACCTCGGCGCGCAGCTCCTCGTCCTCGTTCGGCTGGGGGTCCACCCGAGTGATCTCGTCGAGACCCAGTTTCAGCAGGTCGGCCTCCTGCGAGCGCTGCCGGGCGTTGCGCCGGCGGTCGGCCAGGTCGTCCACCACCCGGCGCCAGCGGGCGAACGCCTCGCGGTAGCCGTCCAGCAGCTTCTCGTGCTCCGGACCGGCGAACCGGTCCAGCGCCGACCGCTGCTCGCTGGGGCGCAGCAGCCGCAGCTGGTCGGACTGGCCGTGCACGGCCAGGACCTGCTCGCCCAGCTCGCTGAGGGTGGACACCGGCATGCTGCGGCCGCCGACGTGCGCCCGGGACCGGCCCTCGGCGGTCACCGTGCGGCTCAGCAGCAGCGACCCGTCCTCGTCGGTCTCGCCCCCGGCGTCGGCGATCCGGGTACGGACCACGTCACCGAGCGTGCCGCGCAGCCGCAGCCGGCCCTCGACCACCGCCCGGCCCGGGTCGGCCCGGACCCGGCCGGCGTCGGCACGGCCGCCGAACAGCAGCCCGAGACCGGTCACGACCATCGTCTTGCCGGCGCCGGTCTCCCCGGTGATCACGTTCATACCCGACGTCAGCCGCAGGGTCGTGTCGTCGATGACGCCGAGCCCGGTGATGCGCAGTTCCTCCAGCACACGGCAGAGGGTAGTGGGGTCCCCTGACAATTGCCCAGCGTGGGTGTTCCTGATCAGCGTCGATTGCCGCGCCAGCCGACCACCGGGAGCCCGAACTTCGCCACCAGGGTGTCGGTGAACGGACGCGGGGCCAGCCGGACCAGCCGAACGGGCAACTGGCCACGCTCCACGGTCACCCGGGAGCCGGGTGGCAGGTCCCAGGTGCGGCGTCCGTCACAGCACAGCACGGCGAAGGACGTGTACGGGTCGACGGTGAGCACGAAAGTGGACGTGGGCGCGGTCACCAGCGGCTTGCTGAACAGCGCGTGCGCGCTGATCGGCACCAGCAGCAGCGCCTCCACCTCCGGCCAGACCACCGGTCCCCCGGCCGAGAACGCGTACGCCGTGGACCCGGTCGGTGTGGCACACACCACACCATCGCAGCCGTACCGGGACAGCGGCCGGCCGTCCACGTCGACGAGCAGCTCGAGCATCTGCGCCCGCTGCCCCTTCTCCACGGTCACCTCGTTGAGCGCCCACGACTCGGCGATCAGGCGCCCGTCGTACTCGGCGCGCACGTCCAGGGTCAGCCGCTCGTCCACGGTGTACTCCCCGGCGACGATGTCGGCGACCACCTGGTCGATGTGCTCCACCTCGGCCTCCGCCAGGAAGCCCACCTTGCCCAGGTTGATGCCCAGCAGCGGCGCCTTGGCCGGCCGGGCCACCTCGGCCCCGCGCAGGAAGGTGCCGTCCCCGCCGAGCGCGAGCACGATCTCCACACCCTCGGCCGCCTCGGGTCCCTCGACCGGGGACACCTCGTCGGGCAGTTGCAGGTCGGCCACCTCGTCGGCGATGACCCGGACCTCGAACCCGGCAGCGATCAGATCCAGGGCGACGGCACGGGCGTGCTGGGTACTCTGCCGTCGCCCGGTGTGCGTCACCAGCAGGGCCGAGCGGGTCATGTCTCCTCCAAGATGGCCACCGGCCGGTCGTTGCCCGGCGCCGCCGGCGCCGGTCGCGTGCTGTCCAGCCCCGCCGCCGCGGCCCCCGCGTCGGCATCGCCCGCCGTCCCTTCCGGCGCCTCCTCGGACGGCCCGGACGGCCCGGCGGCGACCACCGCCTCCACCCGCTCGCGGTCGGCGGCCGGCGCGCCGCGCCGGAACCAGACGAAGAACTCCACGTTGCCGCTCGGCCCGGGCAGCGGGCTCGCGGTCACGTCGACCACGCCCAGACCCAGCTCCGCCGCGGCCGCCGCGACGTCCAGCACCGCCTCGGCGCGCAGCCGCCAGTCGCGCACCACGCCGCCCGCGCCGACCCGCTCCTTGCCCACCTCGAACTGTGGTTTGACCATCAGCGCCAGGTCCCCGTCGGGCCCGGTGCAGGCGGCCAGCGCGGGCAGCACCAGGCGCAGCGAGATGAACGACAGGTCGGCGACGGTCAGGTCGACCGGCCCGCCGATCGCCTCGGGGGTGAGCGTGCGCACGTTGGTCCGCTCGTGCACGTCGACCCGCTCGTCGGTGCGGATCGGCCAGGCCAGCTGCCCGTACCCGACGTCGACCGCGACCACCCGGCGGGCCCCGGCGCGCAGCAGCACGTCGGTGAACCCACCGGTGGACGCGCCCGCGTCCAGGCAGCGCCGCCCCTCGACGGCCAGCCCCTTCGGCGCGAACGCGGCGAGCGCCCCGGCCAGCTTGTGGCCGCCCCGGGAGACGTACTCGGTCTGCGGATCCTCCCCGGTCACGATCACCGGATCGGCCGGGTCGACCATGGCCGCCACCTTGTGGGCCACGGTCCCCCGGACCTGCACCCGGCCGGCCGCCACGAGCTGGGCGGCCTGTTCCCGGGAACGAGCGAGCTTACGACGGACGAGCTCGGCGTCGAGACGCGCACGGCGGGCCATGGGGATTCCTTTTTCGGTACGTCGGTCAGCGGTCGATGCCGGCCAGGGTCTCCTGGAGCACCTGGTGCGCGGCCTCGTACTCGGCGATCTGCTCGGCCGGAGCCAGCCGCGCGGCGTTGGCGAGCGAACTTAGCACCGCGTCCACCGCCGGATGACCGGTCTCCTCCACCATCCCGTCCGCACCGGTGCGGTAATGGGGCGCCGCCGTCACCGGCTCGGCCGGGCCGCCGGGCACATGCGGCCGCGGACCACCCGACGGCGGCCCGGGCCGGAATCCACCGGCCGGCGGCCCGGGGCGCGGCCCGCCCGACGGTCCGGGCCGGAATCCACCGGCGGGCGGCCCCGGACGCGGACCACCCGGCGCGGAATCGGGAAACGTCACGGGATCATGCCTCCGGCTTCTCGGTCCGGCTGGCGTTCTCCGCCACCGGCTGCGGCTTCCCGGCCCGGGTCTGACCCGGCACCTGAGCCGCCTTCTTCGCCGCCCGTCTGGCCGGCGCCGCCTTGCCCGCGGCGGCCTTACGACGAGAAGGCGCCGCCGCGCCGGACGCCGCATCACGCGCGTCCGCGCCGCCACCCGACACCGCACCACCCGCCCCGGCATCGCCACCCGACGCCGCCGCGCCGGACGCCGCATCACCCGTCCCGGCGTCGCCCGCGGACGCGGCCGCGCCGGACGCCGCATCACGCGCCGCGCCATCGGCCGGGTCGGTGGATGGCGGTGTCGTCACCGCGGGCAGCTCGGTCGCCGCCGCCGCGGCCTTCACGCCGCTCACCGGCGAAGTGGCCGTCCCGGGCGGCGTCTCGCCCGCCGAGGTCGTCTGCGTTGCGGCGGCGGGCCCGGCTGCCGCCTTCCGCGGCGCACGCTTGGCCGGAGCCTTCCTGGCGGGCGTTCCGGTCCCCTCGTGGGGCGCCAGGACCGGCCCACCGGCGGCCTTCGTCGCCGTCCCACGCGCGGACCTCGTAGGCGCCGGCTCACCGGCGGCCGCCTTACCCGCGGCTTTCCGCGCGGCGCCACGCGCCGCCTCGGCCTGGCCGTCTGCCGCCTTCGCCGGCCTGCCGGTCCCGTCCGCCGCCTTCGCCGGCTTGCCGGTCTCGTCCGCCGCACCGTCGGCGGTCTTCGCGGGACCACGAGCCGTCCCGGTCGCCCGGCCGGTCGTCCCGGACAGCCCGCCCGTGGTCTTCCGGGGCGCACCGGACGTCCTGGCCTGCCGCTGCACGGCGGCGACCTCGCCGACCGTGACGTCGGCCGGCACCGAGCCGTTCCGGCTCCCGGCCGCGGGGGCCGATGTGGACCTGCGCGCCGCCTTCTTCACCGGCGCCGCCTTCTTCACCGGAGCGGCCGGCTTCTTCGGCGCCGCCGCCTTCTTCGGGGCACGAGCCGCACGACCCGAAGCCGACGGCGTCCCGGAGAGCTCGGGCCCGCCGCCCGAAGCAGACGCAGCCCCCGACACAGGCGCAGCCTCCGGAGCCGGTGCAATCCCCGAAGCAGAGCCAGCCCTCGAAGCAGAGCCAGCCCCCGAAACAGGCCCGGCATCCGAGACCGGCGCGACGCCCGAAGAGCGCTGGGAACCGGAACCGGGCGCAGCCGAACCGGGTGCCCGCACGCCGGCCTCCGCCGCATCGGCCCGGGCCTGCGCCGCCCGCAACCGTTTCTCCAGGTCGCGCACCCGCGCGGTGAGCTCGGACACCTCATCGGCGGTGGCCAGGCCGACCCGCCCGAGCGCGCGGTCCACCTCGTAGCGAACGATGCTGGTCAGCGCCTCACGGTTCGCGATGCCCGCCGAGAGCAGGTCCTCGACCAGCCCCTGCACCTGCGCCGCCGTCGCGCCACCCCGGTTGAGCAGGTCACCGGCGACCTGTTGTGCTTTCTTCCGCGGCGCCTCGGTCAACCCGAGCGCCAGGTCCAAGTAAGCCCGCCATGCATCCGGCATGAGACCTCCTCCTCTCGCCGCGTCGGGTGCCACGCTACCGGCAGCCCCCGACAACTTCCTGGGGTACGGTGCTGGTGTCGTGAGGGGGGATGCCGATGGCCACCGTGGACGAGTGCCGGACCGCGCTGCACGCCCTGGCCGCGAAGCTCGCGGCGAACGCGGAGGCCCGCGGCAAGCTGGACCTGGACCGCACTCTCGCCTGCCGGGTCACCGATCTGAACACCGCCTTCCACGGCCGGCTCGCCGGCGGGCTGCTGGTCGACATCGCGGACGGCGACGACCCGAAGGCGAAGATCGCCCTGCTCGCGGCCGGCGACGACCTGATCGCGCTGCTCAACGGCCGACTGGACATCACCCGGGCCATCGCCGCCCGCCAGGTCGTCGTCAAGGCGAACCCGTTCGACCTGCTCAAGCTCCGCAAGCTCCTCTGATCACGCCCGCTGGTACGGTCCGCCGCCGCGGATCGTTCAACCACCCCGCGGCGGAAATCGGCTGCCCGTTCCCGGCCCGGCCGCTAACGTCCACGGGATGCACATCCGCGCCGAGACCCCCGCCGACCATCCGGCGATCGATCAGCTCGTCGAGGGCGCATTCGGCGCGTCGGGCCGGATGGTCGCCGATCTGGTGCCCGCCCTGCGCCGGGACGACCCGGAATTCCTGTCGTTCGTCGCCGAGGACGGCGGCACGCTGATCGGGCATGTGATGTTCACCCGCAGCCTGCTCGATGCGCCGGATCGCCTGATCCCGGTGCCGGTGCTGAGCCCGCTGTCGGTGGCGCCGGAGCGGCAGCGTCAGGGTGTCGGCGGCGCGCTGATCCGGCACGGTGTGGCTGAGCTGGAGAAACGCGATGTCCCGCTGATCTTCCTGGAGGGCGATCCGGCGTACTATGCGCGGCACGGCTTCGTCCCCGGCGGCGACCTCGGCTTCCGCAAGCCGTCGCTGCGCATCCCGGACGCCGCCTTCCAGGTCATGCCGCTCGCCGCGCACCGCCCCGAGATGACCGGCACCCTCGTCTATCTGCACACGTTCTGGGATCACGACTGCGTGGGCCTCCGCTAGCGAAACGCCGCCGAGTCCCGCCCGCCGTTTTTCGCCGCAACCACGTCTTCGCTGGTCAGGTGGCCTCACCCGTGGGACGATGAGCGGTGAGCGAGCGACCGCCGGACGACGGCCGCCCCGGGCAACTGGAGGCGATAATGATCCACGTCCGCCCCGACGACCCGCGCATCGACAGCACGGTCACCGCAGCGAACGTTCACCAGCGCGCCGAACGACTCGCGGTGCCCGAATTCGATTACATGAGCATGCCGATGGTCGCCATGGTCGACGGTATCTTCCACATCGATCCGGAGGCGCCGCCGCTGCCCCGCCGCAGGCACCGGCCACGCCCCGAGCGCTACCGCAGCACCGCGACATCCGGGGCCTGACGGCCCGCAGACCGCGGCAACACCAGGCCGCACGCCGCTCCCGGCCGCCTCGGCCGGTGGGCGGCGTCCGCCCGGCCCGTCCGCCCTTCCCGGCGCAATGCCGCCACGCTTCCCCGGTACGTCACAGCCCCGGGTACGTCACAGCCCTCCCCGGTACGTCGTGGCCCTCCCCCGGTACGTCGTCGCCCCGTCCCCACGCCGCAGGCAGCGCACCGCCCCGTCCCCACGCCGCAGGCAGCGCACCGCCCCGTCCCCACGCCGCAGGCAGCGCACCGCCCCGGCCACCGCCGCACCGCGGCAGTCACCGGAGCCGTGGGCGGCCCGCCACCGCCCCCGCCGCTGCCGTGCCCGAGCCGGCATTCGAGCCCGGATACGCCACAGCCCCGGCCGACCCGGCCGGGGCTGTGTTCGTCGCTGTCTTCCCGAGCCCTAGAGGCCCCATCCGCGGAGTACCTCGGCGGCCTCCCCGGACCCGGCGGCGATGTTCGCGACCGGAACACCGTCCCAGGTCACCCCGCACAGCAGCCGCAGCGCGCCGACCGGGTCGCCGGAGCCCGTGAGCACCGCCCGGTCACCGTCCCGGGTCACCTGCCACCCGTCGACCTCCGCCGCCGGAACGCGGGCCTGGTCGGCGGACCGGAACAGTCCGGACAGATCGGCCGCCACGAACGTCGGCCGCCGGTCGGCCGGGGCGGCCAGCAGGTCGGCCGGGCCGCTCACCCCGGTCAGCACGAGCAGGCTGTCCATCCCGGCGCCGACCGCGCCCTGGATGTCGGTGTCCAGCCGGTCTCCGATCGCCAGCGGGCGCTGCGACTTCGCGAGCGCGGCCGCCGTGGTGAACAGCGCCGGCTGCGGCTTGCCGACCACCACGTCCGGCTCCCGGTCCAGGGCGGTCCGCAGCACGGCGACCAGCGAGCCGTTCCCCGGCAGCGGGCCACGCGGGCTGGGCAGGGTGCGGTCGGTGTTGGTCGCGTACCAGGTGGCGCCCGCACGGACGGCGAGCGCCGCCTCGGACAGGATCCGCCAGCCGACCTCGGGCCCGTACCCCTGGACCACCGCGACCGGCGCGTCGTCCGCCGACTCCACCGGGGCGAGCCCGGCGTCACGAACCTCGCCGCGCAGCGCCTCCGCACCCACCACCAGCACCGGCGAACCGGCCGGCACGTGCTCGGCGATGAGCGCGGCGGCCGCGCCGGCCGAGGTGAGCACCTCGGCCGGCGCGGCGCTGACGCCCATGCCGGTGAGCAGGGTGGCGACGTCCGCGGCACGCCGGGAGGCGTTGTTCGTCGCGTACGCGATGGCCGTTCCGTCGGCCCGCAACCGCTCGACCGCGTCGGCCGCGCCCGGGATCGGCTTGTCGATCAGGAAGACGACGCCGTCCAGGTCGAAGATGGCCAGGTCGTAACCGCCGGCGAGGTGGTCGCTCATGCCTGCGACCGGTCGTCCGCCCGGCCGGCGAACTCGTCGCCGCCCTTGTCGTCCTTGTCGTCCTCGGTCTTCGACGCCGCGCTCACCGGTTCGCCGGCCTCGGTCTCGTCGGCGGTCACAGCGTCGGTGCCGGCGGCCTGGGACCGCTCGTCCTCGTCGTCGTCCTCGTCGTCCGCGGCGTCCTCGAAGTCGTCCTCGTCGGTGTCGAACTCCTCGTCGCCCGCGGCGTCCTGGTCGAACTCGCGCACGTCGCCGGAGTCCTCGGCCCGCGCCTCGGCGGAGTCCTCGTGCTCGGCCCGCGCCTCGCCGTCGGCGTCCTCGTCGTCCTCGTAGTCGTCACCCTCGATGGTCACGCCGTCGAGTTCGAGGATCCGCTCGGCCGCATCGGTGAGCTGCTCCTCGTCGACCGCCGCGGCGCGCGAGAACCACTCCCGCGCCTCCTCCCGGCGACCCGCGGCGAGCAGGGCGTCGGCGTACGCGTAGCGCAGGCGCGCGGCCCAGTCCGCGGTCTCCTCCGCGGTCAGTTCCTTGACCTGGAGCATCGCCACGGCGGCGTCGTGCTGACCGAGGTCACCTCGGGCGCCCGCCGCCACGATCAGCAGCTCGATCGCACCGGACTTCTCCAGCTTGGCCATGTCCGCGCCGCGGAACAGGTCGATCGCCCGCTCCGGCCGGCCCAGCGCGCGCTCGCAGTCGGCGAGCTCGGCCAGGTGGCTCTGGTTGCCGGTCATCCGGTGGTAGGTACGGAGCTCGGCGATCGCCGTGGTCCAGTCCCCGGCCGCGTACGCCGCCAGGCCGACCGCCTCGCGCACCACCGCGATCCGCGAGGCCAGCCGGCGCGCCGCGACAGCGTGCTGCAGAGCCAGCTCGGAGTCCTCGTCGATGATCTGGCCGGCCGCCACCAGGTGCCGGGCGACCTTGTCCGCGATGTCCCGCGCCAGGCTCACCAGCTCGGAACGAACCTCCTGGTCCAGGTCGTTCGCGTCGATGTCCTCGGGGATCTCCGGAGCCTGGAAAGCGAGCTGGCCGCCCTCCTCCTGCTCCAGGTTCTCCGGCCGGTCGCCCTGGTAGCCGCCCCGGTCACGGTCGCCGCCGCGGAACCCGCCGCGCTCACCGCCCTGGAAGCCACCCCGGTCACGGTCGCCACCGCGGAACCCGCCGCGCTCACCGCCCTGGAAGCCACCCCGGTCACGGTCACCGCCACGGAACCCGCCGCGCTCACCGCCCTGGAAGCCACCCCGGTCACGGTCACCGCCACGGAACCCGCCCCGGTCACCGCCACCCTGGAAGCCACCCCGGTCACGGTCACCGCCACGGAACCCGCCGCGCTCACCGCCCTGGAAGCCACCCCGGTCACGGTCACCGCCACGGAACCCGCCGCGCTCACCGCCCTGGTAGCCACCTCGGTCACCGCGCGGAGCACCGGATCCACCCTGGAAGCTCTCCCGGGCACCGCCGCGCTCCCGATCACCCCGGAAGCCGCCGCGCTCGCCACCCTGGTAGCCGCCGCGGTCACGGTCACCGCCGCGGAACCCGCCTCGGTCGCCGCCACCCTGGTAGCCGCCCCGGTCACGGTCGCCACCGCGGAACCCGCCACGGTCTCCCCCGGAGAACCCGCCGCGGTCGCCGCCGCCCTGGTAGCCACCCCGGTCACGGTCACCGCCGCGGAACCCGCCACGGTCGCCGCCACCCTGGTAGCCGCCCCGGTCACGGTCACCGCCACCCTGGTAGCTGCCCCGGTCACGGTCACCGCCACGGAACCCGCCACGCTCACCGCCCTGGAAGCCACCCCGGTCACGGTCACCGCCGCGCTCGCCGCCACCCTGGTAGCCGCCGCGGTCACGGTCACCGCCACGGAACCCGCCGCGGTCGTCACGCCGGAAGCCCGGACGGTCACCGCCGCCTACCGCACGATCGCCACCGCGGAACCCGCCCCGGTCACCGCCACCCTGGAAGCCACCCCGGTCACGATCGCCGCCACGGAATCCGCCCCGGTCGCCGCCCTGGAAGCCACCCCGGTCACGGTCACCGCCACGGAATCCGCCCCGGTCACCGCCACCCTGGAAGCCACCCCGGTCACGGTCACCGCCACGGAACCCGCCCCGGTCACCGCCACCCTGGAAGCCACCCCGGTCACGGTCGCCACCGCGGAACCCGCCGCGGTCGTCACGCCGGAAGCCCGGACGGTCACCGCCGCCTACCGCACGATCGCCACCGCGGAACCCGCCACGGTCACCGCCCTGGAAGCCACCCCGGTCACGGTCGCCACCGCGGAACCCGCCGCGCTCACCGCCACCCTGGTAGCCACCCCGGTCACGGTCACCACCACGGAACCCGCCGCGCTCACCGCCACCCTGGTAGCCACCCCGGTCACGGTCACCACCACGGAACCCGCCGCGCTCACCGCCACCCTGGAAGCCGCCGCGGTCACGGTCCCCACGGAACCCACCGCCCTGGTAGCCGCCTCGATCACGGTCGCCGCCGCGGAAGCCGCCGCGGTCGCCGGACCGGTTTCCCTGGTATCCGCCTCCATCGCCGCGGCGAGCGTCGCCGCCATCGCGACCGCGGCCCTCCCGGGCCTCGTCGCGGTTGCTGGAGCCGCCGTCCTGCGGTCCTGTAGTCACGGATCAATCCTTCCAAGTACGGCGGCGGGCCCTCGGTGCGGGCGGCCTGGCCTCAAACACAAAGTTACTAGGGAACGAAGTCATAAACGCAGTCGAGGGCCGACCCCGTGTGGGGCGGCCCTCGACCGTTACGTTGAGTCCGGCGGCGTCCTACTCTCCCACACCCTCCCGAGTGCAGTACCATCGGCGCTGGAGGGCTTAGCTACCGGGTTCGGAATGTAACCGGGCGTTTCCCCTCCGCTATGACCACCGAAACACCTGTCAGCGCGGAACACCAGCAATCCGAGCCCAGAGCCGGCCACGGAACCACAACGGTCCGCGACTCGATCCGGAATTCTCCGGACCTCTCCGGCCGACCCCATCCCGGGCCGACCAGAAAAACCCCAACCATCGGAGTGGTTGTTCGTTTGCTGTGAATCACACAGTGGACGCTAAGCATAAAGTATAGAGTGGTTAAGCCCTCGGCCTATTAGTACCGGTCAACTCAACACGTTACCGTGCTTACATCTCCGGCCTATCAACCCAGTCGTCTAGCTGGGAGCCTTACCCACTCAAAGGTGGTGGGATACCTCATCTCGAAGCGAGCTTCCCGCTTAGATGCTTTCAGCGGTTATCCCTTCCGAACGTAGCCAACCAGCCATGCTCCTGGCGGAACAACTGGCACACCAGAGGTTCGTCCGTCCCGGTCCTCTCGTACTAGGGACAGCCCTTCTCAAGTATCCAACGCGCACGGCGGATAGGGACCGAACTGTCTCACGACGTTCTAAACCCAGCTCGCGTACCGCTTTAATGGGCGAACAGCCCAACCCTTGGGACCTGCTACAGCCCCAGGATGCGACGAGCCGACATCGAGGTGCCAAACCATCCCGTCGATATGGACTCTTGGGGAAGATCAGCCTGTTATCCCCGGGGTACCTTTTATCCGTTGAGCGACACCGCTTCCACACGCAAGTGCCGGATCACTAGTCCCGACTTTCGTCCCTGCTCGACCCGTCAGTCTCACAGTCAAGCTCCCTTATGCACTTACACTCAACACCTGATTGCCAACCAGGCTGAGGGAACCTTTGGGCGCCTCCGTTACCCTTTAGGAGGCAACCGCCCCAGTTAAACTACCCACCAGACACTGTCCCTCGACCCGATCAGGGCCGCAAGTTAGATACCCAAACCCAACAGAGTGGTATTTCAACAACGCCTCCACCCGAACTGGCGTCCGAGCTTCACCGGCTCCCACCTATCCTACACAATCGAATTCAGATACCAATGTCAAGCTATAGTAAAGGTCCCGGGGTCTTTCCGTCCTGCCGCGCGTAACGAGCATCTTTACTCGTACTGCAATTTCGCCGGGCCTGTGGTTGAGACAGTGGGGAAGTCGTTACGCCATTCGTGCAGGTCGGAACTTACCCGACAAGGAATTTCGCTACCTTAGGATGGTTATAGTTACCACCGCCGTTTACTGGCGCTTAAGTTCTCCGCTTCGCCCCAAAGAGCTAACAGGTCCCCTTAACGTTCCAGCACCGGGCAGGCGTCAGTCCATATACATCGTCTTACGACTTGGCATGGACCTGTGTTTTTAGTAAACAGTCGCTTCCCCCTGCTCTCTGCGGCCATACCACGCTCCACCCGCAAGGGGCTTCACGCGTCCGGCCCCCCTTCTCCCTAAGTTACGGGGGCAATTTGCCGAGTTCCTTAACCACAGTTCACCCGTCGCCTCGGTATTCTCTACCTGACCACCTGTGTCGGTTTCGGGTACGGGCCGCTCGGAACATCGCTAGAGGCTTTTCTCGGCAGCATAGGATCACTGACTTCACCAGAACGGCTCGGCATCACGTCTCAGCCTCATGTGTCACGGATTTGCCTATGACACGGCCTACACGCTTACCCCGGCACAACCACCGGCCGGGATCAGCTACCTTCCTGCGTCACCCCATCACTAAACTACTACCCAGAAGGGTCCTGGCCTCCACGCCCTTGGTCCGAAGACCGCAGACGCTTCAGGCAGTTAGCATCCCGAGGTTCATCTTGGGCGTTCCTTTGCGGGTACGGGAATATCAACCCGTTATCCATCGACTACGCCTCTCGGCCTCGCCTTAGGCCCCGACTCACCCAGGGCGGATTAGCCTGGCCCTGGAACCCTTGGTCATCCGGCGGAAGGGGTTCTCACCCTTCATTCGCTACTCATGCCTGCATTCTCACTCGTGTAGCGTCCACGACTGGATCACTCCGCCGCTTCACCCGCAACACGACGCTCCCCTACCCATCCACACACCTGGACTCCCACCCGAA